>NZ_JBIBVC010000008.1:0-66063 GCF_043080005.1 Streptomyces sp. NPDC015130 | reverse complement strand
TCGTGGAGTCGGTCTCGTTGGAGTCGGTCTCGTTGGAGTCGGTCTCGCGGGAGGCTATGCGGCCGATACGCCGTCAGACATGGCTGTGCGACCCACCATCCGCTGCCGGTTGGTGGGCCTCGGCACCACCCGCACCGGATGGCCGGAATGTGCCTGCGTGCTCCGCCCGCGCACAGCGGTCACCCACACATCAGACGGGGTTGGTGTGTAGACGGCAGCCATGGTTGCGCCCGCCGGCCGGTGCCTAGGCTCCGTGCTCGTCGCTGGTACCGGCACCGGCTCTGACCTGCGAGGTCAGCCGGCTGCCCGAAGGAAGGGATCCTCATGGGTCTGGACAAGACGGTCGCGAGCGCGGCGGAGGCGGTGGCCGACATCTCCGACGGGGCCTCGCTCGCCGTGGGCGGCTTCGGGCTGTGCGGGATCCCGGGGACGCTGATCGACGCGCTGTGGCACCGCGGAACAAACGGCCTCCGGGTCGTCTCGAACAACTGCGGCGTGGACGACTGGGGGCTCGGCCTCCTGCTCGCCGCCGGCCAGATCGCCCGGATGACCAGCTCGTACGTCGGCGAGAACAAGGAGTTCGCCCGCCAGTACCTCAGCGGGGAGCTGGAGGTCGAACTCGTCCCGCAGGGCACGCTGGCGGAGCGTCTGCGGGCCGGCGGCGCCGGGATCCCCGCCTTCTACACCCCCGCGGGCACCGGCACCCAGGTCGGGGAGGGCGGACTGCCCTGGCGCCACGCCGCCGACGGCTCGGTCGCCGTGGCCTCGCCGCCGAAGGAGACCCGGGAGTTCGGCGGGCGGCCGTACCTGCTGGAGGAAGGCATCACCGCCGACTTCGCGCTGGTCCGGGCGACCATCGGGGACCGGCACGGCAACCTCGTCTTCCGCTCCTCCGCCCGCAACTTCAACCCGCTGGCCGCCATGGCCGGACGCATCACCGTCGCCGAGGTCGACCACCTCGTCGAACCGGGCGAGCTCGACCCCGACGAGGTCCACCTCCCCGGTGTGTTCGTCCAGCGCGTGGTCCGGGTCGCGCCCGGCGACCCCGCAGCCGAACGGCGCATCGAGCGCCGGACCGTACGACAGGAAGGTGACGCCTGATGGCCCTCACCCGTGAGCAGATGGCGGCCCGCGCCGCCCTGGAGCTGACCGACGGCAGCTACGTGAACCTCGGCATCGGACTCCCGACGCTCGTCCCCAACCACCTCCCGCCGGGCGTCGAGGTGGTGCTCCAGTCCGAGAACGGCATCCTCGGCGTCGGCCCGTACCCCACCGAGGACGAGCTCGACGCCGACCTCGTCAACGCCGGGAAGGAGACGGTCACGACGCTCCCCGGTGCCGCGTTCTTCGACTCGGCGCTCTCCTTCGGGATGATCCGCGGCGGTCACATCGACACGGCGGTCCTCGGCGCCATGCAGGTCTCGGCCTCGGGCGACCTCGCCAACTGGATGATCCCCGGCAAGATGGTGAAGGGCATGGGCGGCGCGATGGACCTCGTGCACGGCGCCGGACGGGTCGTCGTGCTCATGGAGCACACCGCCAAGGACGGCAGCCCCAAGCTCGTCGGCACGTGCGACCTGCCCCTGACCGGCCGGGGCGTGGTGCAGCGCGTCATCACCGACCTCGCCGTCGTCGACGTCACCGCCGAGGGGTTCGTCCTGGCCGAACTCGCGCCCGGCGTCACCGTCGAGCAGGTCGTCGCGGCCACCGCGGCACCGCTGCGCGTCCCGGAGGGTGTCGGAACGACGGCCTGAGCCTTCCGCCGGTCCGGTGTCCAGGACAGCCACCGGACCGGCGGCCCCCGAGGGAACCCCGGGTCTGGTGGGGTCGGGGTCAGGACCGGCGGTAGAGATCGACACCCCGTTCACGCCCTATGGCGATCGTCCGTCCGTCGGGGCTGAGGGCCACCGTCTCGGCCCTGGCCGTCTCCGTCACCAGTTGCCGCTCCGTGCGGGTGGCGGGGTCCCACACCTGGAGGCTGGAACCGGCCGTGACCGCCGTCCTCCCGTCCGTGCTGAAGGCGACACCCCTCGCGGAGAGGTTGAAGCCCGTGAAGGCGGTACGCCGGCGCGTGGCGACGTCCCACTGTTCGAGGTCCTCGGAGAGGCCGTAGACCTTCGTGCCGTCACGGCTGAACGCCACCCCCAGCATCCACCCGTCCCGGTCCTCCGGCGCGTCACGCAGGACGACCGGGCGCCGGCCCGGCGCCGCCAGGTCCGAGAGCATCACGCCTTCGTCGAACGTCCCGGCGACGAGGCGCTTGCCGTCCGGTGAGAACGCGAGCGCCGACACCCCGGCCCCGATCCCTTCGAGGGCGGCGACGAGCTTGCGCGCGCGGACGTCCCAGAGCCACACCGTGCTCGTGGCACCGCCCGCCGCCGCGAGCCGGGTCCCGTCGCGGCTGAACGCGAGGACCGACACGTAGACGGAGTCGGAACCGCGAACGAGCGGCGCCGCGGGGACCGTGAGCGTCCCACGCACCTGGTGCGTGGTCGTGTCCCACAGTCGGATGGTGCGGTCGTTGCCGGCGGACGCCAGGGTCCTGCCGTCGGGGCTGAAGGCGACGGCGAGGGAGTTGTACTTCTTCGTCTCGAGCGTGTCGGCCACGGGTTCGGTGGCGAAGTCCGCGCTGGTCCAGAGGAAGACGGTGCTGTCGGGCGTCCCCGCGGCGACCGTCCTGCCGTCGGGGCTGAACTCCAAGCACGAGATGTCCTCTTCCGGTCCGCGCAGGGACAGGAAGGGGGTGCTCTCGAACGGTCCGTCGCCGGCCTTCCCCGCGTCCTTCCCCTCGTCCCCCGCGTCGCCCTTGCCGGACCGGGAGACGAGTTCGACGGCCGCGAACGAGGCCCCGCCGACGCCGAGGGCGGCCGCGAGCCCGCCGATCAGCAGCTTGCGGCGGCTCGGGCGGCCGTCGCCACCGCCGCGGGCAGGGCTCGATGCCGGGCTCTCAGCCGGGGCCGGCGCGGGCGCCGCCGGTGGCGCGGACACCGTGGGGAGGGAGTGCAGCGGCTCGTCCGACGCGGTCGGGACCGCCGCGGGCCGGTCCACCACGGTCGGGACCGGTGGCGCAGACAGCGCCCCCGAAGGCCCCACCGATCCGGCCGGCCCCGTCGGCATCGTCGGCCCCGTCTTCCCCACGGGCCCCGACGGCGTCCCACGGAGCCTCGCCAGCAACTCCGCCGTCGCCGCCGCGTCAGGCCGCTCCTGCGGCGACTTCGACAGCAGCGCCGACAGGAGCTCGGCCAGCGGCCCCGCGTTCGCGGCCCGTGGCAGCGGCCGGGTCAGGACCGCCACGATGACGGCCGTCAGCGACGGGCCGTCGAACGGCGGCCTTCCCTCCACCATCGCGTACAGGGTCGCGCCCAGCGCCCACATGTCCGCGGCGGCGTCGACGTCGGCACCCTCCAGCTGTTCCGGCGGCATGAACTGCGGGGTGCCGATGACGGTGTTCGTCCGGGTGAGCTGCTGCGTGGAGTCCATGACCCGGGCGATGCCGAAGTCCGTGATGACGGGCCGGTCCCCGGCGAGGAGCACGTTGTCCGGTTTCAGATCCCGGTGGACGACCCCGGCGGCGTGGGCGTGCCCGAGAGCGTCGGCCAGCGTGGCGGCGATCGCGGCCGTACGCTCCCACGACAGCCGCCCCTCGCGGGCGAGCAGCCCCGCCAGCGAGGGACCCGACACGAACTCCATCACGATCCAGGGCGCGCCCTCGTACTCCGTCACGTCGTGCACGGTCACGATGCCGGGATGGCGCAGCCGCGCGGCGGTCCGCGCCTCGCGCTCGGTACGGGCGATCAACTCGCCCCGCAGTTCCGGTGGTACGGCCTCGAAGAGCACCTCCTTGACCGCCACGTCGCGGTCGAGGACCTCGTCATGGGCCCGCCACACGCGCCCCATGCCCCCGCGCCCGATCGCCTCGACGAGCCGGTAGCGCCCACCGACCAGCCGCCCCGCGGCCTCCGTCATGCCAACTCCCCCGTACGACAAGAGATATTCGGCGCAATCCTTTCAGGGAGGCGTGCTATCCGCCGTACTCCCACGCTTCCTCGAAGGCCGGGCCCTGTGCCTCGATCTTCAGGAGCCGTGAGGCGATGGCTCCCTCGTTGCGGCCGAACTCCTGCGACAGGTCGTGCAACGAGACGCCTTGGGCGCAGCGTTCGGCGAGCAGCAGTTCGTCGGCCGGCTCCCACGGCTTGTACGCGTTCGGGTACAGCCGCCGCTTCTCCTCCACCGTGTACGCCTTGGGCTCCTCCCGTTCGGCAGGGGTGCGCGCGGCGGGGACGAGATCGCCGGGACGGGGCGCGAGTCCGAGGCCGTGGAGCTTCCAGCGGATGGAGTTCTCGGTGCGCCCGAGTTCCTCGGCGATCTGCTCCGGGGCCTTGCCCGCCCGGTGCAGCTCCTGAAGAAGCGCGACGGCCTCCGGGGTCCACGCCTGGCCGCGGTGCTTCGCCCTGGCCTCGGCCGGAGGAGCGGTGGACGAGGCGGCCGAGGAAGACGCGGAGGACGAGGAAGACGAGGAGGACGGAGAGGACGCGGACGCCAAGGGCGCGGACGCGGAAGGCGCGGAGAACGACGCGGTCCTCGCGACCGAGGCGAGGTGGCGGCTGATCTCCCCGAGATCCCGGGCGTCCACCTCACCGGCGAGTTCACCGGTCACGACGCCGTCAGGAGAGCTGACGACGACGTTGATCGCGACACGTCCGTCGGCCACGAGTTCGGCGTGCAGGTGGTAGCGGTGGTGCGGGCCGCCGACCTCCAGCCTCACGGTCGTCGTGCCGTGCTCCGCCATGGGGGACGCGGGCGCATCGCGGTAGGCCGGGGAGAGCAACTCGTGCACGTGCCAGGTGGCGAGCAGCGTCTCCCCGCTGTCGAGCTCGTACGTCGCCTCACTGGCTTCCTCGTCGCATCCCGCGTAGAGGACCTCGATCCGCTGACCGTCGAAGGCACCGGGGTCCTGGCCCGGGAGGGTGGGGGGAAGGGAGAGCACTCCGCGCCTCGGCGCGCTGCCGTGGATCGCAGTGTCCGGGTCTCCGTGCCACACCCCGCGGGCGTCACGGAAAGCGTAGATCAGCACGTCCGACAACCTTTCGTCCTGATGAACCGTCAAAAGGTCATGATGACCGGACAGGCGGGGGCGTGACATCCGATTGACGATCACCGGGCGATTCCGCCGACGGTGAAGTCCGGCCCGGCCGACCCCGTCGACCCTTACCTTCGGTCTCATGACGACGGTCACCACACACTCGGTCACCACACACGCGGTCACCTATCCGGCCGACGGCCGGACGATGAAAGGCCATCTCGCGCTTCCGTCCGGCTCCGGTCGCCGGCCCGCTGTCCTGATCGGGCCCGAAGGGCCGGGCCTCAACGACGTCCAGCGCCGCCGGGCCGACGCCCTCGCCGGACTGGGGTACGTGGCGTTCGCCTTCGACATCAACGGCGGGCGGTGGTTCAGCGACCCGCAGGAGATGCTGGCGCACACGACCCCGCTGCTGGCCGATCCAGACCGGATGCGGGACATCGGCAACGCGGCACTCGACGTGCTGCGCGCCGAACCGCGTACCGATCCCGAGCGCATCGCCGCCGTCGGCTACGGCACCGGGGGCGCGATCGCGCTGGAGCTCGGGCGTGCTGGTGTCGACCTGCGGGTGATCGGGACGGTCAACGCGCTCACCACGGGCCGCCCGGGCGAGGCGGCTCGGATCCGCTGCCCCGTGTGGGCCGGGGTCGGGTCGGAGGACCCGATCATGCCGCCCGCGCAACGGGACGCGTTCGCCGCCGAGATGCAGGCCGCGGGGGTCGACTGGCGCCTCGTGGTCTACGGCGGCGCCCTGCACGCCTTCCACCACCCGCCCGTCGACCATGAAGTGCGGCCCGGTGTCGGCTACCATCCGCGCCACGCCGCCCGGGCCTGGCGCGACATCGTCGGGCTTCTCGACGAATGTGTGCCGATCGCGGAATGAGCCGGTCGGGGCCGCCCGGCATGATCCGAGCGGCAGGCCCTGAGGGACCCCGCCGCGTCCGGTCCCCGTCAGCCCGGGCGTGAGCGGGGACCTCAGGGCACGACCACCACCTGTACGTCGTCCTCGTAGATGATCCGTCCCGGGGCCGAGGACTCGATCCGCTCGCACTCGACCCCGTGCGCGGCCAGGAGGTCCAGGTACCCGGCCACCCGGTCGATGAGGTGCGCCGCCGTGGTCTTGAACCAGGCGGCCGCACCCGGGTGCAGCTCGTGGTCGTAGACGTGCGGGTCCGTGCTCGACGGGTCCGGGTAGTGGGTGTCGTACCAGTCGTTGTTCGTACGCCAGAACGCGTACTCCTGCTCGGAGAGCCGGCCCTCACGGGCAAGGCCGTTCGCCAACGCGAAGATGCCGGGGAAGTTCCCCCGCGGGCCCCGGACCGTGGCCTGGAACCTCACGAACAATGCCTCGTCCACCAATGCCTGCCCTTCCTCCGTCGCTGCTTCGGTTTCGGAAAGCCAACGCCAAGGGAGGCGGAAGCACAAGCGGGCCCGTGGGCCGGGGGAGCTACGCTCGCGAGCGTGATCGAACACGATGCGCTCTCCGCCACCCGCGACGCCTACGACGCCGCCGCCTCCACCTACGCTCAGCTGTTCCGCGACTCCCTGCGTGACAGTCCGCTCGACCGCGCGGCCCTGGGCGTGTTCGCGGAGTCCGTGCATGCGGGTGGGGGCGGTCAGGTCGCGGACCTGGGGTGCGGGCCCGGACACGTCACCTCCTACCTGTCCGGGCTCGGGCTTGCCGCGTTCGGTGTCGACGCGTCTCCCGCGATGATCGAGCTGGCTCGCGAGGCCTCTCCGGAGCTGCGGTTCGAGGTGGGCTCGATGGAGGCGCTGGGGATCGCGGACGGCGCGCTGTCCGGCGTCCTGTCGCGCTGGTCCGTCATCCACACTCCGCCGCAGGAACTCCCCTTCGTGCTCACGGAGTTCCATCGCGTACTGGCAGCCGGCGGTCACCTTCTCATCGGCTTCTCGGCGAGCGACGACCCGTCCCGTCCGACGCAGGTCTTCGACCACGCCGTCGCACCGGCCTACCGGTGGTGGCCGGATCACCTCTCCGCGCTGCTGCGCGAAACCGGACTGCCCGAGGTGGCCCGGATGGTCCGCGAGCCTCTGCCCACGGACCGGCGGCAGTTCAAGGAGGTCCACCTCCTCGCCCGCAAGGCCTGACGGCCCGGTCCTCCGAGGGCGAACGGACGGTCGTACCGACCGTACTCCCCGGGGAGTAGCCGCGGGCCCGTGCCGCCCCCGGCAGTAGCCCTCACCTCGGCCTTCGGTGCGATGAATCGCCCTTCCCGCAGCGGGAGTCTGGGATCGACCTGCTGAGGAATCGTGGAGGGAGACCCGATGGAAGGGCGCAAGAGGATCGTCGGCTGGGGGGTGCTGGCGCTGTGGGTGATCGTGATGGCGCTCGCCGCACCCTTCGCCGGCAAGCTCGGTGACGTACAGAAGGACCGGGCCGTCGACTACCTGCCCGCGAGTGCCGACTCGACCCAGGTCGCGAAGATCACCGAGCAGATGCCCGGCGGGGACTCCACCGACCTCGTCCTCGTCTACCACCGCGACGGCGGGCTGACCGCCGCCGACCGGGCGACCGCCGCCCGGGAGGTCGCCGAGGTCGCCGCCGGGCACCGGCTCTCCTCGGTCCCGCAGCCGGTCCCGTCCCAGGACGGGACGACGCTCCTGTACCCGGTGTCGAGCACGGAGCCCGGCACCGACGAGGTGGCCAGGGACGCCTTCGTGCACGACGTCCGCGAGAAGGTGAGCGGTGAGGTCGGCGGCCCCGGCGCCCTGGCCACGGACGCGAGCGAGGTGTACGGATCGCTCGACGGGCCGCTGCTCTACACGACCGTCGCCGTCGTCGCGGTCCTCCTGATCGTCATCTACCGCAGTCCGTTCCTCTGGCTGGTGCCGCTGGTCGTGGCCGGGGTCGCGGACTTCCTTTCGATGGCCGTCACCTACGCCCTGCACCAGGGCTTCGACATCAGCGTCTCCGGTCAGAGCACCGGCGTGATGACGATCCTCGTCTTCGGCGCGGGCACCGACTACGCGCTGCTGCTGGTCTCGCGGTACCGGGAGGAGCTGCGCCGGGTGCCTCGCCCGTACGACGCCATGGTGGCCGCCCTGCGCGGCTGCGGGCCGGCCGTCCTCGCGTCCTCGGGGACCGTGGCGCTCGGCATGCTCTGCCTGCTGGCCGCCGACATGAACAGCAGCCGGGGCATGGGGCCCACGGCCGCCGTCGGTGTGCTGTGCGCGCTCGTCGCGATGCTGACGCTGCTGCCCGCGCTGCTCGTCGTGCTCGGGCGGCGGGTGTTCTGGCCGCTGATCCCCGCGTACGGGAGCGAGCCGAAGGCCGCGCGCCGGTCCCTGTTCGCCGCCATGGGGTCCTCCGCCGGGCGGCGCCCCCTGCCGGTCCTCCTCGCCGGTGCCGCGGCTCTGGCCGCCCTGTCCCTCGGTGTGCTGAACCTGCCCGGGAACCTCAAGCAGGAGGACTCCTTCAGCTCCACGCCGGAGTCGGTCACCGCGATGAAGACGCTGGCCGCCGCGTACCCGCAGCTGGGCACACAGCCCATCACGGTCATCGCGACGGACGCGGCCGCCGGCGGAGTGCTGGAGCGTGCGCGGGACACCGAGGGCGTCGCGCGGGTCGAACGCGGCCGCAGCGGCGGCGGCTGGAGCGAGATCTCCGTCGTCGCGGCGCACGCGCCGCAGTCCGCCGGCGAGACCGCCACGATCCGGGAGCTGCGGGCGGTGCTCGGTGACGGGGTGTACGTCGGAGGGCCCAGCGCGGAGCAGCTCGACATGGCCGACACCAGTGCCGACGACCGGAGGATCGTCGTACCGCTCGTCCTCGTCGTGGTGCTGATCGTGCTCGTCGTGCTGCTGCGCAGTCTCGTCGCACCGCTGATCCTGGTCGCCGCGGTCGTCGCGGTCTGGGGTGCGGCCCTCGGCATCGGCGGTCTCGTCTTCGAGGGGCTCTTCGGCTTCGAGGGCACCGATACGGGTCTGGCGCTGCTCTCCTTCGTCTTCCTGGTCGCCCTCGGCGTCGACTACGGCATCTTCCTGATGCACCGGATGCGGGAGGAGTGCCTGAACGGGCTCGAGCCGGGGCCCGCCGCCCTCTCCGCGCTGCGGACGACCGGCGGGGTGATCGCCTCGGCGGGGCTCGTGCTCGCCGCCACCTTCGCGGTCCTGGTCAACATGCCGATGGTCCAGCTGGCCGAGCTCGGTTTCGTCATCGCGGTCGGTGTCCTCCTCGACACCTTCCTGGTCCGTACGTATCTGGTGACCAGTGCGAGCGTGCTCCTCGGCCGCAAGGTGTGGTGGCCGGGTCCGCTGGCCAAGAAGCCCTCGTCGGCTGCCCGTTCGGAAGCCGAGCGACTTCCCGTAGGGGTCTGATCAGTGGTGGGTGGGGGCTCCCCCGGACGTCGGGGGCCCCTGCCCGCTGGGAGGATGGACAGCATGGACTTCGCAGCGGCCTTCACCCGCGACCCGCAGGCCGCACCGTATCCGGTGCGTTGCGACGCGACGGCCGCCGCGGCCTTCGCGGTGGTCGCGGCCGTTCTCGCGCTCACCGTCGACGACGGCCGCCGACCGGACCTCCTCGGCTGGGCGCTGCTGCTCGCCGCGCACGTCCCGCTGGCCTGGCGGCGCAGGGCGCCCATGCCGGTGCTCCTCGCCGTGGTGGCCTGCGTCGCCCCGTACCACGCGCTCGACTACATGCATCTGGCGCCGATACCCGCCTCCATGACCGCGCTGTACACGGTCGCGTCCACCGGCCGGCCACGGCGGACGGTACTGGTGGGGCTCACCGTCACCTCCGTCACGCTGTCCGTCCAACTCCTGGTGAATCCGCACGAGATGGTGGAGCTGCTCAGGGTCTCGGGCTGGGTGATCGCGATGCTCGTCTTCGGTGCGAGCATCCGGCTCTACCGGCAGCTGGTGGCCGGGGTGATGGAGCGGGCCGAGCGGGAGGCGGAGGGGAAGGTCGTCGAGGAGCGGCTGCGGATAGCCAGGGACCTCCACGACCTGCTCGCCCACTCCATCACCCTGATCGGCGTGCAGACGTCCGTCGCCGCGCACGTCCTGGTCGCCACGCCGGACCGGCTCGACCGGGAGGCGCTCGCCCGGGCGCTCGACGAGATCGCCGAGACCTGCCGGGACGCTCGGGCGGAGGTCCGTACGACCCTGGACGTGCTGAGGGCCGCACCGGAGGGTCCGCTGCCCGACCTGGCCTCGCTGCCCGATCTCGTCAGGACCTCGGGCGCCGAGCTCACGGTACGGACGGGGACGGCGAAGGTCCCCGCGGCGGTCGGCGCGGCGGCGTACCGGATCGTGCAGGAGTCCCTGACCAACGCCGTGCGGCACGGGGGCGGCCGGAAAGCGGACGTTCGGGTCGATGTCGGCCTGGCGGAGGACGAGTTGACGGTACGGGTCACCAACGGAAGTGCCGGCGGGCGGGGCGGTCCGGCCGCCGTCGGCGACGCGGGTGGGGACGGTGGGGCGGGGTACGGGATTCTCGGGATGCGGGAGCGGGCCCGGAGCGTGGGTGGCACCCTGAGTGCGGGCCCGCGCGAAGGCGGGGGTTTCGAGGTGTCGGCGCGGCTGCCGCTCTCGGTGAGGGAGGCGGCGGCGTGATCCGGGTCCTGCTCGCGGACGACCAGAACCTCGTACGGGCGTCGTTCGCGATGCTCGTCGAGTCGGCTCCGGACATGGAGGTCGTGGGCCAGGCGGCCAACGGCAAGGAGGCGGTGGAGCTGGCCCGTTCGGCGCGGGCCGACGTGGTGGTGATGGACGTCCGCATGCCCGAGCTCGACGGTATCGGCGCGACCCGGCTGATCGCCGCCGACGAGGACCTGGCCGGGGTGCGGGTGCTGGTCCTGACGACGTACGACACGGACGAGCACGTCATGGAGGCGCTGCGGGCGGGCGCGTCGGGCTTCGCGGTCAAGGACATCCGACCGGCCGAGCTCCTCGCCGCGATCCGTACGGTGGCGGCCGGCGAGGCCCTGCTGTCGCCCGGCCCGACGTCCCTGCTGATCGCCCGGGCCCTGGCGCTCCCCCCGGCCCCGGTCTCGGGTGGGCCGGAGGGGCTCTCGGACCGTGAGCGCGAGGTCCTGACGCTGGTGGGCCGGGGCCTGAACAACACGGAGATCGCCGAAGCGCTGGGCCTCTCCCCCCTCACGGCCAAGACCCACGTCAGCCGGATCATGGGGAAGCTCGCGGCCCGTGACCGCGCCCAACTGGTGATCGTCGCCTACGAGTCGGGGCTCGTGGTCCCCGGCGGGTGAATGCGGGGGGCCGGTGAGGGCGGCCGGCACGGGCGCGGGGGCCCTGGGGGCCGGCTAGGACCTGTCCGGTCGATCAGGGTCGGCAAGGCCGCGGCGGTCGGCGCGGTGCATCGCAAGGCGCCAGAGCGGCGCGATAGCGGAGCTATCGGGCCGTTTCGGCAACGCGGCGAGGTGCCGTGCCGGCTGCCGCGGCCCCGGCCATGATCGACCGGACAGGTCCTAGTTCCTCTGCAGGGTGCGGGTGACGCCAGCGATGACGGCGGTCGTCAGCACCCAGCCGAGGGCGATCAGCAGGTAGGCCAACCACTGGAGGCCGCTGTCCGTCCAGTACCAGTTCATGCGCTGTCCCAGACCTCCGATGGGGATGAGGAGGTCGAGGGTGTAGACGAGGGGCTGGAACGGGGCGCCTTCGCCTTGTTTCACCGGGTGCGGGGTGTCGGTACGGAAGGACAGCGCGCCCAGCAGGACCAGCGCGAGGAGCCAGATGCCGGCCAGCCAGGGGCGGTAGCCGTAGCCGACGGTCACGTCGAGGAGACGGCCCCAGGCGCGGGACGCCAGGGACAGGGTGCGGCGCCGGTGCCGCTGCTTGGCGAGGAGGACGCGGCGGGCGTCGTCGTCGTGGCCGGCCTTGCGGTACCAGGCCGCCAACTGCTCGTACGGCTGGGGGTTGTAGCCCGGACTGCTGCGTATCCACGCCAGGCGACGATCCACGGTCCGCCGGTCGCCCACGGCCTCGTGGCGCTCGTCGTTCGCGCCGGCCGCCTTGATGGAGCCGTAGACGAAGCCGTCCAGCTCGACCCTCTCCGGCCAGGTGTGCTCGTTCTCGTGGAGGTACGACACCTGGGCGCCCCGCAGGTCCAGGGTGCCCGACGGGCGTCGGGCGAGGGTGAGGTCGAGGTCGACGGCCTGGAGGTGCATGGCGACGAGGGCCGGGGCCGTTCCCGCTTCGGTGCTCGGGCCGTTCAGGACGGCTCCGTCGAAGGTCACGTTGTCCGTGACCCGGGTGCCGTTCAGCCGTACCGTGCCGTTCGCGGTGAAACCCTCGGAGAACTTGAGCGACGAGGCCACGGCGTTGTCCAGTGCGAGCGCCACGCCACGGGGGCCGGTTCCTTCCAGCCGGGCGCCGTGCATGACCAGGGTGCCGGGCAGCTGCGCACCCACCAGGCTCACCTCGCCGTGGGCGACGAACCCGTTCCGGCAGAAGACGCCGCCTTCCACGGCCAGTCCGCCGGCCGACAGGGCCCACCCGTCGGGTGCGTTCAGCCGGGCGCCGTTGAGCAGGAGTCCGCCGTTCACCCGGGCGTCGGTGAGCGAGAGCGCGGTGATCCTGCGGGTGAAGGGGGTGGGGGCGCCGCTCTCCACCACGCCGTACCGCAGGGAGAAGTTGCCCTCGACGCGGGCCGAGTCGGCCTCGATGCCGGGTATCCGGCTCTCCGTGAACACCAGGGCCTGCGTCGACGCCCCGAGGAGGTTCACGGGCCCCTCGAACCAGCAGTTCTCCAGCCACACGGCGTGGTCGATCTGTGCGCCGGCCAGGTCCAGGGTTCCGGAGATCCTCGCCCCGGTGAGCCTCAGGCGCGCGACCGCGCCCGGCGGCCCGGTGTTCGCGCCCAGCAGCAAGGCGGCGATCACCGACGCCCGTACCGTCCGTTCGGGTCCCCACCGGCCGCCGTCGGCGACCCGGTCCTCCTCGGGCGTACCCGTACGCAGGTCCACCCGCCGTCCTTCGGGGAACGCGTCCCACAGCTCGCGCTCGGGTGAAGTCAACTCGTCGTAGGAAAGCACCCGTACAGCGTAGTGATCTTGCCTCGGGTTCGGCTCGCCCACCGCCCGTTCCGCGGGAAAGGGAAGCGGCCCCTTCCGCCGGTCGGTGGCCGGGCGCTCTCGCGCGCCGGTCCCGCCCCAGGAAGGGGCCGTGCCGTCGTCCCTGCCGCCGGTCAGCGGTGGTCCTCGTCGGTCCAGATGCGGCTCTTGAGGTCCGAGCCGCGGAGCACCTGCACCCACCAGGGGTCGATGCGGAGCGCGTGGTAGCCGGGGTCCTCGGGGCCGCCGCGCCAGAAGCCGATCGGGTCGTAGCCCACGCCCGCGGGGCTTCCCTCGCGGTAGAGGTCCCAGGCGTGCCGCCGGGACTCCGGGTCGGTGGCCCAGGTGGAGACGCTGTCGATGAACACGGCGTTCTGGCGGGGGTTCCAGTAGGAGTAGGTCGTGTGCGGGTTGTGGGCCAGGTGGGCCGCCTTGACGGGCGTCTTGTAGGCCGCGAGCCAGCCGACCGGTCTTCCGTCGACCATTTCCCAGACGGGGAGGAGCACACGGGCTCTGGGGCGGGATTTCCTGTCCACCGTGATCATGGTGCAGTAGACGATGTCCTGGATGTAGGCGAAGAACTTCTCCTCGATCTCCGAGAAGGACTCCACGGTGGCCGCGGGCATGTCGTTTCCTTTCGTGGTCGCGGAAAGTGCGGGGATCAGCGCGCCGCCTCGACGGGCGCGCTCTTCTCGGGAGCCGGGGCGGTCGGTACGGAGGGGCTGTCGCCGTCGCCCGCGCCCGCTCCGGCGCGGCGCAGGCCGAAGGCGCTGATGACGACGGCGGCGAGGGCGGCGGCCAGCGGTACGACGAGGGCGGCGCGGTAGCCGTCGAGGAGGGCCGCCGGGGACGTCCCGTCCGTCGCGCCGATGTTCACCGCCGCGACGAAGGACAGACCGAGGGCGGCACCGAACTGGAAGGAGGTGTACAGCAGGCCGCCGGCCACGCCCTGCTCCTCCTCCGCGACGCCGTCGGTGGCCAGGATCGTGAGCGGCCCGTAGGCGAGGGAGAAGGCCAGGCCCAGGATGATCAGGCTCGGGAACATCGCCCCGTACGTCCAGTCCGCGCCGACCGGCAGGAACAGGGCGTACGAGAGGGCCGCGAGGAGCAGACCGCCGAAGATCACCTTGGCGTTGCCGAACCGGGCCACGAGCCGGGGCGTGAGGGTCGGGGAGAGGATCGCGTCCACCCCGATGACGATGAGGGCGAAGCTGGTCTGCAGGGACGACCAGCCGCGCAGTTCCTGCAGGTAGAGCACCGCGATGAACTGGAAGCCGAAGAAGCCCGCGGCGAAGAGCAGGCCGGCCAGGTTCGCGCGGACCAGCGAGCCGCTGCGGAAGATCCCCAGGCGTACGAGCGGCGAGGCCGCCCGCCGCTCGATCGCGACGAACACGAGGAACAGGACCAGGCCCGCCCCGATCGTGGCCGCCGTCCAGGCCGCGGGGGCGTGCGCGGCACGCTCGACGCCGAAGACGAGGAGCAGGATCGCGCCGGTCACGCTGAGCGCGCCGGCCAGGTCGACGCTCTGGCCCCGGCGGTCCGGGCTCGGGGACCTCGGGATGAGCACGAGCGCCGCGACGAGGATGACGAGGGTGAGGACGACCGGGGCGAAGAACACCCAGCGCCAGTTCACCGCGGCCAGCAGACCGCCGACGACCAGGCCGATGGAGAAACCGCCGGCGGCCGTGCCGGAGTAGACCAGGAGTGCCTTGTTGCGCTGCGGGCCCTCCTCGAAGCCGGTGGTGATGATGGACAGGCCCGCCGGCGTCATGAACGCGGCCGCCACACCGGTGACGAACCGGGCGACGATCAGCATCCAGCCCTCCGTCGCGAGGCCGCCGAGACCGGAGAACAGCAGGAAGACCACGAGCCAGGTCACGAACATCCTGCGGCGCCCGAACAGGTCGGCGGCCCGGCCGCCGAGCAGCATGAACCCGCCGTAGCCGAGCACATAGGCGCTCATGACCCACTGGAGCATGCCCGTGGACATGTCCAGGTCCTCACGGATCGCGGGCAGGGCCACATTGAGCATGGCCACGTCGATGCCTTCGAGGAAGATCGCACCGCAGAGCACGAGGAGCACACCCCACGCACGCCCGCTCATACGTCCGACGTCACTTCCGGAAATCGATTGCGGTGTGGACACAGAATTATCTCCTTGTAGGCGGGGGGAATAATTCCGGGGAACGGCCTGCATTCCGGCCGTGGGCGGGCGGAATTCCCTGGACGTGCGTGAGAGGGCCGGATTTCCGTGCCCTCTCTCTGCACCACCGAAATCATGCGGGGGCGGCGGGAGACGCGGAAGAACGCACTTCGAAGTCACCCAGGCACCTCGAAGGAACCATGTGCGGGGCACGGGCACGGCCCAGGAGCGAGAGGAAGCGGGAAGTCCTCGTCCGCCGCGGAGCCGACTTCGCGGCGGACGAGGACGCCGTGCAGGAAGCCCTCGTCGAGGCCGTCCGCGTCTGGCCGGACGACCCGCCCCGCGAACCGACGGGCCCCGGGCCGGCCTAGGGCATGTTGCGAAAGTAGCGCCGGCCGCCCGAAGGCTCCACGAACGCGACGGCGACGTGGTGACCGCCGCGAAGCTCTACGCCGAGGCCGCCCGGAAGGCGCCGAACCTCGCCGAACGCGACCACCTCACGCGCCGGGCCCCCGGCTCGACACGGGCCGGAGGGACGGATGAGACAGGAGGTCAGAGGGGTGGCAGCAGATCGCTCTCGCTGACGGTGTACGTCAGCCGCGGGTAGTCGAAGTCCGTCTCCCGGTTCTCACGGCGCCGCAGCCGGTAGAACTCCCGGCTCTGCTCCTCGTCGGCGGGGAGGAGGCGCTGCCCTTCCGGCAGGTACGCCTGTCCGTCGCGGAACCGGACGAGGGTCTTCGACGTTCGGAACGTCACGCCGAGCCATCGGTTGTCCGGCGCGTCTCCGGGCGTGTCCAGGACGATCCGGTGCCTGAGCCGCCGGTTCGACTCGACGGAGAACGCGACGAATGCGTTGTGGGTGAGAGGGATCTCGAACCTCTCGCCGTCGGACCCGTCGCGATCGGGCGTCTCGCGATCGGGCGTCTCGCGATCGGATCCCTCGCCTTCCGACCCCTTCGGCTCGAAGACGAGCCTTCTCGGCGGGCCCGCCTCCGGGTTCCGGTAGCAGGAGAAGACGGCGATGAACGACCCGTCGGCGAGGTCGAGGGCCTGGTCGGAATGGGCGCCCATGGTTCGGTAGGCGTTCGTGTAGTTCTCGACGAGCGCGTTGTTGAAGCCGACCGGCAGTGCCGCTCGTTCCTGGATCTGCCGCGCCAGCCGTTCGTGCACCGACCGGAAGCGCTGCGCCGGGCTGCCGTACCGCGTGGTGGTGCGTACGAGGGGCACGCCCCCCGATTCGTCGACCCTGGTGAGCACGGCGCCCTGCCGGCCCTTTCCCACGCCCTCCAGTCGAGCCGAGGCCGAGAGCTCCGCGAAGATGTCGCCGTCGACGGGCAGGGTGTACGAGGCGATCCGGTCCGCGATCCTAGATTCGGGGGGCAACGTAGTCTCCCGTGTTCATGCTGAAGAGGAAGGCGTCGCCGTAGTCGATGAAGGACGAGGTCCTGTTCTCCTCGGCGTACAGCCTGCGCAGCTCGTCCATGCCGTCCTGTGTGGGCGGCTCCAGCTTCACGAGCTCTCCGGCCGCCCTCTTGAGGAAGGTCTGGCCGTCCTTGTGGACGGCTTCGGCGCTCGAACAGCGCACGACGTATCCCAGGCGGGTGGGGAGCAGCTCGGCGTCCAGGGCCGCGGGGCGGATCTCGTGCGTGTACAGGCGGTTGGTGGAGAGCGGCACGAAGAAGACGGAGCCGGGGTGGAGGGCCACGCTGAACTGCGTGGGGAGAGCGGTCCCGCCGTGGGTCTCGACCGGCTCCTTGAGACGGAAGTGGAGTCTGGTCATCCCGCTGACGCCCTTCACTCCGCGGTCGAAGGCGTCCCCGGGCAGGGGCTGCAAGGTGTCGAGCCCGTCGTAGAAGGTGCAGAAGGCCATGATGCCGTTGACGGGCATGTCCTTGGTCTTGTCGGCGTGGGACGAGATCCTGGCCTTGGACTGCTTGCGCTCGGCCGTGGCCTGGGTGTTGTGGTAGATCTGCGCGAGGACGTGGTTCAGCGGCGCGTGGTTCCGGAACACGGCGGCGGCCTCGCGATTGAGGTCCTCGACGATGTCGGTGTCGGTCGGGCCGAAGCTCTCGGTCGGCCCCGAGAGGTTCGTGGAGCAACGGAGCAGACGGAAGTGCAGTTCGTCGTCGTCGTTCCGTGTGACGGGCGTGAGATAGATGCCGCTGCGGTGGGCCGTTCCCGGCTTGGTGGACTCCGTCAGCGACTGGAACGCGTGCTCCGCCCGGATCCGCTCGAAGTGGTCGTCGGCGAGTCCGAAGAAGCGGCGGTAGTACACGCCGACGCCGTGGACGCGGAGCGGAACCCGGCCGAGGCCGACCGGGGTCCACCCGCTGTCGCGGTCGTCGTGGTCCCCGTGCGACAGCTCCCGGACCACGAACACCCGCGCGGCCCCTTGCAGGAGGCCGCTGTCGATCGCGGACACGTCGCCGCACAGGTAGACGGTCCTCGCCGTGAGGTCGAGCGCACCGGAGGCGAGCTCCTCCGGTGTGACGGTGGACCCGAGGAAGTCCCTGACCAGGTCGTCGTCGTGCATCGACGAAGGCGCGACCAGGACGGTGGCCGCCTCCTCGATGCGGGCTTCCGTCAGCTCGGTTGTGTCCATCGAACGGCACCTGTCTTCCGCGGATCTTGGTGTATGGCTCAGAGACGTGGGTACGGCGAAGACCCGGGCAACTAGGGCGTGTTGCGAAAGTCCCGCCTGCCCCGGTACCAGAGGCCGGCGCCCGCCAGGGTCAGTGCGGCTCCGAGAGCCGCTGTCGTCGTGACCACCGGTGGCGCTCCCTCGGTGACGCGCCCGAGGACGGCGGAGGTCGCGACGCCGCCCGAGTGGTCGTCGAGGAAGTACCGCGAGTCGTTCGCGTTGCCCCGGTTGTCGCCCAGCAGGAACAGGTACCCCTCGGGCACGCGCACGTCGTACGGCTCCGCCGCCGGTCCTACGGAGGCGTTCGTCGCGTACGGCTCGTCCGCGGGGCGGCCGTTCACCGTGATCCGGGTTCCGTCGGACACGACGTGGTCACCGCCCGTCCCGACGACCCGCTGCAGGACCGGAGCCTCCCGGTACCGGTCGGGGACGCGGATGAGGACGACGTCGCCCCGGCCTATGGCCTCGGCGTCGACGCGCTCGGTGAACAGCCGCTCGCCCATGCGGTACGTGGGCTCCATCGAGGCGCCCATGACCTTGACCCCTCTGTGGGTCACGAGGAAGGACGCGATGCCGCCCAGTGCCAGGAGCAGTCCACCCAGCACCATGACGAGCCCCGCGGTCCTCGGTCGACCGACCGACACCTGCCGCCGCATGAACGTTCCTCCCTCGTGCCGCCCTCGGATCGGACGGACCTGCCGAGGGTAGAGGGTTCCGGCGCGCCGGGTCGCCCGACTTCCGTGGCGCGAACTCGCGTTCGAGTAGTGTTCACCGTTTCTGCGACATTCCGTCAGGGGGATTCCCATGCCAAGATCCGGGCCTTTCCGTGCCCTTCTCGCCGTGCTGGCCCTGGTGTGCGCGGTCACCACGGTGACGGTGCCTCGGGCGCGGGCGGCGGACACGGTGACCTCGTCGACGGCGCCGCCCGTCAGGACGTTCACGTACAACCTCTGCGGCAGCGGCGGGACTCAGGGGTGTCTCGTCTCCGCCGCGGAGAACAAGGCCCGGCACGACGCGGTCGTGGCCGAGACCTCGGGTGCCTGGAGCGCGGACTACATCTTCCTGGTCGAGATCTGCCGGTACCAGTACGACGCCGTGAACACCAGTCTGCGGCCCCGCGGTTACACGGGCCGGTACGTCGAGACCGTCCCCGCCGGCAGCCTCGGCCCGGCGTGCAAGGATCCGGCCGGCGGCACCACCCCGAGCTACGGGATGGCCGTGTTCGTCAGGGGGCAGTTCGTCGCCGGTACCGACCTCACCCTGGACACCAGGGCCGCGATCCTCGACACCGTCGGCCCCGTCACCCTCGGCCCCGTCACCGCGGAGGACATCAAGGCGCCCTGCGTCAAGGCCTGGGTGCAGTACAGGCAGACCTGGGCCTGCTCCGTACACCTCTGGTGGGGAACCCCGACGGCCCCGGTCCGCCCCGATCCCGCCACCCCCGAGGACCTCGCCGTGTACGAGGACAGGGTCGCGCGGCACGCGGTGATGGTCCGCGAGGCCGATCTCCTGGCCCGCAAGGCCAAGGAGTGGGAGGACTCGGGCGTCCCCGTCGTCCTCGGCGGCGACTTCAACTCCTCGCCCCGGGGCGACGTGCTCGACCGGTTCTACGAGCCGGGCGCCGGCGGGGGCGCGTACGGCACGTTCGTCGAGGCCGACGAGACCGATCGCGACCACTTCGGCCGGATCGGCACCTGCGCCGACCCCTCGGTAGTGCGGTGCCGCACGGGCGACCTCACGAAGTTCGACGCCGCGCACACCACGAGGGTGCAGAAGCTCGACTACACCTTCTTCGGCTCCCGGTACTTCCGCGGTGTCGTCGGTGACGTGCCAGCCGAGCCCCGGACCCCGGGAGGCCAGTGGATCTCCGACCATCTGCCGGTCCGCGCCGCCGCCTTCTGGCAGGACTGCGGCCCGTACGGCACCGCTCCCGGCGCGGTGTACCGGCGGGACGCCGTCGGCGGCCTGTACCGCTACGAAGGCCGCGCCGACGGTGGGAGCGCCGCTCTCGCCAGGCCGTGCAAGGTCGGCACCGGATGGACGGGCATGAAGGCGGTGGCCCGTCAGGGGACGACGCTCGCCGCCGTCGACGCGGCGGGCGGCCTGTGGCACTACCCCGTGAGCGCGGAGGACGGTTCGTACGCGGGCGGCGCCCGCCGCCATGCCGCCGGTACCGGCTTCCAGGGCGACGACCTGCTCCTCGCCCCGGGTGACTTCGACGGGGACGGGACGGCCGACCTGATCACCCGTGACACCACGGGCGGTTTCTGGCTCCACCGGGGGACGGGCGAGCACAGCTACGCCCCGCGCACGCGGATCGCCGGCGTCGGCGGCGACCCTGCCACGTACCGCTCCGCGGTCGCCACGGACTTCACCCGGGGGACGGGCGCGGCGCAGGGCGCGGCCGACCTCGTCACGGTCGACAGGCTCGGCGTCCTCTGGCTGCAGGAGGGGAACGGCGACGGGACGCTCGCGGAGCGCAGGGCCATCGGCAACGGCTGGCAGATCTACGAGGTCCTCGCGGCGCCCGGCGACCTGAACGGAGACGGGAAGGCCGATCTGACCGGCCGGGACGCCGGGGGCGACCTCTGGTTCTACAAGGGCGACGGTGCCGGCGGCTACGCCCCGCGCGTGAAGGTCGGGTCCAGCTTCCCCGCCGGAGAGCTGCTCTTCTGACCCGGTCCGATCAGGCCGCCGGGCGGGCGGCCCGTCTCCGGGCCCCGGGCGGGCGGGCGGCGGCCCGCCCGGGGCCCGGTGACGGGAGGAGGGCGCGCGGACGTCAACCGTCCGTGTCGTCCTCCGGCTGCCAGCGCAGCAGGTCGCCCGGCTGGCAGTCGAGCACCTCGCAGAGCGCGGCGAGGGTCGCGAAGCGCACGGCCTTCGCGCGGCCGTTCTTGAGTACCGCCAGGTTGGCGGGGGTGATCCCGACGCGGTCCGCGAGCTCGCCCACGGACATCTTCCGCCTCGCGAGCATCACGTCGATGTCGACGGCGATCGGCATCAGATCACCTCGTCCAGCTCGGCCCGCATCCGCGTCGCCTCGACGTCGCGGGCGACGGCCTGGACGAGCAGCATCCGCAGGACGAGCACGATGAGCGCGACGCCCAGGATCGCCAGGCCGACCCCGGCCATGATGACGGTGACGCCCGGGTCCTCCCGCTGGCCCGGCGCGTTGACGGCCGTGACCGCGAACCAGACGAGGGAAGCGGCCACGATCGCGCCGATCACGCCGTCCACGTACCGGAAGGCCGCGTGGGAGAACACGGTTCCGCGTCGCACCATCGCCACCAGCCGCCAGACGCAGACCAGGGCGACCTGGGCCGCCAGCATGCCCAGCATGGTGAGCACCCGCAGCGGGGTCAGCGGGAGCGTCCCGTCCTCGGGGTCGGTGGCCAGCGCCCACACCATCGACACCTGGACGAACACGGTGCCGACGAGCACCACCGCGAGCACGGCGCGCAGCGCACGCACGGTCAGCTTTCCCATGATCCAGCCACCTTCCATCGATTCACGATGGGAATCTATCGATTGTCGATAGGCAAGGCAAGAGTGGAGGCCGCTCTTCGACTTTCGGCCGGCGGAGTGGCCCAGGTCACATCCCTTCGTGTCACAGGGTGGCGGGCTGTCTCGTCTCGGGGGTGCAGCCACCTTCCGGCACCGCAAAGGAGCACACCATGGACGCGCGACTCGACTTCTTCGCCAGCCCCGCCTCCGGCAAGGCCCTCAAGCACGTCATGACGGCGGGCAGGGCCGTCAAGGACTCGACGCTCCCCGCCACGACGCAGGAACTGGTGTCGTTGCGCGTGAGCCAGATCAACGCCTGCGCCGTCTGCATCGACATGCACACCAAGGAGGCGGCCGCCGCCGGGGAGACCGCGGTGCGGCTCAACCTCGTGACGGCGTGGCGGGAGGCCACCGTGTTCACCGAGGCCGAGCGTGCCGCGCTGGAGCTCGCCGAGCAGGGCACCCGTACCGCCGACGGCGCCGGCGGGGTGGACGACGAGGTCTGGGCGCGTGCCGCCCTGCACTACGACGAGGAGCAGCTCAGCGCCCTGGTGCTCCTGATCGGCTTCATGAACCTGGCGAACCGCCTGAACGTCATCACCCGGCAGCCCGCGGGCGACTACCGGCCCGGCTCGCTCCACTGACCGCCTTCCGGACGCCGGGTGGTCCGGACGATCATGGCAGGGGCCCGTGCCGCCGGAGTCCGGCCGGGCCGTGGAGCCTCATTCACGGGGAGAGGAACGCGCATGAGCAAGGTCGAGGAGTTCGAGGAGCTGCGGCCCCTGCTGTTCTCGATCTCCTACCGGATCCTGGGCAGTGTCAGCGAGGCCGAGGACGCGGTGCAGGAGACCTGGCTGCGGTACGACGGTTCGGGCACCCGGCCGACGTCGGCCAAGGCCTTCCTGTCCGCCACCGTGACGCGCATCTCCATCGACGTGCTGCGCTCCGCGCGCGTGCGGCGCGAGGCGTACGTGGGCCCCTGGTTCCCCGAGCCGTTGCTGAACGACCCGTACGAGGACCCCGCGCGGTCGGCGGAGCTCGCGGACTCGGTGTCGATGGCGGCCCTGCTCCTGCTCGAACGCCTCAGCCCACTGGAACGGGCGGTGTTCCTGCTGCGCGAGGTGTTCGGCTTCGCCTTCGAGGACGTCGCCGAGGCGGTGGGGCGCTCCGAGGCCGCGTGCCGGCAGCTGCTCGTACGGGCGCGGCGGCACATGCGGGCGGGACGGCCCCGGTTCGCCGCGGACCGCGAGGAGCGGCAGGAGCTGGCGACCCGGTTCTTCGACGCGCTCAAGGACGGCGACGTCGACGGACTGCAGACCCTGCTCGCCGCCGACGTGCAGCTCCTCGGTGACGGCGGCGGCAAGACACCGCAGTTGGCGAGGGCCGTCGCCGGTGCGCAGAACGTGGCCCGTCTCCTGGCCTCGGTCTTCCCCTGGCTGCTCCGGATCGACGTCTCGCTCACGCCGGCCGAGGTCAACGGCGAGCCCGGTGCCGTCTTCCGCGACCGGGACGGAAGGATTCTGCACACCATGTCCCTCGACGTGGCCGACGGCCGGATCCAGGCCATCCGTTCCGTGAGCAACCCCGACAAGCTCGGTCACCTCGGGCCCGTCGGCGACGCCTGGGCCGTCAGCGACGAGGTCAAGCGGGCCCGGCGCCGTCGCACACCCTGACAGGAGGGGCGTACGACGGCTTCGGGGGGCCGGGCGAGGGTCAGGGGCAGCTGACGCGGGTGTCGCCCGGGTCGGTGGTGCAGGTGTCGGTGCCGAGGCCGCCGTTGGCGGTGTCGTTGGCGGTGACGCCGTCGGTGGTCGTGAGGCGGTCGTTGCCGTACGAGCCCGTCAACGTGTCGTTGCCGGGGCCGCCGTTCATCGTGTCGTCGCCGAACGAGCCGTCGAGGTTGTCGTTGCCGTGGCCTCCGTGGACGGTGTCGTTTCCGTAGCTCGCGCGGACGGTGTCGTTTCCGCCGAGGCCGCAGATCACGTCGTTGGCGTAGCCGCCGGTCAGGGTGTCGGCGCCGCTGGTGCCGATGATCGTGCAGCCGCGGGCGTTGTTCACCGACGTGGTCGTCGTGGCCGTGTTGTCGGAGGTCATGGGGTCCGTCGGGCTGCCCGCGACGGTCGCCGTGTGCGTGAGGGTGCCGGTCGAGCGGGGTTCCGCCGTGAGCGTGAGCGTGGTGCTCGCACCCGGGGCGAGCGACCCCAGGGCGCAGGTGGCCCGGGTCGCGGTCGTCGTGCAGGTGCCCTGCGTCGGGACGGCGGAGATCAGGGTCGTACCGGCGCCCGCGAAGGTGTCGGTCAGGCTGATGCCGGTCGCGGTGGCGGTGGAGCTCGCCTTGTTGGAGACGGTCACCGTGTACGACACCCGGTCGCCGATGCTCACCGCGGCCGCGGTGCTCGTCGTCACCGCCAGGTCGGCGCGCGGCGGCGGTGGCGTCGTGCCGTCGCCTCCCTCGTAGCGGGCGAGCGCGAAGGCGAAGCCCGCCCCGTAACCGGCCGCGACGACCTTGCCGTCCGGCTGGACGAGCACCCCGCGGGCCTCGTCGAAGTCCCCGAACCCGGTCACCACGAATCCGTCGCCGCCGAAGCCGGTGTCCACCGAGCCGCCGGGGAGGAATCGGGCGAGCCCGAAGTCGTTCGCCTCGACGCTGTTCGGGTCGTCGGCCCGGCCGGCCAGGACGATCTTGCCGTTCGACTGCAGGGCCATCGCGTACGCGGTCCCGCCGCCCCCGGGAAAGCCGACCGAGGTACGGCCGCCGGTGCCGAAACTCCCGTCGGGGCTGCCGTCCGCGTTGTAGCGGAGGAGCGCGAAGCCGGCGCCGCCGGAGCCCGCGGCGAGGATCTTGCCGTCGGGCTGGACCGCGACCGCGTTGCCGAACTCGGTGCCGCCGAAGTCGGCGGTGGCCATGCCGTCGCCGCTGAAGCCGGTGTCGAGGCTGCCGTCGGGCAGGTAGCGGACGACGCCGATGTCGAAGGCGGTGTTGCCCACGTAGCCGACGGACACGACCCTGCCGTCCGGGAGGAGGGCCGTGCTCCGGGCGATGCCGCCGGCTTCCTGGGGCGAGGAGGGCGTGAACCCGGCGACGACCGCGCCGTCGCCGCCCAGGCTCGGGTCGAGGTTCCCGTCCGGGTCGAGGCGGACCAGGGCGAACCCGCCGCCCCCGCCCTTGCCCGCGGCGACGATCCGGCCGTCGCTCCGCACCGCCACGTCCGCGCCGTCCGCGGACCCGCCGAACTCCTCGACCCGCACGAGGCCGCCGTCGCCGAACGCCGGGTCCAGCGTGCCGTCGGGCAGGTAGCGGGCCACGGAGAAGAAGCAGCAGCCACCGCCCTCCTCCCCGAACACCTCGGTGGTTCCCGCCACGACGATCTTCCCGTCGGCCGGCTGGATCGCGACCGCGTTCGCCGAGTGGGCGCCACCGCCGAAGTCGCTGGTGACGAGGCCGCCGGTGCCGAAGGCCGGGTCGAGGCCGCCGCCGGGCAGATACCGCGCGAGTGTGAACCCGCCCTCGCTCAGGCCCGCCACGACCAGCTTGCCGTCGGCCTGCCGCGCGATGTCGTGTCCCTCCGCGTAGCCCGGGAAGGGGGTGACCACCCGGCCGTCGGGACCGAACGTCGGGTCCAGGTCCCCGGGCGCGGCCCATGCCGCACCGGGCAGCGCGAGGGCGAGGACGGTGGCGAGCGCGGACGAGGCGGCGGCCCTCCCCCGCGCCCTGGCTCTCGTCTTGGCCCTCGCCTTGCGGCGCCACCGTGCGGGTCTCGGATGTTCTGGGGTCATCGGCGTACGGCCTCCGTCGTCGAAGGGGATGCGGACAGCAGCGGCGCACAGCTTCGTGACCGAGGCCCGCCCGCGTACCGCAGGCACCGCCGTACTGCGCCCACTGGCCCTCTCGAACCACCCCGGCGAGGGAGCGTGAACGGAGCGGCCGGCCGCCCGCCGGACGGGCGATCCCCCGGCGGGACGCGCTCCCCCGCCCGTCCGGCGGGCGCGTCCTTCCGCCTCCCGTGGTCCTTCCCCCTCCCGTCAGTCGTCGCCGCACGTCGGGTCGGTGATCGCGCTCACCGTGTACGGGGGCCGGCCGGGCCTGTCGTCGAGCTGGCTGTTGACCACGTACAGGCGGCAGCCGTGCCGGGCGAGCGTGGTCGGCAGGTCGAAGGGGCCATCGGTGAGGCGATGGGTCACCGTTCCCGACCGCAGCTCCTCGTCGAGCCGGGCGACGTACACGCCGTGCGGGGCGCCGTAGTTGAGCACGGCGTACAGGGTCCGGCCGCGCAGCAGCATCCCGTCGGGGCCGAAGGACTCCCCGCCCAGTTCGAGCCGGCTGACGTCCCGGTCGGCCGTGCCGACGCGCCAGACGGCCTCGGTGCCGTTGGACGCGACGAGCAGGGCCGTGCCGGACTCGTTCGCGACGATGCCGTTCAGCAGCCAGTACCGGGCGGGGAACTGCGGGAACGCGGAGCGGATGTCGAGCCAGGGTTCGAGCGGACCGATCGTGCCGCCGCGCCGGATCTCCGCCCGGAGGACCACGGGGTTGGCCCAGTCGGTCACGTACACCGCGTCCTCCGTCACCGCCAGGTCGTTCAGGTCGGGTGCGCCCAGCGGACCGGCGGGGGCCAGCCGTGCGGCCAACAGCCGCCCGTGGCGGTCGTGGACGGTGAGCGTCTCACCGCCGACCGAGAGGACACGGCCGCGCCGGTCGGTGTGGACGCCCCGGGAACTGGGGCGGCCCTCCAGGCCGCGCGCCGGGAAGGGCTTCATCTCGGGGGCGCCGACACGGCCGCGGTAGAGGGCCCCCGTGCCGTCGGAGGAGACGTACATGGTGCCGTCCCGGGTGATCGCCACGCCCTCCGGGAGCACGCCGGGCTCACGGGAGACGACGTAGGAGTCGGGCAGTTCGCGGGCGGAGGCCGGGCCGGGCACGGCGGAGAGGGCCGCGAGGAGGGTCGTGGCGGCGGTGAGGCGGACCGCCGAGCGGCGGGCGACGGAGCGGAAGGTGCAGGGGCGGGAGGTGACGCGGGCACGGATTCGGCGCATCGGGACGGCCTCCGGTACGGGGTCGACGACGTGGACACCGGGAGCGTGCACCGGAGTCCGCGGTGACGCATCGCCTTTCCCCTCTGGGTAAAAGGGTCCGCCGCGCCGATAATCGGTTCGCATGATCCGCCTTCACTTCACGGCCGACGATCTGCGCCGGATCACCCTCGCCCCGGCGGCCAACGCGCTCTCCGAGACCGCCCTGAGCCTGCGGCTCAGCCTGCGCCTGCGGGCGGACGGTGCACGCGAGGGCGGCGGCGTCGGTGGCGGCGGTCGTCACGGGTACGGACTGTGGGACAGGCCGCGGCCCGCCGCCCGGCAGTGGCACCGGTCCCTGCGCGGGGCCCCGAGCGCGCGGGCCGGCGTCCTCGCCGAACTGGTCACCGAGGACGGGTTCCTGCCGGACTTCCTGCTCCAGCCGTCCCTGCCCGGCTTCGCCGACGCGCTCGAGGCGGCCGTCTCGACGCCGGCGGAGCAGCTCGCGAGCGACCTCGGGATCCCCCGGCCGGCGGGCCGGAACGGCCGTCTGACCCGGCCCGGACCGTGGGCCCTGGAGCTCGCCCAGGGCTCGGCGAGCGCGACCCGCGCGCTGCTCGACGACACCCGCCGGTACTTCCGTACCTCCGTCGAGCCGCTCTGGCCACGGATTCGCGGCGACGCCCTGACCGATCGCGCGCTGCGCTCCGAGATGCTGCTGCGCGGAGGCGTGGACGCCCTGCTGACCACCTTGGCGCCGGCCTGGCGTTGGGAGCCGCCGACGCTCCACCTGCCGTCGGCCTCGGCGTACGACATCCCGCTGTGCGGTCGCGGACTGCTGCTCGTGCCCTCCTGGTTCGCGACCGGCCCGCTGGTCATGTACCGGCCCGCGGCGGCGACCGTGCTCGTCTACCCGCTGCACGACGGATCGGAGGGCGGCTCCCGCGGCGCTGCTCCCGGGGCCGCCAGGAGTGGGACGGAGGCGCTGGCCGCGCTCCTCGGCGGCACCCGCGCGCACGTGCTCGCCCTGCTCCGTACGCCGGCCACGACCACCGCGCTGGCCGAGCGCGCCGGCATCTCGCTGCCGGCGGCGAGCCGGCACACGCGGGTGCTGCGTGAGGCGGGACTCGTCGCGACCACCCGGACCGGCGTCGCCGTCCTCCACACCCTCACGCCCCTGGGGCACGGCCTTCTGGCCGGAAACTGACGGTCGGCACCCGCCTCCGACGGGAGTTCACGGGGCCTTAGGGCCGCGCGGAATCACCAGGCCGGTCAGGAACGCCCCGCCCGGCCGGAGTTCCGGCCAGCTGCCGTGCCAGGTCAGGACGGCCGTCACGGAGGTCGGGAACTTGGTCCGCACGCGGTCCAGGGCGTCCCCGGCGCCGTCGGCCGCGAGCAGCAGGACGAGGTCTTCGAGGCCCGGGTTGTGGCCGACGAGCAGCAGGGTTCCGGTCTCGTCGGGCACGCCGTGGAGGACGTCGAGGAGCTCGTCGGCGTCCGCCCCGTAGAGGCGGGGGTCGTGGCGGACCGGTGGAGCAGCGGCCAGTTCGGCGGCGGCCAGGTCCCAGGTCTGCCGGGTGCGACGGGCCGGGGAGCACAGGACGAGGTCGGGCAGCACTCCGGTCTCCGCCAGGGAGCGCCCGGCCGCCGGGGCGTCCCGCAGACCGCGGGGGCCGAGGGGCCGGTCGAGGTCGGGGACGCCTTCCGGCCAGGCGCTCTTGGCGTGCCGGAGGACGACGAGCCGGCGCGGCCGGACTTCGGCGGTGCGGGAGGGCGCAGGCGTTTCGGTGGGGTGTGTCACGTGCCCGAGGGTAGGGGGCGGTCCCCTCGGAGGGCCATGGACGCCACGGACCCCCGGGGCGCGCGCTGCCAGTGGGGTGCCAGGGGTGCGTGGGGTGTCAGGGGTACGTGCGGACGTCGTCGTTGTAGTCGCGGGCCCGGTCCCGTACGAGATCGGGCAGCGTGCCCGCGGCGAGATCCGCGAGGGTCGTGCCCTCCAGGACCTGGCGCAGACTCGTCCGCACGGCGCGCCACACGTCCGGCATGGGCGCCGCCGCGCCCTGGTACTCCAGGCCCGTCAGCTTCAGGTCGCGCACGCTGACCATCGGTCCGTCCATCGCGCGGATGACGTCGGCGAGGGTGATCTCCTCGGGCGGGCGGGTGAGGGTGTAGCCGCCCTCGGGGCCGCGCACGCTGCGTGCGAGTCGCGCCTGCCTGAGGTCGCCGAGCACGACGAAGAGGAACCGGACGGGGATGTCCTGACGGCCGGCGATGTCCTCGGCCTTGAGGGGGCGGTCCGGGGAGCAGGCCAGCTCGGCCATGGCCCGGATGGCGTAGTCCGTTCGTGCAGAGATCCTCACGCACTCAATGTCTCACGACCGGCCCTCATCCCGACCTGGGCGGCTTGTCACGGACTCGCCGACAGGTCCGCCCGGAGGTCCGTCGGCGGACCGGCCGCCGGGCTCGCCGACACGCGGGCGGCGCGGGCTTCTTGTCCGGAAGCGGCGTTGCCACTGCACTTTGTTCATCGAGATAGTGAACATTGCTCGTGCCGTGCACGTCCCCCCTCGTTTCGGAGGTCTTCGTGGAGTCCGTGGAGTCCGTGGTGTCCGTGGTACCTGTCGTGTCGTCGTCGGCCGTCGCGTCGGCCGAGTCAGCCGAAGTCCCGGAACCCGCCGCGCCCGTGCGGCCTCCACGCCCCACCGTGGCCGTCGTCGGCGCGGGCGCGGCCGGTGCGCTCGTCGCCGTCCAGCTGTGCGAGGCCGCGGCCCGCCGCCGCATCGCCCTCGACCTCGTCCTCGTCGACCCGGCGCCGGAGGCGGGCCGGGGCGTCGCGTACGCCACCGAGGTCCCCGAACACCGGCTCAACGTGCCCGTCGGGGGCATGAGCTGCTACCCGGACGACCCCGGGCACTTCCGTCGCTGGCTCTGCCGCCACGGCGAATCCACCGTCACCGCGGCGGACTTCGCCTCCCGGTACCGCTACGGCTCGTATCTCGCCGACACGCTCGGGCGCGCCGTCATCGCGGCGCACGGCACGGTCTCCGTGCGGCGGCTGCGCACCCGGGCCACGGGCTGCGCCGACGCGGCCGGCGGACGGCTCGCACTGCGGCTGGCCGACGGCGGCACGGTGACGGCCGACAGCGTCGTCCTCGCCACCGGGCCCGCGGCGGGCGGGGCGGCCTGGGCGCCGGCCGAGCTCGTCACCTCCGACCGGTTCGTCGCCCGCCCGTGGTCCCCGGGCGCGCTCGACGCCGTCGGCGAGGCGGACGACGTCCTGCTCGTCGGCACCGGTCTCACCGCCGTCGACCTCGCGCTGGTCCTCGACCGCCCCGGCCGCACGGTGCACGCGGTGTCGCGCAGCGGGCTGCTCCCCCAGCCGCACGCCGTCGCGCCGCTGCCGGCCGTACCGCCGCCGCCGGGTCTCGCCGGGCTCCCGTTCCACCGCCTCCGCCGGGAGCTGACGCGGCACTTCGCCGCCACCCGGCGGCTGCACGGCGACTGGCGGCCCGCGCTCGACGGGCTGCGGCCCGAGATCGTACGGCTCTGGCAGGGCCTCACGGACGACGAGCGGGCGGAGTTCCTGGGCCGCGACGCCACCCCGTGGAACGTGCACCGCCACCGCATGGCGCCGTCCACGGCCGAAACGGTCGCCCGGGCCCGAGCCGCCCGCAGGCTCCGGATCCACGCCGGCCGGATCGCCGCCGCGGCACCGGGTCGGGACGGCGGCCTCGTCGTCTCCCTCGCCGACGGCCGGGAGCTGCGCGTGGGCTGGGTCGTGGACTGTACGGGGCCGGGGCTGCGGGCCGACGCCGGCGGCGATCCGCTGTGGTCCGGGCTGCTCGCCGACGGGCTCGCCGTCCCCGGGCCGCTCGGCATCGGCGTCTCCACCGAGCGGGGACGGCTGCTGGACGCCGAAGGCCGGCCGGAGCGGCCGCTGTTCACCCTGGGGGCGCCCCGCCGGGGCGAGCTGTGGGAGACGACCGCGATCCCCGAGATCCGCGCGCAGGCCAAGGAGGTCGCCGAGGCCGTGCTCGCCCCGCTGACGGGCGCTCCCCGGCCGGTCCGCCGGCGGCCCACCGACCAGTTCGGGCTGCCGCTGTCCACGCACGCCGCCGCGGCGGCGTCCTTCCGGAGCGGGCTCGGCCGGGTGATCACCGTACGGGCGAAGGCGGCGGAGGCGTTCGCGCGCGCCACCGAGCTGGATCCCGGGTTCGCGCTCGGGCACGCCGCGCTCGCGCTGCTCGGGCACGAGTGCGGGGCGGACGTGGACGTCGCCCGGGAGCTCGCGGACGCGCAGCGCAGCGTGCGGGAGCGGGGGGACGAGCGGGAGCGGTCGTTCGTCGACGTCGTCGCGCGCCGCGTCACGGAGCACGACGCCCGGGGAGCCGGTGCGGGCCGGGGCGCGGGTGACGGCGACACGGCGCTCTTCGAGCACCTCGACCGCTACCCCGGCGACGCTTTCGCCCTCGGGATCGCGGTCCCCACCATCGCGTTCTCCGGTGTCGCGGACCTCGACGGGAGCCTCGCGCTCGGGCTGGTGGAGCGGGCCGCGCCCGCCTACGAGGGGCACTGGTTCCACACCTCGCTCCTCTCGTTCGTCCGGCAGGAGCAGGGCCGGATCGGGGAGGCCGGGGAGCTGGCGCGGGCGGCGCTCGCCGAGGAACCCGCCTCCGGCCACGCCGTGCACGCCCTCGCCCACGTCCACTACGAGTCCGGGGAGCACGGCACCGGGCGGGACTGGCTCGACGGCTGGATCGGCAACCAGGGGCGGGGAGCGGTGCACCGGGCGCACTTCTCCTGGCACGTGGCGCTCCACGAGCTGGCCCTCGACGACTCCGCCGCCGTGCGCCGCCGATGGTTCGCGCAGCTGGCGCCGGGTCAGGTGAACGGGGTGCGGGCACTCGTCGACTCCGGGTCGCTGCTGTGGCGGGCCAGGATGTCGCGGAACTGGACGGGCCGCGTGCCCGTCGACGGGGTGCTCGACGCCGTCGCCCGCGAGCTCGTCGAGCGGCCCGCGACCGCGTTCACCGCGCTGCACAGCGCCGTCGCGCTCACCGCCGCGGGCGACCTTCCGGCGCTCCGCCGCCTGAGCACGCACGCGGCGGGCGCGGACGCGGTGCAGCGGGAGGTCATCGTCCCGCTGTGCGGCGCGCTGGAAGCCGTACTGGAGGAGGAGTGGGCGACGGCGGTGCGCGGACTGCGCGGGCTGCTGCCCTCGCTGCGCCGGGTGGGCGGCAGCGCGGCGCAGCGCGAGGTCATCGAGGAGACGCTGCTGTACGCGCTGGTCGAGGCGGGCCACAGCGACACCGCGCGCGATCTGCTCGAACAGCGCCTGGACCGGCGCGCGTCGCCGCTCGACCGACGGAGGCTGGCCGGGCTCAGCGCCTGACGGAGGCGACGCCGGCGGCGCTCACGGAGGCGGCTCACGCGGAAGTGACGGAGGTGGCGTCGGCGAAAGAAGCCACGCCGTCGGCGATGTGAGGTGTCGTCACAGGAGGGGCGGGGACTTCGGTCCCCGCCCCTCCTGCATGTTGCGTCCCTACTCCCAGATGTAGTACTTCTTATACATGAGCGAGCAGGTGCACAACAGGCTGGCGGTCGTTCGGGCCGAGCGGAAGGTGTCGCGACAGGCACTGGCCGAGGCAGTGGGCGTCCACTACCAGACCATCGGCTACATCGAGCGCGGCCAGTACAACCCCAGCCTCGACCTGGCCCTGAAGGTGGCCAAGTTCTTCGGGCTGCCGGTGGAGGCGTTGTTCTCCCTGGAGCCGTTCCAGCCGCTCACCGACGAGGTCTACGGGAGGAAGCAGTAATGACCACGACGCGCTACGACCGGCACATGTACGCGCTGATGAACGACCGCCGCGCGGCTGCGGTCCACGCCAACACGACCCGGCGCCGGCTTGCCGTCACGGCCCATGTCGCCCTGACCGTCGTCGGGGTGGGCGCCTGGATCGGCACGGTCTTCGGGCCCGGCTGGGGACCGGCCCTCGTGGTCGCGGGCGCGCTGCTGCCCTGGGTCCTGCTCACCGGCGTCCTGAACGGCTCCACCCGCGGGCTCCTCGAACTCCGGGGCCGGATGCTCGACGAGCGGCAGCTCGTGGAGCGCGACCGGGTGCGGGCCCTGGCCCACCGGATCACCCTGTGGCTGCTGGTGGCTGCGGCGATCGGGGCGGGCGCCTACAGCGCCCTGGCGGATGCGCCGCTGCGTGCGGCCGTGACGCCGGTCCTCGTCGGCGTGCTCGCCGTGCACTGGATGATGCCGCTGTGGGTGGCGGCCCTGCGTGTCCAGGACGAACTCGGAGAAGCGGAGGACGAGTTCGCCGACGCACCCTGAACGAAGCGCGCCGCCCGAGGAGGTGTCGACTCGGGCGGCGCGGCGGAGAGCCGATCTCAGCGGGGAGTCAGTACGCGGAACTCGTTGCCGTCGGGGTCGGCCAGCGTCACCCAACCGGTCTCGGCCCCGGACGTCTCGACACGCGTCGCCCCGAGTGCGACGAGCCGGTCGACCTCCGCCGCCTGGTCACCGCCCGCCGGGGGCGCGAGGTCGAAGCGCAGCCGGTTCCGGCCCTCTTCCCTCGGCATCATCGGCGGACCGCCCCAGGTGACCTTCGGCCCGCCGTGCGGCGAGCGGATCGCGGTCTCCTGGTCCTGGTCCCAGACCAGCGGCCAGCCCAGCGCCTCGCTCCAGAAGTAGCCGACGGCCTGCGAGCCGTCGCACGCGAGCGCCCCGATGAACCCGCAGTCGGCCAGGAAGTTGTTGCCCGGCTCGATCACGCAGAACTCGTTGCCCTCCGGGTCGGCGAGCACGACGTGCTCGTCCTCCGCGGTCTGGCCGACGTCGATGTGGCGGCCGCCGAGCGCGAGCGCCTTGGCCACGACGTCCCGCTGGTCGTCGAGCGACGCACTGGTCAGGTCGAAGTGGATGAGGTTCTGAACCGTCTTCTTCGCCTGGCTCGGGACGATGCGGAGCCGGAACCCGGTGTCGTCGGCGGGCAGGAGCACGATGCCGTCGTCGGTCCCGGCGCTCTCCTCCCAGCCCAGGAAGGAGGCCCAGAACCGAGCGAGGAGAGCCGGGTCGTTCGCGTCGATGCTGAGCGCGTGCAGGTGGGACGTCATTCCCCGGAGCCTGCCCGACGGGCGCCGAACGATCAACCGAATATCCCGGTGCCTCGAACGGCGGCTCGCCGGTCAGACGTTCGCGAGGAGGTCTTCCAGCGGGGCGGGCACCTGCCCGTCGTCGAGGGCCTCGACGAGAAGGGTTCCGTAACGGATCTTGCGCCCCTTCTTCGTCCCGAGGAAGCGGCGCAGCTGCTGGTGCCGGGGGCGGCCCTGCTGCGCGGGCTGGTGCAGGAAGGTCTGCCAGGGGCGGAGGTCGCCCTCGGTCTCGACGATCTCCTCGACCTTCGCCGTGCCGAGGGCGCGGATGAGCTCGTCCTCCAGGTCCGCCGCGCAGACGAAGACGTCCCGCTCGGACGCCCTCGCCCGGGCCCGTTCCAGACCCCGGTCGTAGTAGGGCCGTTCGCGCTCGTCGCACAGTCCCGTGAGGCGGAGGCCGAGGCCGGGCGGGCCGAGCAGGGCCGCGTAACGGCCGACGTTCATCGCCCCGCCCATGGAGAGCAGGCACACGCCTTCGGCGCCCAGGTCCCGGCCGCGGCGACCGGCCAGCACGTCGACGGCGGCGAGGTCGCTCAGCCCTTCGAGCAGCACGACCGTCCGCAGCCCCAGCCCGGTCGCCAGCTCACGGGCCCGCTCCCCCGCGGGCGCGTCGGGACCGCCGCTCGCCCAGTCGCCGACCGCTGTCCGGAACGCTTCCCTCTCGTGCATGGCGCGAGTCTGCCTCTCCGCCGACGACACGGCACGCGGTTTTCTCGGCGGCCTGTCCGGACGCCCGGCACGAGCAGTGGCCCGCGCTCCACCGGGCGCGACGCGCACGGGCTCACCGGGCGGTCTCCGACCGGGGCTCCCGCCGCACCCGGTCGACCGCCGGGCGGAGCGGCAGGTGGTAGAGGGCGAAGGCCTTGCCGATGACGGGCTGGGCCACGTTGCGGACGCGTACCCCGCCCGCCGTCATGCCGTGCTCCGTCCCGAGGTGGGCGTGGCCGTGGACCGCGAGGTCGGCGCCCGCCTCGTCGATGGCCTCGGCGAGGAGGTAGCTGCCCAGGAAGGGATAGATCTCGACCGGCTCGCCCGCGAGGGTGTCCGGCACGGGGGCGAAGTGCGTGAGGGCGATCCTGGCCCCGCAGCCATCGGCGTCCAGGCCGCTCAGCGCCCGGTGCAGGTCGTCCGCCGCGCGGCGGGCGGCGCGGACGAAGTCCTTCATCTCGCGTTCGCCGAACTCGCCGGCACTGCTTCCCGCGAAGCCTCCGCAGAAGCCCTTCACCCCGGCGATGCCGACCTTCCCGGCGCCCACCGGCAGGACCACCCCGTCGCCCTCCAGGACCGAGACCCCTGCGTCGCCGAGGACGCGGGCGACGTCGGTCTCCCGCTCGGAGTGGTAGTCGTGGTTGCCGAGCACGGCGACCACGGGGACGCCGATGTCCCTCACCTCCTCGGCGACCACCTCGGCCTCGGGGACCGTCCCGTGGCGCGTGAGGTCGCCGGCGAGGAGGAGGACGTCCGCGCAGAGCGGCAGGGTCGCGAAGGAAGGACGGAGCAGACCCCGGCAGTCGGGGCTCAGATGGATGTCTCCCACCGCCGCCACCCGGACGGCGGCGCCGTTCTGTCCGCCGTCGCGCGTCACGACAGCTCCTCGGACCGCTCGGGCGGGTCCGCGCAGGCGATCAGCAGGTCCGTGCGGACCGGGATGCCGGCCAGCTCCGACGCGGCGATCCGGAGGATCTCGTCGCGGCGGTCGGCCGACGGGAGGGTGCCCCACAGCACGACGGAGTTGCCGCGCATCTCGACGCGGACGCCGAGTTCGGCCGCCTCGCCGCGCGCGAGCCGGTCCTTGAACCGGGCGATCCGGTACTCGCCCTCGTCGGTGGTCATCGTCGTCTCCTTCCGTACGGGAGGGCGGCCTGTGCTCAGTCCTCCAGCGGGCGTGTGGCCGGGCCCTGGAGGACCGTGCCGTCCGCGGCGAAGCGCGAGCCGTGGCAGGGGCACTCCCAGGTCAGCTCCGCGTCGTTGAAGCCCAGCTCGCAGCCCATGTGTGTGCAGCGGCGACCGGACGGCCTGCCGGACAGGTAGTGACCGGCGACGGCGGTCTGCCGCCGCACCACGCCGGGCACCTCGCGGACGGGCAGGTGTCGGCGGGGGTCCACGAGCTCCGTCCAGGCCGGGCGCGGCGCGCCCGTCAGGTGTGCGGTGAGCAGGCGGGCCGCGGCGACCCCGTTGCTCAGGCCCCAGCCGCCGAATCCGGTGGCCACGTAGACGTGCTGGGTGTCGGGGTGCTCGTGGCCGACGAACGGCAGGCCGTCCGACGTGTGGACGTCCTCGGCGGCCCACCGGTGACCGGTGGGCGCGTCGGCGAAGCCCGGGAGCTGGGCCCTCGCCCAGCGCTCCAGGCGTTCGAGCCGGTCGTCCGCGCCCTCGCTGCCGGGTTCGAAGGCCTCGCCCGCGACGATCAGCAGGCGTCGGCCCTCGCCCGCCGGGGCGGTGCGCACGGACCGGGTGCCGAGGTCGGAGGTCACGTACATGCCGTACGGGGCGTGGCGTTCGTCGACGGCGGCGGCGACGACGAACTCGCGCCTCAGGGAGAGCCGCATGAGCAGGGTGGTGTGGCACCGGAGCGGGAACTGGGTGGCCAGGACGACGTCACGGGCGTGGACCGTGCCCCCGCCCTCCAGGGTGAGGCGGCAGTCGGCTCCCTCCCGGAGGTCCGTGACGCGGGTGTTCTCGTGGAGGCGGACTCCGTGTGCGACGAGGTCGTCCGCGACGCCGAGGAGGAAGCGGCGTGGATGGAACTGGAGCTGGCCCTCGACGCCGACGGCCGCCGCCACCGGGAACGGGAGTCCTGTGTCGGTCACGGCGGCGGCCCGCAGACCGGCCGCGGCGGCCGCGGCGGCCTCGGCGTGGATCTCCGCCACGCGCGCCTCGTCGAGGGTGTACGTGTACGCCGGGCGGGCCTCCAGGTCCGCGTCGATCCCCAGCTCCTCGCAGATCCGCGTCACCTGCCGCAGGGCGTCCTCCTGGGCGTCGGCGTAGAGCCTCGCCGCCTCCTCGCCGTGCCGCCGGCGCAGGCGCTCGTAGCGCAGCCCGTGGAGGGAGGTCAGTTTGCCGGTGGTGTGCCCGGTGACCCCGCCCGCGATCCGGCCGGCCTCCAGGACCACCACGTCGCGCCCGGCCCGGTTCAGCTCGCGTGCGGTGCACAGACCGACGATCCCGGCTCCGACGACGACCACGTCGGCGGAGAGGTCGCCCACCAGCGGTGGGAGCGCGGCGCGGGGCGGGGCCGAATCCATCCAGTACGAGCTTCCGGTCGCGGGCATGACCTGCTCCTCTCGGCGGTAGGCCGTCAGGCGTCTACCCGCAACCGTCGCACGCAGTCGGCCGCCCCGCCGGTTCGGTGCCCCGTCAGTGCCCGAGCTCCCTCTTCAGCTCCGCCTTGTTCATGGACGACCGGCCGTGGAGGTTGCGGCGCTTTGCCTCCTCGTACAGCTGGTCGTAGGTGGGGCCCTGCGAGCCGCTGTGCGAGCGCTGCCCGCCGCGCTTCGACGACGACATGTCCTCGAGGGAGGTCTTGCTCGCGGTACGGGACTCCCCGGCACGGGCGCGTTCCTTGTTCACCGTGCGGGCGGCGATCTCCTCGGCCCGCTCGGTGCTCTCGCCGCGCTTCTCGGCACTCTCCTTGATGTGCTCGTACTGGCGTTCCCTCTTGGCGTTCGATCCTCGGGGCATGACGGCGTCCTCTCAGCGGAGTCGGAACCGGCGTGTACCCCCATGAATACGGATCAACCGCACGGGTACACGGAGAGCCATGACTGCCAAGACCGACAGGACGCAGGATCACGACGTCATCGCGGTGATCATCGAGGACCACCGCGCCATGGAAGACCTCTTCCGCCGGATGCGGAGCAACGCCGAGGACCGCTCGGCGGCGCGGGAGGAGTTCTCCGCGCTGCTCGTCGCACACAGCGAGGCCGAGGAGGCCGAGGTCTACGGGGCGCTCAAACGCTTCCGAGGCGTGGACAGCGAGGACGTGGAGCACGGCGCCGAGGAGCACGCCGACGGCACCAAGGCCCTGCTCGCACTGCTCGAAGTGGACGACGTCCGTTCCGAGGAGTGGGACACCCGGCTGGAGGAGCTGGTCGAAGCCGTCTCCCACCACTTGGACGAGGAGGAGCGGACGGTCCTCAACGAGGCCAGGGCCGGCGTTCCCGAGGGCCGGAGGGCCGAGCTGGGCGCCGCGTTCCAGAAGGAGCGCGCCAGGCAACTCGCCGCGGGCTGCGGCAGCCTGGAGAACGTACGCGGGCTCGTCCACGGCTGACCCACATTCCCGGAGGCGGTCCGGACCGCGCCGCTCCACAGTGGAGCGGCGCGGCGGCGTGCGAGTGATCCGGAGGGCGGGGCCGTCGGCGGGCCCCGCCGCTTCGAGGCGGCGTCACGGTCGCGCCGACGCCGGAGCGCCTGGGCGAGCCGGGGGGTGGTGGGGGTGGCATGACCGGGCCCTGGGCGGGTAACCGCGTGCCGAGACGCGAGGAGCCCGCCATGAAGATCCTGACCATGGGTGTCGAGGAAGAGTTCGTGCTGGTCGACCGCGTGACGCGGGCGCCGGTGAACCGGGCTCCCGAGGTGATCCGAGGAGCGACCGGTGAGCTCGGCGGACAGGTGCAGACCGAACTGTTCAACGCCCAGATCGAGATCTGCACCGGGCCGACCGGCTCCCGCGACGACCTGCGGAACGAACTCCTCTGGCTGCGCCGGGTCGTGGGCGCCGCGGCGCGGGACGCGCGGTGCGCGCCCGTCGCCTGCGGCACGCCCGTCCTGCCTCCCGAGGAGCCGCTCACGGTGACCGACACCGAGCGGTACCGGCTGATGGCCCGGCGCTTCTCCCATCTGATCACGCGCGAGGACGGCATCCCGCGCGACGACGGACTCGTCTGCGGCTGTCACGTCCACGTCGGGACCCTGGACCGCGAGCAGGCCCTCGCCCTCGCGATGCACATGCGGCCCTGGCTGCCGGTCGTCCAGGCGCTCGCCGGGAACTCCCCCTACGCCCACCGCCAGGACACCGGCTACGAGAGCTGGCGTGCCGTCGAGCACGCGCGATGGCCGACCGTGGGGCCCACCCCGGTCCTCGACGAGACCCAGTACCTCGCGCATGTCGCACGGCTCGTCCGGGACGGGACCCTCCTCGACGACCGCATGGTGTACTGGCACGCCAGGCCCTCCGAGCACGTTCCCACGCTGGAGGTCCGGGTGGCGGACGTCAACGCGGAGCTCGACACGGTGGTGCTGCTGGCGATCCTGGTCCGCGGCCTCGCCACCACCCTGCTCCCCCGCGTCGACGCCGGGGAGCAGCCGCCGCGGATCCCCGGCCCGAGGCTTCTGCGGGCCCATCGCCTCGCCGCCGAGCACGGTATGCGGGGCATCGGCCTGGACCCGGTCGCCGGCCGGGAGCGTCCGGCGGTGGAACTCGTGGACGCGCTGCTCGACTTCGCCGAGCCCGGCCTGGAGGGGGCCGGCGACACGGACTGGGCCCGCGCCCGGTGGACCCGGATCCGTGCGGAGGGCGGCGGCGCGTCCCGGCAGCGTGCCGTGTTCCGCCGGCACGGCCGGTACAAGGCCGTGGTCGACGCGCTGGCCGCCGCGACCGTGGGGAGCTGAGGGCGCCGGCCTCCACCGTCGCATCCGGTCGGAGTGCCACTCGCCGCGTCGCCGCCCCCGGCCGCACCGCCTCGTGACATCTCCCGTGCGTCGATCGCCACCGTACGGCTCGCCGCGCTGCTGCACCGCTGCCGGATCCGCGCCCTGTACGACGATCCGCGCGAGCAGGGCGTGAGCCGGGGCGGGTGCTCCTGGTCGGTCCGCGCATGGGAGCGACGGAGCCGGGCACTCGAACGGTGTCAGCAGAGACGGACGGGATCGGTGGTGTGTGGTGATGTCGGCTTCCCCGAGCGAGAGGGTCCCGCGGGTGACACCCGTCGTCGAAGGACCGCTGCTCATGGAGGGCCCGGCGGAGATCGTCCTGCCCGACGGGTCCGTGGTTCTCTGCGAGCGGCCCGTGTTGGCGCTCTGTACGTGCCGGCGGACCCTGCGCCCGCCGTTCTGCGACACGAGCCACCGTCCGCGCCTCCGGGTGACGCGTACGAGGAGGCGAGCCCCGGGCGCGGAGACGCGGGGCGCGACCGAGGAGCCCGGACCGTCATGACCGTCGTCGACCGCCCCGTGACGACGAGACCCGAACTTCCCGAGGCCCGTGGCGAGGTGTCGCGAGGGGTGCGCGACCGGCTCCTCGGCGGCCCGGGGCGGCTGCCCCGCGAGGCGGACGTCGCTCGCGCGTCCCCGTACGGCGAGGACCTGCACCTCGCCCTGCACCTCTGCTACGAGCAGCACTACCAGGGCTTCGCCCGGGTCCCCGACACCCTTGAGTGGGACCCGGACCTGCTCAGGGTGCGGGCCCTGGCGGAGCACCGGTTCGAGAGCGCGCTGCGGCACGACTGCCGGGAACTCCTGGGCGTGGAGGAGGCGTTGGCCGAACTCCTCATGGAGCCGGTCGGCGGCACGGGCGTCTCGCGCTTCCTGATCGACCACGGGGAGTTGTGGCAGCTGCGCGAGTACGCGGCGCTGCGCTCCGTGCACCAGCTCAGGGAGGCCGATCCGCATCTGTGGGTCGTCCCCCGGCTGCGGGGGCGCGCGAAGGCGGCCATGGTGGCGATCGAGTACGACGAGTACGGCTGCGGCCGGGCGGAGCGGATGCACGCGCGGCTCTGGGCGGACCTGATGGTCGACCTGGGGCTCGATCCCTCGTACGGGCACTACGTGGACGCGGCCGGGGCCGAGCTCCTGGCGGCCTCGAACGTGATGTCGCTGTTCGGTCTGCACCGGAGACTGCGCGGTGCGCTCGTGGGGCACTTCGCCGTCCTGGAGACGACGTCGCCGCCCGCCGCGGCCCGGCTCGCGGAGGCCATGCGCCGTACGGGAGCCGGTCCGGCCGCCGAGCGGTACTTCGACGAGCACGTGGAGGCCGACGCCGTCCACGAGCAGCTGGTACGCCGGGAGGTGGTGGCCGGACTCCTCGACGACGAGCCCGAGCTCGCCCCCGACGTGGCCTTCGGCATCGCCGCGACACGGCTCGTGGAGGAGCGGCTCGGCGAGCGGCTGACGGGCGCCTGGTCGCGGGGGGACAGCGCCCTCCGCTCTCCGGCCGCTCCAGGGCCCTGAGCAGGTCGTGGGGCGGTCGGGTCACCGGCTGCCGTCCCCGTCCGCGGATGACCTCCGTCCGGCGGGGTAGAGGCAGGTCCCCGCTCCGGCGGCACCCGGCACGCTCGCCGATCGAGCGGCGGCGGGGTCCGCCGACGGCGACGACAGGAGCACGCCATGAACCTCACGGAAGGCCCGTTCCCCTACCGGTCCCTCGGCGAGGCCGCGCCCGACCGGCCCTCCCGGCAGGTCACCCGCTCCGTCGGCGACGGGCCCCGCGAGGCCGGCCCGGACCGGCGGGGCTCACCGGACGAGCCGTTGCCGGCGGACGGGAGCCGCTCGACCGACCTGCCCGCGGACCACTCGCAGGCGATCCTGGAGACGACGAAGGAGGTCGGGGCCGTGCTGAAGGCCTCGGGGCTCCCCTTCGCCCTCGTGGGCGGCGTCGCCGTCTACGCGCACGGCATCCCGGTCCGACTCCAGCACGACACCGACTTCGCGGTGCGGCGGGAGGACGCCGAGCTCGCCACCCGGGCCCTGCGGGAGCGCGGCATACGGATCGTGGACCCGCCCGAGGACTGGCTCGTCAAGGCCCGCTCGGGCGGCGAGGAGATCGACCTGATCTTCGCCCTGGCCGGCCGGCCGGTGACCACCGAGCTGCTGGACCGGGCCCAGACGCTTCCCGTGGACTCCGTCCACATGCCCGTGCTCGCCCCGAGCGACCTGATGATCTCCCGGCTGCTCGCGCTGTCCGAGCACCACTGCGACTTCGGGACCCTGCTGCCGGTGGCGCGCGGACTGCGGGAGCGGGTCGACTGGGCGCGGGTCAGGGAGGAGACCGGCGGCGCGCCGATGGCCATGGCCTTCCTGTATCTGCTGGAGCTGCTGGACGTCCTGCCGCACGGCAGCGCGTCCGCGTCCCGCGGACCCACCGGGTGAGGCTTCCGCGTTCGTGGCAGGGCCCCTTGGCAGCCTGTCTGCCAGGGGGCCCTCAGGTGTGCTGTCCGTACGGCCGGGACGGAGCGGTCAGGAGGTGCGCCGCTTCATGGCGTCGGGAGCCTTCTCGGCGATCCGGCGCATGTCCTCGGCGGCCTCACGGGTCTTCCCGGCCATCTCCTCGGCCTTGCCCTCGGCCTCCATCTCCTTGTTGCCGGTGACCTTCCCCACGGTCTCCTTGACCTTGCCCTTGCCCTTCTGCATGTCGCTCTTGCGCATGGCCGTTTCCCTTCTCGTGTTCCGTCATGCCCGGTTCGCACCGGTGCCGAGGGCGTCGACGATCGCCCGCGCGAAGGCGTCGATGTCCTTGGGTCTGCGGGAGGTGATGAGCGGATGGCCTCCGGCGGCGTCGACCACGACCTCCTGGTCCCGCCACGTGGCGCCCGCGTTCTCGAGGTCCGGTCGCAGCGAGGGGTAGGAGGTCAGCTCGCGGCCCCCGGCGAGTCCGGTGTCCACGAGGATCCAGGGTCCGTGGCAGATGGCGGCGACGGGCTTGCCGGCCTCGGCGAAGGCGGACAGGAGTCGTCGCGCCTCCTCGTCGGTGCGGAGGCGGTCGGCGTTCACGGTGCCGCCGGGGACGACGACCGCGTCGAAACCCTCCGCGGCGGCCCGGGACATCGTCGTGTCCGGCCGGACGCGGTCGCCCTCGTCCCTGTCGCCGACGAGGGTCCGGATGTCACCCGGCTCCTGGGCGGCGACCGTGACGCGGGCGCCTGCCGCGCGGAGGGTGGCGATCGGTCGCGTCAGCTCGTCCTGTTCCGTCCCGTAGTTCGTGGACAGGACGAGGACGTTCTTGCCGTCGAGGACCTTCCCACCGTCGGGGTCCATCGCAGCACCTCCTCGCGGTCCCGTGACGACGCGAACGCGTCGCACGGGGCAGCTTCCCAGGGAGCTCGTGTCAAACCGTGCGATAACGGGCATCCTTACCTCAGAGCACGACACCGACGGACCCCCGCCGCGCCCTCACGGCCGGCGGCAGGCCCACCGCCACCCGTCGAAGGACTCCTCATGTCCACCGCCGCAGTCCGTCCCCGCACCTCTCGCACCCGCTCCGCCACCTCGTGGCGCACCGCCGCGCCAGGGGCGTCGGTCCGCCGGGCGGCACTGGGCGGGCTCCCCGAGCCGGACGACCCCAGGGGCGCCTCCACGGAGGACGCGCGGGCCCTGTCGGTCGACCTCTTCCAGCGGCTGCGCGAGCTGGAGGAAGGCACGCCCGAGTACGCGTACGTGCGGAACACCCTCGTCGAGCTCAACCTCAGCCTGGTCAAGTTCGCCTCCCGCCGGTTCAGGAACCGCGCGGAGCCGATGGCGGACATCCTCCAGGTCGGCACGATCGGCCTGATCAAGGCGATCAACCGCTTCGACCCCGACCGCGCCGTCGACTTCTCCGCCTTCGCCCTCCCCACGATCGTCGGAGAGATGAAGCGATTCTTCAGGGACACCAGCTGGGCCGTACGGGTCCCCCGCCGTCTCCAGGAGCTCCGCATCGACCTGGCGAAGTCCGCCGACACCCTGGAACAGCGTCTCGGCCGCCGCCCCACGCGGGCCGAGCTGGCGGCGGAGCTGGACATCACGGAGGAGGACGTCGCCGAGGGCCAGCTCGCGTCCCACGGCTACGCCGCCCGTTCGCTGGACGTCACCGCCGGTGACGACGACGACGGCCCGGGGGGCAACGCCCGGCGACTGGCGTCACCGGACTCCCCCTACGAACTGATCGAGTCCCTCACGGCACTGCGGCCGCTGCTGGCCCGTCTGGACGCACGCGACCGGCGCATCCTGGAGCTGCGTTTCGGCGAGGAGCTCACCCAGTCGGAGATAGGTCTCCGTGTCGGCCTCTCCCAGATGCACGTCTCACGGCTGCTGACCCACATCCTGGGCGAGCTCAGGACGGGCCTGCTCGACGACGGCTCGCCTGCGGAGCGGGCGGACGGCTGACCTCCAGCCACACCACCTTGCCGACCCCGTCCCCCGACGCCTTGTCCTCGCTGCCCCACGCACCGGCCAGCCGGTCCAGCACCATCACGCCGTGCCCCCCGGGCAGCGCCGGCGACCTCGTGATCTCCAGACGGGGGTGTACGGGGCTGGCGTCGGCCACCTCCACCCGGAGCCGCCCGCCATCGAGACGCAGGACCAACTCCTCGGGGCCGCCGGCGTGCAGGCAGGCGTTGGTGACCACCTCCGACACGAGCAGGAGGACGTCCTCCACCCGCTCGCTCTCCTCCTCCGTCTCCGCCGGGATCCAGCCCCAGTCCGCCAGCGCCTCGGCGGTGAAGTCCCGGCAGCGCGACACCACGCCCCGCGTCCCGTGCAGCACGAGCCTGCGGACCTGTCTCGCCTGGTTCCGGTGACCGTCAGCGCTGTCGGTCATGCGCCCCGCCGCCTTCGACGCCGCTCTCGGCGAGCGCCTCGCCCACCGACCCGTACACCCGGAAGACCGACGTGGCCCCGGTGATCTCGAACATCCGGTCCACCGGCCGTCTCAGCCCCGCGAGCTCCAGCCGACCACCCGTCTCCCGGGCGCGCAGCCGCGCCCTCAGGAGCGCGTTCAGCCCGGACGAGTCGCAGAACTCCAGGCCCGAGCAGTCGACGACGATCCGCGCGACCCCGAGGCGTTCCTCCACCGCCCGGCGCAGTGGCGCCACCGTGTCACGGTCGAGCTCTCCGGCGAGCACCAGGACGTCGGTGTCCGCGCCCGGCACGGGCCGGATCACCACCGTGAACCGGTCGCACGGCGGCTCGCCGTCGACCGTCGGCGCCGGCTCCTCGTCGCTCATCGACCCACATCCCTCCAGCCGACCGGGCCTTTCGCCCTTCATACCCCCATTGTGACGAGCGGGCTCGTCACCGCGCACGTGCCGGGGCGCGCATGTAAGGGCGTCCAGGGGGGCAGCGGCAGGCTGAGAGGGAGGCAGGTGCGAGGTGATGGGTGAGCGCACGGAGCCCGAAGAGCGCCGATTCCTCCTCGAGACCCGCCCGGGTGGCCGACCCGGCACCGTCGTCCTGGTGCTCAACGGCGAGCTCGACCACGACACCGTCGCTCCCCTGCGCACCGCGCTGACGGCGCACCGCGAGGCCGCACGGGTCGTGGTCGACTGCTCCGGTCTGCGGTTCTGCGACTCGACCGGACTGAACGTCCTCCTCAAGGCGCGCAGGCGCATGCTGGCCACGGGCGGACGCGTGGACCTCTCGGGGCTGCAGCCCCCGGTGGACCGCATGCTCCAGATCACCGGGGCCCGGTCGGTCTTCCGGGTGTACGCGGATCCCGGCTCCGCCTTCGACGACGAACCGGGAGCGGACCGTCCGGCCCCTCCGGCCGGGGAAGCGGTCCCGGAAGGAAGCCCGCCGGAGGGTTCGGCCTGAGCTGCCGGGGCAGCGGCAGGATATGACCGGCCGCGAAGCCCAGCGTGCGACCGCCCTCACCCGCCGCTACGAACTGACACAGGGCGCCGGAACGACGCGCACCTGCCGTGACCTCACCCAGCGGGCGCTGAGCGAGTGGTTCGGGCCGGCGGGCGCGCCCGGGCAGGTGGCGGCCGAGGACGCCCTGCTGCTGGTGTCGGAGATCGTCACCAATGCCTTCGTCCATGGCGGCGTCCCGTACGAACTCCGCCTCGACCGGACGGACGGCGGGCTGTGGGTCCAGGTCAGCGACACGAGTCCGGTACGTCCCCGGCCCCACGGGCCGCACCATGCGGGCGGCACGTCCGGACACGGGCTGTACCTGCTGGAACGGCTCGCGGTGGCCTGGGGGTGCGTACGCCGGGGAGAGGGCAAGACCGTCTGGTTCGAGGTGATGGTGCCGGCGTCAGGCGGCCAGGGGGCGCGAGAGCCCTCAGCCGGGGCCCGGGGGGCCTCTTCGACCTAGGGCGTGTTGCGAAAGTCCCGCCTGCCCGACGGCGCCTGGCACGCACGCTCGCCGCGTTGTCGGGATCACCCCGATACATCCAGTACCGGGGCGACCCTCCGCCTTGCGATCGCACGCACCAGACCCCGTCGGGCCCGCCCTACGGGCGACCGGCGCTACTTTCACAACACGCCCTAGAGTGGAGGGGTGGTGTAGGAGCTCCATGGCGCGACCCGCGCCCGGGCCCGTACCACGTCGTCCTTGTGCGAGGTCGTCCATGGCAGAGCGCAGACCGGTGCCCCCCGAGGGGGTGCCCCCTCCCGCGGAGCTCGGCGAGGACGGCCTCCGGCAGCTGCTCGCCGGGCTCACGGCCGTCCGCGACGGTGACCTCTCCGCCCGGCTCCCCGACGCCGGCGGCGGCATTCTGGCCGAGATCGCGGCCGTCTACAACGACATGGTCGGGCAGCTGTCGCTCGTCACCTCCGAGGTCACGCGCGTCGCCGGCGAGGTAGGCGGGCAGGGGCTGCTGGGCGGACGGATCCGTGAGCCCCGGGCGCGCGGGGCGTGGCGGGAGCTGACGTCCGGCGTCAACACGATGGCGGACAACCTGACCTCGCAGGTGCGGTCCATCGCCCAGGTCGCCACGGCCGTCGCCGGCGGCGACCTGACCCGGAAGATCCGGGTGGACGCGCGCGGCGAGATCCTGGAGCTGAAGGAGACCATCAACACGATGGTCGACCGGCTCTCCTCCTTCGCCGAGGAGGTCACGCGGGTGGCCCGCGAGGTGGGCACGGAGGGCAAGCTCGGCGGTCAGGCCACGGTCCACGGCGTCTCCGGCACGTGGAAGGACCTCACCGACAACGTCAACTCCATGGCCGACAACCTCACCAACCAGGTGCGGAACATCGCCCAGGTCACCACCGCCGTCGCCCAGGGCGACCTGACCAGCCGGATCGACGTCGCGGCCCGGGGCGAGATCCTCGAACTGAAGACGACCATCAACACCATGGTCGACCTGCTGTCGTCCTTCGCGGCCGAGGTGACCCGGGTGGCGCGGGAGGTGGGCACGGAGGGCAAGCTCGGCGGCCAGGCGGAGGTCGAGGGCGTCTCCGGCACCTGGAAGCGGCTCACGGAGAACGTCAACGAGCTCGCCGGGAACCTGACCCGTCAGGTCCGGGCCATCGCCGAGGTCACGAGCGCCGTCGCCGAGGGGGACCTGACCCGCTCGATCACGGCCGACGCGCCCGGTGAGGTGGGGTACCTGCGCGACAACATCAACGCGATGGTCGAGTCGCTGCGCGCCACGACCCGGGCCAATGAGGAGCAGGACTGGCTCCAGACCAACCTGGCCCGGATCACGGGACTCCTGCAGAGCACCCGGAGCCTGCCCGGGATCGCCGAACTGATCATGGCCGAGATGCCTCCGCTGGTCGACGCCCAGTACGGCGCCTTCTTCCTCGCCCAGGAGGGCGAGGAAGGCGTGGAACTCGTGATGACCGCCGCCTACGGCTCCCCCGACGCCCCGGACGCCGAGCCGCGCCGCTTCCGGCTCGGCCAGTCGCTGGTCGGGCAGGCGGCGCGCGACCGGCGCGCCCTCCTCGTCGAGCACCTGCCCGAGGGGTACGCCACCATCGCGTCCGGAGTGGGGTCCGGAGAGCCGAGCATGCTGATCGTGCTGCCGATCGTGGTCGAGGAACAGGTGCTCGGCGCCGTCGAGTTCGCCTCGGTCCGCCCCTTCACCCCGCTGCGCCGGGAGTTCCTCGACCGTTTCGTGGTCAGCACGGGTGCCGTCCTCAGCTCGCTGGTGGCCAACATGCGCACCGACAAGCTCCTGGGGCAGTACCGGCAGCTCGCCGACGAACTGCGCTCCCGCTCTGCCGAGTTGCAGACACGGCAGCAGGAGCTCCAGAGGTCCAACGCGGAGTTGCAGGAGAAGGCGGCGCTGCTCGCCCAGCGCAACAAGGACATCGAGTCCAAGAACCTCGTCATCGAGCAGGCGCGGCAGGAGTTGGAGGACCGGGCCCAGCAACTGGCCCGCAACTCGATGTACAAGTCCGAGTTCCTCGCCAACATGAGCCACGAACTGCGCACCCCGCTCAACAGCCTGCTCATCCTGGCCCGGCTGCTCGCCCAGAACTCCCAGGGAAACCTCACCGAGAAGCAGATCGACTACGCCGAGGTCATCCACTCCGCCGGTTCCGACCTGCTGCGGCTCATCAACGACATCCTCGACCTGTCGAAGGTGGAGGCCGGCAAGATGGACATCCGGCACGAGCCGTTCCCCCTCCGTGCGCTCCTGGAGTACCTGGAGGCGACCTTCGGCCCGGTGGCCGACGAACGGCAGCTGGAGTTCACCATCACCCGCGGGGACGACGTGCCCGAGGAGCTCAACAGCGACGAGGCACGGCTCCGCCAGGTCCTGCGCAACCTCCTCTCCAACGCCTTGAAGTTCACCGACACGGGCCGGGTGACCCTCGCCGTCGAGCGGGCGAGCGCCGCGGAGACGCCGCCCGCCCTGCGTCACGACGGCGGCCCCGTCCTCGCCTTCCGGGTGACCGACACCGGTGTCGGCATCCCCTCCGAGCAGTTGAGGCTCATCTTCGAGGCCTTCCAGCAGGGGGACGGCACCTCCGCCCGCCGGTACGGCGGCACGGGGCTGGGGCTCTCCATCAGCCGGGAGGTGGCCGGACTCCTCGGCGGCACCATCGAGGCGGCCAGCACGCCCGGCCACGGCAGCGTCTTCACCTTCTACCTGCCCGTACCCGGCCCGGCCCCGGAGGTCGCCCCGGCCGCCACCGACGGCTCCTCCCCCGTCGACCGCGCGCACGAGGACGACTTCGGCGCCGACCGGCTCGACGAAAGCGGTGCGGCGCAGCGGGCCGAGGGCGAGACGGTCCTGGTCGTGGACGACGACTCCCGCAACGTCTTCGCGCTCACCGAGGTCCTCGAAGGGCACGGGCTGCGCGTCCTCACGGCCGACAGCGGCCAGGCCGGCCTCGACGCCCTCGCCGTGCACGCCGAGATCCGGATCGTGCTGATGGACGTCATGATGGCCGGGATGGACGGGTACACCGCCATCAAGGCCACCCGGAAGCTTCCGGGACGCGAGAAGCTGCCCATCATCGCGGTCACCGCGAAGGCCATGCCGGACGACCGGGCCGACGCCCTCGCGGCGGGCGCGGACGACTACGTGTCCAAACCGGTGGACGAGGCCGAGCTGACCGCCAAGATCCGCTCCTGGCTGTCGGCCTGACGGCGTCACCCCAGCCACGCACCCCGTGCCCGTACCCGCCACCCGTTCCCCCGCGCCGTTCACCCCACGCGCACGGCGACCAGGCTCGTGTCGTCGTCGGTGTCGCCGGTCGCTGTCGTGAGCAGTTCGTCCACGAGCCGCTCCGGCGGCCGGTCCGCGAGCCGCTCCACCTCGGCGGCGAGCAGCGCCAGGCCCTCGTCCAGTCCGTCGTGCCGGCGCTCGATCAGCCCGTCGGTGTAGAGCAGCAGCGTGTCCCCGGGGCGCAGCCCGATCCGGCGCTCCCGGTAGGAGAACGGGGAGACCGCGCCGAGGAGGATGTCCCGCGGCGGGTCGAGCAGACGCGCGCGGCCGTCGCGCAGCAGCAGCATCGGCAGGTGTCCGGCGCTCGACCAGACGAGAGTGTGGTCCTCGGGGTCGTACAGCGCGCAGACCGCCGTCGCCGTCGTACCTCCTCCGGTCCGCAGCGTCACCTCGTTGAGCCAGCCCATCAGCCTGCGGGGCGGTTCTCCGGTGAAGGCGAGGGCCCGTTGGGCGTTGCGGAGGGCCACCATGCCGGTGACGGAGTCGATGCCGTGCCCGGCGATGTCGCCGACGGCCACCAGGACCTTCCCGGTCGGCAGCGCGAGGACGTCGTACCAGTCGCCGCCGACCCGGTACTCCGCCGTGGCCGGCCGGTACCGGACCGCCACGACGAGGCTGCCGGGCAGCTCCATGAGGCCGGGGACCTCGGGCACGATCGCCCGCTGGAGCTGGAGGGCGAGCTGGTGGCGTGTCTCCGCCTGGTGGTGCAGGGCGGTGAGGTGGTCGAAGGTCGCGGTCAGGGCGGCCTCGGTCCGCCGGCTGTCCGACACGTCCTGGTACACGCCGGTGATCCCGACGACCGCCCCTTCGGCGATCAGGGGCTCGGCCGCCACGCGCACATGGCGTACGGCCCCGCCGGGGAGCACGATCCTCAGGACGGCCTGCGCGCCCGTCTGGCGTTCGGTGAGCGTCCTCAGCAGGGCGGTGAGCGCGTCGCCGTCGTCCCGGTGCACGCGTCCCCGCAGGCCCAGGAGCGGTACCGGCGGCTCGTCCGGGGCCATGCCGAACACGCCGTACGCCTGCTCCGACCAGAACGTCTCGCCGCCGGTGAGGCTGTCCTGGAAGGTGGCGACGCTCTGCAGGCGTGCGGTGGCCCGGCCCGCGGCGGTGGCGGGGTCGGCCACGGTGTGCCACAGAGCGATGGCACGGTCCTCGCCGGCCGGCAGGACGCGCACGTCGAGCAGGGGCACGGGTTCGTCCGGCCGGGCGAGCGCGGGCAGTCGTGCGGCCCGCTGGACGCGCGCGGTGGCGGCGGCGCGGCGGACCATACGGGCGAGATCCGTGTGGACCAGCGGGAAGTGGCCGATCAGGGAGTGGCGGTCCTCCCGGGGGAGGCTCCCGAGCACGGCGACCGCCTCGTCGTTGAGGTGTTCCACGGTGGGTTCTTCGGTGCCGTGGACGTGGAGCAGCACGGCCGGGTGGGCGAGGGAGTCGAGGACGTCGACGAGGACGGGTACGGCGGGCCGGGACGTGTCGGCGGTGTCCAGGACGGTGCTCGCCACCTCCAGGAGCCCGGTGAGGGCCCGCCGGGCCGTGCTGTCGAGGGACCGGGGACGCGGCCAGCCGATCAGCGCGAGTCCGACGGGCTTGCCGCGGCGGATCAGCGGCAGCAGGGCACGCGCGCCGTACGGCGACGCCCCCGGCAGCAGGTCTCCGGCCGCCGGCCCCTCCTCCAGCCAGACGGGGGTGCCGTTCGTGAGGGCGGATCGGAGCGGTTCCGGGACCGCGGGGGGAATCCACTGCCACGCCGCGGCCTCCGCCGCCCCGACGCCCGCGCAGCCCGCGAGGAAGAGGCAGCCGTGGTCGGCCCGCTGCCAGAGCCAGAGGCTGTCCGCACCGAACGGGGCGAGCCCGCCGTGCAGCAGGGTCCGTGCCGCCTCGTGGACCGTGTACGCGGTCTCCGCCTCGGCGGCGGTGCGGCGGGCCCGACGGTCCTCGGCGGTCCGGCCGAAGGGCCGGGCACCGTCGGTCGTGTCGGCGGCCGCGGGGCCGTCGCTCCCGGCGACGGCGTTGACGACGTCCGCCGCGATGTCGGAGACCGACAGGCCGGTCGCCGACGCGAGGGCGGTGAGGTGTTCGGCGGCGTCGGCGGTGGACAGGCGCATCTGGGCGGCGAGCACACCGGCGGCGAGGTCGAGCAGATGGCGGTGGGCGTTCCGGTCGCGCAGCCACCGGTTCTCGGCGATCAGGGCGGCGAATCCGGGATCCACCAGAGCACCGTACGGCGGGCCCTCGGGCATCGAGGAACCGGTCACGCCGACCTCCGTTCCGCCACCACGCGGGCGTCCGGCCACGCACTCGTGTCCGTCTCGAATTTTACCCGCGCGTCCACGGCACGGCCGGGGGACAGCCCCATCGTCCTGGGACCGGCTGCCCGGAACCTTCGTCCACCCCGGCTACGTGAACGGAGAGGGCAAGGCTCCGAACAGGGACGACGTGGCGCTGGTCCGCCTCGACCGGCCGGTCACCGAGCGGCCCGTCACGATCGCGGAGGAGGCGGGGAGGCCGGGCACCCCGACCCGGCTCCTCGGCTTCGGCGGCACCGTCGACGGCGAACTCAGGTTCCCGGACCGGCTCCAGGAGCTGGACACCCGCCTGGGCGCCGCGTCCGAGTGCGCGCCCGGCTACGCCGACCCGACCCGGCTGTGCACGATCAGCACGAGGCCCGGGGCCATGGCGTGCCGCGGCGACTCCGGCGGCCCGCAGCTCGTGAAGGGCCGCGGGGGACGCTGGGAGCTCGTCGGGGTGACCTCGGGCCCCGGCGCCCCGGACGTGCCGTGCTCGCAAGGGCCGGGGCTCTACTCCAGCGCACCCGCCCACGCGAAGTGGATCCGGGAGACGATCGACGGCAACAGCGCCGAGGTACCCGTGAAGGACGGCGCCGGGCACGCCGGGACCGGGACGGACGGCAGTGCCGCCGCGCTCGTCGGCGTGGCCTCCGTGCTGCTCGTCGCCGGTGGCGGCGCGGCTGTCGCGCTGCGCCGCAGGCAGGCAGGTCCGGCTGACGTACCGGGCGGAGAGGTCTCCGGACGGGAGGAGGACGACCGCCGGCCGGGAACGCGGGGGCCTCGGTGAGGGTGCCGGAGGCGGCGGACCGCTGGGGCCCAGGACGTACAGCAGGGACAGGCCATCCGGAAAGATCCATTCCCTGTCGTCCGATCGGTTGACCCCGGGGTCCTCCGCAGGGGGCGCCGGAGGCAGCCCGTAGGTCGACCGTCCTCGGCCCCGCACGGCACCAGGATGGAGTGCAGAGCGGGAACGCAGAGCTTCCCGAACCCCCTCAGGGGTCGCATGCCGAGACCCCCGGGGTCCCCTCCCAAGGAGCTGATGTCCGTGAAGAAGCTGTCCCTGCGCACCCGCGTCCTGACCGGTACGATCGCCGCCACCGCGCTGGCCGCAGGCACCTTCGGCGCGGTCTCCGCCAACGCCGCCGCCCCGGCCGCCGCCCCCGCGGCCATCATCCGTGCCGACGCCGGCAACGACAACCTCCAGCAGTCGACGCACCTGACGATCGAGGCCGCCACCCAGGCCGCGCAGGCGACGCTGGACGCCGCCGAGAAGGAGAACCAGCGCGTCTCCGTCGCCGTCGTCGACCGCAACGGCAACACCATCGTGACCCTGCGCGGCGACGGCGCCGGCCCGCAGTCCTACGAGTCCGCCGAGAAGAAGGCGTTCACCGCCGTCTCCTGGAACGCCCCGACCTCCGTCCTCGCCGGCCGCCTCGCCCAGGCCCCGAACCTGAAGGACATCCCCGGCACCCTCTTCCTCGCGGGCGGCGCCCCCGTCACCGCCAAGGGCGCCCCCATCGCCGGCATCGGCGTCGCCGGCGCCCCCTCCGGCGACCTCGACGAGAAGTTCGCCCAGGCCGGCGTGGCCGCGCTCGCCAAGTAGGCCCACCGGCTCCGGCGGCACCCGGCCCCCCGTCCGGGTGCCGCCGGTCTTCGCACAACCGACAGGGAGGAACGACATGCGTGACCGCGACCGCCGCCTGCTGGCGGCCGCCCGCCGGGGCGACGCCGAAGAGGTCCGGGCCGCCCTGGACGAGGGGGCCCGGGTCGAGGCCCGCGACGAGGAGCTGCGCTCCCCGCTGCTGCTCGCCTCGCTCGGAAGCCATGTCGACGCGGCCCGTGTGCTGGTCGCGGCCGGGGCCGACCCGAACGCCCAGGACCGCCGCCACGACAGCGCGTGGCTCGTGACCGGTGTGACCGGGAACGTCGCCATGATGCGCGCCCTGCTGCCCGCGGGCCCGGACCTGACGCTGCGCAACCGTTTCGGCGGGGTGGCGCTGATCCCCGCGAGCGAGCGCGGCCACGTCGCCTATGTGCGGGCGGTGCTGCGGGAGACCGCGATCGACGTCGACCACGTCAACGACCTCGGCTGGACGGCCCTGTTGGAGGCCGTGATCCTCGGGGACGGCGGCCGTCCGCACCAGGAGGTCGTCGCACTCCTCCTGGCCGCCGGCGCCGACCCGGCACTCGCGGACGCGGACGGGGTCACGGCGCTGCGGCACGCGCGGCGCCGCGGCTTCGACGCGATCGCGGCCCTCCTCGAAGACGCCTGAGCCCGCGCTTCGAAGACGGCTGAGCCCGTGCTCCCCCTGTTTGCCGGAACCGGCCTCGCCGCCGCGTCCGACCGGGCCCCTCCGCATGCCCCGGTCCGAAGTTCCGCCGGCACCTTCCCGGTGAGCGGGAACTGGCTCCTGCGCCGGGCCGCCTCTCCCTGCGAGGCTCCGGACCGCTGTGGTTCCGGGCCCGTGACCCCGACGAGGGGCCGGGCGGCAGGGAGGACGTGACGGATCATGACAGGCGCGCAGACGGTCGCCGGACTCGCGGACCGGGCGGCCGAGCGGTACGGGGACGAGGAGGCCCTCGTCTTCGGCGAGGAGCGGTGGACCTTCACGGAGCTGCGGGACCGGGTCGACCGGGCGGCCCGCGGGGTGATCGCGCGAGGGGTGCGGCCGGGCGACCCCGTCGCCGTGTGGGCGCCCAACAGCGCCCGCTGGGTGGTGGCCGCGCTGGGCGCGGTGGCGGCCGGCGGGGTGCTCGTCCCGGTGAACACCCGCTACAAGGCGGCGGAGGCGGCCGACATCCTGCGACGCTCCCGCGCCCGGCTCCTCCTCACCGAGCACGACTTCCTCGGTACGGACTACCGGGCCGTGCTCGCGGCCTCCGGGGAGGAACTCCCGCTGCTCGAAGGGACCGTGACCCTGCACTCCGCGGAGTGGGACCGGTTCCTGGCGGGCGCGGAGCGCGTGACCGGACGGGAGCGGCGGGACCGGAGCGCCGCCGTCCGGCCCACGGACACCGCCGACATCCTCTTCACCTCCGGGACGACCGGCCGCCCCAAGGGCGTGCCCACCACCCACGGGCAGAACCTGCGGGTGTACGACGCGTGGGCCCGCGCGGTCACGCTCCGGCGCGGCGACCGCCACCTCCTGGTGAACCCGTTCTTCCACACCTTCGGCTACAAGGCAGGGGTCCTCGCCTGCCTGATGCAAGGGGCCACCATCGTCCCCGAGCAGGTCTTCGACGCGGAGACCGTCCTCGGCCGCATGCGCGACGAGCGGATCTCCGTCCTCACCGGCGCGCCCACCGTCTTCACCTCGCTCATCCACCATCCCCGGCGCGCCCGCTACGACCTCACGTCGATGCGGATGGCCGTCACGGGCGCGGCGAACATCCCGACCGCGCTCATCGAGCGGATCAGGACGGACATCGGCGCGCGGAGCGTCAGCACCGCGTACGGCCTGACCGAGGCGACGGGCGTGGTCGCCGTCTGCGGCCCCCACGAGTCCCCCGAGACCCTGGCCCGCACCTCCGGCACGGCCCTGGAGGGCACGGAGCTGCGCGTCGACGCCCCGCCCGGCGAGCCCGGGGAGATCCTCACCCGCGGCCCCCACGTCATGCACGGCTACCTCGACGACCCCGAGGCCACCGCCGAGGCCGTCGACCCGGAGGGCTGGCTGCACACCGGGGACGTCGGCGTCCTCGACGAGCGCGGGTTCCTGCGGATCACCGACCGGCTCAAGGACATGTTCGTGGTCGGCGGGTTCAACGTGTACCCGGCCGAGGTGGAGCAGGTGCTGCGCGGCCATCCGGCCGTCCTGGACGCGGCGGTCGTGGGCGCGCCGGACGAGCGGCTCGGCGAGGTCGGCGTCGCCTGGTGCGTACCGGCCGCGGGGGCTCGTCTCGACGCGGCGGAACTGACCGCGTACACGCGGGAGCGCCTGGCCAACTTCAAGGCCCCGCGGGCCTTCCACTCGCTGCCGGAGCTCCCGCACAACGCCGCAGGAAAGGTCGACAAGGCGGCCCTGCGCCGACGCACCACCACCCTTCGCACGGCATCCACCGGATGAGGAGAGTACGAACGTGAACGACAGCATCACCGACTCCGTCGACATCGTGGTCGTCGGAGCAGGCGTCACCGGCCTGTACGCGGTCCACCGGCTGCGCGGTCTCGGCTACCGCGTGCGCGGTTTCGAGCGCGGCGAGGACGTGGGCGGCGTCTGGTACTGGAACCGGTACCCGGGCGCCCGCTGCGACGTGGAGTCCGTGGACTACTCGTACTCCTTCGACGAGGGCCTCCAGCAGGAGTGGGACTGGAGCGAGAAGTACGCGACCCAGCCGGAGATCATGCGCTACCTGCGCCATGTCGCCGACCGGTTCGACCTGCGCCGCCACTACACCTTCGGGACCTCGGTGACCTCGGCCGAGCTGGACGAGGAGCGGCTGCGCTGGACGGTGCGCACGGACGGCGGCGAGGTGGTCTCGGCCCGGTTCTGCGTGTACGCCGTGGGGTGCCTGTCCAGCACGCACGTGCCGGACATCCCGGGGGCCTCGGAGTTCGGCGGCGCCACGTACCACACCGGCGCCTGGCCGCACGAGGGCGTGGACTTCACCGGTCTGCGGGTGGGTGTGATCGGCACCGGCTCCTCCGGCATCCAGACGATCCCGCTGATCGCCGAGCAGGCGGCCCGTCTGACCGTGTTCCAGCGCAGCGCGAACTACAGCATCCCCGCCGGCAACGCCCCGCTGGACGAGGAGACGCGCGCCCGGCAGAAGGCGGGCTACGCCGAGCGGCGCCGGCTGTCCCGGCTGAGCGGCGGCGGCTCGCCGCACGTGGGGCACGCGTCGCGGACGTTCGAGGTGTCCGAGGAGGAGCGGCGGGCGGCGTACGAGGAGCGCTGGGAGCTGGGCGGGGTCCTGTACTCCAAGACGTTCCCCGACCAGCTCACGGACCGGGCGGCCAACGACGCGGCGCGCGCGTTCTGGGAGGCGAAGGTCCGCGCCCTCGTCGACGACCCGGACGCGGCCGACCTGCTGGTTCCGACGGACCATCCGATCGGCACCAAGCGGATCGTGACCGACTCCCACTACTACGAGACGTTCAACCGTGACGACGTGCGCCTGGTGAGCCTGCGGGGGAACGCGATCGAGCGGATCGACGACGGAGGGGTGCTGCTGGCGGACGGGACGCGGGTGGAGCTGGACGCGATCGTGTTCGCGACGGGTTTCGACGCGATGACGGGGGCGATCGACCGGATCGACGTCCGGGGGCGCGGCGGCCGCCGGCTCAAGGACGTGTGGGGCGAGGGTCCCCGCACCTATCTGGGTCTGGGGACCGACGGCTTCCCGAACCTGTTCAACCTGACCGGACCGGGCAGCCCGTCCGTGATGGCGAACGTGGTCCTGTGCGCCGAGCAGCACGGTGACTGGCTCGCCGCGTGCCTGCGCCATCTCGACGAGTCCGGCTACCGGGGCATCGAGGCGAGCGCGGAGGCCGTGGAGGGCTGGGTCGCCGAGTGCCGCGAGCGGGCGGCGGCCACGCTGTTCCCGGCGGCGGACTCCTGGTACCTGGGGGCCAACATCCCGGGGAAGCCCAGGGTGTTCATGCCGTTCATCGGGGGGTTCGGGGTGTACGGGGAGATCATCGCGGACGTGGCGGAGTCCGGGTACAAGGGGTTCGACCTGCTGAGCCGCTGACTCGCCGAGCCGTGCGGGACACGGCGACAGGCCCCGCCCCATCGGATCCGGTGGGGCGGGGCCTGTGCGTGCGCGGCGGTACGGGGCGGGGGTGAGGTGCTCAGTGCGGGTCGAGGGCGGTGCGCAGGAAGCCGAAGGCCGTCGCGCGGGCCTCGGCCGCCTCGGGCAGACCGTCGACCGCCATGGTGAGGAAGCCGTGGAACATCCCCGCGTAGTGGTGGGCCGCCACGGGCACGCCGGCGGCGGTGAGGGCCTCCGCGTACGCCAGACCGTCGTCGCGCAGGGGGTCGAAGCCGGCGGTGACGACGTGGGCGGGCGGGAGCCCGGACAGGTCGGCGCCGGCCAGTGGGGCCGCGCGGGGGTCGGTGCGGTCCGCGGGCCCGCGGAGGTACGCGTCCCAGTACCAGCGCAGGTGGTCGGCGGTGAGGAAACGGCCCCGGCCGTGCTCACGGTGCGAGGGCCGGGAGCGGGCGGGGTCGAGCATCGGGTAGTAGAGCGCCTGGCAGGCGATGCGGGGGCCGCCCCGGTCGCGGGCGAGGAGGGTGAGGACGGTGGCGAGGTTGCCGCCGGCACTGTCCCCCGCGACGGCGATCGCGCCGCCGGGGAACGTCCGGGCCGCCCAGAGCAGCGCCGTGTAGGCGTCCTCGGGGGCCGCGGGGAAGGGGTGCTCGGGGGCACGGCGGTAGTCCACCGCGACGACGGTCGCGCCCGTGCCCCGGGCGAGCGTGCGGCAGAAGCCGTCGTGGCTCGCGAGGTCGCAGAGGACGAAGCCGCCCCCGTGGCAGAACAGGATCACGGGGGCGTGCTCGTGGATGCACGGGCGGTAGACGCGTACGGGTACGCCGTCGGCGTCCTCGTCCCGCACGTCGGCGACGGGCGGCGGCGGGACCGGGGGCTTCGGCCGGGCGGCGAAGTAGGCCCGTATCTCGGTGATGTCGGTCATCTCCGTGCCCAGGGGCGGGAAGTTGACCGCGGCCAGGTCGATGAGCGCCTGGACCTCGGGGGTGGGCTGGGTCACGTGTCCGGTCCTTTAGGGGGCAGGGCGGGCATCCGGCCGGCGGACGCCCCGCCGTCCACGGCGAGTTCGGCGCCGGAGAGGTAGGAGGCGTCGTCGGAGGCGAGGAAGGCGACCAGGCGGGCGACCTCCTCGGGCCGTCCTACGCGGCCGAGCGGTGCGGCCGGGTGGGCCGTGGTGCCGAGGTGGGCGGTCATCGCGGTGGCGACGGCCCCGGGGTGGACGGAGTTGACGCGGATGCCGTCCGGGCCGAGTTCGAGTGCGGCGGTCTTCGTGAGTCCGCGCAGCCCCCATTTCGCGGCTCCGTAGGCGCCGTGTCCCCAGATGCCCTGGAGTCCGGCCTGCGAGGAGATGTTGACGATGGACCCTCCGCCGTTCGCGCGCATCGCGCCGGCCACGGCGCGGATGCCGAGGAACGGGCCGATGAGGTTGACCCGGAGGAGCGCCTCCAGGCGGGCCGGGTCCTCGTCGACTATGGGCGAGGTCGAGTAGATCGCGGCGTTGTTGACGAGGACGTCGAGCCCGCCGAAGGTGTCGACGGCCGTCGTCACGGCGGTGGTCCAGGAGCGCTCGTCGGTGACGTCGTGGTGGACGAAGCGGGCGGCGGGGCCGAGGGAGGCGGCCGTCGCCTCGCCCTCGGCCCCGCGGACGTCGGTGAGGACGACCCGCGCCCCGAGGGCGACGAGGAGCCGGGCCTCGGCCTCGCCCATGCCGCGGGCCGCGCCGGTGACCAGCGCGACCTTTCCGGTGAGGTCGGCGGCCATCAGCGGCTCTCCCCGGCCTCGCGGGGGCGGGCGATGTCGTTGACGGCGAGCCAGCTGAAGGTCATGGCGGGGCCGATGGTCGCGCCGGGGCCGGGGTACGTCTCGCCCATGACGGCCGCCGAGACGTTTCCGGAGGCGTACAGGCCGTCGATGGGTGTGCCGTCCTCGCGCAGCACACGGGCCGTCGCGTCGGTGACGAGGCCGCCCTTGGTGCCGATGTCGCCCGGGTGCACGGGGATCGCGTGGAACGGCCCCTTCTCCAGGGGCGCCAGGTTGGGGTTGGGGAGCGTCGGGTCGCCGTAGTAGCGGTCGTAGACGCTGTCGCCCCGGTGGAAGTCCTCGTCGCGGCCGGCGCGGGCGAAGCCGTTGAAGCGGTCCACCGTGGCGCGCAGCCGCTCCGGGGCGACGCCGATCCGGACGGCCAGTTCCTCGACGGTGGCGGCCTTCCTGACGAAGCCGCTCTCCAGCCACGGCTTGGGGAACGGCTGGCCGGGAAGGAGGCCCATGAAGAGGTAGCGGGACTTGGCGGCGGCGTCGAGGATCAGCCAGGACGGGACGGTGGAGGCGCCGGGCCTGTCGTGGGCGTACATGGCGTCGACGAACTCGTGGTACGGGGCGGCCTCGTTGGCGTAGCGGTCGCCCGCCCCGTCGACGATCACCATGCCGGGGACGCCCCGGTCGGCGACCAGGAAGAAGGGTGCGCCGTCGGGGACGACGACCGACGGCGCACCCCAGACCTTGTCCATCAGGTCGGTGCCCGCGCCGAGGGCCGTGGCCAGCTCCAGGGCGTCGCCGGTCTGTCCGTCGGCGGCGGCGCTCCACTCGGTGGAGGTGGGGGACGGCAGGTGCTTCTCCCGGAGGCGCTGGTCGTGCGAGAAGCCGCCGGAGGCGAGGACGACGCCGCCGGTGGCCCGGACGGTGAGGTCCCGGCCGTCGCGGGTGACGCGGATCCCGGCGACCCTGCCGTCCTTCTCGACCAGGCCGGTCAGCGGCGCGGACAGCCAGAGTTCGCCGCCGAGGGCGTCGAGCGAGTGCCGCATGCGGGCGATCAGCGCCTCGCCGAGGGAGAGGAGCCGCTGCCCGGTGAGGAGGGCCTTGACCGCCCGGCCGCCGACCCTGGCGGCGGTCCGCCGGCCGGCCCAGGTGCGGCCGACCATGTTGAGCAGGCGGAAGTCCTTCGAGGTGATGGTGAGGCCGTACGTGGGGAGCCCGGCCCTGCGCATGGTGGCGCGCTGCTCCGGACCGAGCCTCTTGAAGTCGAAGATGCGGGGTTCGACGGAGCGGCCCTGCGGGTAGCCGCCGAGCCGCTCCGGGTAGTAGTCGGAGTAGCCGGGGGTGTAGACGAACCGTACGGCGGTGCGGTCGTGGAACTCCCTCACCATCCGGGGGCCGTGGGTGAGGTAGGCGTCCTTGCGCTCGGCCGGCACCCGGTCGCCGACGGTGGCGTCGAGGTAGGCGCGGGCCTTCTCGGGGGTGTCGCCGAGCCCGGCGGCGTCCAGGTGGAAGTTGTTCGGCACCCAGATGGCGCCGCCGGACAGGGCGGTCGAGCCGCCGTACACGTCGGTCTTCTCCACCACGAGGACGGTCAGCCCGCGCAGCCGGGCGGTGAGGGCCGCGGCCATTCCGGCGGAGCCGGAGCCGACCACGACCACGTCGTACGTGTGGTCCCAGGTGTCGTTCATCGGGTTCTCCCTCGTCGTGTCCGAGCGGCTCCGGCCGCCGGACCAGCGGGCGGTGCCGCGGTTCAGTGGGCGGTGACGCGGGCGTCGGTGAGGACCGGCGCGTCGTCGCGTTCCGCCGCGGTGGCCGTCAGCCGGTAGCCGTCGGCCGTGTCCCAGACGCGCAGCCGCAGGGTCTCCCCCGGGTGGAACACGCCGGCGAAGCGGGTGCGGCAGCCGGTCACGGCGCTCGCGTCGGCGTCGAGCAGACGGTCGGTGACGGCCTTGACCGCGATCCCGAAGGTGCAGAGGCCGTGCAGCACGGGGCGGTCGTAGCCCGCGCGGCGGGCGGTGGCGGGGTCGGCATGGAGCGGGTTCCAGTCCCCGGTGAGCCGGTAGAGCAGCGCCTGCTGACGGAGCGTCGGGATCTCCAGGAGCAGGTCGGGTGCCCGGTCCGGGGCGGGGAGGCGGTCGGCGGGACCGCGGTCGCCGCCGAAGCCTCCCTCGCCGTGGACGAAGATCTGGTTGCGCTGGGTGAGGAGCGGGGCGCCGTCCTCGCCGAGGAGCGTGGACTCCTGGACGATCACGGCGGCCCGGCCCTTGTCGTACACGTCGGTCACCCGGGTGACGGCGGTGCCCCGGGCGGCGGCGGGCAGCGGGCGGTGCACGGTGATCTCCTGGCCGCCGTGCAGGACGGCCGCCAGGTCGATGTCGACGCCGGGCAGGTCGAAGACCTGGAACCCGACGCCGCCCGTGCCGCCTGCGACCACCCCGAAGGTGGGCAGGACGTGGAGTCCCTCCTCGTGGCCCTCGAAGACGTAGCGCAGCTCGCGCGGATCGGTCTCGGGGACGCCCGCGCCGAGCGCCAGGTGGTAGAGGCGCACGTCGCGGGCGTCCCAGACGGCCTCGGTGCGCACGGGCGGCGCGGATGTCGCCTTGTCGACGTCGAGGGGCATCAGAAGGCCCCGACGGCGTAGCGGCTGCGGAAGAACAGCAGCGGCCTGCCGTCCTCGCGGGCGTCGAGCGCGACCACCTGGGCGGTGACCAGGGAGTGGTCGCCGGCCTCGTGGACGGAGTGGAGTACGCACTCGACGAAGGCGAGGGCCCCGTCGACGCGTACCGTCCCGTGCTCGCCGACGCTCCAGGGCACGCCGGCGAACTTGTCGGGCCCGCTGCGGCCGAGGGCGGCGCAGGTGTCCCGTTGCTCCTCGGCGAGGATGTTGACGCAGAAGCGGCCGGCCCGCTCGATCCTCGGCCAGCTGCTGGAGGACTTGCCGACGGCGAGCATGACCAGCGGCGGGTCGAGGGAGAGCGAGGCGAAGGACTGGCAGGCGAAGCCGACCGGTTCACCCTCGTCGAGCGCCGCCACGACGGTGATGCCGCTGGCGAAGCGGCCGAGGACGTCGCGGAAGGCGGCGGGGTCGATCAGCCGTTCCACTGGTGTCCCCAGAAGCTGTCGGCGGTGATCTCCTTGGCGACCCAGGTGGCGGGGTCGACGACCAGTCCGTCCCAGCCGTACTCGACCTGGAAGCCACCGGGCGCCTGGGCGTAGAACGAGACCATGCGGTCGTTGGTGTGGCGGCCGAGGCTGGAGGCGATGGGGACGCCCGCGGCCTGGGTGCGGTCGAGGCCCCGGCCGACGTCGTCGAGGGTCTCCAGCTCCACCATGAAGTGCACGATGCCGGGGGGCAGGGCGCCGGGGTAGAGGCCCAGGCTGTGGTGGCGGCGGTTGGGGCTCAGGAAGTGCATCCAGTGGAAGTCCCGCTGCTCCGCGGCGGTCGGGACGGCCTGCGGCGGGAGCTTCATGGAGTCGCGGAGCTGGAAGCCGAGGAGGTTCTCGTAGAAGTCGAGCGCCGCCTCGATGTCCGGGACCGGGAGGACGACGTGACCGAGGCCGAGGTCGCCGGTGACGAAGCGGTTGCCGTACGGGGTGACGAGCGGGGTGTGGTCCTGTGCCTGCCCCCAGTAGATCTCCAGCGGGTTGCCGCAGGGGTCCGTCGCCCGGATCAGGCCCCGCACACGGCGCTCGGCGAGCTCGGCGTCGTCCGCCGTCTTGACGGCGACGCCGGCCGCCTCCAGCTCGGCGGCGGCCGTGGCGAGCGCGGCGGCGTCGGCGACCTCCCAGCCGGCCGCGAGCAGCCGGTCGCTCTCGCCCGCCTGGATCGCGAAGCGGTACGCGCGGTCGTCGACGCGCAGGAGGAGGGTGTCGTCGGTGGTGCCGGGGGCCTGCGCCATGCCGAGGACGTCGAGCGCGTAGCGGCGCCACGCGTCGAGGTCGGTGGTCTCCAGGCGCAGGTATCCGAGAGCGCGGATGTCCATGGTGGTGCACCTTCCGTCAGGTGAGGTGAGTGGTCGGGGGTGTGTCAGCGGTCGGGGGTGTGGACGCGTGTCCGTGGTCAGGGGGGTCAGTGGGAGAAGAAGTCGAGCGCGAGGCGGTTGAACTCGTCGGCCTGCTCCGCCTGGGCCCAGTGCCCGCAGTGCGGGAAGACGTGCAGGCGGGCGTCGGGGATGGTCCTGAGGGCGACGAGTGCGCCGTCGAGGGGGTTGACGCGGTCCTCGCGTCCCCAGGTGAGGAGGACCGGCTGGGTGATCCGGTGGGCCTCGCGCCAGAGCATCACGTCCTCGGCCCAGGCGGGGTTGGCGAACGAGGCCCCCATCCGGGCGTTGCCCAGCCGGGTCTCGGGATCGTTCGCCGAGGCCCAGCGTTCCTCGACGAGTTCGTCGGTGACGGTCGACGGGTCGTACGCCATCACGCTGAGGAAGGCGCGGAGTTGCTCCTTGGTCGGCTCCGGGGAGGCGCTGAACTCGAAGAGGCGCTTGATGCCCTCGGTCGGGTCCGGGGCGAAGAGGTTGACGGACACGCCGCCGGGGCCCATCAGGAGGAGCTTGGCGACCTTGCCGGGGTGGTTCAGGGCGATGCGGACGGCGGTGCCGCCGCCGAGGGAGTTCCCGACGAAGTGCGCCCGTTCGATGCCCAGTTCGTCCATCAGCGCGGCCACGGCATCGGCGCTGTAGCTGAAATAGTCCTTGTCGGGCTCCGGCTTGTCCGAGCGGCCGTAGCAGGGCTGGTCGACGAGGAGCGTGCGGAAGCGCCGTGCGAAGACCGGGAGGTTGCGGCCGAAGTTGCTCCAGCCGGAGGCTCCGGGGCCGCCGCCGTGCAGCATGATCACGACGGGTGCCGGGGGCCCTTCGGCAGGGCCGGCCTCGTGGTAGTGGAGGGTGAGTCCCGCCGCCTTGACGGTGCGGGACGTCGACGCGTGGGTGAGCTCTGCCTCTGCCATCTGCGGCGCCTCTCGGGTCAGGCCATGGTGTCGTGGATGGTGATGCCGAGCGCGCACTGCCCGTACATGACGAGGGCCCGCTCGGGGTCGTTGGCGGCGTGGCCGCGGCCGGTGTGGGCGTCGCGCCAGGCGCGCTGGACCGGGCCGGAGCCGGTGCGCATCGCGTTGCCGCCGGCGTTCTCCATGAGGAGGTCGATCGCCGCGACGCAGCGCTCGGTGGCGAGCACCTGGTCCCGGCGGGTGCGGGTGCGGAGCTCCATCGGGAGCTCCTCGTCGCGCTGCGCGAGCGCGTACATCTCGCCGATGTTCCGGGTCATCTGCAGCCAGCTCGCGTCGATGTCGCTCGCGGCGCGGGCGATGCGGACCTGCGCGAAGGGGTCCTCGGCGACCTTCTGCCCGTAGGAGACGCGGAACCGCTGCCTGGTGGCCTCGGTGTAGGACTCGTAGGCACCCTCGGCGATCCCGACGATCGGGGTGGAGATCGTGGCGGTGAAGACGCCGGCGTACGGCAGCCGGTACAGCGGTTCCGGGTTGAGCTCGTGGCCGGGCACCTTCAGGGCGGTGACCGGTCCGAAGCTCAGGGCGCGGTGGTCGGGGACGAAGACGTCCTCGACGACGACGTCGTTGCTGCCGCTGCCGCGGAGCCCGACGGTGTCCCAGACGTCGTCCACGCGGTAGTCGGAGGCGGGGATCAGGAAGGTGCGCATGTCGACGGGGTTGCCGTCGGCGTCGGGGACGAGGCAGCCGAGCAGGGCCCATCCGACGTGGTCGCAGCCTGAGGAGAAGTGCCAGCGGCCGGAGAGCCGGAAGCCGCCGCCGACGGCGGTCGCCTTGCCGGTGGGGGCGTACGAGGAGGCGATGCGGGCCTTGGGGTCCTCGCCCCACACCTCCTGCTGGGCGCGCGGGTCGAACAGGGCGACGTGCCAGGGGTGGACGCCGACCACGGAGGCGACCCAGCCGGTCGAGCCGCACGCCTTGGCGATCTCCTTGACCGCCGAGTAGAAGACCAGCGGGTCCGCCGCCCGGCCGCCGAAGGCCCGGGGCTGGAGGAGCTGGAAGAAGCCGGTGTCCTCGATCTCCTTGACGGACGCGTCGGGTACGCGGCGCAGGGCCTCCGCCTCGGCCGCGCGCTCGCGCAGACCGGGGGCGAGATCGCGGATCGCTGCCAGGACGTCGTCGGCCATGGTGCATCCCCTTTCGGGTCGTGGTGGGGGAAGTGCCGTGACCGTACGACGCGGTGTCACGCGGCGAAATGGCGTGCTCCCACTCAGCGGGAAGCCCGCGCGGAAGCGGGGCCTGACCGCGGCTCGGCGGGGCTCGGCGGGGCTCGGCGCTGCGGGCCTCGCGCGGGTGGGGAAGGAACGGGTGCGGAAGGAGGGGGTGGGCAGGGACGACCTGTTCGGCCGTCAGAGCATCGGGTCCTGGACGGCGATGCCCAGGGCGTCCCGGCCGAAGAGGAGCAGCGCCCGCTCCACGTCGTTGGCCGCCTGCCCCCGGCCGGTGTGCAGGTCCCGCCAGGCGCGCTGGAGGACGTCCGCGCCGCCGCGCATGGGGCCGCCTCCGGCGTTCTCCATCAGCAGGTCCACGGCCGCGATCGCGCGTTCGGTGGCGAGGACCTGGTCACGGCGGGCCCGGGCGCGCAGGGAGGTGGACGGCTCGCCTCCGTCGCGGGCGACGGCGTACAGCTCGGCCGTGTTGCGGTGCAGTTGGAGCCGGCTCGCGTCGATGTCGCCGGCCGCGCGGGCCACGCGTACCTGTGCGAAGGGGTCCTCGGCGGCCCGCTGCCCGTAGGAGGCGCGGAGGCTCTCGCGGGCGGCCGTGACGTACTCCTCGTACGCGCCCTCGGCGATGCCGACCATGGCGGTCGAGATCGCGGTGGTGAAGACGGCGGCGTACGGCATCCGGTAGAGCGGTTCCGGGTTGGCCCGGTGTCCCGGGCAGCGCAGGGAGGTCACCGGGCCGAAGCCGAGGGTCCGGTGGCCGGGGACGAAGGCGTCCTCGACGACGAGGTCGTTGCAGCCGCTGCCGCGCAGGCCGACCGCGTCCCAGACGTCGTCGACGCGGTAGTCGCGGCGGGGCACCAGAAACGTCCGCAGGTCGACGGGCCGCCCGTCGGCGTCGGTGACGAGCCCGCCGAGGAGGGCCCACCGGGCGTGGTCGCAGCCCGCCGAGAGGTGCCAGCGGCCGGAGAGCCGGAAGCCGCCGTCGACCGTCGTGACCCGTCCGGTGGGGGCGTGGGAGGAGCAGATGCGGGCGGTGTCGTCCGTGCCCCACACGTCCTCCTGGGCCCGGGGGTCGAAGAGGGCCAGGTGCCAGGGGTGGACGCCCAGGACGGCCGCGGCCCAGCCCGTCGAGCCGCAGGCCTTGGCGATCTCCCCTAGATGAATGAGTCCGATTTCCGTGCTGGTCGCGACCATGGCGAAGGGCGCCCGTTGGTCAGTGTGTGAAGACAAACCTGGACGCCCTTCTGG
>NZ_JBIBVC010000007.1:0-498271 GCF_043080005.1 Streptomyces sp. NPDC015130 | reverse complement strand
GTACGCGGGCCCGCGTACATCCAGTACGCGGGTACGCGGGCCCGCGCCCGGTGCGGCGAGAGTGCGTGCATGGCGTCGCGGGGCAGGCGGGAGTTCGACGACAGGGCCTAAGGGGTCGGCATGTCCTTGACGAACACGAGCCCGTCGCTGTCCGCCAGGTGGGCCGGGTCGAACGGGGCGTAGCCGTACCAGGGGGAGACGCGCGGTACGGGCGGGGTGTCGCCGAGGGCGGTCGTGAGCCGTCGGGTGTCGACGACGCAGGCCTCCTCCGGGAGCTCGTACAGGAGTCCTTCGAGCGTGTCGGGCGGGGGTGTGCCGACGCCCTGGTGGCGGATGGTGCCGAGGGCCGTGGCCACGAAGGCGTACTCCCGGCCCAGGCGGCTGCTCGCCAGCGCTCCGGCGCCCCACCACTCCAGCAGCTGTCCTCCCATGGGCATCGAGCTCTGCTCCCGCCGGAGGTGGGAGTTGTGGCCGTGGACGAACAGCGGGCCGCGGGCGGCGAGGGCGAGGAGGTTGTCGGCCATCATCTGGTCCCGCAGGCCCACCAGCCGGTTCAGGCGGGCCGGGGAGGTGTCGGCCATCCAGTGGTGGTAGCGCAGCAGACCGACGGCGGTGCGGGCGTGGAGGCACGCCCGGTGCCACTCCTCCGGCGAGGACTCCGCGCGGAGGCGGGGGCGCTGCGCGTCGAGGAGGGCCGCCAGGTCGTCGGCGACCAGCCGCAGTTCACGGGCCTCGGCCGACCGTCCCGCGGAGCGGGCCGGGTCGAGCATGGCGGCGGGTTCGGTCCACGTCTCGTCGGGGCCGAGCAGTCGGTCGAGGGTGTCGGCGGTGCAGGGGAACAGGTCGTCGTCGAGCCGGGCCGCGAGGTAGGCGCGGAGTGCGGTGAGGGCCTGCCGGGGGCTCGCCGCGGCGGCGATCTCCAGCGGTCCGTCGAAGCCGGCGAAGCGGACCTGCTCGGAGGCGGGCCGTCCTTCGTTGTGGGCGCGCATCCAGCGGACGAGCTCGCGGTTGGCCGGGGACGCGCCCCAGCCGTGGCTGAAGCCGTGCTCCATGACCTCGTCGAGCGTGCCGGCGCCCGAGGTGACGTGCTCGTCCACGAGCAGGCCCATCAGGCAGTCGCTCTCGATCGCGATGGTCCGGTAGCCCTCCTCGACTAGCTGCCGGAAGAGGGTGTTGCGGAGGCCGAGGAGGGTGTCCTCGCCGTGGGTGGGCTCGCCGAGGGCGAGCAGTCGGGGCCTGTTCGGGAGCAGCCGCAGGACGGCGGCAGCCTCGAAGGCACGGGCGGTTTCCTTGATGTCGGTCGCCATGCCTTCAACGCTATCGTTGAAGGCTCGGTTGAGGTTTTTCGCCGATATCATGGGCTGAATGGGGAGAAACCTTCAAAGCGGGGATCGGCTCAGGCCGGTCGATCTGGCGCGTGGGCACGGTCTGTCCACGCAGGCCGTCCGGAACTACGAGGAGGCCGGCATCCTCCCGTCGGCCGACCGCACGCCCCATGGCCACCGCACCTACACGCCGCTGCACGCGGCGGCCCTGCGCGCCTTCCTGGCGCTGGTGCCGGGCCACGGTCACGGGACGGCGGCGTCGATCATGCGGGCCGTGAACGAGGGCGCGGTCGAGGAGGCGTTCCGGCTCGTCGACGAGAGCCACGTCCAGCTCCTCGACGACCGGCGGACCCTCCGGGCCGTGGAGAGCGCCCTGCGGGACCTCGCGCCGCTCGCCCACGAGCCGGCGCCGGTCGCGGGACCGGCGGCCGTCCGGGTCCCGGCGTCCGGCACGGCCCCTGAGGCCGGGGGAACGTTCATCGGGACGCTGGCCGGGAGGCTCGGCGTCCGGCCCGCGACGCTGCGGGCCTGGGAGCGTGCCGGTCTGCTGAGCCCGCGCCGCGACCCGCTGACCGGCTACCGGGTGTACGACGAGGCCGACGTGCGGGACGCGCGGATGGCGCACCAGCTCAGGCGGGGCGGATACCCGCTGGAGCGGATCGCCCCGCTGATCGCCCATGTGCGGTCGGCCGGCGGTCCGGAGCCGCTGGAGGCGGCGCTGGGCGACTGGCACGGCCGGCTGTCCGCCCGCGCGCGGGCGATGCTGTCGGGGGCGGCGGAGCTGGAGGCGTACCTGCGGATGCGGGGGTGAGCGCGCGGCCGGCGGGACCCGGCGGGCGTCGAGGATTCGTCATGTGCGGTCCGGTGTGGGGTCCCTGGCGTGTCACCCTGCGTATCTATGCTGTGCGTCCATGAACGACGGACGATCGACCGCGCCCCGGTCCCGGCGCCCCGGGCGCCTCACCTACGGCTCGGCGGCGCTCGCCGCCGTCCTGGTCCTGGCCGCTCCCTCCACGCTCTTCGCCGATCCGGGGGACCGTGCCTCGGGGCGGGCGGCGGCCCAGGCCGCACCGACCGTCATCGCCCATCGGGGCGCCTCCTCCGCCGCCCCGGAGAACACCCTGGTCTCCGACGAGGTGGCCCGGCGCGGCGGGGCGCGGTGGATCGAGAACGACGTCCAGCCCAGCAAGGACGGCGTGCCGTACATCCTGCACGACGCGACCGTGGACCGGACGACCGACGGCACGGGCCCGATCCGTTCCCTCACCGCCGCCAGGCTCGACGAGCTGGACGCCGGCTCGTGGTTCGCCCCCGCCTACGCCGGGGCCCGGGTCCCGACGCTGGCCGCCCAGCTGGCCGACCTGCGCGAGCGCGGCGGGAACCTCCTCCTGGAGATCAAGGGCCGCCACAGCCACGCGCAGGTGGCCCGGATCGTCCGGGACGTGCGGGAGCAGTCCATGAGCGGCCGGGTCTTCGTGCAGAGCTTCGACATCCCGACGCTCCGGTACGCCCGCGAGCTCGCGCCCGAGCTGCCGATCGGGCTGCTGCGCTCCACGCTCGACGCGGACCCGGTCGGGCTCTCCGAGGAACTGGGGCTCGCGGCGTACAACGTCTCGGACGCCGCGCTGGCCGACCGGCCCCAGATCGTGGGCGACCTGCACGCGGCGGGCGTCGCCGTGAACGTCTGGACGGTGGACGATCCCGTCCGCTGGAAGGCGCTGGACGCCCTCGGGGTGGACGGGATCATCACCAACCGGCCCGCCGAGCTCACCGGCTGGATCGCGGGACGGACCTCCGGGTCCGCCGCGGGCTGAGCTCGGCCACCGGACCTTACGGGGTGACCTTCATGTCGTCGACGAAGGCCCGGACCATGATCGCGTCGGTGGAGACGACGGTTCCGGGCTTGATCAGTCCGCCCTCGCCGGCGTTGCCCTTGACCTGGACCGTGCGCTCCCCCAGGAAGACGAGGGTCTTGGGGTCGAAGATCCACTCGGTGCGCTGGCCGCCGACCTCGTCGAGTCGCGCGACCGCGACGCCCTTGCGGCCGACGGCGTCGGTGGCGCTGTCCACCGTGACCACGCCGGGGATCTTCGCGGCGGCCCGGTAGAGCGCGGCGGTGAGCTGCGGGGACGGCCAGCTCTCGCCGAGCAGGTCGCCGATGGTGGTGAAGGCCTGCTGGTCCGGGCCGTTGCCCTGGCCCTCGGTCTCCTTGTAGATCTTCCGCAGCAGGGCGTCGGGGTCGGTGGGGAGCTGGGCGAGGTAGTCGTGCGAGGGCGCGCCCAGGTGCGGCTTCGGGTCGTTGCCCTGCTCGTCGGGGCCGGCAAGGGTGATGCCCTCGGGCTCGGTGTTGCCCGGTTCGATCAGCCAGCCGTCGCTGCCGTCGGTCGACCTCCAGATCTGCCGGGTGTGCAGGGGCACGCTGACGAGCTTGCTCACGCCGCTGTCGGTGCGCACGTGGGTGCCGGCGGAGCGGGACTCGATGTAGACGAACTGGTCCGCCCGGGCGGCCTTCGGGGCGTCGGCCTCGGCGGCCGCGAGCGAGATGCGGTCCAGGAGCTGCGGGGCTCCCTTCGGGTCGACGACGCCGATCCGGGTGGTGAGGGCCGGGCCGTCGGCGAGGCCGTTCCCGGATCCGGCGGTCCCGCCCGGGGTGAGGACGAGGGCGCCGACCACGAGCACGCCCGCGAGGGCGGTCACGGCGGGCAGGAGGACCGCCTTCCGCAGGAAGGGGTTGCGGGCGCGTGCGGTGCGCGCGGCGTGCGCCTCGGCGGTGGCGATGCGGTCGTCGTGGATCTGGCTCATCAGGCGCTCCTTGTGGAACTGGTGACGGCCCGGAGGAAGTTCGCGCTCCTCGATCGCCGGAAGGTCACCGGGCTCGTGCCGGGGTGCCGTTCGGGTTTCGGTCGGATCGGGGTTCATCGGATTCCCTCCTGTGCGGGCCGGACCGCGTTCACGCGATCACCTGTTGTCTGTCGGGCGCGGGAGGCGGGTTCCCGGATTTCCCGGACCGATTCCGCGAGATCTCGGACGGGTTGCCGGCTGCCGGGGTCGGACTGCCCTGCGCCGCGGGCGGGTTGGCCGACGTCACGGCCGGGTCGGCCGACGTCGAGGCCGGATTGCCCCGTGCCGCGGGCGAGTTCCTCCTCCGCTCCGGTACGCAGCTTGGCGCGGGCGCGCGAGAGGCGGGAGCGGACGGTGCCGACGGGGACGCCGAGGGCGGCGGCGACCTCGGTGTAGGCGAGGCCTTCCCAGAGGCAGAGCACGAGGACCTCGCGTTCGGTGCGGCGGAGCGTGCCGAGCGCCCGCAGGGTGGCGGCGATGCGGCGCCGGTCGTCGAGCCGGCCCGCGACCTCGGAGGCGTGGTCGGGCATCGCGGCCTCGGCGGCGCCGGCCGCGGCGTACGCGGAGGCGGCCCGCCGGTAGCGCCGGTTGCCCCGGCAGTGGTTGCGGGCGACGTTGGTGGCGACGCCCAGGAGCCAGGGCCGGAGCGATCCCCCTTCGGGGTCGACCTTCTGCCGCAGCCGCCAGGCCTCCAGATAGGTCGCCGCCATGACGTCCTCGGCGACCGACCAGTCGCCGGTCAGCCGGAAGGCGTGGTTGTAGACGCTCCGGGCGTGGGAGTCGAAGAGTTCGGCGAAGGCCGAGGGGTCCCCGGCCCGGATCCGTGCGCGTGTGTCGGTGTTCACGACTGTCGTCTGTCCGGCTCACGGGACGGGTTCCCGTGAGCCGGGTCACATTCCGCCGGTGGTCCGGGCGCGCAGTTCGGGGAGGAGGCCGGGGTTGACGACCGTCAGGATCGTCGCGACGTGCTCGGCGTCGGCGCCCGCCCACAGGATGTCGCGCGCGCCGCGGTACTTGGCGGCGAGCCGTTCGCGCCGGGCGGGCGGCAGCTCCGCCGCCCGGTCCTCGCGGCTGTTGTGCGCGTTGTCGGCGATCTTCACGAGGGTGGCGTCGGGGTCCCGCGCGATGAGGTGGAGCTTCGCCTCGTAGGACAGTCCGGGCCGGTTGGTGACGGCTTCGACGAGGGCGACGACCCGGTCCGGGACGCCGGCGGCCCTGAGCCGTTCGGCCGTCCACCCGGTGTCCTCGATGACGTCGTGCAGGAGGCCGGCCATCGCCAGCTCCTCGCCGAAGGGTTCGAGGCCCGCGGAGACGGCCCGGACGTGCTCGACGTACGGGACGCCGATCAGGTCGACCTGGCCGGCGTGGGCGCGGGCCGCGAGCGCGTCGGCCTCGGCGAGTGTCGTCATCTCCGGCTCACCGCCCGTTCATGAGCAGCTGCGGCAGCTGCATCGTGCGGTTCTGGTCGCCGGGGCGCGCGCGGGGTCCGTTCGCCCACTCCATGGTGACCATGGGGGTGGCGCCGCTGCCCGCGTCGACGGTGGCGCCGGCGAAGCGCTCGCCGGAGGCGGTGGCCGTCCGCAGCTTGTCGGCCGTGCGCCGGGCTCCGTCGGCGGAGACGGTCAGCGCGCAGAGCCGCTCGCGCGAGGTGCCGTCGGTCTCGGCGGTGGCCCCGATGGCGTACAGCGTGACGTCCGGCGTCTGGCTCTCGCGGCCCTTGCCGAAGAAGGTCGCGTGGTAGGTGGTGTCGCCGAGGCAGCGGGCGACGGCCTGGTAGGCGGGGTCGTCCGCGACCGGGGCCGAGGGCGCGGCGAGGGCGGGCGGGGGCGCGTCCGGTGAGACCGACAGGGAGCGTACGGACGATGAGACGGCGACCTGGCCGCCGTTCGGGTCCTTCAGGAGCGTTCCGCCGTCGGTCGCGCTCTCGGTGTACCCCAGCTCCTTCATGCCGTCGGTGACGGCGCCGACGTCGAAGCCGCCGGTGAGCCGCCAGCGGTCGGAGCCGATCCCGAGCGAGGTGCTCACGTCGTTCTCGTCGAAGCCGTGGGTGTCCTTGAGGGGGCGCTTCTCGCGGGCCGCCTGCGCGACCTCGGGGATGCCGTACGCGGAGAGGCCGCCGTACAGTTTGTCGTCCTGCTTCACGAGCTTTCGGGTCGCCGTCACGTCGGTGTAGGTGAGGACCTCTCCGGCGTCCGCCTCGGGCACGGTGCCGAGCACGGCGGTGAGTCCGGCGGGCGAGCCGCCCGCCGAGTCCGCGGAGTCGTCGCCGCAGGCGACGGCCCCGGCGCCCAGGACGCCCACGAGCGCCGTCGCGGCGATCCCTCGCAGGACCCTTCGTCCGTTCCCCGTCATGCGCAGCCTCCGATGTCGGCACCGGCGGTCCCGGTGGTAGGGATCGCCCCAGAAGGGTAGTGGGTCCGCCGGACGGCCTCGTATCGGGCCGTCCGGCGGACCCTGACGGTACGAGGACGACCCCGAGGGAAGGGAAGCGGACGTGGCGGAACACGAGGCGGAGGGACGGGCCCTGTCGGCGGCGGAGCTGTTCGACGGCATGGGGATCGAGTACGAGCGGGCCTTCGGGCGGCTGCCCGCGCAGCTGGAGGCCGTCGGGTGGCTGACGGACCGGCTGGGCGCGGGGGCCCGCGTCCTGGACGTGGGCAGCGGCACCGGCCGCCCGGTGGCCGATCTGCTGGTCCGGTCCGGCTGCGAGGTGACGGGGATCGACGTGTCCCGGACGATGGTCGAGCTGGCCCGCGAGCAGGTGCCGGGGGCGCGGTTCGAGCAGTGCGGCGTCCACGACTTCGAGGCGCCGGAGGGCAGCTTCGACGCCGTGTGCGCGTTCTTCCCGCTGCTCGTCATGAGCCGGGCGGAGGTGTCCGCCGCGCTGCGGCGGATGGCGGGCTGGCTGGCGCCCGGCGGCTATCTGGTGACGGCCACCGTCCCGGCGGACGTGGAGGACGTGGAGATCGTGTGGATGGGGCGCCGGGTGAGGGTCTCCAGCTTCTCCGCCGAGGAGTACGTGCGCCAGGTCCGCGAGGAGTGCGGGCTCGACGTCCTGCACCACGAGGTCTCCGTCTTCCAGCCGGACGACGCGCAGGCGGGCCCGGAGGAGCACGTCTTCTGTTACGCCCGCCGGGCGAAGGAGCTGCCCGGCGGGTGAGCCGTGTGCGTCACTCGTCCCAGGGCGGCTCGAAATCGTCCAGGTCGGCGGGCGGCTCGTCCAGGTCGAAGGGCGGTCCGTCGTCGAACGGCGACTGCCGGGGGGCCTCCGCTGCCGCGCGCGGCGCGGGGGCCCGTCCGGCGGCTCCGGCTCGTGCGGGCGCGGCGGCACCCGCACCCGCACGCGCGGGTGCCGGGGCCGGTGCGGGGGTCGCGGCCGGTGTGGAGGCCGCGGCCGGTGCGGGGGCCCCGCATTCCGCGAGGGCGGCGAGGACGCCCTCGGCGTACTTGGCGAGCTTGGCCTCGCCGACTCCGCCGACGGTGCCCAGCTCCTCGACCGAGGCGGGGAACAGCGTCGCGATCTCGCGCAGCGTCGCGTCGTGGAAGACGACGTACGCCGGGACGCCCTGCTCGCGGGCGGTCGCGGCCCGCCAGGCGCGGAGCGCCTCGAAGACCGGCACGGCGCCGGCCGGCAGGTCGACCGGCACCCGGGCGCCCTTCGAGGAGCGCGCCCCGGGCTCCTTGCGGGACGCCGCGGCGGGCGCCTTCTCCTTGCGCATCGGGACGGTGCGCCGGCCGCCCAGCACCTCGCCGCTGGCCTCCGTCAGGACGAGCGTGCCGTAGTCGCCCTCCACCGTCAGCAGGCCCTGGGCGAGGAGCTGCCGGACGACGCCGCGCCACTCCGCGGTCCCCAGGTCCGACCCGACGCCGAACACCGACAGGTTGTCGTGGTCGAACTGGATGACCTTGGCCGTCTTCTTGCCCTGGAGGATGTCGATGATCTGGCCGGCACCGAACTTCTGGCGCCGCTCCTTCGCCAGCCGCCACACCGTGGACAGCAGCTTCTGCGCGGCGACCGTGCCGTCCCAGGACTCGGCCGGGGTCAGGCAGGTGTCGCAGTTGCCGCACGGCTTGCCCGACTGCCCGAAGTACGCCAGGAGCCGGACGCGCCGGCAGTCGACGGTCTCGCAGAGCGCGAGCATGGCGTCCAGGTGCATGCCGAGGGAGCGGCGGTGGGCCTCGTCCCCCTCGGAGCCGTCGATGAGCTTGCGCTGCTGGACGACGTCCTGGAGGCCGTACGCCAGCCAGGCCGTGGCCGGTTCCCCGTCACGGCCGGCGCGGCCGGTCTCCTGGTAGTAGCCCTCGACCGACTTCGGCAGGTCCAGGTGGGCCACGAAGCGGACGTCCGGCTTGTCGATGCCCATGCCGAAGGCGATCGTCGCCACCACGACGACGCCGTCCTCGCGGAGGAACCGGGACTGGTTCGCGGCCCGCGTCCGGGCGTCCATGCCCGCGTGGTACGGCACCGCGTCGATGCCCTGCTCCACGAGGGCCGCCGCGGTCTTCTCGACCGACGACCGCGACAGGCAGTAGACGACTCCGGCGTCCCCGTCGTGCTCGGTCCTGATCAGCTCCAGGAGCTGCTTCAGCGGGTTGTTCTTGGGGACGATGCGGTACTGGATGTTCGGCCGGTCGAAGCCGGCGACGAAGTGCTTGGCCTCCTCCAGGCCCAGACGCGCGGCGATCTCGGCGTGGGTGGCCTCGGTGGCCGTCGCGGTCAGCGCGATCCGCGGCACCTTGGGCCAGCGCTCGTGCAGCATCGAGAGCGCCAGGTAGTCGGGCCGGAAGTCGTGGCCCCACTGGGCGACGCAGTGGGCCTCGTCGATCGCGAAGAGCGACACCTTGCCCCGGTCGAGCAGCCGCTGCGTCCCCTCGGTGCGCAGCCGCTCGGGGGCCAGGTAGAGGAGGTCCAGCTCGTCCGCGAGGAAGGCCTGCTCGACGGACTGCCGCTCGTACGGGTCCTGTGTCGAGTTCAGGAACCCGGCCCGCACGCCCAGGGCACGGAGCGCGTCCACCTGGTCCTGCATCAGCGCGATGAGCGGCGAGATCACGACGCCCGTGCCGTCCCTGACGAGCGCGGGGATCTGGTAGCAGAGCGACTTGCCGCCGCCGGTCGGCATCAGGACGAGCGCGTCGCCGCCGCCGACGACCTGCTCGATGATCTCCTGCTGCTCCCCGCGGAAGGAGCTGTAGCCGAAGACGCGGTGGAGCACCTGCGCGGCGTCGGAGACCTGGGCGGATTCGTCGGAGAGGACCATTCGAGAAGCCTAGCGGCCGTCGCCGACACCCCGGTGCCGTCCGCCGCAACCTGTGGACAAACGGAGATCGTGCGGGAAGAGGGCGCCGGCGGTCCCGGGTCGTGGGACCGCCGGCGCCCTCCGGTGCTACGGCAGGTCCGCCGCCTGGGTCAGGAGCTTCTCGTAGATCTCCGGCCGGTCCTCGTCGATCACGGGGAAGCCGGTGCCGAAGTCGCCGTTGACCCAGCGCGCCCGGATGCCCGGGTTGGCGCTGTCCGTGCCGTCGTGCAGGAAGAGGTGCGGGCTGCAGTCGACCCGGCCGTCCCGCGCCGACTCGTACTGGGCCATCACCGCCCGGCGGGCGGTGCCGCCGTCGAATGCCTCGGCCAGCGCCGTCACGTCGACCGCGCCCGTCTCCTCGGCCACGTCGAGGATCACGTGGCGCTGCGAGATGCACCGGCCCTCGGCCCAGAAGGCGCGGCGCAGGGCCCGGTCGAGCTGTTCGCTCGCGTGCCAGCTCTGTTCCTTGGCGGCGTGGACCGCCTCCAGGGCCGGCAGGGTGGTCACCGGGTAGGTCCAGTCCGGGCCCTGCCACAGCCGCCAGCCGGCCTCCGGCTCCAGGGCGCCGAGGACGGAGATCTCCGAGTCCACCCCGGGCCGGGCGTTGACCTCCCGGTTGAACAGCTCCAGCGGGAAGGCACGCAGGTCGAACCAGAGGCGCCCTTCGAGGCCGAGGCGCCGCCGGGTCTCGTGCAGGCGGTGCACGGCGACGTGCGCGAAGGAGCAGTTGAGGTCGGTGTAGACGGCGATGGTGTCGGGTGCGGCCGGCAGCCGGGGGTCGGCGGCGCGCCCCTCGGCCTGTCCGGCCGTGCTGTCCGTCGTGCTGTCGGTCATGGTGCCTCCTCGACGCGGATCAGTCCCCACCAGCCCTCGCTGACACCCCAGTGGAGGTTCCCGGTGCGGTACACGTGGTCGCCCGGGTGCTGGGCGCGGAAGCGCACGGTCCGGGTGCTTCCGGAGGCCAGGGCGCCGAGGGTCGACACGTACCAGCCGAGGCCGGTCTCCGAGGCGTCCCACACCTGGCCGTGCACGGTGAGGCCCTGGTTGCGCATGCGGTGCGAGGCGACGGCCAGATGGACGGCCACCTGGTCACCGGCGCGGCAGGTGAGCAGCGGGGTCGGCGGCTCCGGGTCGGACAGCACCGGGTCCAGCGGGTGCAGGGCGGCGCTGCGGTAGTTGTAGGCCTTCTGGCCCGCGTCGTCGGGGCTGTCCGAGAAGAGGTCGGTGACCGGCTGGGTCAGGTCCCCGTCGTGGTAGAGCCGCAGGCCGTCCTGGGAGAGCAGGACGAGTTCCCGTACGGGCTCGGCGTCCGGCCTGCGGACCACGGCCCGCTCGCCCGTCCACCGCTCCTGGCCGGTGTCCGGGTCGTACGGGGTGGCATCGGCCTCCTCCACCACGAGCACGCCGGCCAGGCCGCGGCGCGGGTGGGAGATGACGTCGGCGTGCGAGCGCAGCAGGACGACGCCGGGTTCGGCCGCGAACCAGCGGTAGGTGCGGGAGGCGCCCGGCTTGACCGTGGTGTCGGCGTTGCGGCCGACGTGGGCGCCGTCGTCGGTGCGGACGTCGAAGTCGAGCAGGGTGGGGTGGAGGGAGACGCGGCCGGAGATCGTCCGGGCCCCGCTGTCGGCCTCGTTCATCAGCCGCGGGTCCAGGGGGCTGGCGGGCGGCGGCCCGTCCAGCTCGTTGATCAGGGTGACCTCCACCCATTCGCCGGCCCGGCAGCGCAGGACCAGCGGTCCTTCCTCGGGGCCGCCGTCGCCCTCGGCGGTGAAGACGAGGCCGTACGGGTCGGTGCGCAGCGGGTGGTACGTGACGACCTCGGCGCGGGCCCGGACGGTGTGGCGGCGGACCCGGCGGCGCGGGGGCCTCGGCGGGGCGTCGGCGGTGCGCCCGGGCAGGGGCGGCAGGTCGGCCTGGGGCCTGCCGTACAGCCGGAGCAGTCCCCAGCAGCCGAGCCACAGGTCGTTGCCCGCGCCGAACGACCAGAGGTGGTCGCCGGGTCCCAGGGTGGGGGCGAGGGCGAGTTCGGCGACGTTGGAGATGCCGAGGGTCTGCTGGTTGCGCCAGGCGGTGTCCTCGCGGTCGGGCCACTCGCGCCAGCGGGCTCCGGAGAGCGTGAAGCTGTGCTGGAGGTCGTGGGAGCCCTGGAGGACGTGGATCCGCAGGTCCTCGCCGGGGTAGCCGCGGAGCAGCGGGGTGCCGGGGTCGCCGTGGACGGTGCTGGAGAACCAGTGGGCGGGGTCGCCGCCGCGTTCGGAGAGCGGCGCGCTGCGGTAGTTGACGCCCATCGAGCCCTGGTCGTCGGGGGCTCCGGGGAACGGCGGCGGGTTGACGGGGCCGCCGTGGTCGTGGTGGCCGTGCTTGACCATGGGGACGAAGTCGCCGATGGCCAGGACCATTTCGCGGTGGGCCTTGCCGTCGGCGGTCTTGATCACGGCCTGGGTGCCGCGTCGCAGTTCCTTGTCGTGGTCGTCGGGCGACACCCAGACGGCGCCCTCGGGTTCGGTCATGAGCGCGCCGAACAGGCCGTGCCGCTGGCGGTAGTTGGCGAGGAGGTGGTCGTGGAAGAGGACGGTTCCGAAGTCCTCGTCCACGTACCAGCGGTACGTCCAGGAGTTGTACTGTCCGTTCGCCTCGGCTCCCTGGTCGGCGGTGGTGGTCGCCGACAGGTAGTTCCAGCCCACGGCGGAGCCGTCGGAGATGAGCGGGTCGTACTTGACGAGGTGGGTGTGGAGTCCGCACTCGGGTTGGAAGGGGAGCTTCGGGTCGAAGGCGGATTCCTTCTGGGGGCCGGTCGGCAGGGAGTTGGTCAGGGTGAGTTCGAGCACCTCGCCCTTGTTGGCCCTGATGACCAGGGGTTCGAGGGTCCGTTCGCCCTCGGCGAGTTGCCGCTTGAACTCGGCGAGGCCGCCCGCCTCCTCGATCTCCTCGGCGAGGACGTAGAAGTGGGCGTTGTGGTCGTGCCAGGTCGCGGCGTGCTCGTCGGTCGGGTCGCCGTGGTAGTGGAGGGTGCCGTTGGTGACGACCAGGTCGTAGCGGCGTACCGGCGCGTCCCGTGGGCCGACCCGGGTGAAGGCCTCGCCGGGCCGCGGGTCCGTGACGAACGCGGCCGCCTCCAGCGGGGTGGGCTCGCGGCCCATGCCCGGCGGCTGGAGCGGGGTCCGCGGCGGGCGGGGGTTCTTCTGCGGGAAGGTGGCCGCCTCGGCCAGGAAGCCGGGGAAGCCGGGGCGTTCGGGTGTCGGGAGCGGCGGGGCCTCGCGGTGCGGCAGTGGTACGAGCCGCTGGATCGGCCGGCCGTCGGGGTACCCGCCGGTGCCGTCCTGGAGGGTGTCGAAGATCCGGAACATGCCCCACATGCCCATGTGGAAGTGGACGTACATGTGGCAGTGCCAGATGGAGTCGCCGACCGCGCCCTGGGTCGAGCCGAGGCCGCCGACGAGTTCGAGGGTCATGGCCTCCTGCGGGCCGATGCTGACGGAGTCGACGATCGGGCTGTTCTCGTCGTCGGCCCGCAGCCGCCACTGGTGCAGGTGGGTGTGGAAGACGTGGGTGTCGCGCATGCCGCCGTGCACGAGCCGGATGACCGTGGGGTCGCCGGAGTAGCCGCGCAGGACGGGTGTGGAGGGGTCGCCGAAGAGCCAGGAGCTGTGGTGCACCTCCTCGCCGAGGACCGCGTCCCGTACGGGGTCGATGCGGCCCTCGTCGAGGAGCTGCCGGTAGCGGTGCATCCGCCATTCCATGGGCTCGATGCGGTGGTTGACCGGGAGCATCGCGATGTTGACCGGCGTGAGGTCGTCGACGGTGTCCGAGGTGCCGGGGCCGGCCGCCGGGGCGCCGGTGGCGGAGGCGGCGGGCCGGTAGATCCCGGCCGCGGCGGCGGCCGCGCCGTCGAGGGCCTGGGCCGTGCCGTGGCCGCTGCCGTGCCCTCCGCCGTGGCCGTGGCCGGGCATCGGCGGCGGGACGGCCGGGTTGTCGTTGCTCGGGTACTCCATCATGAAGATCACGAACTCGCGGAAGCTGCGGTCCGGGAGATGGACGTCGGCGTACAGGCCGGTGGCGAGCGGTCCGCCGGTCTCCGGGTCGGTCCAGGTGGCCTCGGGTGCCTCGACGACCACCGCGCCGACCATGCCGTGGCTCTGCGAGCCCTCTCCCCGGGCGTCGGACATGTCCCCGAAGTGGAACACCCCCTCGTGCTCGCACACCCACTCGTAGACGCGGGTGCCGCCCGGCGGGACGCTGCTGTCCGGGTTGGCGCCGGCGGCGAGTCCGTCCATGGTGCGGACGTCGTACCGGACGCCCTGGAGGGTGATGCCGGCCGGCCGGGCGAGCTCGTTGGTCAGCCGGACCCGGAGCCGCTCGCCGCGCCGGACCCGCAGGACCAGCGGGCGGGCGAGCGGGTGGGGCGTCGGCACCAGCTCCGGGTGCTCCAGGTAGCTGGGGAAGGGCGTGGGCCAGGTGGCCGCGACCTCCCTCAGCTCCGGGGCGTCCGAGGCCAGGACGTACAGGGTGCCGTTGCGGTCGTGGTCGCCGAACTCGTTGTACGCGATGGGTACGTGGAGGGCGACGACGTCGTACGTCCGCACCGGCCTGCCGTCCCCGTGGCGCTCGGCCGGTATCGCTGTCGTGCTGTCGTTCATGATCTGCGGTACTCCCCCGTGCTCGGTTTCGTGCGGTGGTCAGTCGGCGGCGGGACCGGTGCTGTGTGCGAACCGGTCCACCACCCGGGTGCCGGAGAGGACCTTCCCCTCCCAGCTGTAGGTCTGGCCGAAGGGATCGCCGTCGCGGCCGCCCCGGCGGCTGAAGGTCAGGGCGATGCGGTCGCCCCGTCTGACCCGTACGGGCCGCTCTATCGGCAGGTAGCAGTGCTTCCAGCTGTCGGACGTGGTGCGTCCCTCGATGTCGTCCCCGGAGATGTCGAGGGCGACGGACTCCGACAGCTGGGCGACGAAGTAGCCCTTGAACCCGGTGAACACGCCGTCCTTCTGCACCGTGTACGCCAGCGGTACGTCGTACGAGGTCTGCGTCCCGGCCGGCCCGGCCGGCACCGGGTCGTAGCGCCGGACCAGCCGGGGCGAGGCGAGGTGGCCCGCGACCGGGAGGACGGTGTCGTAGTACAGGGCGTACGGGCTCTCCGCGCCACGGGCGGCGAGCAGGGCCGCGAACCGCTCGGGCCCGCCCGCGTCCCGGGGGCCCTCGCCGGCCAGCTGGGCGTGGGCGGTCTCGGCGGCCACGGGCACCAGGAAGCTGTCGACCAGGCCGGGCAGCATCGTGCCGCCGGGCCGCAGGAAGCGCTCCCGGGCGTCGTCGAGGATCGCGGAGAAGTTCTCGTTGTCGGCGAGGTTCCCCATGATCTCGGAGATCACGATGTCGACCCGCTCGGGCAGCTCCAGGTCGAAGGAGAGACCGGACAGCGGGACGAAGCGGTCGGCGAAGCCCGCTTCGGCGAGGCGCTCGGTCGCCGTGGCGAGCACCTTCTCGTTGAGGTCGATGCCGTAGACCCGGGCCGCTCCGGCCTCCAGGGCCCAGCGGGCCAGGATGCCGGTGCCGGTACCGAGGTCGAGGACGACGTCCCCGGGGCGTACGGCCTCGGCGATGGCGGTCCTGAAGGCCGTCATGCGGAGGTCGTCGCCCAGCATCAGCTCGTGGAACTCCTCGCCCCAGTCGAGCAGTTGCTCGGAGGCGGGGAGCCAGACCTGCTCGGAGCCGTAGTAGCCGGGCCAGACGCCCGCCCGGTACACGGTCAGCGGGTCGTCGCCGGGGCCGCGGACCGCGCAGCCGGTCGTCAGGTCGAAGCCGCTGTGGTGGAGCGGACAGCTGATGCGCAGGGTGCGGGCGTTCACGTAGCCGTGGACGAGGCGTCCCTTGCGGTGCGGGCAGAAGGCGTCGATCACGAACTCCTGGCCGGCGGCGCGGACGCGCAGCCGGTCGCCGGGGAGTTCCGTGAGCGTCGCCGGCTCGGCGGCGGGGTCGAGGCCCGTCATGCCGCCGCCCGGCCGGTGAGCTCCCTGGCCCGCGCCACGGCGGTGTCGAAGGCGTCGCCGATCAGTACGGAGAGGAGCCGGGCTCCGGTCCACAGCCTGGCCGGGTCGAGGCCGTGGACCGTCTCGTACTCCTTGATGGCCAGCTGCATCTCCTGCATGTGGAAGGTGTCGATGTGCAGGTGCTCGGTGTAGTAGCGGCCCTGCCGGATGCCGAGCCGCTCGCAGGCCCGGGCCTGGTGGGTGAAGGCGTCCGGGATGGACGCCTCCAGGTAGGCGAGGGCGCCGAGGAAGTACTCGACGTGCGGGGCGCGTTGGGTGAGCCAGTAGAAGACGTTGAGGAACCGGAAGGTCTCGTCCCCGGTGGTGTCGAGAAAGCCCTCGGGCTCCTGCGGCAGGCCCAGTTCCGCCAGGAGCAGCCGGTAGAGCTGGGAGTGCGCCTGCTGGAGGTTGCCGCAGCCGAACTCGTCGATCAGGACCCGCATCACGGCCATCTGGGCCTTGATGGGGAGCCGGGGGACGGCCGGGAAGAAGTTCTGCGCCTCGGTGAGTCCGTCGAGCGCGAACTCCCTCACGACGAGGGTGAACTCCTCGCGGCTCGCGTGGTCGGCGAGGTACTCGCCGGCCGGGCTGCCCGCCCGCTCCTCCGCCAGCAGGCCGTCGAGGAGCCGCTGCCAGGCGGCCCGGTCGGGGACCGGCTCGCCGCCGGCGTCGAGGGAGGCCACGAGCGGAACGATCCAGTCCCGCTCGATCTCCTCGACCCGGGCGAGCAGACGGGAGTCCAGGAGGCCTCGGTTGTGCCGGAACAGCTCCCGGTGCACCGACTCCGCGACCGGACCGGCGGATCGGGCGGGCGGGACCGTCCCGGCGGTCTTCGCCGCGACGGTCATGACGGGACCTCCCCGGTGTCCACGGTCCGGTCCGTCTCCAGCACCCCGCGGCGGTACAGCTCGGTCTTGACCCAGCGGTACCAGTCGTCCTTCTCCAGGCCGTAGCGCTCGCAGGCCGCGGCGAGGGGGCCCTCGGGGTCGGCCAGACGGCCGGCGAACAGCTCGGCGCACAGGGCCGGTTCGACGTTGGCGAGCGCCACGACGTATCCGTCGACGGGGCCGGATTCGAGCAGCAGGTGTTCGAGGCCGGCGAGGACGCGCGCGCCGGGCCGGGCCTCGACGAGCCGCCGGGTGAAGGCGGAGCTGCCCGAGGAGTCCTTGACGCCCACCACCGAGGGCAGGGCGCAGATCCGGAGCAGCGTGTCGAGGTCGGCGGAGTTCCCGGAGACCTCGGTGCCGTGGTAGACGATCACCGGCAGGCCGCTGTGCTCGGCGAGGTCCGCGAAGTGGCGGTAGATCTCGCCCTGGGTGACACCGGTGCCGTACGGGCTGGTGGCGACCAGTCCGTGGGCGCCGAGGTCGGCCGCCACCCGGGCCCGTTCGAGGACCTGTTCCGTGGTGGGCCGCAGGACGCCCGCGAGGACGGGCAGTTCGCCGGCGTGCTTCACGGTGGCCCGGAGCATGTCCTCCCACTGGCCGTCGTCGAGCCAACGACCTTCGCCGGTGCTGAGGTTGGGCAGCAGGGCGTCGACGTGGGGGCGGAGGGTGTCGAGCAGCCGGGCGACTCCGCCCTCCGAGACCTCGCCGGTCTCGGAGAAGGGGGTCACCAGGGCCGCGATCACTCCCTGGTTCATCTCAGGCTCCCTCGGACAGGGCGCCGGCGCCGGCGGGCAGGCGCAGCGCGAGCGATTCACGGTAGAGCCGCTCCAGCGGCTCGGGGAAGGCGGGTTCCGGCTGACCGGCCGGCCAGTCGGCCACGGCGCGGACGGGGAGGCCCTCGAAGTCGGCCGACCGGGGGCCCACGGTGTGCAGCAGTCCCTTCCGGTTGATCACCTGGCCGAGCAGCATGCGGTCGGCGAAGGGCAGCCACGGGGGTGTCCCGGTGTCGGAGAGGGCCAGTCGGACGTCGGCCCGGTCGTACCCCTCCCGGCTGATGTCCATGACCGTGTGGAGGTGGTCCATGAACGGGTAGTAGAGGTCCTGGAGTTCGCGGGAGAAGCCCCAGATGACGTCGTCGCAGCGGCCGACCTGCTCCAGGCTCATCACGACGCGCCCGTCGAGGCGGCGAACGAAGAACGCCTTGGCGGCGACGCGCACGGAGTCGTCGGCGCTGTGCATGCCGAGGAAGAGCTCCGCGTCGATGAACGCGTCCCGGGCGGCGCCGGTGTCGTCAGCGCTCATGGCGGTCCAGCACCTCCCGCAGGCGCTTCATGGCGCCGGCGAACATCTCCGGCTCGCGCGCGAGGGCCATGCGGACGAACGGCTCGCCGCGGCCCGGCTGGCTCCAGTAGAAGAAGCGGCCCGGCAGGACGTAGACGCCCACCTCCCGCAGTTCCCGCTGGAGTTCGGTCGCGGTGAGGTCGGGGTGCTGGATCCTGGCCCAGGCCACGCTGGTCTTCGCGATCGGCTCCTGGTATTCGAGGATCGTGCCCTGGAGGGCCTCCTTGACGGCCTCGCGGTTGATGTCGAGGACGTCGCGGATCGACGCGAGGTCGTCCGCCTCCGAGTTCTCCACGTACTGGGTCAGCATGTTGAGGACGAAGGGCGAGACGTTCAGCAGGACGCTGGTGTGGAGGTTGTACACCTCCTCCTTGATGTCGTCGCTGGCCGTGAGCATGGCCGCCTTCGCGTCCTGCACCGGCCAGGTCTTCCCGGTGTCCTCGATGGCCAGGTACCGCACCCCGGACTCCTCCAGCAGTTCGTACACGTCGAACCGCGCGAGCTCCGGGTCGTAGAGGGTGAAGGACGCGAAACAGAAGTCGATGATGAGCAGCTTGTTGTGGTCCTTGCAGAACCGGACGACCTCCTCGAAGCCCTTGCGCCCGGAGTGCATCAGGCTGAAGCCCGTGGGGTTGTTGGGGTCGACGAGGAAGAGCGCGTCGGTGCGGACCCGCCGCTTGAGCTCGGCGTAGATCCGGTCGGGGTCGTGCAGCGCCGACTCCTCGACGGGGTACAGCGGGACGCCCATGTTCGACAGGACGTCGTGCAGGTTGTCGAAGCAGGGCTCGACGAGGGTCACGGCCATGCGCTGCTGCTTGAGGTACATCGCCACGACCATGGTGGAGATGGAGGCGGCGTAGGACAGCAGCGTCTTGTTCTTGGCGAGCGCCGTGGGCTGGCGGTGGAGGCGGAAGAACGCCTCGATGAACCGCTGCTCGTAGGTGGCCTGGAGGCCCTCTTCCGCCTCGTACCAGAGCTCGGGCAGCCGCTCGACGATCTTGTGCTGGGCGGCGGACTGGCGCTGGTGGGTGTGGGCGTCTGCGAGGTTGAACTCGGTGAGCAGGGCCTGGATCTCGTGCTGCGTCAGATCGAGGAGTTCCTGGCTGCTCAGGGTGGTGCCGGCGTGCGCGGTCATGGTTCCTCCATGCGAACGGCATACGGGTGAGCGCGTGCGGAAGTGCCGGCGTGGCGTGTGGGGTCGCCACGGGTCTTGCTCGACTTTCACTGCGTGTCCCGACGGGCCGGCGCGGCGGGCCGCGACTCCCGGGTACACGGAAGACCGTCTCGGAAGGACGGTGGGGGACTGCCGCTACGGGCAGTGGCCGAGGCGCTCAACGTCGGCTGCGATGCAATATCGGAACCTTGTTCCAGACATGTATCTCCCCCGTAAACGGACTGCGGTCCGATTGGGGGCGACTCTGCCACACGTGGCGGCGGCGGGACAAGCGATCCGGGCGAGGGCGCATCACGGCGTCCGGGCCGCGGAGATCACGGCGTCCGGGCGGCCGCACGCGGCGTTCCCGGCCTTACACTGCGCTGACGCCACCCGGCCACCCACCGGGACCCCCCACGGAGCGTGAACCGAGAGGCCCCCAGGTGCAGCACGTTTCGCCGGACAGTCGTCCCCTCGTCGCCCCCGAGCCACCCGCGGAGCGGTCCGACGCCGCCCGCAACCGCCTGCGCATCCTGGCCGCGGCGCAGGCGCTCTTCGACACCCACGGGGTCGAGAGCGTGTCCATGGACCGCATCGCGGCGGAGGCCGGCGTGGGCAAGGGCACGCTCTTCCGCAGGTTCGGGAGCAAGGCGGGGCTCGCGGCCGCGCTGCTGGACACCCAGGACAGCCGCCTTCAGGAACGCATCCTCTTCGGACCACCCCCGCTGGGCCCCGACGCCCGGGCCGCCGACCGGATCCTGGCGTTCTTCGACGCCTATCTGGACCTCCTGGACGACAACCTGGAGCTGCTGAGGCTCTCCGAGACGGCCTCGCCGGGCGCGCGCTACCGGATAGGTTCGTACGGCTTCTGGCGCGTCCACCTGGCGCTGATGCTCCGCGAGGCCTGCCCGGACCTCGACGCGGACTGCACGGCCCACCTGCTGCTCGCGCCGCTGGACTCCGACCTCCAGTACGCGCTGCGGCAGGGGCAGTTCAGCCCGGACCGGATCAGAAGCACGCTCCTCACCCTGGTGAGACGAGTCATCGCCGACTGACGCGGCCCCGGGGTCGCGCGCGGGAGCACGCCGACGCCCCGGCGCGCGCCGACGCGCCCGGGGCACGCGGGGGTGCGCCGGGGACGGCGTTCGGGCACGGCCGTCTGGCACGGCCGAGGTGCGTCGGGCACGGCCGGGAATCGCCGGGGGTTCGCCGGGCATGACCGAGCACGACCGCGGCGGGCTCGGGTACGTCGAAGGCGCCCCGGTGCGGGCGCGCTCCGCACCGGGGCCCTCGACGGAGCGGGTCAGCTCTCCCTGATCGCCTCGAACTCCAGGGACAGCTCGATCTCCTTGGAGACGAGGATGCCGCCGGACTCCAGGACCATGTTCCAGGTCAGACCCCAGTCCTCACGGTTGACCTTGCCGTGGGCGGAGAAGACCGTACGGTCGTTGCCCCACGGGTCGCGCGCGTAGCCGAGGTAGTCCACCGCGAGCGTCACCGGGCGGGTGACGTCCTTGATGGTCAGGTCCCCGACGAGCGTGCCGCGCTTGCCGTCCCACGTCACCGAGGTGGAGGTGAAGACGGCCTTCGGGTACTTCTCCACGTCGAAGAGGTCCGCGGAGCGCAGGTGCTCGTCACGCGTGGCGTCACCGCTGTCGACGCTGGCCACGTCGATGACCGCGGTGACCTTGCTGTCCTCCGGCCGCTCGCCGATGACGAGGGTGGCCTCGACTCCGGTGAAGCGCCCGCGGACCTTCGTCAGCATGAAGTGACGCCCGACGAAGCCGACCTCGGCGTGACCGGGGTCGATCTTCCACGGGCCGGCGGCGGGCAGCTCCACGCCGTCGACGGTACGGATCGGTGCGGTGGTCATCTCCGTGCGCTCCTTCGGTCAGGCGACGGACTCGGTCGGCAGACCGGCCTCGACCCAGTCGTCCTTGCCCTCGTAGTACTCGAACACGTTGGTGTAGCCCAGCTCGACCAGGCGGTCGGCCGCGATGCCCGAGTTGGGGCAGGGGCTGTTGGCGCAGTAGACGGCGATCTCCGCGTCCTTGTTCGGAAGCAGCGTCGGGGCGAGCTCGTCCACCTGGTCGTGCGGCAGGTTGAGCGCTCCGGGCAGGTGCTTGTCGTTGTAGTACTGCGCCGGAAGGGCCTCGAGCACCGTCACCAGGTTCTCGTCGATCTTCTTCTTGAGCTCGTCCCGCGAGATCCGCTGGGCCATGACCGTTCTCCCTCAATGAATAGTCCGTGCGTCTGCACACACTCTAATAGTCCGTGCGTGCGCACACAAGCTATACTTCTCGTCATGGTCATGAGAGAAGGTGAGTACCGGGTCGAAGCGTGGCGAGCCCTGCTGCTGGCCCACAACGCCGCCGTGCGCGCCATCGAGAGCGATGTGCAGCGCAACGGCCGGATTCCGCTCACTTGGTACGACGTGCTCCTGGAGCTCCGCGGCGCGGGCGAGCAGGGCCTGCGCATGCAGGAGGTCGCCGAGCGCGTCGTGCTCAGCAGGACGCGGGTGAGCCGCCTCGTCGACGAGATGGCCCGCTCCGGCCTGGTGACCAAGGAGCCCGACGCCACGGACAAGCGCGTCACCTGGGCCGTCATCACCGACGAGGGCCGCTCGGCCCTGCGCGCCACCGCCCCGGCCTACATGCGCGGCATCCGCGAGCACTTCGGCCGGTACCTCACGGACGAGGAGGCCGCCGTGATCACGACGGCCCTCCTGCGCGTGGCGCACTCGGGCGACGACATCCAGCTGGGCTGAGGCCCGGGGCCCTACGGAGCCGAGCGCCGGACCTGCCGTCCCATGACGAGCCGCACGTTCCTCAGGCGCGCCTCGGTGTTCGTGTGCGCGGCCCGGGCCGCGATCCCCCGGCCCGCCGCGGCCTGCTCGGCCTCGGGGCCGGGCGGTACGGGAGCGGGCGCACCGGGGTACTGGTGCCCCGGGTACGGCTGACCCTGGTATTGCTGGCCCGGGTACTTCTGGTGCGGATACTGCTGGTGCGGGATCGGCGGAGTCCCCGGCGGCAGGGACGGCGCCGCGGCCGTCGGCCCCCCTGGCACGGCGGCCGTCCCCCGGGCCGCCTCCTCCACGAGGACCGTCTCCAGGGCCTGACCGAACCCGAGCCCCACGGCGTACGCGTCGGCGCGGAACTCGGCCCGTCGGTGGAGCCAGGCGATGAGCAGCGGAGCGGTGGCGACCGGGAGGACGAACCACCAGTACCCCTGCACGAACGTGAAGACGAAGAGGAACTGGACGATCATCAGGGTGAGGCAGCCTCCGCAGGCGATGCCGGCCCAGTGCCTCGTCCGGAAGAGGACGAGGACGAGAAGGACGACGGCCCGCCCGGCCGCCCGCGCGGGCAGCGCGTACCAGTCGGCCAGCATGGCCGCCCAGGTGTGACCGCCGACGTGGTGGCCGAGTTCGTGCGCGAGCACGGCGGCCAGGCGGGAGTTGGGGAGCCGGTCCATCGCGTGCCGCGTGACGGCGACGATGTGCCCGGCGGCGGCCGTCGCGTTCAGCTCGGTGCGCTCCTGGATCCAGAGCTCGTACGTCTCCCGGTCCACGCCCGCGCGCCGCGTCACCTGCTCCCACACCAGGTCGAGCCGCCCGGCCTCCTCGGGAGTGGGCCTGCGCATCCCGAACAGACGCCGGGCGATGGCCGATTCGACCCTGCGGTGGAAGACCAGCGGCCCGGACAGCAGCCAGACCACCGGCACGACCACCGCGAGGACGGAGCTGACCAGGGCGGACAGTCCGGTCACGACGCCCAGGCTGATGAGGCCTATGGGCAGGGTCACCAGAAGATGTGACAGCGCGGCGCCGTCGATCCCCCGCTGCACGGCCTTCACCATGCGACGCCCCTGCTCCAGGGCCAGGTCGTCATGGGAGGCGACGGGCACGGCGCCGCCCCCGACCCGCGGCGCGGGCACGCCGGACACCGCTTCCGGCACCTCGTCCCGTAAGACGGTCCGGACGTCGGCGGGGTACGCGGGCGCGGCGTCCGCACCGGGACGGACAGGGGACACCGCGTCGCCCGGCTGGGCGGGGGCCGGGATCTCCCCCGGGTAGGCGGGAGGAACGTCTCCGACGAAGACCTCCGAGGCCTCGCCCCGGCCCTGGTCCTGAACGCGGGGTGCCGAGGACACGGCGTCACCGGGGTAGGCGGGCGCGGCTTCGTCCGCCGGGTACGAGGGCGGGGCGACTTCGCCCGGGTAGGCGGGCGCAGCTTCGTCCGCCGGGTATGCGGGTGGGACGGCCTCGCCCGGGTATGCGGGTGGGGCGGCCTCGCCCGGGTACGTGGGTGGGGCGACTTCGCCCGGGTACGTGGGTGGGGCGAAGTCGCCCGGCTGGGCGGGCGCAGCTTCGTCCGCCGGGTACGCGGGTGGGGCAGCCTCGCCCGGATACGCGGGTGGGGCGGCCTCGCCCGGGTACGTGGGTGGGGCGACTTCGCCCGGCTGGGCGGGCCCAGCCTCGTCCGCCGGGTACGAGGGCAGGACGGCCTCGCCCGGCTGGGCGGGCCCAGCCTCGTCCGCCGGGTACGAGGGCGGGACGGCCTCGCCCGGGTACGCAGGTGGGGCGACTTCGCCCGGATACGCGGGCCCAGCCAACTCGCCCGGGTACACGGGTGGGGCGCCGTCCCCCGGGTAGGCGGGCGCAGCCAACTCGTCCGGATACGTAGCGGGAGCGCTCTCCTCCGGGTAGGACGGCGCAGCCGTCTCCGTCGAGTGCGCCGGAGGCGCGGGCTCGCCGGGGTACGACGGCGCAGCCGCAACCCCCGGGGACACCGGAGGCGCAGGCTCCCCCGGGTACGAGGGCGCAGCCACCTCCCCCGGGGACGCCGACGGCACGGGCTCGCCCGGATAGGCGGGCGCAGCCGCCTCCCCCGGGGACACCGGAGGCGCGGGCTCGCCCGGGTAGGGCCGGGGCGGGAGTTCGTCCCCCGGGTGGCGCGGAGGTGGGACGTCCTCGTGGTCGGGCATGGCGATGGGTCTCCTGACGGTTGTGCGTGACGGAGGGGCGACGGCTTCGCCGTCTCAGCCGGCGAGCAGCGCGCCGGGGAGCAGGACCAGGGCCACCGTGAACCCGGCGATGCCCACCCTCAGCCACTCGTACTTGATCGAGACGATCCGGCTGTTCTCCATGAGCGAGGCGATGACGGCGGCCCTCGGCGCGCGGTCGGTCTCCCGCAGCGCCTCCTCCAGGACCTCCTGTCCCTGACGGGCCGCGCCGCGGATGTCCGCGAAGTGGGTGAGGGGGTCGCCGGGCTGCCAGCCGGCCGTCCGGTAGCGGGGGACGACGGCCATGAGCAGCGCCGTGAGCGAGACGAGGAAGCACACGGCTCCGGCCCACCACAGCACCTGGCCGAGGCCCGAGAGGTCGGTGGGGTGCCAGCCGCGCGCGGCGAGCACGCCGACGAGCGCGGCGGCTGCCATGCCCTGCGCCGCCACCAGGATGGAGCCCTTGGTGTCGGCGCGGACGGCCTCCTGCCGGAGTTCGCCGAGGAGGCGTTCGGCCGCGCCGAGCGACAGGTTCCGGGCCTGCGGCTCCGTGCTCATCGCGGCGGCTGCGGGGCCGTGTGGTAGCCGAAGACGGGACCGTCCTCCGGCGGGGGCGGGGCGGCCGACGCGGTCCCGGCCGCCCCCGGCGCCCGGTCCTCCACCGCGAGGGGCTCCGCCCCCTCGACCGCCGCCGCGTCGACCGCGGGCTGCGGCTGCACCGGTCCCGGGGAAAGCTTCGCCCCCAGGACCTCCTTGATGACGTTGGCCGCGAGCCGCCGGGGCTCGTCCATCTGGTGCTCCTCCAGGCCGCCCGGGCCGCCGCCGAGGGCCTGGATGGCGACCGTCAGCTGGTTCTTCATCGCCAGGAGCTGGTCCTGGCGCAGGTTCTCCATGACGAGCCGGGCGTCCTCGGGGTGCCGGGCGAGCTGGAAGGCCATGGCGGCGGGGCCGCCGCGCTCCAGGTAGTAGGCGTAGTACTCGATCTTCTTGGCCTCGATCTCCTGGAGTTCGAGCTCCTGCCGCCCCCGGGCGAGACTGCGCTCGTGGTCGAGCTCCTGCTGCTGGGAGTCGATGCGGTGCTGCTGCCGGCCCTGGACCAGCGCGCGCTCCGCGGCGAGTTCGTCCTCCCGCATGAGCAGGGCGTGCTGCGGTTCGAGCCTCTCCCGGGCGAACGCGATCTCGCGCATCTGGCGTTCCTGTTCGAGGGCCGCCTCGTCCCGCCGGATCTGGAGCCCGCAGCGGACGTCGAGTCCGGCGCGTGCGCCGAGCGGCCCGGCGGCCTCGACCGCCTTGCGGGCGTGGGCCTCGGCGCCCGCGCTGTCCTCCATGTCGAAGCCCCGGAGCACGGGCCGGACCACGTCCTCGACGAGACGCTGCACCATGGCGGGGACGTTGCGCTCCCCGCTCGCCACGAAGGCGGCCGGGTCGACGACCTGCCAGGTGCAGCTCAGGGACACCTCGAAGAGGAAGGCGTCACGCCGACTGGGTACGGCGAGGACGGTGGCGGCCTCGTGCCGGCCCATGTCGACCTCGTACACGCTGGTCCAGCGCTTGGTGGCCAGTTCCGTGCGGCTCGGCCGGCTCGGCGGCAGATAGGTGTCGCGGCTGCCCTGGGCCGTGGTGAACACGAGGGCGTGGTCGATGCGCGTGGCACGCAGCGGCTTGAAGCGGGACAGCTCCTGGATCGTGACCACCGGGTCGACGAGTGCGGTGTGGCGGTTCGCTTCCTGCTGCCACTGGGGCGGCTGGCTCATCATGGTGAGTGGGCTCCTTGGGACCGTTCTGGCGGCGTGTGGGTTCGGGGGCTGACGCCGGGGGTTACGCGGGGGACGGGCGCCGGGCGTGGGTGTCGGCGTGCGGTGGGGCGGACACCAGGACGAGGGCGCGTAGCCGGAGGGCCGCGGAGGGCGGGGCGGAGTGGCCCTCGCTCCGCAGGTTCTCCAGGAGGTAGACGAGGCGCTTGTGGTCCTCGGTGGAGACCGCGAGCAGGGGCAGCAGCTCGGCGAGCGCGGTCTCGGCCCCGCGGTCGTCCTCGGCGGCGCGGACCCATTGCCGCAGGGTGTTGAGTCCGGAGGCGGAGCACACGGGGTCGTTCAGGACGCCGCGCCACAGGGCGGCGAGGGCGTGCCGCAGGACCGCTCCGTCCGTCCCGGGTGCCGGGTCGGCCCGCGCGAACAGGTCGAGCATCAGGGCGCGTCCCGTACCGACGGGTCCGTCGGTGGGTCCGCCGGCGTGGACCGTGGCACGCAGCGTGAAGTCCCTGGTGGTGCCGCGCAGGAGCGGCGGGAGCGCGCCCCACAGGCGGGCGACGGCGTCCCAGTCCTCGCGTGCCGCCGCCTCCTGTCCCGCCGCGAGCAGCAGCGCCGCGGCCGACTGGGCGAGGTCGTCGCGTTCGTCGGCCCAGCCCTGGGCCGGTCCGCCCCGGGCCTCCAGGCCTCGTACGGCCTCGGTGAGTGCGGCGAGCGCGTCCTCGGGGAAGGCGTCGCCGACCAGGGCGTAGCCGCGCACGGCCGTCCAGCGGAGCCGGTGGTCGGGGGCGACGCACCACTCCGCGAGGATGCGGGAGACGTGCGGGGCGCCCAGGTGGTGGGCGAGGGCCAGGGCGTTGGCGGCAGCGAGCCGGGCTCGCAGGCGGCGGTCCGCGGCCCAGGAGCGGATGAGGAGGGCCATCGCGGAGGGCAGGTCGGCCGCGGCCATGACGGCGGCGGTGGCGGCGGCGCGGGTGCGGACGACGGGCCGGGGGTCGTCGGCGAGGCGGCGCAGCCATGCGACGAGCGCGGGCCGGGAGGAGGGGTGGCCGGTCCAGACCTCGCGCAGCAGGGTGATGGCGGTGAGCCGGTCCCTGAACTGCACCTTCGTCTGGAGCACCGGGCCCCACTCGGTCTCCTCCGGCTCCTGGTAGCGGTCGGCGAGCGCCTGTTCGACGCGTTGGGCGCTGGAGGTGCCGAAGACGGGGATGCGGGCCGGTTCCCCGGGGTTCTCGATGCGCTGGAGGAGGGCGAAGAGGACGTCGCTCAGCTCGGCGGTGAGGGGGTACGGGGCCTCGTCGAAGGTGGCGAGGGCGATGAGGAAGGCCTTGTCGTGCAGGCTGTGGTCCGCGCTGTCGAACCACTCCCTGACCTGGCGTTCGGCGGCGTAGTGGCCGAAGGCGCCGAGCTCGGCCAGGGACACGGTGCCGCGTGCGTGGCCGGCGACGCGTTCGGCGAAGCGGGCCGTGTCGGCGACGGGTCGGTGGTGGGCGAGGACGGCCCGTACCTCGGCGAGGGCGAGGAGTTCGTCGACGCTCCGCCCCGCCAGGTCCTTGTGCCGGAGGTGCCCGGCGAGCAGGGCCGCGGGCCGGGGCGGCTCCCAGGGGACGGGGCTCACGCTCCCGTGGACGACGGGGTGGGGTCCGACGACCACGACGAGGTGGCTGCCGGTGGCGTGGAGCCGCTCGCTGAGGGCGCGGATGTGGTGTTCGCGCAGGGGGCGTTCGGCGGTGGTGGCGAAGTCGGCGACGAGGTGTCCGCAGCCTTCGCGGAGCTCTCCGGCGAGCCGGCCCGGCGGGAGCGCCGGGTCGAGGGCCCGGTAGGAGCGGGAGCCGGCGGCGCGGAGCAGCATGAGGGCGGCGGCGCGGCGGCCGGTGGTGGCGGGTCCGGAGAGGATGGCGACGCGGTGTTCGCGGAGTGCGGCGAGGGCGCGGGCGAAGGGGCCGCCGGGCTGCCACGGTTCGCGGGGTAAGTCCCCGTCGCGCCCCGCGTCGGCCGGGGCGGGCCGGCCGCCCTCCTGTCCGGGGCCCGTCTCCTCGTCGTCCGTGGGGTGGACGAAGTTCCGGGCGAGCTCCTCGACTTCGGAGCCGGGGATCTCTCCCGAGCGCTCCTCGGTGTCGCCCCCGAGGTGGTACTCCACCTTGCTGCCGCCGAGGATGACGTCGCCGGTGACCTGGCCGCCGCTCACACCGTGCTGGTCGCCGCCGACGAGGGAGCCGCCGACGCGGGCGGAGTGGCCGAGCATGATGCCGGGGCTGTGCCGGTAGAGGTCGCGGCGGGAGTCCCAGGCGTATTCGGTCTCGTTCTCGTCGCCCGCCGGGTCCTCGGCGGCGGTGGCCGCGTCGCCCGTCCCTTCCGGGGTGTGCGGGTCCACCGCGGCCCGTTCCTGGTACAGGCCCTGGCCGTCGGGGCCGTCCCGGTGCTCCTGGGGTGTCGTCACGGCCGGCTCCCTTCGGTGGGGCCGTCCGCGGCCCGGGTGCCGCCGAGGACGACGTCGCCGGTGACCTGGCCGCCGCTCACGCCGTTCTGGTCGCCGCCGACGAGGGAGCCGTGGATGACGGGTGCCCCGCCGTGGAAGTGGAAGACGGCCCCGGTGGAAGGCTGTTGCGGTGCGGGGGCGGGAGCCGCGGTGGCGGCGGGCGCGGAGGCCGCGGTGGTCCCGGTGGCCTCGTCCGTCCCCGTCGTCTCTGCGGTCCCGGCGGGCGCGGAGGCCGCGGTGGTCCCGGTGGCCTCGTCCGTCCCCGTCGTCTCTGCTGTCCCCGCGGTCCCGGCGGCCTCGGGCGTCCGGTCCGGAGACGCGGCGCCCTGGTGGATCCAGGCCGGCAGCACGCCGTCCTTGACGGTGACGTCCGCCCGCCGGAAGTGTTCCGGCCGTACCCCTCGGTGGCCGTGCCGGACCACGCCCTCGTAGACCGGTGCGCTCACCGCGAGGACGCAGTGCTCGTCCCCGCGTTCGGCGAGGGCGGACCGCAGGACGTCCGCGTCGAGGAGCCGGCAGGCCTGGTTGAGGTCGTGGCCGACGAGTCCGCCGGTCGTCCCGGCGTGCGGGTCGTGGGCGACCTCGCCGGCGGCGAGGACGATCCTCATCCGCATCTGCGCGCTCTCGGAGGCCAACAGATTGTGCTCGTGCAGGAGTTCGGGAGTCGTGGTCAGCAGCGACCGCAGGATCGCGGTCTTCGCCACGTCGCCGCTGAGGAGGGCGATCAGGCCGTCGCCCCGGTCCTCGCGGTACTGCTGGTTGGCCTCGACGCCGGCGGCTTCGAGCGTCTGGTCCACGATCTTGTTGAAGGTGCGCCGCAGGACGGCCTGCACGACGTCGTCACGACGGCTGAACCGCTCGACGTCGATCAGCAGGATGGTCCGGTTGACAGGCTCGCGCATGGCCGCCTTCCGTTGGTTGCACGGCCCGCTCGGGGCCTTCTGGACATCAAGAAGATCTCAGGGGAGGGGGGTGGGAGGCGACGGAAACCAGCACACTCGGAATGTGACCGTGTGCACAGAACGGGTCCGGCGCCGGCCGCCCGACGGCCCCTGTCAGCCGCTGCCCGCACGGGCCATCTGCCGGAGTACGTCAGGTCGTACGACGACGATCCCGCGCCGCCCGGTCCGGACGATGCCCCGCTCCCGCAACTGCTTGAGCAGGCGTGCCACGGCCTCGCGCGAGGCGCCGACCGAGCCCGCGAGCTCGCTCTGGGTGAGCCCTGCGGTGAGCTGGACGCCGTCCTCCGACTCCTCGCCGTGGGTACGGATCAGTTCGAGGAGGAGCAGGGCGAGCCGCTCCTGTACGGCGAGCGAGGCGAACTGCACGCGCCGCCGGTCGCTGTCGCGCGTGCGGTCGGCGGTGAGGGCCAGCAACTTCCGTGCGATGGAGGGGCGTTCGTCGAGGAGGGCGCCGAACCGCTCGGCGTCGACGGCGAGCGCCTCGACGGGTTCGAGCGCGATGACGGTGGCTCCGCGCGGGCGCCCGCTGAGGAGGGCCTGTTCGCCGACGATGTCGCCGGGGCCCCGGAGCGCGAGGAGCGCCTCGTACCCGTTGGGCGCGGCCGAGGTCACCTTGGCCCAGCCCGAGAGGATGACGAGGACGTGGGTCGAGGGCTCGTGCTCGCGGAGCAGCACCTGCCGGGCGGGAAAGGAGAGGTGGCCGCCGCCGCGGAAGAGCGCGTGCCGGTCCTCGGTGTCCAGGCGCGCCACGAAGGGGACTTGGTCCTCGAACTGGGTCAACTGTCTCTCCCGGCTGCCTCTTCGGGTCGCACACGACCGGACGATCAGCCGGGAGGCTAGCGCATTCACGCTCGCGCGGACGTGGTCAGTCCGTGGGTTCGATGCCCCAGGCGGCGGCCCGGGCGGCGGCGGCCGCGCGGTTGGGGAGGTCGAGCTTGGCGAGGATGTGCTCGATGTGGGTGCCCACGGTGCGCGGGGTGATGTACAGCCTTTCGGCGATCTCCCGGTTGGTGCGGCCGGCGGTCAGCTCGGCGAGCACCTGGAGTTCCCGGGGGGAGAGTCCGCCCGGCCGCGGACGGTCGCGGGCGTCGACGGCCGCGGCGAGGGACTCCGTGAGCAGGGTGACCACGGCGCGCGCCGGTCCGGGGGCGCGCCGTGGTCCGCGGGTGCTGACGTTGAGCATGCCGACGTACCGGCCGTCGGGGGCGAAGAGGCACTGGGCCACGCCGTCCTCGATCCCGAGGGGGCTCAGCACCTCACGGAAGCCCGGCGAGGCGTCGAGGAGTCGCCGGGGCACGTCCCTGAGCCAGAGCCCGCCCCTGTCCGTGCCGCGGAGCACGGGGAACATCGGGTCGCGGTGGAGGCGGGTCTCGATGTACGCCGTGGCCTCGTCCGGGTAGCTCCCGGCCAGGGTGGTGTGGCGGCGGCGCAGGGGGTCCCACCGGGTGAGGGAGGCGTGGTCGTACTCCATCACCTCGGAGAGGGCCGCCAGGACCGTGTCGACGCCGGTCGTGCCGCCGGCGGCGCTCCTGGCGGCCTCGCGGACGTGGACGGCCGCGTCCAGGATGTCCGCCGTGCTCCGTTCTTCCGCCATCCCTCCAGGATGATCATCTGCCTGGAAGACGTCAATCGCGCAGGGTGTCGTGCACGACACGTCCGTCGACGACGGTGAGGACGACGGGCATGTCCGGGATGTCGTGCGGGTCGGCGGTGAGCAGGTCCCCGTCGAGCACGCAGAGGTCGGCGGCCTTGCCCGGCTCCAGGGAGCCCTTCCAGTCGTCGGCGAAGTCCTGCCAGGCCGCGTCGATGGTGTACGTGCGGATCGCCTCGGCCAGGCCGATGCGCTGCTCGGGTCCGCTGACCCGGCCGGTGGCCTTCGACTCGCGCAGCATCATGGTGGCGATTCCCTGGCGCCAGTCCGGGTGGGTGACGGGTGCGTCGGAGCCGCTCGCGACCCGTACGCCGGCGTCGAGGGCGTCGCGGTAGGGCCAGGCGTACGCGGCGCGTCCGGCGCCGACGAACTCCTCCTCCATGTCGGCGACGGTCCACTTGATGGTGGGGTTCATGTTGACGCCGAGGTCGTGCGCGGCGAGCACCTTCATGCTGTGCGCGGTGAGGAAGTCGCCGTGGATGACGTAGTGGCGGGCGTCGGGCCGCGGGTGCTCGGCCAGGGCGGCGGCGAAGGCGTCCGCGACGGTGTCGCCGGCCCGGTCGCCGGTGACGTGGACGCCGAGCTGGTACCCGGCGGCGTGGGCATACCGGATCATGGCGCCGATCTCGGCGATCCGGTCGTCGTCGGTCTCGCCGCCCACGCAGAGGGAGCCGCAGCCGCCACCGACGTACGGCTCGTGCATCCAGGCGGTCCTGTTGGGGACGATGCCGTCGCCGAAGATCTTGACGCCGTGGATGGCGAGGAGGCGCGGATCGGCGGCGCGGGAGGCTTCGGCGGCGCCGAGGGCGTCGAGGCCGCGCGCGAACTCCTCCGCGGTGCTCGCCATGCCGGTCGGGAGGAGCAGGACGCCGACGCGGGCGGTCAGTTCGCCGTCGGCGAGCAGCCGGCGGTAGACGTCGAGGGTCTCCCCGCCGAGCGCGCCCCGCATGATGCCGTCGCCGCCGGGGCCGAGACCGGGCTCGGTGTAGCTGGTCACGCCGAGCCGGGCGAGCGTGGCGAGGGTCGACCTGATCGCGTCGGTCCGCTCCTGGCGGCTGAGGGGCGGCAGCGCGTTCTGGACGAGGGCCTGGGCGCCCTCGTGGAGGAGCCCGGTCGGCTCCCCCGCCTCGTCCACGACGACGGCACCGCCGGGCGGCGCGACGGTGTCGCGGTCGATCCCGAGGAGCTCCAGGGCCTTGGAGTTGACCCAGGTGGCGTGGCCGGAGAAGGAGTAGAGGACGACGGGGTGGTCCGGGCTCACGGCGTCGAGGTCGTGCGCGGAGGGCTGCCGCGAGGGGTCGGCGGCGCACTCGTCGAGATAGCCGGTGTCCCAGCCGTGCCCGGTGATCCACTGCCCGTCCGGGGTCCGTCCGACGGCTTCCCGTACGACCTCGGCGACGTCCGTGAGGGAGGACACGGCGGGGTGGGCGACGTCGAGGGAGAGCGGCGGGCTCGCCGTGCCGAAGGCGCAGCCGTGCAGGTGGGAGTCGTTGATCCCGGGGAGCAGCGTCGCCCCGCGCAGCTCGACGACGCGGGTGGCGGGCCCGATGAAGTCAGTGACGTCGTCCCGTCCGCCGACGGCGGCGATGGTGCCGCCCGTCACCGCCAGGGCCGAGGCGACGGAGAAGTCCGCGTCGACCGTGACGACTCGTCCACCGACGAACACCAGATCCGCATACGTGTCCACAGAAGGTCCTTTCCACACCGGGCGCGCCGGGGGGCCGCCCGAAACGATCTCCCGAGGACTATGTCCGCGACCCGGCGACCGGCACATCGGTCGTCTCACCGATACGGCGGCGACGGACCACACGCAGGCCACTCACGGACCACGCACGCCCCGCCGTCCGGAGCTGATCTCCGTCGTCGGCGACTGCCCGGCCGCCCAGCTCCCGGACCAGGCCCGGTGACGGGCCCCGGCGGTCCCCGCCCACCGCGCCACCGCAGGGCCCCGGCCGCGCTCGCCTGGCGTGGCTGTGCGTCCTCGCCGCCCTCGCCTCCTGCACCACGGGCGGGCCTGAAGCAGCACGGCCGTCAGACGGAGGGCCCGCTGTCGACGAGCACGATGCGCTCCCCCGTCGTCGGCCTGGAGCCCGAGGTGGCGCAGCGGCTGCGCCGGACGGCCCCCGACGGGCAGCTGTCGTGGGCGGACCTGGCCGACGCCGCCGCGGCCGGCACGCTCACGTACGCGATGGCGGACCCGCGCAGCTCGCACAGCGGGCTGTCCGCGCTGGTGGGCGCGGCGACCGCCGCCGCGGCCACCGGCGGAGTCCTGCGCCCCGAGGACGTGTCCTGCGACCGGCTGCGCGGCTTCGTCGCCGGACACGCGCCGGCCGTGGACTCCTCCGGCGGGCTCGCCTCCGCGTACGCGCGCGGAACCGTGCGACTGCGCGACGTGGGGGACTTCGTCCTGATCCGGGGCCGGTTCCGTACGACCGGGGAGGACTCGGCGGACGGGCCGTCCACCGTCTTCCTCGCACCGTACGGGGACCCGGCCGACCCCTCCCACGGCCCCCGCGTCCGTGTCACCTGCGCCACGGAGGGGCTGCGAGCGCAGGTCCCCCAGGGCACCTTCTCCGCGCGCTGCCTGGACAGGGTCCAGGAGTGGAACGCGGCGGAAGGGGTCCTGGAGGTCCAGGCGATGGCGATCTTCCGCTGAGCCGGTCGAGCCGGGACCACCGGCCCGACCGGGTTCAGAGTGCTCCGACGATGTCCTCGACGCGGGCCTTGGCGTCGCCGAAGAGCATGGAGGTGTTGTCCTTGAAGAACAGCGGGTTCTGGACGCCCGCGTAGCCGGAGGCCATCGAGCGTTTGAAGACGATGACCTTGCCGGCCTCCCAGACGGTGAGGACGGGCATGCCGGCGAGGGGGCTGGAGGGGTCCTCGGCGCCGGCGGGGTTGACGGTGTCGTTGGCGCCGATGACGAGGACGACGTCGGTGGCGGCGAAGTCGTCGTTGATCTCGTCCATCTCCAGCACGATGTCGTACGGGACCTTGGCCTCGGCGAGGAGGACGTTCATGTGGCCGGGCAGGCGGCCGGCGACCGGGTGGATGCCGAACCGTACGTCGACGCCCTTCGCGCGGAGTTTCGAGGTGAGTTCGGCGACCGGGTACTGGGCCTGGGCGACGGCCATGCCGTAGCCGGGGGTGATGACCACCGAGCGGGCGGAGCCGAGCAGTTCGGCGGCGCTCTCGGCGGTGATCTCGGTGTGTTCGCCGTAGTCGACGTCGGAGCCGGTGGGGGCCTCGATGCCGAAGCCGCCGGCGATGACGGAGAGGAAGGAGCGGTTCATCGCCTTGCACATGATGTAGCTCAGGTAGGCGCCGGAGGAGCCGACCAGGGCGCCGGTGATGATCAGCAGGTCGTTGCCGAGGAGGAAGCCGGAGGCGGCCGCGGCCCAGCCGGAGTAACTGTTGAGCATGGAGACGACGACCGGCATGTCGCCGCCGCCGATGGAGGCGACGAGATGCCAGCCGAGCGCGAGCGCGAGGACGGTCACGGTGATCAGCAGCCACAGCTCCGGCGTGATCACGAACCATGCGGTCAGAGCACCGAAGAGGGCGAGCGAGCCGAGGTTCAGGGCGTTCTTGCCCGGCAGCATCAGCGGCTTGGAGCTGATCTTCGCCGAGAGCTTCAGGTAGGCGACGATGGAGCCGGTGAACGTCACCGCGCCGATGAACAGGCCGATGAACACCTCGGCGTGGTGGATTCCCAGGGTGCCGAGCGCGTCCAGGGCCCGGGCCTCGTGGCCGTCCGGGTGGTGCTCGACCTCCAGGAACCCGTTCCAGCTGACCAGCACGGCCGCCAGACCGACGAAGGAGTGCAGCAGCGCGATCAGCTCCGGCATCCCGGTCATCTCCACGCCACGCGCCCGCTGGAGGCCGATCAGCGCACCGACCAGCATCGCCAGACCCATCAGGGCCAGGCCCGCGGTGCTGACGTCGCCGTCGAGTGCGAGCACGACCGTCGCGACGAGCGCGACACCCATGCCCAGCATGCCGAACGCGTTCCCGAGCCGGGCCGTCTCGTGCTTGGAGAGTCCTGCCAGCGCCAGGATGAACAGCAGCGCGGCAACAAGGTAGGCCGCCTGAGCGGCGATGGTCGCAGACATGTCAGCTCCGGTTGAACATCGCGAGCATGCGTCGCGTCACCGCGAAGCCGCCGAAGACATTGATACTTGCCAGCAGGATCGCCACGACCGACAACACCGTGACCGCCGTGCTTCCGTGTCCGATCTGCAGCAGCGCACCGACGACGATGATCCCGGAGATCGCGTTCGTCACCGACATCAGCGGCGTGTGCAGCGCATGGTGCACATGACCGATCACGTAGTAGCCGATCACGATCGCCAGGACGAAGACCGTCAGATGCGGCAGCAGCGCCGCGGGCGCGAACCCGGCGGCCAGGAACAGCACCAGAGCGGCGAGGGCAACGCCGCCGAACTTCTGCTTCATGGTCATCGGCGGCTTCTTCGGCGCCGCCTCCCGCACGACGGCCGCCGGGGCCGTGGGGGCGGGGGCCGCCGAGACCTGCACCGGAGGAGGCGGCCAGGCCGACTCACCCTTGCGCACGACGGTGATCGAGCGCTGCACCGGGTCGTCCCAGTCAAGGACCAGTCGGGCGTCCTTGTCCGGGGTCATCAGCTTCAGCAGGTTCACCAGGTTCGTGCCGTACATCTGCGAGGCCTGCGCGGGCAGCCGGCCCGCGAGGTCGGTGTAGCCGATGATCGTCACACCGTTCTCGGTGACGGTCTTCTCGCCCTTCACGGTGCCCACGACGTTGCCGCCGTTCGCGGCCGCCATGTCGACGATCACCGAGCCCGGCTTCATGCTCGCCACCATCTCCGCGGTGATCAGCGTGGGCGCGGGGCGGCCCGGGATCAGGGCGGTGGTGATGACGATGTCGGCCTCACGGCACTGCGCGGCGTACAGCTCCACCTCGCGGGCCTTGTAGTCCTCGCCCATCTCCTTGGCGTAGCCGGTCTTGGAGACCTCGACCTCGGCGGACTCGATCGACAGATACTCGCCACCCAGCGAGCGGACCTGATCGGCCACCTCCGGCCGCGGGTCGGTCGCCCGCACGATCGCACCCAGCGAGCCCGCCGCGCCGATCGCCGCCAGACCGGCGACACCGGCGCCCGCGACGAGGACCTTCGCCGGCGGCACCTTGCCCGCCGCCGTCACCTGACCGGTGAAGAACCGCCCGAACTCGTGCGCCGCCTCCACCACCGCCCGGTAACCGGCGATGTTCGCCATCGACGACAGGACGTCCATCGACTGCGCACGGCTGATACGCGGCACGGCGTCCATCGACAGCGCGGTGAACGGCCGCCGGCCCAGCGCCTCGACCATCTCGGGGTCGAAGGCCGGCGCGAACAACGCGATCACCGTCGCCTCCGGCCGCACCCGGTCCAGCTGGGACGGGTCCGGGGCGTTCACCCCGAGCACCACGTCCTCCGCCGCCGCATCACCGATGAGCGCACCGGCGGCCTCATAGGCACCGTCGGTGAAACCGGCCGCGACACCTGCGCCCGGGTCGACGACCACGTCGTACCCCAGTTTGCGGATCTGTTCGACCGTGGCCGGCGTTGCCGAGACACGACTCTCACCTGCCCGCGCTTCCTTGAGGACTCCGACATTCACGAGTGTTCTCCGTTCGCTGCTCATGCCGACGACGGGTTGCGACGACCTCGACTCCGATTCGGGTTCCGGCCCCGAACAGAATCGGGCCGCCCCCACCTGAACCGGAAGCCTGCCAGTCGTGATCAATGCCACACCACACCACCGCACCCTCGTGGACGGCGACCCGACGGGCGGCTGCGTCCGGATAACGGAGTGGTACGGCGACGGGCACTTCGCCCGCGTCGGTCACCGGGCCCGGAGCGGCTTCGGAGCGTACGTGGTGAGGTACGCGGTCATCAGGCGCCGCGCCTCTTCGACGGTGGCCTCGTCGCCGGTCCGCGACCGCTGGAAGGCGACGGCGAAGATCCGGTCGGCGGCCTCGTAGGCGACCTCGACGGCGAGCCGGGGCGTGTCGGCGGCGATCAGCTGCCGTTCCAGGAGGCAGCGCCAGAACCGCCCGGCCTGCGCCTGGCCCCAGGCCTCTTCGAGCTCCACGACCATCGGGCTGCGGCCCGGGGCGTGCCACAGCTCCACCACGCTCGGGTGCGCACGGCAGTAGGCGAGCTGCGGGTCGATCAGTGCGTCGACGGCCTCGCGCAGGGTGCCGATCCCGGGGTCGTCGGCCGCGGCAGCGACGATCTCGTCGATCTCCTGGCCGTGGCGGCGCAGGAGCGCGGCGTCCACCTCGTTGCGGTCGGCGAAGTAGTGGTAGACCGACGGGGTGGGGATGCCGGCCCGCTTGCCGATGGCGCCGAGGGTCGAGGCCTCGTACCCCTCCTCGGCGAGGATCTGCTCGGCGGCGTCGAGGATCGCCCGCACACGCAGCACTCCCCGGCGTTGCACGGGCGCCGGACGCGACGCCGACCGTGCTGCCACGGGACTCTCGACCATGAGTCGAGAATATCAGTCAGGGCACGTGGGCTCGTTGAGGATTGCCCGGCGCGGGGCGCCTCCGGCGCGATCCTTTCGGCGAGCCCGCCGCGGGCCCGGAACTTCCGCGCCCCGTATCGGGGCGCGGAAGTTCGGGTCGGTGGCGGCCGGCCGCCGCCGGGTCACGCGCCGAACGTGGTCCGACGCGTCAACCCCGGCTTCATGACGGCGAGTTCTGTCAGAACCCGAAGACGGCGCCGCCCGCCGTACGGGCGCGCAGTTCGCACGGGTTGCCGTAGGTCGCCGACCAGGCCACGCGCCGGCCCTGCCAGACGCCGTCACCGGTGATCGAGACCGGGTTCCACTCGCGCGTACAGGGGCGCCCCTCGCGTAAGTCCGTCAGGCTCGTGAAGTCGCCTTCCGCGGCGGCCAGTTCCGTGCAGGCCTCCTCCGGCGCGGGGTGCGTGCCGGACGCGGTGGGGGCGCAGGTCAGGGTGACCGCGCGGAGGACGGTGCCGGACGACGGGTCCGAGCCCTCGCCGACGGTCAGCACGAGCGCCGACGGCGCGTAGAGGCTCTCGGGCGCCGCGGCGGCGGTGCCGGTGAAGGCCGAGCCGACGAGCGCGAGGCCGGTCGCGGTGGCGAACGCTGTGGCACCGAGGGTACGGAAGTAACGCACGGGGGTGTCCCTTCGCGGGTGACGGGGGTGATGCGAGCCGATCGGCTGCGCACCGGAGTCTCGTCGATGCGGAGGGTGATCGCACACGTGGTCGCAACGTTCCGGCCGTGTGTCCCGACAGCCCCCTACCGACTGGTCGTTCGGCCAGTTGGGGGGCGGTGTCGTGGCGCTCCGCAGGGCTCCCGGAGGCCGGGCGCCACGGGAGGTCCAAGCTCGAACGATCCGCTGACCTGCGCCGCTACGGAAAAATGTTCGAGATTGGACCGCCCGTACCCGTCCGTGATCGTCCGGAACCCGGGGCCCGGCGCCCGCTCAGGACGGAAGAAGTACCTGCACCCGGCACTCAGTGTTCACAGAGGGAGAACTCCCGCTCGTAGAGCTGTTCGTTGTGCTCGTCGACGAAGAACTTGCGTTCCCGCATGAGCTGTTCGCGGAAGTCCTCGGCCTGAGCGAGCGTCATGGTCGAGGTGCCGGACCAGGGTTGCTGCGGCGGCACGTCGGACGTCGAGACGATCGTCTCCGACGGGTCGACCAGGAAGAACGCGAGGATCTTCCGGTGTCCCGGGCGGGCGGGGTCCGCGAGGCGGAACGGGCCGACGCGGTGCTGCAGGACGTTCGGGAACGCCAGGCAGCGCCCCGCCGGCGTCGAGGCCGATCCCAGCACCTGGTTGAGCGCGTCCTCGTCCTCCAGGCCGTAGACCTCGCGCAGACCGTCGTCGTCGTTCTGCTCGTAGTCCGGATCGTCGAGTGCCGCCCGGAAGCTCAGCGTGCTCTCGGTGATGTTCTCGCTGTCCCAGTAGTAGATGCCGGTCGAGACGATCCGCTCGTTCAGCATCCCCTCGACGTGCCAGGAACCGCCCGCGTACTCCGGCTTCTCCGGGGTGAGATGGATGGTGGCGAGCTTGACGATGACCTGGAGGCGCCGGCCGCGCAGATCGATCCGGGAGGCGTCGGGCACCTCGGGCGCCGTGAACTCCGGGGCGTCCGGGACGACCGGCCGACGGTTCTCCGACCACTCGTCGTAGGCCTCTCCCCACTCGTGGACGGCCTCCCCGTAGGCCCCGGCGTCGCTGTAGGAGGTCTTCTTCGGATACTCGGGCTTCGAGTCGTACCAGCCGTAGGGATCGGCCTCGATCCGCAGGGGCCGCGGATGGCGCAGATCGGTGAGCACGTTCTCCAGGAGCGGGCGCATGCTCGCGAACAGGTCCGGCAGGACGGCGGCCAGTTCGTGGTGCTTCTCGGGGTGGACGTTGTTCACGTACGACCGGAAGGCGACGTCGCCGTCGTCGTCCACGTCGACGTCCGTCGGCAGCCACTGGAACTTCTCCGAGAACTCGTACTTCGAGTAGCGGTCCGTCGGGTTCTGCCAGGCCCGCTCGGGTCCGCCGCTCGCCTCCCGCACCAGACAGAACAGCGAGGGGTGCACGAGGTCCAGCACCTGTCCGTCGGACCCGGGATGCCAGTCCCGCTCCTCCTCGGGGACCTCTTCCAGGACCCGGACGGCCTCGCGCAGCCGGGCCGCGAGCTTGTCGTCGACCAGCGCGTCCGACTGCCACACGCCGTCGACGGCGGACACCTCGACACCGGTCCGCCCGTCCCGGAGCGCCGCGTAGTGCGCGAGTTCGGCGAGGACGTACCGCACCTGCGCCTCGGTGAGGCCCTGGTCGACGGCTTCACGTGTCCACCTGGCGACGATGTCGGCATCGTTCATCTTCTCGAACCACTGCGGCTTGGCCCGGATGTGCGCGCTGCACTGCATGATCTGCAGCTCCCGCAGCGTCCGGGGGGTCGCGAACGCGATGGCTCGTGCGGTGTGGAAGGGCAGTGGGAAAGCAGACAGGCCGGTCAAGTCTCGTGGTCCCTACAGTCGGTGTTCGGTGGCCGGAAGACTATCCGGGCGCACTGACAGCGCCGGGGTTCCACTTTCCGGCTCCACCGGCTTCCGGCTCTGCCTGCTCTACCTTGTCTACCTTCTCTACCCGCCTACCGCTTCACGCGACTGCGGACCGCGAGCACCGTGAGACCGATCAGGGCGGGTTCGAGGATGCGGGAGGTCATCTCGATGTAGGTCCCGGCGGTGGTCAGGTCCTGACCGGACGACCGGAAGACGACGGAGTTGATGACCACCCTCAGGGCCTTCTCGAACCGTTCGTCCGACAGGCGCCGGACGTACGGGCCTTCCGGATTGACAGGATCCGCCTTGTCCGTGGTCAGGGTGAGGGTCACGACTCCGCGGTCCGCCCGGCTCGGCCTGTCGGCCATGGCCTGCACCACCCACTTCCCGGGGCCGGCCTCCAGTTCCGCCCGGAACAGGTCCGACCCGGTCGCGCTGAAGACGACCGGCTGTCTGGCCCCCGACCGCGTGGCCGGTCAGGAGCCGGGCGGCCTGCGCGAGGCCCCGCTGGGGCGTTCCCAGCGTGACCAGGGCGCGGGCGGTCTCGCGCCCGCCCTCGCACTCCAGGTAGGTGCGCCCGATCAGCCCGCCCGTGGAGTGGCAGACGAGCAGGACCTTCGGGTCGTCCGGGCGGTCGGGGTAGTACCGGTCGGCCTGTTCTCGCCACCGGGCGAGTTCCCGCTGGACCCGGGGCGTCGCCGACGAGTGGGAGCACGACCGCTTCGAGTTCGTCCCCGCCGACCCCGTCTCCGTGCTCGGCTTCATCGCCGACCAGCCGGAGGACCGCTGGTCCCCCTGTGCGCCGGCCCTCTTCTACCTCGCCCTGGTACGCGGCGCCGTGCGCCGCGAGGGCGGCGACCCCGCCGCACGCTTCCTGGTCGAACGGGCCGAACAGGAGGTCATCGAGGCCCGGAACCTCTGACCGCCCTTCCCGCGTGACGGTCCCGCCCCCGGCAGGTGCTGCATGCCGGGGGGCGGGAGTCGGTGTCGTGCCGTCAGGAGACGGTGAGGAAGCGGGCGGTGCTCGGAACGCCTTGGGCGTCGAGGGCGAAGAGCATGTACGTGCCCGGGAGGACCACGCCCTTGTCGGCCGGGACGGACACCTTGTACGTGCCGGTCCCCGCGGCGGTGGAGGTCAGCGGGACGCGCCGCTGGTCGTTGTCCGTGGAGTGGGTGGCGGCCGCGGCCCGCATCAGGACGAAGGAGGCCACCGGCCGCGAGGTGGTGACGGTGAGCGAGGTGCCGGCCGCGACCCGGGGCGGTACGCCCCCGGTGATGGCGGGACGCGGCTTGGGCGAGCCGTCCGTGTTGAGCAGGTACGGCGGGGTGAAGACGGCGCCGTCCGCGTGGTTGGTGGCGCAGTCGCCGCACAGGCCGCCGCCGCCGGAGAAGATCCGCCCGTCCGGCAGCAGGTTCGCCACGCTGTGGTAGTTGCGCGGGACGGCCATGCTGGCGAGCGGGGTGAAGCGTCCGGTCGCCGGGTCCCACAGCTCGGGGGTCAGCACGGACGTGGCGTCGCTGAACGGCACGGGGTACGACTGCCCGCCGAACACGGCGACCTTGCCGTCGGGCAGGACGACGCTGTTGCCGAAGGCGCGGGCGTTGGCCATGTCACCCGTGCGTGCGGACCTGACCTGGCCGCCGTCGATGCTCACGGTGTACGCGCGCCGGGTCGCGGGCGACTTCTCGTACGCGGGTGAACCGCCCAGGGTGAGCAGTTTGCCGATGTCGTACGCGACGGCGTTTCCGGTCATGGCGTCCTGGCTGTCGGCGCGGGTGCCGGCGGAGGTGATGCTCCCGGTCCCGGCGGTGGTGATCCAGTTCATCTGCTTGCTCGGGCCCAGCTGGAGCACCTTGCCGCCCGAGGTGGCGTACAGCCACATGTGGTTGTCGGCGCGGTAGGCGCCGGCCGGGTCGGCCGTCAGGGCCGGGGCGGCGGGGACTCCGGTGAGCTTGCGCCAGGTGCGGGTGTCCGGGGACCAGACCTCGCCGGCCTTGTCGCCCGTGGCTCCGCTCCAGGAGCCGCCGAGGACGAAGGCCTCGCCGGTGGAGAGCAGGGTCATGGACTGGTAGCCGCGGGCAATGTTCATGTCGGTGGTCGCGGACCAGTCGTCGGTGACCGGGTCGTAGATGCTCGCCTTCTCCGCGTTGCTGCCGCCGGTGACGAGGACCCGTCCGTCGGCGAGCATCGCTATGCCCGGGCAGAACATGTCGTGGCGGGTGTTGTCGATGCGGCGCTGGGTGACCTTGCCCGTCTTCAGGTCCAGGATCGCGGTCTGGGTGTAGCCGTTGCTGCCGCCGAAGCGGTCGACCCCGTACGCCGACCAGGCCAGGAGTTTGTCGCCCGGCAGGACGGCGGTGGCCACCGGGACCAGGGGGAAGCCGGTGATCCGGCCCCAGGAGCCGTGGGCGGCCGGTTTGGCCGGTCCCCTCAGGCGGATCTCGGCGGCGGAGGTCCAGGGCCCGCGGTTGCCGGCCTCGCGGGTCACCGTCAGGCGTACGTAGCGGGCCTTGGCGGGACGGGTGAAGGTCGCTGTCTTGACGGTGTCGTCGTCGCGCCAGGTGCCCGTGGCGACCGGTGCGCCGAAGTGGGTCCCGTCCGTGCTGACGGTGACGGTGTACGCGCCCGCACGCCCGTTGGCGACGTCCCTGCGGGGCTGGTAGACCAGTGCGGAGACGGCCGCCCTGCGGTGCATGTCGATGGTGACGCTGTGCGGCGGCGGAGCCGCGGTCCCGGACCACCTGCTGTGCCAGATGGTGGCGGCGTCGCCGTCGAGGACGTTGGATGCCCGGCCGTTCTCCCGCACCGTCTCCTCGTCGCTCGCCGTGGCCGTCCAGCCGGTACGGGGCAGGTCGACGGTGGCCGCCGGGGTTCCGGGGTCGCCGAGGAGGTCGAGCTCCGCGGCGGAGCTCCACGGGCCGCGGTTGCCGGCCTCGGTGACGGCGGTGAGCCGGACGAAGCGCGCACCCTGCGGGGCGAATCCGAGGGTCTTGGCTGCGGCGTCGTCCGCGAGGGTGCCCGTGGCGACCGGACTGCCCCAGTTCCGGCCGTCGGTGCTCACGCTGATGCTGTACTCCCCGACGCGCCCGTTGCCCGCTGCGGCGCGGGGCCGGTAGACGAGCGCCGAGACCACCACCGTGCGCTGCATGTCGATCGTGATGCTGTGCGGCAGCGGAGCCGCGGTCCCGGACCACCTGCTGTGCCAGATCGTCGCGGCGTCGCCGTCGAGGACGTTGGATGCCCGGCCGTTCTCCTGGACGGTCTCCTCGTCGCTCGCCGTGGCCGTCCAGCCGGTACGGTCGAGCACGGGAGCCGACGGCTCCATGGCGTTCGCCGGAGCCACGCTGTGGTGCGGGGACGACTGCGCGGTCTGCTGGTCGGATGCCGGCGGCGGCGTCGGGCCGCGGCCGGCCGTCCCCGGGCTCGCCACTCCGAGCCAGGGGGTGAACCCGACGAGCAGCGAGCCGAGGGCGAAGGCGACGAGCAGAGGGAAGCGCCGGGCGCGGATGCGTCTGGACTTCAAGCGGACCTCCTGGGCGAACCGTGAACCGCTACGGATCCCTCGAAGGTAGGCCAGAACACATCAACTCGACGGAAGAACGATGGAGTTGGCGTGAAGCAGCACGGCCGTCCGGCACGCGCCGCGCGACGGCCCGCCGGAACGAGCCGGTGCGTGCCTGCGGACCGGGTCAGGTCGACGGTGCCGACGTCCGGGCATCGCGCGCCCCGGTGGCGGCGCGCGTGACGTACGCGTCGACATGGGTCTGGGTGAGGGTGTTGCCGTGCGCGTCCGTCAGTTCCGCGCGCAGCGACACCGCCTGGCCGGGTGCCGGCGTCGTCAGCGTGATCCGTCCGCCGGTCAGCGCCGCCCGCGTCCAGGTGGAGCCGCGGTCCGTCGACACGGACACGGTCAGCGACCGGACCCCCGACCGCAGGGCCTCGCCCTGCACCGTCACCGGCACGCGGCTCGTGGTGTGCGCCGGGGCGGTGCCGTCGAGCGCGAGGTCGGGGCCGAAGCGTACGGCGCTCAGCGGGAGGTCGGTGGCGGTGGCCGTCGCCGCGGAGGTGAAGGTCCACGTCGCCGTGACGTGCCCGCGCGGCCGTGTCGCGCTCGCCGTCAGCCGGTAGGCGGCCCGTCCCGCCGGCACCGTGAACGAGGCGTGCCCCGGCTTCTCGCCGCGGCGGGTCGCGACGAGCTTGCCGTTGCGGTGCAGCGTGACGGTCGACGCGGTGAAGAGGGGCGAGGACGGCGTGTGGCCGTCGCCGTCGGCGAGCAGCGGCACCGCCAGGTCCAGGGTGTCGCCGGTGCGCTGCGCGACGGGCCGGGCGCCGGGCGAGGAGTCCAGGGCCGGGCCGAAGACCGGGGTGTCGAAGGTGTGCACCGTGGTGGAGCCGGGCGTGAACGAGCGGCCGAGGACGAAGTAGTTGTTGGCCGGCCCCTCCTGTTCCGGCTGCGCTCCGTACACGAGGTCCCAGGCGCCGCGTTCGGGCGTGAGGAGGAACGTCCCGGTGCCCCCCGACGGCACCGGCAGCCCCAGCGCCGGCGAGGGGCCGGCCGACGGCGTGAAGTCGACGAGGGCCGTTCCCCCGCCGGACGCGGGCACCCCCGCGCGCACCACGAGCGTCGCCAGGTCGCCGGGCGCCGGGTGCCGGACCAGACCGGTCAGCGCCCGCTCGCCGCGGAAGACGTAACCGAGGGCGCAGACGCCGCCCGGCCGGCTCCAGTACGAGTCCACCCAGGTCCGTACGGCCCCGCGCTCGGCGGCCGGCCCCAGGTGCGCGATCCGCAGGTCCAGCGACATCGTCATCAGGTGCGCGAGGCCGGTGACCCCCTCGTAGGTCACCTCGGCGAACACCCCGCCCTGCTCGAACCTGGCGTCGGCGACCGGCGGCCGGATGTCCACCGGGCGCGCGACCCGGGCGTCGAGCACGAGGGTCATGTCGCGGTCGACGTCGAGCCGGGGCTGCACGAGCCAGTCGTTCCCCCAGTTCCCGTCCCCCACCGGCCGGGTGGCGATGGAGGCGTCGAGCAGGTAGCGCCCGGCGGGCACCTGGACGGTGACGGTGCCGGGCGATTCCTTCAGCTCCCGGCCGCTGCCCGCGTCGGGCCCGGACAGCGCGGTCAGCAGGGTGCGGTAGTCGGTGGTCGGCGCGCCGTCGCGGCCCAGGTGGACGAGGGTCAGCGCGTACGTGCCGGAGACGCCGGGCGTCCGCCGGCCGGCGGGCGCGGCGTGGGCCGCGACGGCCGGGAGGCAGACCGCGGCGGTACCCGCGGCGGTCGCGACGCCGAGCCCGCGCAGGACGGACCGGCGCGTCGCCGCCCGGGCGGGGCCGAACGGGACGGAAGGGCCGGACGGGACCGACGAGCCGGACGGGCTCGACAGGGCAGACGGGGCAGACGAGGGCGAGTGCTTCGAGTTGACGTTCATGATCTGCACTGGACCGGCCCGCCCTCGCGTTCCCGTGAGCCGCGTCACATCGACGCGACGCACGGGAACGGGCAGCGTACGACGGCTACGGCCACGGCCACGGCCACGGCCACGGCGATACGAAGCTCCGCCGCGAGCCCCCGCGTCAGGCGCCGGCCCGGCGCCTGCCCCGTACACGGCGCGGGTACGGGAAGAGCCGCGGGGAGCGCTTCGCGGCCACGTCCTCGACCCACCCGAAGGTCAGCACCAGCAGTCCGGTCAGGGGGATCGCCACCAGCAGCGGGAACCACTGGCTCATCAGCAGCCACTGGAAGTGCTCGTAGAAGAAGCCGACGGACCAGAGCGGGTCGATCAGCGGGATGGCGGTCACCAGGGCGACCTGGTGCCAGAGGTAGACGCTGACCGCGCGTGAGTTGAGCAGGCTGATCAGGCCGTTCCAGCGTTCCAGCGGCCGGGGCCACTGCTCCCAGGAGGGACTGACGTGGAGCAGGAGGGCGACGAAGCCGAAGGACCACAGGGCCTGGGCGATCGGCCAGCTCTCGATGTCGGTGTGCACGGTCGGATCGACCGGCCGGGTCTGGAGGTACCACCAGCCGGCCACCATGATCAGCGGCGCGACGGACGGCACGACGTACTGCGGGATCTTCCTGAGAAGGCCCTCCTGGTGGGCCATGCCGAGGATCCAGCAGGAGCCGAACATGGCGAAGTCGCTGAGGTTCTCCCAGACCCGGCCGTAGAGGAACTCCTGGTCGATGAAGAACACGTTCATCACGACCGTCACCGCGAGCGGCACGGACAGCGTCACCACCGGCATCCGCCGCAGCGCCCACAGCAGCAACGGGGAGAGCAGGACGTACCAGAGGTACGCGCGGAGGTACCAGAGCGGGACGACGACCTGCACCGCCCAGCCCTGCCCCACGAGGTGGTCGAAGCCGTTCAGCGATTCGGCGTACGGCGGAGTGCTCAGCGGCACGAGCCAGAAGAGCAGCTTGCCCCACCACCAGTTGGGATGCCCCTCGGCGTCGGGCCCCCAGCCGTCGACGATCTCCAGGGTGAGGATGACCGCGCCGAACAGCCACATCGGCGGCAGCAGTCGGCGCATACGCCCCCGGATGACGCCCAGGGCGGGACGGCTGAGCGAGCGTGCCATCAGGACCCCGGCCAGCGCGAACATCACGCCCATCGACGGGAAGACGACGGGCAGCCAGAACCAGCCGAAGTTGTGGTAGATCACCACGCGGACCAGCGCCAGTGCGCGCAGCAGGTCGAAGTAGCGGTCCCGGGCGCCCTTGCGCGGGGCCGGTGTCGCCGGCTCCGGCTCCGGCTGGGGCTCCCGTCGCAGAGCGGCGGGGATTCTCAGCCGGAGGGTGTCCTGGGCTCCCCCGAACTCGAAGGATGCGGTCATGGTCAGGCCTCCACCGGTGCGGCGACCTCGCCGGTGCGCCGGAGCTTCTGCCAGCGCAGTCGGCCACCGGTCACCGCCGTGATCGTGGACTGCAGCAGGACGATGTACATCAGCTGCCGGTAGACCAGCTGCTGGATCGGCAGGCTGATCAGGTGCAGCGGCTTCTCGCCGTCGAGCCGGAAGGCGTACCAGGACAGCACGGCCTGGAGCAGGATGAAGCCGCCCCAGCTGGCGAGGGTGATCGGGGCGTCCGCGAACAGCACCCCGTACAGCAGGAACAGGTCGACCAGCGGCGCGAGCAGCGGGGCGACCACGCCGAACATCACGACGAGGGGCAGCCCGAGGCGGCCGAAGCGTCCGGCCGGGCCGCGGGAGGTCACGGCGCGGCGGTGCTTCCACATCGCCTGCATGGAGCCGTAGCTCCAGCGGTACCGCTGGGACCAGAGCTGCTGGAGGCTGGCGGGTGCCTCGGTCCAGGCGCGGGCGCGCTCGGCGTAGACGATCCGCCAGCCGTCGCAGAGCACCGCCATGGTGATGTCGGTGTCCTCGGCGAGGGTGTCGTCGCTCATCCCGCCGACCCGCCGCAGGGCCTCCTTGCGGAAGGCGCCGACCGCGCCGGGGATGGTCGGGATGACGTTGAGCATGTCGTACATCCGGCGGTCCAGGTTGTGGCCGAGGACGTACTCGATGTGCTGCCAGGCGCCGATGAGGCTCTCGCGGTTGCCGACCTTGGCGTTGCCCGCGACCGCGCCGATCGTCGCGTCGCCGAACGGCTGGACCAGCTCGCGCACGGTGGACGGCTCGAAGACGGTGTCCCCGTCCATCATCACGACGATGTCGTGCGACGCGGCCGCGATACCGGTGTTGAGCGCGGTGGACTTGCCGCCGTTGGCCTGGCGGATCAGCCGGACGAACGGCATGGCCATCGCCTCGACGATGTCCGCCGTGCCGTCCGTGGAGCCGTCGTCGATGACGATGACCTCGATCGGATAGTCACTGGCGGCGAGCGAGTTGAGGGTGTTCGCGATGCACTCGCGTTCGTTGTAGGCCGGGACGAGGACGGTGACCGGCTCGGTGACGGGTGGTCCCCACGCGTCCCGCCGCCGGGAGCGGCGGGCGTGGAGCGGTGCGAGGACGAGCATCAGCGCGAAGCGGCCGAAGTTGAGGAAGCCGACGACCGCGAGCAGCGCGACCAGGACCGGCAGGGTGAGGACGGCGGCCTGGGTGGCCCAGATGAAGCACTTGCCCGCCCACAGCTGGTAGCCGTGCACCGGCACGGTGGCGTTGCTGGCGCCGAGCGCCTCGGAGACGGTGGCGAAGCGGTACCCCTCGCCCTTCAGCTTCACGATGATCTGCTCGAGCGCGGCAAGGGTCTCGGTACGGTCGCCACCCGCGTCGTGCAGCAGGATCAGCTCGCCCGCGCCGGGCTTGCGCGGCATCGCCGCCTCGACGATCGCGTCGACGCCGGGACGCTTCCAGTCGTGGGTGTCCCGGTCGATGAAGGCGGTGAGGTAGCCGTGGGAGCCCACGTACTTGATCACCGGGTAGTTCCAGTCGTCGAGCGCCGAGGCGTCGGAGGAGTACGGCGGGCGGAACAGCGCGCTGTGGACGCCCGCGACGCCGGCCAGCGCCAGCTGCGTCTGCGCCAGCTCCCAGCTGATCCGGGCTTCGGACTGGTACACCAGATCGGGGTGGGTGAAGCTGTGCACGCCGATCTCGTGGCCGCCCGCGACGATCTGCCGGATCAGCTCCGGGTGGCGCGTGGTCATCGCGCCGGTCACGAAGAAGTCCGCGCGGACGTCGTGGGCCGCGAGCACGTCCAGGATCTTCGGGGTCCACTCCGGCGAGGGGCCGTCGTCGAAGCTCAGCACCGCGGTGCGGTCGGGGATCCGATAACTCACGGGGCGCTCGTTCTTGTCGCCGCGCGCGTCGATGATCGGGCCGCCCTTGAGCAGGTTCTTCGGCACGGTCGTCTTGTCGACCGAGGTCGCGATCCGGGTGTCGTGGAAGGCCTCGTTGGTGGCGAGGCCGCGGAGGACGAGGAGCGCGAGCAAGCAGGCCAGCAGGGACAGCGGCATGAAGAAGCGCAGCGGCGGCGCAGCCAGTCGGCGTGGTCTCAGCAGGGACTGCCGACGACGCTGGTGGCGGGACAAGGGCGCTCCTGGAGATGGGTGGTGCGGACGATCAGGCACGCTCGGCCGGCCGGCAGGCGTTGCTCAGGGCGGCACGACGGCCGCGATATGTCATGCAATGTCGCGATGTTCGGTGTGATGACCGAACTTTCGGGGTGAGATGCCGCGGGCCGCGCCCTCCAGGGTCAGGAGGGCAACACGGGCCCCCTGGCGGGCAGGTACGCGGGCTTCGGCGGTATCTCCATCGCCGGGGCGTCCGACTGCATGCCGATCAGGCTGCTGCCCATGGCGGCCGCCAGGATCGCGCCGACCACGGAGACCGGCCAGCCGAAGCGCCGCAGCAGACGGCTGCGCAGACCCGACTGGTCGACGAACACCGGTGTCGGAGCAGGCTCCCAGTGGTGCGATTCGGCCACGCCGGGCTGTGCCGAGTGGACCGGTCCGCGCCCGGAGGGTGTGGCGACTTGGCGCATCATTTGTGGCCTTTTTGTGCAGGGTGTGGAGACCGCTGAAGCGTAGAGCGGACGGTAGCGCATGACCTGAATCGATTGGTGTGTGATGTGTGTATTTGGCACAGTCCGATCGAGCGTCGTAACCGGATCGGTATGTCAACGGGCACCTCGCGACCCTGGGATGACCAGGTCGCGAACACAGGGTGGGATGGCTTGAATCCTTCGCTAGGATGACCGCTCGATTCATGCCGTCGGCGATGGATCCGCATGCAACGGGCGTGTCCAGTCACCGCCTCTACGCCCCAAGGAGCCTGTGTGAGCCAGCCCCGCCGCACCTCTCGTCGCCGAGCGTGGACCGCGCTCACGCTGCCCGCGCTCCTGTGCGTGCTCGCCGCGTGTTCCGCCGACCCCTCGACCGACGGGGGCGCCGACGCCGCCAAGCCCGCGCAGGACGTCTCGCCGACGCCCACCGGACCGCCGGGAACCCTGTTCGACGACTTCGACTACACCGGCGCCGACGACCCTTCCCTCGCCGCGAACGGCTGGGGGATCCGTACCGGCGGGGGCGGCCCCGGGATCAAGGACACCTGGAGCGCCGACGGCGCCGCCTTCCCCTCCGACCCGACGGCCGAGGGGGGCAAGGTCCTGCGGCTGCGCTCCTCCACCGACGGCACGGAGCAGGGCACCACGCAGGTCGAGGTCCACACCACGAGCCGGAACTTCTTCACGGGAACCTTCGCCGCCCGGGTCCACCTCGGCGACAAGCCCACGAGCGGACGCGACGGCGACCACGTCGTCCAGGCCTTCTTCCCGATCTCCTCGTCGGACTCCTCGGAGAACTACAGCGAACTCGACTTCGAGTACCTGCCGAACGGCGGCTGGGGTTCGGTGGGTCCGCAGCTCGACAACGTCAGCTGGTACAAGGCCGACCCGCCGGACCGGGTGCACAACACCGTCAAGCGGCGCCTCCAGGGCTGGCACACCATGATGATCACCGCGATGGACGGAAAGGTCACCTACTCCCTGGACGGCAAGGAGCTGTTCACCAGCTCCGGCAAGTACGTCCCGCGCGAGCAGATGGACATCCACTTCAGCAACTGGCTCATCGACCTCCCCTTCACCGGCGGCCCGCGCACCTGGGACATGAAAGTCGACTGGGTCTACTACAAGGCCGACGAGGCCGTCTCCCCGGCGGACGTCCGGAAGACGGTGGACGGCTTCCACGGCGAGGGCACCGGCTACGTCAACACCGTCCCGAAGCCCTGACCCCACCCGCTGCGGCGGACTTCCCGGCAGCGGCGGGAACCCTGTGCGGTGGCCCGGATGCGTACCGTGAACGCCAGGAGCCCTGGCCGCGGGGAGGTGCTACAACTGGGTTTGTGAGCCCGTCTCGTCTCTCGTGCCCGGCGTGCCGGTGCGGTCGAGCCTAGCCAGAAGATTCGGAAGCGTCGCCGGACAGGTCTTCGTCCTTCAGGTGGCGATCGTGGTGCTGCTCGCCGCCGGGGCCCTCCTGGCTCTGGTACTGCAGTCGCGGTACGACAACGACCGTGAAGCGCGCAACCGGTCGGTCTCCGTGGCTCAGACCTTCGCGAACTCCCTGGGCCTGCAGGACGCGCTGAGTTCGCCGGACCCGTCCGCGATCCTGCAGCCCGTCGCCGAGGAGACACGCAAGGACGCAGGCGTGGACTTCATCGTGGTGATGGACACGAACGGCATCCGCTACAGCCACCCCCAGCCCGACCGCATCGGCGAGCGGTTCGTCGGCACGATCGAGCCCTCGCTCGCCGGCGAGGTGTACACCGAGAGTGTGGAGGGGCCGCTCGGCAAGGAGATCCAGGCGATCGTCCCGGTCACCTCGCCCGAGGGTGAGGTCGTCGCCCTGGTCTCGGCAGGTCTGACGGTGGAGAGCGTGACCGGCGTCGCCGACCGTCAGCTTCCGGTCATCCTCATGGCCACCGCCGGCGGTCTGGCTCTGGCCACCGTCGGCACGGCGCTGATCAGCCGAAGACTGCGCCGCCAGACCCACGGGCTCGGCACGCAGGAGATGACCCGCATGTACGAGCACCACGACGCGGTGCTCCACTCCGTCCGCGAAGGGGTTCTGATCACGGACGGCGAAGGACGACTACTCCTGGCGAACGACGAGGCCGGACGGCTGCTCGGCCTGCCGGACGACGCCGAAGGGCGCCCCGTCGACGAGGTCGGCATGGATCGCCGCATGGCGGAACTGCTGCTGTCCGGCCGGGTGGCCACCGACGAGGTGCTGGAGGCCGGGGACCGGCTGCTCGTGGTCAACCAGCGGCCCACGCGCCCGAAGGGCTCGGCGGTCACCATCCGGGACTCCACCGAGATGCAGCTCCTGAGCAGCCGGGCGGAGACGGCCCGCAAGCGGCTCAAGCTGCTGTACGACGCCGGGGGCGACATCGGCAGCACCCTCGACGTGGTCCACACCGCGGAGGAACTGGCCGCCGTCGCCGTCCCCCAGTTCGCGGACTTCGTCACGGTCGACCTGGCCGACCCGGTACTGAAGGGCGACGAGCCCGGCCCGGGCGCCGACATGCGGCGCACGGCGGTCAGCGGCATCCGGTCCGATCACCCTCTGTACCCGCTCGGCTCACTGATCGACTTCCTGCCGTCCACACCGCAGGCCCGTGGCTACGGCACGGGCACGGCCGAACTCGTACCCGATCTCCACGACGCGCCGGGCTGGCACGCCCAGGACCCCCTACGGACGTCCCGGATCGTCGACTACGGCATCCACTCGCTCATCGCGGCTCCGCTGAAGGCCAGAGGCGTCGTGCTCGGGATCGTCAACTTCTGGCGGTCGCAGAAGCCGGAACCGTTCGACGAGGACGACCTGTCCCTGGCCGAGGAGCTCGTCGGCCGCGCCGCGGTCACCATGGACAACGCCCGCCGCTACACCCGCGAACACCATCTCGCCGTGACGCTCCAGCGCAGCCTGCTGCCGCGGGATCTGCCCGAGCAGAGCGCGGTGGACGTCGCGCACTTCTACCAGCCCGCCCAGTCCGGAGTGGGCGGGGACTGGTTCGACGTGCTCCCGCTGCCCGGCAGCCGCGTCGGCCTCGTCGTCGGAGACGTCGTCGGGCACGGCCTGCACGCCGCGGCCACCATGGGCCGGCTGCGCACGGCCGTGCACAACTTCTCCTCCCTGGATCTGCCGCCCGACGAACTCCTCGCCCGGCTCGACAACCTCGTCCAGCGCATGGACCAGGAGGGCGACAGCGCGCCCTCGGACGCCGGTGTCCTCGGCGCGACCTGCCTGTACGCCGTCTACGACCCGGTCTCGCAGAACTGCTCCATGGCGCGGGCGGGACACATGCCACCGCTCGTGGTCGCCCCGGACGGCACGACAACGATCGTGGAACTGCCGGCCGGCCCCCCGCTGGGGTTGGGAGGCATGCCGTTCGAGACCATGGAACTGCACCTGGCAGAAGGCAGTCAGCTCGTCCTGTACACCGACGGGCTGGTCGAGGAGCGGAGCCGGGACATTTCGGTGGGCGTGGAAGAGCTGCGCACGGCGCTGAGCCACCCCGGCCGAGACCCGCAAGCCAGCCGCCGCGCCGTACTCGACGCCCTGCTCCCCGGCCGGCCGGCCGACGACATCGCGCTGCTCATCGCCCGGACACGGACTCTGGGCCCCAGCCGGGTCGCCGAGTGGGATGTGCCGTTCGACCCGAGCGAGGTCGGCGCCATGCGCGGCCGCGCGGCCGAGCAACTCGAGGAGTGGGGCCTGCAGGAACTCGTCTTCACGACCGAGCTGATCCTCAGCGAGCTCATCACCAACGCCATCCGGTACGCCGCCGCGCCGGTGCGCGTCCGTCTGTTGCGCGATCGCACGCTGACCTGCGAGGTGTGGGACGGAAGCAGTACCGCCCCGCATCTGAGGTACGCCGCCACCACGGACGAGGGAGGCCGCGGGCTGTTCCTGGTGGCCCAGCTCAGCGAGCACTGGGGCACCCGGTACACACCGGAAGGCAAGGTCATCTGGGCCGAACAGGTCCTGCCCGCCGACGGCAGTGCCCTCTCCTAGGGCGTGTTGCGAAAGTCCCGCCTGCCCGACGGCGTCTGGTGCGTGCGATCGCAACACGCCCTAGACCGCAGGCAGCCGGTCGGCGAGGAAAACGATCGAGGGGCCGTTTCAGATCGCTCTGAAACGGCCCCTCGATCTACGACTCTTACGAGTCGGGACGACAGGATTTGAACCTGCGACCCCTTGACCCCCAGGAGTAAGGGCCAAGGGTATTTTCTGGATATAGCAGACTTAATCTGGGCGCATATCGTGCACGTGACGGCCCGTCGTGCACCATCGCGCATGCCGTGTGGTCCCCAACTGGTCCCCAACTCACGTCCGGGCACAGCCTCATGCCCCTTGGCGATCCTTGCGAGAGACAACGATGCATCGAACTGCCCCGCCCATCTGGGCAGTCTGCCGATAGCATCCCGTTCCTGGGCTGGGGACTCCATTCATGGGTGTGTGTCAGCCTCATGGCGCTCCATCGCAGAAGAGGAACGAACACCCTGTGAGCATCGCTCGCGTAGATGGGCGGGTACAGCCTGCCCGCTCCGGCGACCCGAAGCGGGTCGGTCCCTACCGGATCATCGGCCGTCTCGGCTCGGGCGGCATGGGCACCGTCCACGCCGGTCTCGATCCAGCCGGCCTCCGTATCGCTGTGAAGGTGATCCACCCCGCGCAGGCCGAGGACCCTGAGTTCCGGGCCCGCTTTCGCCGAGAAGTCCAGCTCTCCTCGCGTGTGCACGGGCCGTGCCTCATCCCGCTCCTCGCAGCAGACCCCGATGCCGAGACCCCCTGGCTGGCCACCGCCTACGCGCCCGGTCTCACCCTCGACCAGCATCTCGCGGCCCACGGAGCTCTCACCGGCGCCACCCTGTACGCCTTCGCCACCGGAACTGCCCAGGCCCTCGCCGCGATCCACACCGCCGGCGTCGTCCACCGGGATGTGAAGCCGCAGAACGTCATCCTCACCCCGGCCGGCCCCCGGGTCCTGGACTTCGGTATCGCACATGCCGCCGACGGCACCTCCGTGACCCGGACCGGCACCATGACCGGCACCCCCGGCTGGATCAGCCCCGAGCACTACCGCACCGGCACCGCCGGACCCGAGGGCGACGTGTTCGCCTGGGGCACGCTCGTCGCCTACGCCGCCACGGGGCGCCTCCCCTTCGGAACCGGAGCACCCGACGTGGTCGCCTACCGCGTCATGTCCCAGGAACCCGATCTCGACGGCCTCCCCGACGAACTGCGCGAGCCCCTGACGAAGGCGCTCGCGAAGAACCCCGCCGAGCGAATCAGCGCCGACACGGCAGCAGAGGAATGCGCGCGGTTCCTGGCCCGTCAGGCTACCCAGGTTCTCGGCGCCACCGGACCGGAGCCGACGCGGATCAGTGACCGCCTCACCGCCGCGTGGAACCTGCCCAGCATGGACGACCCCGCCTGGAGCCTTCCCGCGCCCCCGAGGCGCAAGCGCGCGCTCATGACCGCCGCCGTCACGGCAATCGCGGTCACGGCTGTCTCGGGCGGAATCGTCGCCTTCTACACCAGTGGCGACCGTGCGCATGTGACGCTTACGCCCGACCGCACCACCCCTTCGACACCCTCCACCGAGATATCCGCTCCGATCAGCGCTTCTGGAACCACGGCTTCTGGAACGCCTGCCAAAACCACGGTCGCGCCTGCGGTCGATCCGCGGACCATCAGGATCCCCAAGGATCCCCTCGCCGGGGTGGCCAATCCCGCCTACACGAGAGCCGGCGACGAGACCCAACCACACCCAGACGAGTGGAGAGCGAGCACCACCGCCGGCAGCCCCGAAGAGCGGGACGCCGAGAAGGCGATCCGGGACCGGATGACGTCCATGCTGGCTACAAAGGACATGGACTTCATGAAGCCCACTATTACGTTCAACCAGCGGGCACAGACCGTGATGGTGACCGGTGGCCCCGTCCCGCAGTTGCCCGAGAACTACCAAGAGGTGTTCCGCAGAGCCGGCGAGATGGCGGCCTGCTCCGCCCTCGCGCATCGTCTCAAGAACGACCCGGCCACGTGGCCCTACGGCCGCTTCGCCATCTACTGGAAGACATCCGATCTCGATGCAACGGCCCTCGGCTACGGCGAGGCCACTGACGGATGCATCTCAGAAACAGCCGGCCAGTGGCACGGAGACGAATCCGGCATGGCCACGGCCGAGATCCCCAGCAGCGACAAGGCGGAGATCCGCGTCGCCGACGCCACGGTCAAGGCCATCGTCACCACCTGGAACACCAACACCACCGAGACGAACGACGACCCCATCGCACTCAACGACGGCATCAGCCTCGGCTTCGACCCCATCGAAAACGCCGCCTACGTCTGGACCGACGACCCCAACAGCCGATTCACCAGCCACGCCTCCCAGTCCAACCTCAGAGGCACAGTCGAAGAGGCCGTCTGCCGCAAGCTCACGCTCGAGTTCCACAACAACAAGAGCTGGCAATACACACGCTGGGCAGTCGCCGTCTACGACGCGTACGCTGGCACACGCCAGTTCATCGGGGCAGGCACGTGCGCCCCATAAGCCTCTCGAAGGCTGCGCTGACTACCGTCGATCACCGACCTCCTTGCGGACGAAGTCAACGATCGCATCAAAGTCACCCTGCTGATGGGCAGATGCGTATGTCCGGCACGCCACGCTCACTACCGCGATCTCATCCAGCATGAGGTGCGACGCCACAGTCTTGGCATAGTCATGATGGTCGGCTACGCCGGCCAGGACCTCATCCAGGTCGATCAAGTACGGCGCGTCGGCGAAGTGGCTCTTGACCGCGGGGTGAGCAAACACCTCCTTCTCCGGAGGTTCAGTACCAGGTAGCGTCCGGACACCGTCCGTGCCGTCGTGGGGCATGTCTCCATCGCTGAGCCCAACAGCGCGTACCTTCGCGTCGCGCAACAGCATCACAGCCTTCGGAATCTCCTGACCGCCCCCGATGGTGAGGAACGAGCAGCCGGCAAGAAGGTCCGGATCGGCGGTTCGGAAGATCTCGGTGGCGAGGTGGCGCGCGAACTCGTCCTCCACACAGACCGTGATTCCACCGGGAGTGCGGCCTTCCCGCTGGAGGTGCGAGTCGATCTGATAAGTACTCAACCCGTGAGTGGCTGTCACATCTCCTGTTGGCGTGCGTCGGAGGTAGACGACTGAGTCACGGCCTAGCTGGCCGAGGATTGCGGAGCTGTGCGTAGTGATGACGATCTGGTGCCCACGACGCAAGGCCACCTCGATGAAGTATTTCGCGAGGCGGACTTGAGCGTCGCCGTGCAAGGAGGTCTCGGGCTCCTCCAGGATGATGAGGCTCTTGGGCGGCGCCGTCTCCATGGTGTTCACCATGTACAGCACTCGTCCTTCTCCTGTTCCCATGTGGTTCTCGGAGTAGCGTCGACCGCCTCGCCCGGCCATCGCGAGTGTTGCCGTCTTTTGGGTGGTCAGCACTTCGGTGAAGCCAAGGTGCTCATAGGGAACGCTCAAGATTCGCCCGACGTGGCTGGCAGCCGCCGGATCAAGCGGATTCGCCTTCCCCAGTTCCAGACTGGACCCGCCATAGATGGACAGGTCTCGCTTCTCGACCTTCGGAATGAACTGGGTGAAGCCGCGGTAATAGGTAGCCCGCTCGGGCTGCCGCTTGTAGCCAGACCACTCCTTCGCCGCCCGCGTCACGGTGACCTGTTGTACGCCCGACCCACTGTCAGCGGCATAGAGGTACTGCACCTGGGCGCCAGCAGTGAAAGGTTCGGGGTCGGCGACCGATACCGGGAAGAAGTACGCGACGTAGTAGCGATTCCAGGGGTGTCCGGACGGTTGGCGAAACGCAGCTGCCGCAAGCTGCGCGACCGTGCTCTTTCCAGTTCCGTTCAGCCCCGAGATGGCCGTTACTGGGGACTTGAACTCCAGCGTCAGGTCCGGCACACCGCGAAAGCCCTGGACTCTCATCCCCAACAGCACAGGGCCGAACGCCGGGTAGCACGCCTTCGCAAACTTCGTGCCCAACTTTCGGACCCTGTCATCATGACTCATCTACACATCATCTCAGGTGTTGACCAAGGCCATTGCCTCATCCAGTTCGAGTGAACGTTCCCTCATTGAACGCAGCGCGTAGCAGCGCCCCATGGCGATGCGGGGATTCAGCTTGGCCAGGCCTCGTCTTCGGCGCGGTGAGTGTGCTCGGGTCCCGGGTGGGCTACGCCAGGAACGAGTGGGTTGTCGTAGTCAAGTTCGATCTTGCCAAAGGCTGGGCCCGGGATCGGCGCCGAGTCATTGTCGGCGATGATCAGCTGGACCTGGGAGACGTGGGTCTCGGCAAGGGCTTGAAAGCGCTGATAGGTCCGGTGGCCTCGTGCTTGGTCGTCCAGGTTGCTCCCGGACGCCTTCCGCGGCGAGTCGATGATCAGCAATGACGGCACTCGCACGTCTGAGTGCATGATACCGAATTCCAGCAGCGAGAGGCTGTACGCGACGTTGATGCAGGTCACGATGCCCCCACCGTCGGCCTGAAGACTCTCGAACGAGACGTCGTCGACTACGGGCAGGTACGACGACGGGTCGATGGTCGCGGATTGGATCCACGGAGCAGGGCGCAGCTGCGAAATCATCGCGTTGAAGTCTAGGCTTAGGTCAGTCACAAGGGTCTGCCGCGCGGCGAGTTCGGCTGTGCGGGCCTTCCTTTCCGCAGTGGCGCGGGTCCGCTGCGCCTTGATGTCCCGGACGTCTCGTTCGATCGCATGTGCCCGCGTCCAGGCGCCCTGCAGCTGGGTCACAGCGTCGATGGCCGCTCTCAGCGAGGCTGCCCGGGCGCTAGCGTCTGCGATGGCGTCGAAGCGCGGCGCCACGAGGTCGCGGGTCTGCGCGTCGAGTTGGCGGCGCAGGCTGTGGGCGACGAAGTCGGTCTGCTGGGCTCGCTGCTGAGCGGCCTCCAGAACGCGGCTATCAGCTACGAGTACGGACTGGGCGTCCTGGAGCTGAACTTCAAGGGCCCTTCGGGTCTGTGCGATCGCGGCGGGATCGATGTCCTCGTCATGCGGGTCGTGCTGTAGACAGACCACGCAGTGGTCTGCGGGGACTGGTCGCGTGCTGAGACGCTGCATACATCGTGGGCAGACGACGAAGTCGAACGGCGACAGTTTCTCGATGGCGGTGGCGGAGCGGTCCAGTCGGGACAGGTCGAGCTCGACCTGGGCGACGACCGCGGCACGAGCCTCGACGAGCTCTTGTGCCGCAACGACTTCCTGCGCTGCCTCACGAGCGCTGTCGACTGCGGCACGCAGCTCTTGGCGGAGGATGGCGTCGGCTGCAGTGCTCTCCTCCAGCTCATGGCGCAGCGATGCAAGCGCTGCCTCGGCGCGCTGCAGCATGACCCGAAGACTGGTGAGCTCAGGGCGCAGTTGGTCCTCGGTGCGGGGATCGGTCGCGCTGAGGAAGTTCCGGACGTTCTCGTGCTCGGCGGTCTTCTTGCGAAGTTCTTCTTTCAACTGGCCTAGCTGCCGACTGAGTTCGAGAACGGTGCTGTCGGTGAGCGCAAACATCAGCTTGAAGAGCGCGGTGCGTTTGGGGTTGAACCAGGTGTCGAGGTGTCCCACGACTTCACGGTCGATGTTGCGGGCTTCCCGGTATACGTAGGCAAAGAGGTCAGTGAACGTGAGGTCGCGTGTTGTCGCTTTGCCGTCACGGCTGGCAGGGATCGTCTCGCGGGGGAAGTTGAGGGCTGCCAGAAGGTAGTCCGACAAAAGCGGCAGGTCGGGGTCGCTCTGCACGGCGAAGGTGTTGCGCGTGCTCAGAGTGTCAGGGTCCAGGACGTCGACCTGGCCGGCGCGTGCGTCGTTCACGGTCCTTTTCAGGACCACGTGTTCCCCACCGATGAAGACCTCTGCGCGGGCGGAAAGTACGTGATCCCGGACAGCCGGGGTTAGTACGGCTTTGCCACCCACCACGTGCTTGAGCAGCATAAGGAGGCTCGACTTGCCAGTACCGCTAGGGCCGCTAACGACGGTGGCCGGCCCCTCGAAACGGTATGTCTTCTCGGCGTCTGCGGTGGTGACGGTGAGGGAGCGGAAGCGCAGGTGGACTGCCATTTCAGATCTCCGTCCGCCAGGGCCTGTCGACCGCGTCCGGCAGACGGTCGTAGATGAGGGTCTTCAGCGTCGTACCTGACTTGTCGAAGTGCTGTTTGAGAAGGGTGATGCGCTTGGCGACCACGGCCCACTCGTCCGTCTCTGCCAACATGGCCGCGGCGACAGCGCCGGAGGCGGTAATTCGGAACTCGGCCCGATCGGCCCCGCTATAGGTGATCAGGTCGCGCGCAGCCAGCGATCCCAGGACGCTGTAGTAGCGGTGGTCCCAGGGGCCGTACTTGAAGCGGGTCATGCGGCTCTCGACGGACAGCCGTTCGGCGGAGGTGGGCTGGGTGCCTGGGGGCCAGGCAAGGCCATCCTCGGTCAGGAGGCGATCCAGCATGGCAGGGTAGCGAAGCAGGAAGTCGAGCTTGGCCAGCTTGGTGAGACCGTTCAGGCCCTTCTTGGCTTCGGTGAAACGGTCGATCAGCAGCAGCACACGGGCCTCGTGATAATGAGCCTCATGCTGCTCCTGCCGGCGCGCTCGGTCCCTAACTCGCGCGGCAGCAGCCAGACGGTCGCCGGCACTCGTCACGACGCCTCCTCCTCGGAGGGATCGAACACCTCGGAGAAGTAGAAGTCACAGTCGTCGCAGAGCTGGTATGCCAGGCCACGAAGGTGTCGCCCGTTTACGGGAAACGGAAGGCCAGTTCCGAGGGCATCCGGCGTCAGGTGCCGGGCCATCAGCTGGTTCATGCGCCGCCCGTAGGGTGCACTGCCGGGCGCCTCCTCTTCCGCCTGCTCGCGGCAGGCGAAGACGATGTCCAGGACCTCGAAGCTGGCGTTGGCCAGGTCGGTGGTGTCTCCCGCAAGGCCGGACCGCTGCTGGGACCAGGTGACATACCAGGCTGATCGAAGGCGTTCGGCGTGTGCAGCTTCGTCGGCCGGAATGCGGCCACGCTCCATCTTCTTGCGCAGGTTGGCCCCGCCCGGAGCGACGATCGGAAGCTGGCCGCGAGCGATGGTGGGCACTGCCGAGCTGCTGCAGACAAATGTGTCGAGGACCGTCGCCTTGGTGAGCCTACGCCGTGCGATGCGCTGCTGGATCTGCACACTGTGCAGAACCCTGGTTGGGTCGGCGATGTAGACAGCGAGTTGTCCACGGTCGCTCTCGTCGCGATTCGACTTCTCAATGCGCTCGACCAGTGCACGGTAGGTCGCTTCGACATCCACATGGTCGCGCTGCAGTCTCGCGATCGCGGGTATCAGCAAACTCTGGAGGTTGACGTCCGTGATGTGCCGACGGGACGGCAGTTCATCGTCAATGTGGAGTGCCGCGAGGAAGAGCCTCACCAAGTCAGTGAAGCCTGCCGGGATGGCGATGTCGGCGAGATTAGCTTGAGGTACTTCGGGGATAGTGGCGTAGGCCTGCTTCCAGCGAACCCGCAGGAGGTGGCGGGCGACGGTGTCTGCCATGGCATCCACCCCAGCGGTGACCTGCGGGTCGCGCCCACACATGGCCTTCAGGGTGGTGGCGCCAAGCTTGCCCGTGGTGAGGCCAGCGTTCGTGGCGAGGCGAAGGCGGACATTGCTCCGGCCGTCACAGGCCCGCCACCTATCGAAGAGGTGCGCCAGTCCGCCATCCTTGCACAGGTCTGCCACATTCCAGGGATTGCGTCGCTTTCCACGGTGCTTCACCGATACGAGTTCGACGAATCCATCCGCGTAGGAGACCACGAAGTCTTCATGCCATTCGCAGACCACCGACTCGACGGAGTCCTCCGTGAGCAGCACGACACACATCTGAGCGGCAACCTCTGCCTGATAGCGGTAGTTCCCCAGGGTGTCCGATCCGCTGTCCTCGTGGGGCGCCAGGCGGAAGATTGGATGGACGAATCCTTCGTCGGACTCATCGCTCTCTGCTGCCTCAGCCTCATCCGCCATTGCACTCCCCCCACCCACCGCTGGAGGTACGGCCCTAGAGCCGACGGTGGAAGATCACCACAAGTACCACAACCTCCAAGCAGTCCGTAACCATTCGATCACAGTCAATTCGCGGATCGCACTGCCCGACTGAGGCCACCCGGTGATTCTCCGCAGTGCGAGGAGGCGACCCTTGGCGCACAGACATGGGAAATTCGCTGGTCACGGCCTCTCTGACCGGCGTGGTGGTCGCGCGTGGTCGCAGGATGAAGGTGTCGGAGCTCTCCCGCCTCGTGGAGGCGATCGCCATGCGTACCAGCACCGGCCGAGGCCGTGTCTACCGTCGCTGTGGCTGCCGGGACACCCACCGTCACCAGATCGGTGCCCGCTGTCCACATCTGCTCGCCGACAGCACTCACGGGACCTGGGGTTTCGCCGTCGACATCCCTGCCTCAGACCGTCACCGGACGACGGTGCGGCGGGGCGGCTTCGCCAGCCAGGACTCGGCCGAAGAGGCCTTGCGGCGGTTCCTCGAGGGTGAGGCCGGCGGGTTCGATGCGGACCCGAACCAGACTGTCGCCGCCTACATGGACGCGTGGCTGGCGGCGAAGGCGCTGGTGCTGAAGCCGACGACGATGGCCCGGTACCGCGACTACGTCCGCAATGATCTCGTCCCCGCGTTCGGCACCCTCAAGCTCGACCAGCTCGCCCACCGCCACATCTCGGCCTTCGTCACCGGCCAGCTCGCCGCCGGCCGCGGCCGCACCACCCTGTATCGGTGCCTGGCCACCCTCTCCAGCGCGCTCGGCGACGCCGTCCGCCAGCGCCGTCTCCCCCACAACCCGGCCTCTCCCCCGGCCCTGCGCCGACCGCCGTCGCCGGAGCGGCGGATCTGGACCGCAGAGGAGGCGGCCCGCTTCCTCACCCACTGCCACGAGGCCGACCCGGAGATGGCTGACCTGTTCGAGGTCCTCATCGGCACCGGCATGCGCAAAGGCGAAGCCCTCGGACTGCACTGGGACGACGTCCACCTGGGCGAGGGCGTGCTCTACATCCGCTGCACGCTCTCCGCCATCGACAACAACCGCCTGGTCATCACGACACCGAAGACCCGGTCGAGCAGAGGCTGGATCGCCATCTCACCCCGCGTCGCCACAGCCCTCCGCCGCCGGGCACGCTCAGCATCCCAGACCCGCGGCGACCCCAACGACCCGTTCGCGGGGCTGGTCTTCTGCCGACCCGACGGCCGCCCGCTCGGCCCGCATCTGGTACTCGACCGGCTCCACGGACTCTCCGAGGAAGTCGGTGTCCCCCGGGTCACCGTCCACGACCTGCGGCATCTCGCCGCCACCATCACCATCACCGCCGGCGTCCCGCTCACCGTGGTCTCCAAGACGCTGCGGCACTCCACCCTGTCGATGACTGCGAACCTCTACAGCCACCTCACCCAACAGGCCGCGCACCAGGCCGTCGACACCATCGACCACACCCTCACCGCGGCCGCACGAGCCGCTGGCCCGACCCGACCGGCATGGCTGCGACCACCACGCGACCACCTCCACCGCCTCCGCGAAGCCCTCGGCCGGTTCCGCTCCCCCGCACCGTCCGCCTCCAGCCGCCTGGCGAACCAGCCCCGGCTCAGGCGTGCGACCACCACGCCACGGGACGCACGAAAGGCCGCCCTCTCATGGATGAGAGAACGGCCTCCGACCTGCGTTTCCGCACAGTCGGGACGACAGGATTTGAACCTGCGACCCCTTGACCCCCAGTCAAGTGCGCTACCAAGCTGCGCCACGTCCCGATGCTCGTCGTCCGCGGGTTTTCCCCGCGTCGGCGTGCAGGAGAAACACTACCTCACTCCGGAGGGTGGGCTGACGCACGGGCTGTCACCGCTGTCGCGGCGAGGGCGTCTGCGCCGCAGGTGGCGGCCAGGGCGGCGGCTCGGGCGAAAGCGGAGGGGGAACCGGTGGCCCGCGCGAGGTCGTGGTGGGCCAGGGCCTCCTCGTAGCGGGACGGGGAGGCGGTGAGGTGGGCGACGGCTCGGGTGAGGAGCTCGCGGGCCTCCGGCGGGTCCGCGAGGACGGCGGCGCAGCGCAGGGCCTCGCCGAGGGCCGTGGGGGTGCCGAGGCGTTCGGCGTGGGTCAGGGCCTCGGCGGCGATCCCGGCGGCGCGGTGCGGGTCGACGGGGGCGAGGGCCCTCGCGAGGTCGAAGGGCCAGGGGGCCCAGACGACGTGGTGGCGCCCTCGGGCGGTCAGCGCCTCGGCGGCCTCTTCGAGGGTGCGTACGGCTTCGTCGGTGCGGCCTTCCGCGAGCAGCAGCCGGCCGAGGACGCTGGGGCCGTCGGGCAGCACGATCGCGCCCGGCCAGGGCGGGCCGAAGGCGTGCCGGTCGGCCACGCTCCGTGCCTCGGCGGTACGGCCGCGGGCGAGGAGGGTGTCGACGAGGAGGCAGGCGGTGTCCCAGTGGACGGGGAGGCCCTCGCCGACCCGGTCGGCGAGGCGCAGCGCCTCCTCCAGGTGGTGCTGGGCGCGGGGCAGGTCGCCGCGGCGCCGGTGCACCAGCCCGAGGAGGGCATGGGCGAAGGCGAGGTGCGCGCCGCTCCAGCCGGAGATCTCGAAGGCCCGGACCGCCTCGGTGAAGAGGACCTCGGCCCGGTCGGGCCGGTCGGCGAAGACGTACGCGATGCCGGTGAGTGCGGGGATCTCGAAGCCCCAGGTGGGGTCCGTCCAGCCGAGGCCGCGGGCCGGCCGGCCGTCGACGAGCGCGCGGTCGCAGAGGCGTACGACCTCGTCGGCGGGTTCGCCGCGGAGCATCGCGTCGAAGCCCCGGACGGCGACGAGCGCCCGCTCGGAGTTGTCGGCGCCGGTGAAGGCCGCGGTGAGCTCGGCGAGGTGGCGGGAGCGGTCAGGGCCGTCGTCCTCCGTGGCCTGGAACCCCTCGTACATGAAGTGGGCCGCCTGCAGGCGGCGCCGGCCGGTGCCCGGCGGGGTGCGGGCCGCCTCGGCGGCGACGGCCCGGGCCGCGTCCTGGAGCTGGTTGTTGTGGGCGAGGGCCTGGGCGAGCCGGTAGGTCGCGTCGGTGCGCAGGGTGTCGTCCAGGCCGGGCAGGTCGAGTGCGGAGCGCAGGTGCAGGACGGTCGCGGCCGGTGCCGTGAGGAGGGAGGCGCAGCCGAGTTCGTACAGGACCCTGGCGTACGTGGCGGGGCCCGGCGGCTCGGCGAGGGCCCGTTCCAGGCAGCGGCGGGCCGCGTCGGGGGCGCCGACGGCCAGGTGCTCGACGGCGGCCGCCCTCAGCCGGTCGACGACGTCCTCGTCGTCGTCCGGGTGGACTTCGAGGAGGTGGCGGGAGGCCGCCGCCGGCCCGTGGCCCGCCTCGGTGAGCGCCCAGGCCGCGCGCCCGTGCAGGGCGGTGCGGACGCCCGTCGGCACCGAGCCGTAGACGGCGCTGGCGATGAGCGGGTGCGCGAACTCCAGGGGGCCGGCGAGGGGGTTCCGTGTGGTCGGCGCGGCGACGATCCTGGCCCGGCGGAGCCGTTCCGTGTGGTCGGCGAGCTCCCGCGCGTCCAGGCCCGTGAGCTGGGCGAGGAGGTCCGGGGTGCTGTCCGCGCCGAGGACGGCGACCGACCAGGCGAGGCGGGTCGGCCCGCTGCCGAGGGCTTCGAGGCGGGCGACGAGGCCGCCGCCGCGGGCGCCCGCGGCGAGGCCCCGGAGGAGGCCCGCCGTGCCCGCGACGGGTTCGAGCGTCCGGTCGCGGACCTTGGCGAGGAGTTCGACCGTCTCGTACGGGTTGCCCGCGGTCACCGTCCACAGCTCCTGGCAGAACGGCTCGTCCGCGTGGTCGCCGAGGGTCTCGCGGGCCAGCTCGGCGGTGGCCTCACGGGTGAGGGCGCACAGGCCGAGCGTGAGGAGGGCACGGTCCGTCAGTGCGGTCAGGGGGGCCGTGCCGTCGGGTTCGTCCGGCCCGTCGGGGAGTCGCCTCGGCAGCGGGCGGTGGGCCAGGACGACGAGGACCGGCAGGCCGTGGTCCTTCCGTGTGTGCGCGAAGGCGTCGAGCCAGGCCAGGGTCTCGGCGTCGGCCCAGTGCGCGTCGTCCACGAGCAGGACGGGCGGCCTGTCCTTCAGGCCGTCCGCGAGGCGGTCGAGGAGCCGGACCAGTCCGTCCCGTACGCCCTGCGGGTCGGCGGGCGCGGCGGACGGCGCGGGCGGCGGGGCGAGGCCGAGGGCCGGGGCCACGAGGTCGAAGTGCTCGCCGAAGAGCCGCCGGACGTCCTCGGAGCCGTAGCCGTCCAGGGCGGGCTGGAGGAGCTGGCGGGTGAGGTGGAAGGGGACCTGGGTGAGGGTCTCGCCGCCGCGTGCCGTCAGGACCGTGCACCGGTCCCGGGCCGCGCGGTGGATCTCGGCGAGGAGCGACGTCTTGCCGACCCCCGGGTCGCCGCGGAGGACGAGGACGGCGCCCCGGGCGGGTCCGCCGCCCGTGGCCCCGGCGACGAGTGCGTCGACGGCGTGCCGGGCCGCGGCGAGCTCCGGACCGCGTTCGAGCAGTGCGCCCCGCTCCGGCCGCGCGAGGGCGGTGAACGAGCCCGACGGCCCTGCGGGCTGCGGTTGTTCGGGTTCCGACGGCACCGGTGACTCACTCCCCCACAAGAGCTACGGTCACGACGCGGCCCGCCTGGTCGGGCGACCGCACGGCCCCGGGAAGCGCCGGACCGACGAGCCTACCGCCCCTGATCGTCCCGGGGGTGACAATGGGCGGGTGGATCGGACGAGCAGGGATCGCGACGAGGAGGGCCGGGCGCGGAGCGCACGCCCGCGTGACGGGCTCGGGCGCCCCCTGCCGTACGGGGCGGAGGGCGTGCCCCGGCAGCCCGAGGGTGTCGTGCGCGCCCCCGCCGAGACGGTGCGCGAGGCGCAGCGGCTCCTCGACGCCGGGATGCCCTTCCACGCCCACGAGGTCTTCGAGGACGCCTGGAAGTCCGGCCCGGCGGAGGAGCGTGACCTGTGGCAGGGGCTCGCGCAGCTCGCGGTCGGCCTGACGCACGCGGCACGCGGCAACCGGGAGGGCGGGGCGCGGCTGCTGCGGAGGGGCGCCGACCGGCTCACGAGCCGTTCGTGGGAGCGGACTTCGGGAGCGTACGAGATGCCGGATCCGGACTCGTACGAGACGTCGACGCACGAGACACGGGACCGAGGTGCGCACGGCGAGGTCCCGGTCCCGAGCCCCGACCAGGGCCCGCGGGCGACCCCGTACGGGATCGATGTCCGCGGACTCGTCGCGTGGGCGCGGGAGTTGGCCGAGCGCGCCGAGGCGTCCCGTACCGAGGTCGACGCCGCGGCGGAGGCGCCGCGCCTGCGCGGTCCGGGCGTCTGAGGTCCGCTACTTCCCTGCCCGCCGGGCGAGTTCGCGCTCCAGTACGGAGGTGTGGCTGGCCGAGGGGTCCTTGGCCGCCGTGAGCAGGGTGACGGTCTCGCGGGCGGCCGTCTCCCCGAGCCGGTCGAGGGCCGCGGCGGCGTCGGGGGCGGCGAGCTCGGCCTCGTACCGCCGGCAGAACTCCGCGTACTCCCCCTCGGGCCCGTGGTACCAGCGGCGCAGTTCGGTGGAGGGCGTCAGTGCCTTGGGCCACTCGTCGATCCGGGCGTCCGTCTTGGCGAGCCCGCGGGGCCAGAGCCGGTCGACGAGGACGCGCACCCCGTCGTCGGGCGACGGGGTCTCGTAGATCCGGCGGACGTGGACGTGGGGGTTGCTCGGAGGCATGCCTCCAGGGTGCCGGACGGACCGGCGGGTCACCTCCCGGCGCGCAGCGCCGGAAGGAGGACGGCGTCCACGAAGCCGCTCATGGCCGAGGTCTCGGCGAACCGCTCCTCGAAGATCCGCTCGATGCGGAGCATGCCCAGGAAGCAGGGGGCGACGAAGGCGATCGCGGGGTTGTCGGCGGCGACCTCGCCGCGCTCGACCGCGCGGGCGACGACCTCGTCGATGGCCGCGACCTCGGGCGCGATGACGGTCTCGCGGAGCGCGGCGCGCAGGTCGGGGTGCTGGACGAAGGCCTGGGCGACGGCCTCCATGAGCTCGGCGTCGCGCTCGTGGTGGGAGGCGGCGATGCGGGCGGCCTCGCGCAGGTCCCCGGCGAGGGAGCCGGTGTCGATTCCGGTGAAGACGGTGCAGCGGCGCTGGGCGAGGGCGGCGGTGACGAGCTGGGGTTTCGTGCCCCACTGGCGGTAGAGCGTGGCCTTGCCGCACTTGGTGCGGGCCGCGACGCCCTCCATGGTCACGGAGTCGTAGCCGCCCTCCCTGAGGAGGCGGATCACCGCGTCGTAGAGCTCGGTCTCACGCTCGGGCGTGATCTTGCTGCGACGGGCTGCGGCGGTCGCGGCCTGTGTCGACATCGAATCCTCCCGGACTCCTCTTTCCCTGCACATACGAGAGTAGGGGGTGCACAATCGAGACGCAAACGTATCGAGACGCTTGCGTCTCGATGAATTCGGATCTAGGCTCACTCCGTTTGCTGCCGGTTTTGACGGATAAGAGGGGCCGCGCGATGGCTGCCGGGATACGCGGGACACGAGGACGACGTCCTCCAGGACCGGGGACGACGGCTACCCCCGGCCCCGACGAGCCCGAAGGCCGAGAGGACGCCGGGGACCGAGAGGACGCCGAAGGCCGCGAGGGCTCCGGAGGCCGTGAGCGCCAGGGCGGCGGGGCGGTCGCGAGACCCCCGGTCCTGCGTGAGTTCGTGCTCGTCACCACGCTCTTCCTCGTCTACAAGTTCGGCCGCCTCGTCGCCAACGGCCACGAGGCCCGCGCCTTCCGCAACGCGGACCTCGTCTGGGACGCCGAGCGCGCGCTCCACCTCCCCGGCGAGGGAGCCGTCCAGCAGCTGCTCATGCACGGCGAGCCCCTGATCCGGGCCGCCAACACCTACTACGCGGCCGTGCACTTCCCCGCCACCATCGCCTTCCTCGGCTGGCTGTACTGGCGCCGCCCCGCCCACTACCTGTGGGCGCGCCGCGTCCTCGCGCTCCTGACCGGCGCCGCGCTCGCCCTGCACCTGCTGGTGCCGCTCGCCCCGCCGCGCATGCTCGCCGCCACCGGCCTCGTCGACACCGCGCGGGTCTACGGCCCTTCCGTGTACGGGGCCACTCCCGAGGCGGACTCGATGGCGAACCAGTTCGCCGCCATGCCGTCGCTGCACTTCGGCTGGGCCCTGATGGTCGCCGTCGGCCTGATCGCCGCCACGCGTTCCCGGTGGCGGGTCCTCTGGCTGCTGCACCCGCTGCTCACCCTGCTCGTCGTCGTCGGCACCGCCAACCACTACTGGCTCGACGCGCTGGCCGCCGCCGCGCTCCTCGGTCTCGCGCTGCTCGCGGTCAGGGCCCCGGGTGACGGTGGGACGGCGCCGCCGGCCCTGCCCCGGCAGCGTGGAACGGCCGCACTCCCGGCGGGAGTCCCGCGATGAGCCCCGTCGCCGGCACCGTCCTCGCGGTGCTGCTCTCCCTCGCCTCCGCCGCCGGGTACGCGCTCGCCGCCGTCGCCCAGGCACGCCTCGCCGCCTCCCCCGCCCCGGACGGGCGCGGGGCGCTCCGCGCGCTCCTCGCCCGCGGGCAGTGGTGGTGGGCGGTCGGGCTGAACGCCGCCGGAGCCCTCGCCCATGTGGCCGCCCTGCACTACGGGCCGCTGACCCTGGTCCAGCCGCTCGGCGCGCTGACGCTCGTCGCGGCCCTGCCGCTGGGCGCGTACTGCGCGCGCCGGCGCGTGACCCGGACCGAGTGGCGCGGGGCGCTGCTGACCCTGGCCGGGCTCGTCGGCCTGGTCGCCATGACGGGACCGGCGGAGCCGGGCGAGGCCCTCAGCCTGCGCGAGGCCCTGATCGTCGCCGCGGCGACGGCCCTTCTGATCGCCGCGCTGGCCTCGGGCCGGCTGTCCCACGGGCGCACCGGCGAGCGCGGGACCGGTGGCGAGGGCGGCGGGCGGGGCCGTGGGCTCGGGCACGCGACGGCCTCCGGCATCGCGTCCGGCGTCGGCTCGGCCCTCACGCAGACGCTGACGGCGGCGCTCGCGCTCGAACCGCCCGGCCGGGAACCCGTCTGGTGGCAGGCCGCGCTGCTCGCGGTCCTCATCTCGGGCTTCGCCGTGGGCGGGCTCCTGCTCTCGCAGGCGGCCTACCGGGGCGGGCTCGCCGCGCCGCTCGCCGTCGTCAACCTCTCCAACCCGGCGGCCGCCGCGGTCATCGGGGTGGCCCTGCTCGGCGAGACCTTCCGGGCGGGCGCCTGGGGCTGGCCTGTCGCGGCCGCGGCGTCGCTGGTCGCGGCGCGGGGCGTGGTGCTCCTGACGAAGGGCGGGGCGCCCGCCCCCGAGACACCCGCCGCCTCCCCCTCCACGGTCGTGGCGGGATCCCTGCCGGTGCCACCCGTGTCACCGACCCAGCGCACCGAACTCCCCGCGCCGCCCCCCTCCCCTCTGCCGTCACCCCTCCCGTCACCCCTTCCCGAGTCCTCACTTACGTCACATTGACGAAAAGCCGGAGAACCCCCTATCGTCATCATGACGACAAGGGGGTCTCCATGGCTGACATCACCCGGCGGTCCGGCTGGCGCCATCTGCGCTCCGCGCCCACCGCCCACATCCGCCACCAGCGCCGCGGACAGCTCGTGCACGACGGCGAAGGGCTGAGCTTCTGGTTCCGTCCGCGCAGCGCCGCCCTCTCCGAAGTACCCGTGAACGACCGCGAGCTGGCGATGGCCTTCCACGCCCGCACGGCCGACTTCCAGGACGTGAGCGTGCAGTCCACCGTCACGTACCGGATCGGCGACCCGGGCGCGGCGGCCACCCGGCTCGACTTCTCGATCGACCCCGACACCGGCGCCTGGCGCGGTACGCCGCTGGAGCAGATCGCCACCCTCCTCACCGAGACCGCCCAGCAGCACGCCCTCGACGTCCTCGCCCGCACCACGCTCGCGGCGGCGCTCGTCGACGGGGTGGCGGCCGTGCGCGACCGGATCTCGACGGGCCTCGCGGACGAACCGCGCCTGCCGGACACCGGTATCGAGCTGGTCGCGGTCCGGGTGGTGGCGATCCGCCCCGAGCCGGAGGTGGAGCGCGCCCTGCGCACGCCCGCCCGCGAGCAGATCCAGCAGGAGGCGGACCGCGCCACCTACGAGCGCCGTGCCGTGGCGGTCGAGCGCGAGCGCGCCATCGCCGAGAACGAGCTGGCCAGCAAGATCGAGCTGGCCCGCCAGGAGGAGCGGCTCGTCGAGCAGCGCGGCACCAACGCGCGGCGCGAGGCCGAGGAGAGCGCCGCCGCCGACGCCGTACGGGCCGAGGCCGAGGCCGTACGGAAGGTGCGGCTCGCGCAGGCCGAGGCCGAGGCGGCGCGCGTGGTCGGCGAGGCGCGCGCGGGCGCGCAGTCGGCCTGGCTGCGGGCGCACGGGGAGGCGGATCCGGCGACGCTGCACGCCCTGGCCGTGACCCGGGCCGCGGAGAACCTGCCGCGCATCGAGAACCTGACGCTCTCCCCGGACGTGCTGACCGGGCTCCTCGCGAAGCTGGGCGGCGGCGAGGGCGGGGCCCGGCCGTGAGCCTCGCGCCGCGCGCGGTCCTGGTGCACCGGACCACGGAGTACGAGGAGCTGCTCGCCCGGCACGGCACGCACGGCCAGGCCGCGTTCTTCCTCTCCGCGCGCGGCCGTTCGGTCGAGGCGGTACGGGAGCGGCACGAGCGCGTCCACCGGGCGCTCGCCGAAGTGGCGGGCGCGGTCCCGCTGTCGTGGCGGCAGACCCGGGTGGAACGCGCCGATCTGGACCGGTTTCTCTTCGGGCTCGAGGACGTGGTCGTCGTGGTCGGCCAGGACGGTCTCGTCGCCAACGCGGCGAAGTACCTGACGGGCCAGCCGGTCGTCGGCATCGACGCGGACCCGGGCCGCAACGCCGGCGTCCTGGTACGGCACCGCCCGGCGCAGGCACGGCGGCTGCTGCCGTACGCGGTGGGGGCGGGGGCCGCCGTCGACGAGCTGACGATGGTGGAGGCGGTGACCGACGACGCGCAGCGGCTCCTCGCGCTGAACGAGATCTACGTCGGCCCGCCCGGCCACCAGACCGCGCGCTACACCCTGGGGATCGACGCCCCGAAGAGCCCGCCGCACCAGGTGCCCGAGCCTGAGCCGCAGGCCTCGTCGGGTGTCCTGGTCGGCACCGGGACCGGGGCGACGGGCTGGCTGCGCTCCCTGTGGGAGCAGCGGTCCAGCGCGCTCGCCCTGCCCGCGCCGGCCGACCCCCGGCTCGCCTGGTTCGTCCGCGAGGCCTGGCCGTCGCCGACGACCGGGACCAGCCGCGTCGAGGGCCTCCTCGACGCGGGCCAGGGCCTGCGCCTCACCGTCGAGTCGGACCGTCTGGTGGCCTTCGGGGACGGCGTCGAGTCGGACGCCCTGCACCTGACGTGGGGCCAGACGGTCCGCCTCGCGGCCGCCGAGGCCAGGCTCCGGCTGGTGGGCTGAGCGGGCGCGGCGCGGAGGACCGCGGAGGCGGTCGGTCCGTCAACCCGCCGTCCCGGGCATCACTCCCGGGCCGGTGGCGCGGCCGGTGCGGGCGCACGGAGGGCTCGCGGCCGGATTCGATCGGCGTGTGCCGGAGCAGCCGCGCGGCGGCACTATGCTCGCCCCGCCCTCACCCGTCCCCGGCTCCTCGCCCGCCCGCACCCTCGCCCGCTCCGCACCCGTCCCCGGCTCCTCTCCCCGGCTCCTCCCTCACCCGTCCCCGGCTCCTCTCTCGCCCGCTCCGGCGCTCGCCCGGCACCCGCTGTCCGAAGGAATCCCATGGCCCCCGCCTCCTCCGGTTCGTTGTCCGTCGCCCCCGCCACGCCCGAGGACTGGGCGCTCGTGTGCTCCTGGGCGGCCGACGAGGGGTGGAACCCCGGGCGCTCCGACGTCCCCGCCTTCTTCGCGCAGGATCCGGGCGGGTTCTTCCTCGGTCGCGTCGACGGGGAACCGGTATCCGCCATCTCGGTCGTCAACTACAGCGACGCGTACGCCTTCCTCGGCTTCTATCTCGTCCGCCCCGAACACCGCGGCCTCGGCCACGGCCTGGCCACCTGGCGGGCCGCCCTCGCCCACGCCGGCGACCGGTCCGTCGGGCTCGACGGGGTGCCGGCGCAGCAGGACAACTACCGGCGCTCCGGCTTCGGCGCGGCGTACCGCACGGCGCGGTTCGTGGGCGAGGTCCCGGCGCCCGACCGCCCGGTGACCGGAGTGGTGCCCGCCGAGAGGGTCGCCCCGGCCGCCCTCGCCGCGTACGACAGCGCCTGCCACCACGCCGACCGGCCGCGCTTCCTCTCCCGCTGGCTCACCACCCCCGGCCACCGGGCGCTGGTCCGGCTCGTCGACGGCCGGCCCGCCGGGTACGGGGTCGTCCGCCCCGCGCAGGACGAGGCGCGCGTCGGGCCGCTGTTCGCCGACACCCCCGCGGACGCGGCGGCCCTGCTGGACGCGCTCGCCGCGGAGGCGCGGGACTTCGGCTCGGCGCGGATCGCCGTCGACATGCCGGAGTCGAACCCGGCGGCGGCGCGCCTGGCACTGGAGCGGGGTCTTGAGCCGACGTTCGAGACGGCCCGGATGTACACGGGGCCGGTCCGGCCGGTGGCGCGGGAGCGGGTCTTCGGCGTCACGACGCTCGAACTCGGCTGAGGCCTCAAGGCCCGCTCGGCTCCCGCTCGTCTGCCCGTCCTCCCCCGCTCTCCCCCTGTCGCGAGGGCCGCCCCTAGGGGTGGATCCGAGGGGTGGATCCAAGGGTTCGCAGACCCTCCCCGGCCCACTCCGGTCCCCGCCGGCCGGCGCTGACGGCGCGTCCCCGCGAGGGGTCCGCACCCGCCGCGACCAGCGGAAACGCCGTATCGCGGCGGGCTCTGCGCGCGGTCGCCGTGCGCCCGCCCCCACCGGTCCCCCGTCTCCCTCTCCTCGACCCCCCGCGGCCCCGTGAGGGGTGACAAGGGTTTTCCCCGTATCGGGTTCACTCTCCCGTTCCCTACTGTCCTCCGCACCGGCAGATATCATCCCCCGAACGCACTCTGACAGGTGCATGCGGAGGGTGGCATCCGCCGGGGACGGCCTTGACCCGGGCCGTCGCGCCGGTGGCGGCGCACGGGCTCCCCAAGCCCAGGGACCGACGGACAGCGACCCCACTTCGCACCGTGTGTCCCGCGCCGCCGCCACTGCTCCGCAGTTACGTCGTACTCGAAAGGGCCACACCTTGAACGGTTCCAGGCGGAGAGTCATATCCGTGGTCGCGAGCGCCGCGATCCTCGGCGCCGCTGCCACCACCGGGGCGTTCGCCGCCGCCCCGGGCGCTGCCACCCCGAAGCCGGCCCCGGCTTCGCAGACGATGCGGGCGCTGCCGAGCGCCCCGGTCGACAAGGTCATCGTCACCTACAAGAGCCAGGCCGCCGAGGCCGGTTCCAACACCGCCGCGAAGAGCGACACGGCCGAGAAGGCCGCGAAGACGGGCGAGAAGCTCTCCTTCGAGCGCCGCCTCGCCGGCGGTGGCGCCCTGGTCGACCTGGGCGACAGCGCCACCAAGCAGGACGTGACGGAGGTCATGGACGCGTTCCGCGCCGACCCGTCCGTCGCTTCGGTCGAGCCCGACATCCGCGCCTACGCGATGGCCGCCACGCCGAACGACACCGACTACGCCAAGCAGTGGGACCTCTTCGAGCCCACCGGCGGCATGAACGTTCCCCCCGCCTGGGACAAGACCACGGGCTCCGGCGTCACCGTCGCCGTCATCGACACCGGCTACGCCGCCCACTCGGACCTGGCGACCAACATCGTCTCCGGTTACGACTTCATCTCCACGTCCGCCGACGCCCGCGACGGCAACGGCCGCGACGCGGACCCGAAGGACGAGGGCGACTGGAACGCCACGGACGGCGAGTGCGGCACCGGCTCGCGCGCCTCCAACTCCTCCTGGCACGGCACCCACGTGGCCGGCACCATCGGCGCCGTCACGAACAACACCAAGGGCATCGCGGGCATCGCGTACAACGCGAAGATCCAGCCCGTGCGCGTGCTCGGCAAGTGCGGCGGCTCGTCCTCCGACATCGCCGACGCCATCACCTGGGCCTCTGGCGGCAGCGTGCCGGGCGTCCCGGCCAACGCGAACCCGGCGAAGGTCATCAACCTCAGCCTGGGCGGCGCCAGCGCCTCCTGCCCGAGCGTCTACCAGACGGCCATCAACGGCGCCGTCTCGCGCGGCACCACCGTCGTCGTCGCCGCGGGCAACAGCAACGCCAACGCCTCCGGCTTCACCCCCGCGAACTGCTCGAACGTCATCAACGTGGCGTCGACCAGCCGTGAGGGCAACCGGTCGTACTACTCGAACTTCGGCACCAACATCGACGTGTCCGCGCCCGGTGGCGAGACCCGTCGCGCCACCGACACGCCCGGCACCGTCACCACCCCCGAGAACGGCATCTTCTCCACGCTGAACTCGGGCACGACGACCCAGTCGGCCGAGAACTACAAGCCCTACCAGGGCACCTCGATGGCCGCGCCGCACATCGCCGGCCTCGCCGCGCTGCTCAAGTCGGCCAAGAGCACCCTCACCCCGGCCGAGATCGAGTCCGCGATCAAGACCAACGCCCGCCCGCTGCCCGGCACCTGCACCGGCGGCTGCGGCACCGGCATCGCCGACACCGCGAAGACCGTGGACGCCGTCACCGGCACCACCACTCCGCCGACCGGCACCGTCTTCACGAACGCGAACAACGTCACGATCTCGGACAACGCCACCGTGTCGTCCTCGATCGCCGTCACCGGCCGCACCGGCAACGCCCCCGCCGCCCTCAAGGTCGGCGTGGACATCAAGCACACCTGGCGCGGGGACCTGGTCATCGACCTGGTCGCCCCCGACGGCACGGTGCGCAACCTGAAGGCGTCCTCGTCCTCGGACAGCGCCGACAACGTCGTGACGACCTACACGGTCGACGCGTCGAGCGAGGTCGCGAACGGCACCTGGAAGCTTCAGGTCCGCGATGTGGCCTCGGGTGACACCGGCTACATCGACTCGTGGAACCTCACCTTCTGATGTAGCGCGGATCCCCTTCCGAACCACCCCCCACATCAGCATTCTTGCTGGTCAGCGACGCGCTCGTGGTCTATACCACGGGCGCGTTCTGGCGTGTTGGGGGCAGGCCGGGCAGGGACGCCGTGTCCGTATGCCGGACAAGGGGCCTGGACTCCACGGCGGGGCTCCGTATTCTCTGCGCACGGGGCTCTTGGGCCGGGGGCCCGAGGGCCGGAGGTGGTGGACAGTGACGACAGCACCGCAGCGCCCCCTGCGCCCCGCCGGCACAGGGGGGCCACCGGCACCCGTGGGCCGCGAGGAACTCCTCGCCCGGCTGGAGCGCGTCCTGCACACGCGGGGCCGCGCCCTCCTCACCGGACCCGCCGGCGTCGGCAAGACCGAGCTCGCGCTCGCCGAGGCCGCCCGCGCGGAGGCGCGCGGCGAGACCGTCCTCTGGCTCGCGACGCTCCCCTCCGACCGCGAGATACCCGGCGCCGCGGCCGCCGCGCTCGTCGCCTCCGTGGCGGCGACGGTCACATGGGCGGGCCTCGGCACTCCCGTACCCGACCTCTCCGATCCCGAGGATCCGTCGCACCGGTCCAACCGGTCCGGCCGTTCCGGCCAGTCCGATCAGTCCGATGTGTCCGATCCGTTCGCCGCCGCGCCGTTCACGCCCGGGGTGCTCGCCTCCGGTGTCTTCGACGAACTGCCCGGCCCCCAGCGCACCGCCGTCGCCATGCTCTGCCGCGAGGCGCCCGTCGACGCGGGCGGCTGGGACCCGATCGCCCTGCGCCTCGGCATCGCCCGGATCCTGCGCGCCCTCGCCGGCCGCGGCCCGGTCCTGCTCGTCGTCGACGGCGTGCAGTACATCGACGCGGACAGCGCGGACCTGCTGCGCTTCGCACTCCATCTGGCCCCGCCCGCGCTGCGGGTGGTCGCCGTCGAGACCCCGGAGCCGTACGGCGGGGACCACGAGCCGTACGGCGAGAGCCACCGGGCGGCCTTCCGCCCCGAGGACCCGCACGCCACGCACCTCTGGGTGCCCTCGGAGGCGGACGTCCTGCTCGTCCCCCCGCTGCACGCCGACGAGATCGCCGAACTCCTCATCCACCACCGCCTGCCCTCCCGGATGGCCGGCCGCATCCACCGGGCCAGCGGCGGCAATCCGCGGCTCGCGCTCGCCGTGGGCCGTTCGCTCGCCGACGCCCGCACCCCGGTCCACCACGCGGAGGCGCTCACCCTCACCGGGCGCGCCCGCGACCTCGCCCGCCAGCTCCTGGGCGCCGCGCCCCTCCCCGTACGCGAGACGCTGCTGCTCGCCGCGCTGGCGCTGCGCCCCTCGGCGACCCTGGTGCGCCGGGCCGGCCGGCCCACCGCGGAGGCCGACCTGGCGGCGGCGGAGCGGGCGGGACTGGTGTCGCTGTCCGAGGACGGCTCGGTGACGTTCACCGCCGGGCTGCTGCCCTCGACCCTGGTGCACGACGCCTGCTGGTCGGAGCGGAGCGCCGGTCACGCGGCCCTCGCCGAGGTCGTCGACGACCCGGTGGAGGCCGTACGCCACCGGGCGCTCGCGACCGACAGCCCCGACGAGGACCTCGCCGCCGAGGTCGCCGCCGCCGCCGATCTGGCCCGGGGCCGCGGGAACAGCGCGCTCGCCGCCGAACTGGCGCTGCTCGCGGCCGAGTCGACGCCGGGCCGGCACGGTACGCGGCGGATCGCCCGGCTCGTCGACGCCGCCGAGGAGGCCGCCCGCGCGGCACGCGCCGATCTCGCCATGCGGGCCGCCACCGACCTCCTCGCCCGGGACGCGGCGCCCGCCGACCGGGTCAGGGCGCGCCTCGCCGTCCTCGACACGGCCGGCCAGGGGCTGACCGGGCTCGACGAGATGTACGTGCACGCCATGGAGGACTCCGAGGGCGACACCGCGCTGCGCGCCGCCGTACAGCTCCGGCTGGCCGTCAAGTACGTGCTCGCGGACGGCGATCCGGAGCGCTCCCGGACGGCCGCCGCCGAATCGGCCGCGCTGGCCGCCTCGATGGGCGATCCGCGCACGGCCGCCCAGGCCCTGACCGTGCAGGCGCGGATGGAGCGGGCGCTCGGCTCGCCCGACACCGACGCCGTGCTCGCCCAGGCCCGGGCCCTGGAGCTGGCCGAGCGGCCGCTCGGCATCCGCAACGCCGCGCAGATCCTGACGATCCGCCACGCCCTGTTCGACGGACGGCTGACGGACGCCCGTGACGAACTGGGCGCGCTCCTCCCGCTGGTGCAGCGGCGCGGCACGGTGGAGGACGCCATCGAGCTCCTCAGCACCCTCGCCGAGATCGAGTCCCGGCTCGGCCCGTGCGGGGCGGCCCTGGCGCACGCCGGGCAGTCGCTCGCCCTCACCCTGGAGGCGGGCCTCTCGCCCGGTCCCGCCTGGTACGCGCTGGCGCTCGCGGAGACCGCCGGCGGCAGTTTCGCGCGGGCCGCGAGCTACGCCCGCCGCAGCGTCCAGGCCTCGGAGGAGGAGGGCGACCGGGTCTTCCTCTCCCGCAGCCGGTACGCCCTCGGCCGGGTCCAGCTGGTCAACGGGGACGTGGCCGCCGCCCTGGAGACGCTCCGGCGCGTCCAGGCCGACGAGCGGGCCCAGTCGACCGTCGACCCGTCGATGCTGCGCTGGCACGAGGAACTGGCCGAGGCGCTGCTCGCCAACGACGCCGGCGAGGAGGCCCTCGCGGTCCTCGCCGAGGTACGGCCGGTGGCGGAGCGCCTCGGACGCGACACCGTCCTCCTCGGCTGCGACCGCGTGCACGCCCTCTGCCTCGCGGCAGAGGGGCGTACGGACGCGGCGGCCGAGCTCCTCACCGGGACGGCCGACCGCTTCGGCCGCGCCGGGCTGCCGCTGGAGCGCGGCCGGGCGCTGATCGCGCTGGCCCGGGTGGAGCGGCGCAGGCGGCGCAGGTCGGCGGCGCAGAGCGCGCTGCACGAGGCGGCGTCCGTGTTCGAGCGGGCCGGGGCGGCGCCGTGGCTGGCCCTGGCGGGCGAGACCCCGGCGGGCGCGGCGGGCGAGGGCCCGGGCGGCGGCTCGGGCGGCGAGGAGACGCTGCCGGCGCTCTCCACCCTCACGGAGGCGGAGCTGCGGCTCGCCCGGCTGGTGGGTCAGGGGGCCAGCAACCAGGAGGCGGCGGCGAAGCTGTACCTGAGCGTGAAGACGGTCGAGGCGCGGCTGACCAGGATCTACCAGAAGCTCGACGTCCGCTCGCGCGCCCAGCTGGCGACGGCGCTCAGACCGTGAACGGCCGCTGGTTCACGAATTCCGGGCCGGGCGAGCCGGTCAGATAGAGGTTCGGGCTCTGGGTGGGCGGCAGTCTGCGCTGGATCGCGCGGTGGAAGGCCCGGTAGCCGCCCCGGAAGGCGCCGCCGTCCCACGCCTCCAGGAGGGCCGCGGTGAAGGCTCCGTTGACGTCGCCGTCGGACGCGGTCTGGTTGTCCTGGCAGGCGGAGACGAGCAGGGCGTCGGGGGCGGCCCCGTCCCCGGCGGCGTCCTCGGCGAGCGAGCGCCGCAGCTCCGTCAGGAAGCCCCGGTCCCGCTCGTAGAGCTGCCGCTGCTGCGGTTCGGGCAGATAGCGGCCCCGGTCGTCCTCGCCGCCGCCGGGGATCTCGATGCTGCTGCCGCTGTGGCAGCAGTCGAAGAAGGCAACGATCCGGACGTCGTCGGCGAAGGCACGGAAGGTCTGCTGCACCTCGTCGTCGAGGAACTGGCGGTCGTAGAGGACCAGGGTCTCGTCGAGGGCGTCCGGCTCGGCGTCCGGGCCGGTCTCGTCGGGCACCTGTCCGCCGTGGCCCGAATAGGTGAACAGCAGGATGTCCCCGGGGCCGAGGCGGGAGGCTGCCTCGCCGAGGACGGAGGTGACGTTGGCGACGGTGCCCTCCGGGGTGAGCAGGACGGTGGTCTCGAATCCGGCGGTGCGGGCGATCCGCGCCATGTCGTGGGCGTCGTTCTCGCAGGCGACCAGGGTGCCCGCCCAGCCCTCGTACCGGGCGGGGTCGACCTCGTTGAGTCCGACGTGCAGGGAGAGTCCGGTGGCCATGGGGTGCCTCCTCGTGCGGAGGGTGGGAGGTGAGGGGACGTGTGAGGGGAGATGTGTGAGGGGGAGACGGGTGTCGGGAGGGTCGTGTGTCGGGGGGAGGGAAGGGGTGGACGGGGGAAGGGAGCGGGGCGGGAAGGGCGCCGGGGGCGGCGGCGGTCGGAGGCGGCTGATCGAGTGGCCTGCGGTCCGGCGCCGAACGCGATCCCCTCCGCGCGGTACTTACATCGTATGAACCCTTCCGATCCCCCGCTCCCCGCCGGAGGTCCCCGTCACGACGCGCTCGGCGACCGCGCCGGCTACGACGAGACCTTCCTCGGCCCGGCCGTGCCGCTGCCGCTCCCGGTCCGCGACACGATCGGGACGGTGATCCTTCCGTACACCCACTTCACGGTCGTCTTCCGGCCGGACCGGCGGCTCGCCGCCTCGACCGCGGTCTGCATCGAGGGGCGTGAGCTCCACGAGGACATGCCCCGGGACGACGTCTGGGAGTTCGACCCCCGGCTGCCCGAGGACCAGCAGGCCGGCGACGAGATCTACCGGAACAACAGCCTCGACCGCGGCCATCTGGTCCGCCGCCTCGACCCGGTCTGGGGCTCGCCCGCCGTGGCGGCCCGGGCCAATACCGACACCTTCCACTTCACCAACGCGGCCCCGCAGGCGGACGTCTTCAACCAGGGCAGGCAGCTCTGGCAGGGCCTGGAGAACTACCTGCTCGACCACGCCGCCGAGTTCGACCGCAAGCTGACGGTCCTCACGGGCCCGGTGCTCCAGGACTCCGACCCGCCCTACCGGGGCATCCAGGTGCCGCTGCGGTTCTGGAAGGTGGCGGCGTTCATGCAGGACGGGGCGCTCGCCGCCGCCGCGTACGTCCTCGACCAGAGCCCCGACCTGAGCCGGGACGCCGAGCGGGCGCTCGCGGGGGCGACGGCGGGCGCACCACCGCCGCTGGGGCCCTTCCGTACGTACCAGGTACCGGTCTCGGACATCGCGGAGATCACCGAGCTGGAGTTCGGACCGCTGCCGGACGTGGACGTCCTGCCGCCGGCGCGCGGGCCGGAGGACCGCTGGCGGCGCCTGGAGTCGTACGGGGACATCGTGCTGCACCCCTGATCGCGGGGGCGTCCCCCGGCTCACCGCCAGGGGTGCGGCGGCCGGTCGGCGAGGGTCCCGGTCGCCGGTCGGCGAGAGTTCCGGCGGCCGGTCGGCGAGGATCCCGGCGGCCGGTCGGCCGGGGGTCCCGGTGGCCGGTCGGCGAGGGTCCCGGCGGCCGGTCGGCCGGGGGTCCCGGCGGCCGCCCGGCACCGATTGCGACCGGTACCGCCCGGTGAAACGATGAGAGGGACCAGCCAGTTCGCCGGACAGGTGCGCTATGCCGCTCACCGAGACGGAGTGGGGGCTCGTCGCCAGTTGGGTACGGGCCCATCTCCTGGACACACCCGAGCCGCGGGAGAGCCTGCTGCGCGCGGGTCTGCCCGCCGACTTCGTCCAGGACCTGCCGCTCACCCCCGACCCCGACCGCAACGCGCTGCTCGTGGTCGGGGCGGCCCGCCGGGACATCGCCCACCAGCGGCGGCTGCTCGCGGTCCTCTCCGGGCTCGACGCGCTGGCGGCGATCGACGATCCGCACGCCTTCGAGCAGGGAGCGGAGGCGCGGAACCTCCTCACCCGGCTGCGGGAGGACGAGCGGCTCGACCGCTCCCCGCGGGACCCCTTCGACAGTCAGCTCCTGAAGCACGGCACCGCGGCCTTCCTCGACCGCTCGGAGCTGCGCGAGAAGCTCCGGGGCTTCCTGGCCGACCCGGAGCAGACGGTCCTCGTCGTCGACGGCCCCCCGCACAGCGGCCGCTCCTACACGTACGAGTTCCTCCGGCACCTCGGCCAGCACCACGGCTTCCGGCCGGTACGGGTCACCCTGTCCCGCACGTCGACGGCGGCGCGGCTCATGGAGCGCCTGGCCGCCTTCGTCGCGGGTCCCGGAGCCGACGAAGTCTCGTTGAACCCGACACGGTTGAACGATCCACTGCCGTCATTCGAGGACGCCGCGCACCGGATCGTCGGCCGGGCGACCGCCGCCGAGGAGAGCTTCTGGATCGTCCTCGACGACTGCGACCGCCTCGACCCCAACTCGGACGTGTGGGACTGCGTCGGCGTCCTCGCCCGGGCGGTCTACGAGCACACCCCGGTGCGGAAGGAGACCGTGCCCCGCCTGGTCCTCCTCGGCTACTCGACCGCCATGCGCCAACTCCCTTACGAGATCCGCAAGAACGAGTGCCGGGACACGACGCGCCTGCTGGACGGCGACGATCTCCGGGCGTTCTTCCGCGAGTTCTTCGGCGAGTTCACCGCCGTGCACCGGGACGAGGAGGACGAGGAGGTCGTCCGCACCCTCACCGAGACGGCCGTGTCGGAGGTCCTGCGGGCCGTCGACCGCCCCGGCGCCGAGGAGAGTTACATGCGCCGGCTGTGCACGGCGGTGGAGGACGTCGTACGGCTGCACCGGGCGTTCGCCCCGCTGCCTCCCTCGCCCGGGGAGGCCGGTCACCAGCTCCGCGACGCCCTGCGCACGAGCCTCGCGGCCCCCGCCCCCGCCCTGCCCGACCTCCGGAGGTCCTACCGCGAAGCGGCCTGCCTGCTCCAGGAGTTCGACCCCGCGCTGCTGCGGCTCCCGGACGAGGAGGGGTCCACCGGCCGGGCGGTCCTGGAGCTCGTCGACGACTGCGCGGCGCTGCCGTCGACCGAGGCCACGCTCTGGACGCTGAAGCCCGAGATCCGCGAGACGGCCCTCGCGGGCCTCGCCGGCCCCGAGGCCGCACTGCGCGCCCTGCGGGCCAACATCGGCCTGCGGCCCGAGGGCCCCGGCCCCGAGCGCACCGCCCTCGGCCTGCTCACCGGCGCCGGACCCCGCACTCTCGCGGGCACGCGCGGCGCCGCCCCGACGACGGGCGTCTCCGCCCTCACCGGCAGACCGGTGGTCGACGAGCTCTGCGACACCCTCCAGGCCGTCCTGTGGCTCGGCCGGGTCCCCGGCGTGACCGGGCTCCCGCCCGCCGAGGAGGTCCAGCGCCGCCTGGAGGAGGCCCGGCTGCTCCAGCCGATGCACCGGCTCCTCCAGGGGACCTTCCACGGCCGCGCCGCCGAACTCGACGCCCTGCACGCCTATCTGGCGCTCCCCGAGGAGCCGGCCGAGCCCCCCGTCCTCATCCACGGCGTCGGAGGCATCGGCAAGAGCATGCTGCTCGCCAGGTTCCTCGTCGACGCGCTGACCGAGGCCCCCACCCGGTTCCCCTTCGCCTACCTCGACTTCGAGCGTCCGACCCTCTCCATCCACGAACCCGCCACCGTGATCGCGGAGACGGCACGCCAGCTCGGCATCCAGCACCCCGGACACCGGGCCGCCTTCGACGCCCTGGCGGACGAGTGCGAGCGGACGGCGGCGGTGCAGCGCGGCGAGCGCAACGAACTGGACGAGCTGTACCAGCTCTCCACGACGCGGGCGACGTTCGGCCGTGACTACTCGGCGGACTTCCACGCCCGGGCCAGCGCCCGGGAGCAGGAACTGGCCCGCAGGATGGCGGCCCTCGTCGCCGACGCCGTCCGGCCCGCGCGGGGCGGGTCCGCGCAGGCCCCGCCCTTCCTGATCGTCATGGACTCCTTCGAGGAGGCCCAGTACCGGGGTTCGCCGGTGATGGGCCGCATGTGGGCGATCTGGACCGCGCTGCGCGCCGCGTACTCGCGCCTGCGCTTCGTCGTCGCCGGACGCGCGCCCGTCGACCACCCGGCGCGGGTCCTCGCCCCTCGGACGATGGAGCTGACCGAGCTGGACCAACAGGCCTCCGTCGAGCTGCTGTTGTCCTCGGGCGTGACGGACGAGGCGGTCGCCGAGAGCCTCGTGGACCGGATCGGCGGCCATCCGCTCAGCCTCAGGCTGGCGGCCCGCACGGCGGTCGCGCTGGGCGGCGACTCCACCTCACTCGGCGAGCTGCTGCGCGGACTCCCGTACCGGCGGCGCTACTTCGACCGCCAGGTCGACCAGATGCTCATCCAGGGCACGCTGTACGACCGCATCCTCAAGCACATCGCGGAGGACGACGTCCGGGCCCTGGTCCAGGCGGGGCTCGCGCTCCGCTTCATCACGCCCGAGCTGGTGCGGCACGTCCTCGCCGGACCGGCCGGGCTGCGGGTCGACACCGCGGCGGAGGCCCGCCGCCTCTACGGGCTGCTCACCTCCCGGGTCGACCTGATGGAGTCGGCCGGCCCCGAGGCCATCCGGCACCGGGCCGACCTGCGGGCCATCATGCTGCGCCTCTCGGACCGCGCGCGCACCGATCTGATGCGGGCCGTGGACCGGCGTGCCGTCGCGTACTACGCGGCCCGCGAGGGGCCGCGGGACCGCGCCGAGGAGATCTACCACCGGCTCCGCCTCGGCGAGAACCCGCGCACGGTGGAGGCCCGTTGGGAGCAGGGCGTGACCCCGTACCTCGGCGGCTCGACGCACCGCGAGATGCCGGACCGGTCGGCGGCCTTCCTCCTCGGTCTGATCGGCGGCCACGTCCCCGACCAGATCATGACGGAGGCCGAGCAGGAGGACTGGGAGCGGATCGCCGCGCGCGAGGTCGAGGACCTCCTCACCCAGGGGTACGTGGAGGCGGCGGCGCAGCGGCTGTCCGGGCGGCGGCCGTGGACTCCCTGCAGCAGGCTCCACGCGCTGCTCGCGGAGACCCTCGCCCGCTCGGGGCGGGGCGCGGAGGCCCGCGAGGGCGCCGAGCGGGCCGTGGCCGGCGCGGCGGAGGCGGGCTGCGGGGAGACCCAGCTCGAACTGCTCCAGCTGTCGGCGCGGCTCGCGCAGGACGCCGGGGACTTCGCCGACGCGGACCGGGACCTCCAGGAGGCCGAGGAGATCGCGGCCGGTCTCGGCCTGCGGTACGAGTCCCTGGGCGTCCTGGTCGCCCGGTCCCGGCTCGCGGCCCTCGCGGACGGCGACGCCGCCCCGGCGGAGGCGCGGCTCGCCCGGACGCTGCGCGGGATTCCCGACGCGGAGTTGGCGCGGCAGCCGTCCCTGGCCCGCACGGCGGCCGCGACAGCCTGCCGGGCGGACCCGCAGCTGCTGGAGCACACGCTGCGGCTCGTGGGGCTCCCGGCGGACGAGGACGCGGTCGTGGGCGAGCTCGCCCACTGGATCGACACGACGATGAACGACGAGCCGCGGCTGTGCGAGCCCCTGACCCGCATCCTGGACGCGGCGGCCGGCGAGCCCCCGGACCTCGCACCGGCGACGTGGGGAGCGGCGCCGCGGGGCGGGGGGAGGCAGACGCCCCGCATGGGCCGTGAGCGGATCGAGCGGGCGCTGCGGGAGGCGCGGCGGCGCGGGACGCTGGACAGCGTCGCCCGGCAGGCCCTCACGCTCCGCGACGGCAGCGGGGACCTGCTGCTCGGGGTCGCCTCCGCCATGGAGGCCGGCCCGGCCGCGCACGGCCCCACGGCCACCGTCCGGATGCCCGCCGCCCCGCTCTCGTCCCCGCCGCCTCCCGGCCTGTGGACGCAGCCGCCGCCCCATGCCGCCGGGGCCGCGCTGCGCAAGGAGCCCTTCCTGCCCCAGGAGGAGCTGGTCCGGGTCCGGAACGCCGCGATGGAGGCGGGGCTCGCCGACCGGGCGCTGCGGCCCGCACTGCTCAAGGGCATCCCGGCGCACTTCACGGCCACCCTCCAGCCGCTCAGCGACCCGCTGGAGCAGGCCCATGCCGATCTGAACGCGATGAACCAGGTCGAGCGGCTCATCGACGGCCTCGTGCCCCTGGAGATCTGGCTGCACAACGCGATCGAGCAGACCCACGAGCAGGGTCCGCGAGCCGTTCTCCAGGGAGCGCTCGACACCGTGGCCAGGGAGATCGCCGGCGAGGCCTCCCTGCCGCCGGAGATGATGCCCGGGGAGTTCAAGGAGGAGATCGTCCTCCAGGACGACACCGTGCCGTACGAGTTCCTCCAAGGCGGCATCCGGGCCGGTGCGTCCGTCGCGCTGCTGAGGATCCCGCCGTACGAGTCGGGGTCGCCGCTCCTCCCCTCGTACCCGCACGGCGGCACGGGGTGGATGGTCGCGCCCGGCCTGCTGATCACCAACCACCATGTGGTGATGGCGCGTTCGTGGGAGTCCGGCGTGCGGCCGTTCGTGAGCGACGAGGATCTGCGGCTCCAGGCGCTGATGTCCCGCTCCCGCTTCGACTTCGTCGAGAACGCGACGGCCTCCCCGGAGGTGACCGCCGGTGAACTGGCGGCCTGGGACGAGGCCCTCGACTACGCCGTCGTGCGGCTCGCCGCCGAGCAGGCACCGCGGCCGACGCTGAAGGTCGCCACGCGCCCGCTGCTCGTCCGGGAGCGCCAGCGCGTGCCCGTCAACATCATCCAGCACCCGGGGGGCCTGCCGAAGCGGGTGGCCCTGCGCAACAACCTGGTCTACCGGGCGGACGAGCGGGACATCCTCTACTTCACCGACACGCGCGGCGGCTCGTCCGGCTCTCCCGTCTGCCTGGACGACTGGACGGTGGTGGGGCTGCACCGGGGCACACAGAAGGTCGACGAGGTCGAGTTCCAGGGCGGGAAGACGAAGTTCGTGAACGTCGGCACCCAGATGAGCAGCATCATGACCCATCTGCGGGATTCCCGGCCGGAGTTGTACGACGAGATCGTGGCCGGCCAGTCGGGGCGGCCCGCCCCGGGCGGGCGCACGGGTGGCGGAGGTGAGTGACCATGCCGAACGGAGCACGGAACGGGTCGCCCGGGTCGCCGGTCGCGACCGGCGCCGCGGAGATCTTCGGGGACCTGCGGGCGGTCGCCGCCCGCGTCCGGGCGGACCTGGAGGCGGAGATCGCCGAGTCCTCGCTCGAACTGCCCGCCGACGTGGCGCCCGCGGCCGAGATCTCCCGCTTCGCCCGCGACGAGCGGGCGCGGGTCCTGGAGGCCGGGGTCAGCGGTCTGGAGAAGCTTGCGGCGCACCGCGAGGACGAGCTCGAACCGGACGAGTCCTTCGGCGTGGAGGCGATCGTCCTCCTCCAGGGCCGCCCCGCGATCCTGGTGCAGCGCCAGGACTTCGCCTCTCAGCGCGACGAGTGGGCGGTCCTCGACGGCCACCGGGCCGCCATCAAGGAGTCCCTGGCGCGGGTCGGCCGGGTCGAGGTGACCGGCCATCCCAGTCTGGACTGGATCGGCACGGCGTTCCTCGTCGGGCCGCGCACGGTGATGACGAACCGTCATGTGGCGGCGGAGTTCAGCCGTTTTGAAGCGGACCGGGACCGCTGGACGTTCGAGTTCGGCATGTCGGCGCGGGTGGACCCGGCGGAGGAGCTGCCCGTGGACGGCGGCGACCCGGTCACGGCACCGCCCTCGGTCCCGTACGAGATCACGGAGGTCCTCGGCATCCACCCGGACGTCGACATGGCCCTGCTGCGGGTCGAGCCCGCGGCCTCCGACGGGCTGCCCACCCCGCTCGCGGTGGCCGCCGACGCCCCCGCGAGCCTGCCGGGCCGCCCGGTGTACGTGATCGGCTACCCGGCCTGGGACGGCAGGCGCAACGAGCCCGAGTCGATGCGCCGGATCTTCATGGACGTGTACAACGTCAAGCGGCTCCAGCCGGGCGCGGCCACCGAGTTCACCCCGGGGAGCCTGGTGATGAAGCACGACTGCTCGACGCTGGGCGGCAACAGCGGCTCCCCCGTGTTCGACCTCACCGACCACCGTGTGCTCGGTCTGCACTTCGGCGGCCGCTACCGCAGCGGGAACCTCGCGGTCGCGCTGTGGGAGCTGGTCGACGACCCGCTGCTCGCCAAGGCGGAGGTCAACTGGGTCTGAGGCCCGCCCGACGGGCCCTGCGAGCCCCGTGGGCGTTTCCTTCGGATCACACCGCGAGTCCGGCAGGATCCGGGAGCGGCGCCGTGGACGGTGACGTACGAGCTAGGGCGTGTTGCGAAAGTAGCGCCGGCCGCCCGTCGGGCAGGCGGGACTTTCGCAACACGCCCTAGTGGCTTGTCACGCTGCCGTGGCCGGGTAATCAACGGTGTCAGTGATCACGGCTATGGTTCCCGGTCATGGGGTTCTCGGGGTCTTTCATCGTGGCGCGAGCCGGCCGGCCGCTGACGGAGTTGGCGGCGATGCGGGCGTCGGACTGTGTGCCGTTGTGGTGGGCGCGTGATGGCGAGTGGCAGATCCTGCAAGCGTGTCCTATCGCTGATCCGGAGCCTTCGATCATTGACGAGACGCGAGCTTCTGTCCTGGTCTGTCATGTGGTTGACAGCGACTTCGCGACCGTTCAGGCAGCGAGTCCCGATGGCCTGTCATGGCAATGTGCCTTGTCGTCGGAGATGGCGCGGGATTACGGCCTCCCTGGTGAGTGGATCGGTGATTCGGTCGAAGTAGGTGAGCGAGCTGCAGCCTGGGCCCGAGGGGCTGGCCTTCAGCCGGACCCGGTGGCGCTCAGGACCGCCCTGGTGGCTGAGTGTGATCCGTTGGCGGAGGACTTGGTCTTCGCGCTTGTTCACGCCTTGGGGTTCCGGTTCCGTGACGGGGTCGCCCTGGAACCGCCGACGGTGTGATTGGGGGCCTGTCCGCAAACTGCGTCCCGCCGACTCGCCAGCCGAAGTGCTCAGAGCGGTCGCGCGACCTGCTGCTCGTGGGGCAGCAGACTGTCTCCAAGACCTGATCTTGGAGGTGGTCGTGGGACGACGACCGGGTGTGTTCGTCCGGCCGGTCACGATGGACGAGGGCCGGAGGCTGCAGCGGATCAGCCGGACCGCGAAGGACCCGGTGAAACTCCGCCGGGCGATCGTGGTGCTGATGTCCGCCCAGGGCCAGTCGGTGAAGGACATCACCACGTTGATGCAGGTTGGTGAGGACTACGAACGTGATGTCATCCACGCCTCCACCGAGCGGGGGTTCGATGCGCTGGCCCCAAAATGGAGCGGGGGACCCCCCAAGACGATCAGTGACGAGGTGCGCGAGCACATCTGTCTGATCGCCCGGACGTCCCCCGCCGACTGGAAGATCACCGCGTTCTCCACCTGGAGCCTGAGCAAGCTCGCCGACCACCTCATCAAGCAGAAGGTGACCGCGGCCATCAGCCGGGAGACCCTGCGCCGGATCCTGCGCGAGGGCAAGGTCTCCTGGCTGAACTGGATCGAGGCCGAGTTCGCGGCCCTGCGTTACTTCGCGCTCAACGGCACCGACCATCGCAGCCACGACGAGCAGAACGCGGCCATCGCCGCTTACATCCGCTGGCACAACGCTCACGCAGAACCGAAGACCAACTTCGCCCCCGACTCACCCATCCGCGCCTGGACGCATTACCCGGCCAAGGCTGTCTGACGAGCCACTAGACGGTGACGTACGAGCCGCGGGCGGTGCTCCCGTCCGGCAGCAGCCACGCGGCGGTGACCCGGCCGGAGTCCGGCGAGCCGTCCTCGTCGGCGGCCCGCAGGACGCGCCGTACGCGCAGGGTCAGTTCCTCGGGCGCGCCGTCCGCCCGCAGCACCACGGCGGTGTGGTCGGCCCCGTCCACGACCCGTACGAGCTCGGCGTCGGGCGCGTCCCCGGCCGGTGCCGTGACGGAGACCGTCGGATCCACCGTGTCGTCCACGGACTGGTGCTGCGCGACCGCCTTGCCCCGCAGCAGGGCGTACAACTCCCCGACGAGCACGGGGTCGTGGGCACCGTCGTAGATCCAGCGCGTGCCGAGGACGCCGTGCTCGGACGTGCCGATGAGCGCGTGCTCGGCGCCCTCCAGCGGAGCCCCCCGGTAGGTCATGGGCACCAGATAGGCGGTAGCGCCCGGCTCGGTGCCGTCGGTCACCACCATGAACTCGATACCCACCTCGCCGGCCGGGTCGTCGAGCCGGAAGCCGCCCGCCTTGGCCGGGGCCGGCCCGCCCTCCCGGCCGCCGTACCAGTCGCGGGTGGGCAGCCACGAGGCGAGCAGCTCCAGTTTGGTGGGCTGCATCGTGGTGTGGTGGATGACGGCCATCGTGCGACTCTTCCTCTCGACCGGCGGCCGGGGATGTGAGGTCCCCGTCCGCGCCGGAACCGCTGGGCCTTCGGAACCTAACAGACGGCCTCCGGGCCGCCCTGCGGCTCCGGCCCGCCGGACCTGCCCTGGAAGGTGGCGTGCTGTCCCCGGCCGGCAGGAGGCGTCCCCAGCCCGAGCGGCGGCTGACCGGTCCGCATCCGTGACCTGACGGACTCCGGGGCCCTGCGCGGTCCCGGGGCCCTTTTGCGTGCGCGCAGCCGGAGGGCCGGGTTACGCTGCCGGTGCAGCTGGTTCGCCCCGTCAGCCGGACGGGATGCGTCGTAAGAGGGAACCCGGTGGGAATCCGGGACTGCCCCGCAGCGGTGAGCGGGAACGACCGCCGTCACACAGCACTGGGCCCGTGACGGGCCTGGGAAGCGACGGCCACTAGGTGTCCTCCCCCGTGAGGACGTGCCCGCGAGTCCGAAGACCTGCCCGTTGCCCGCACGCGGACGATTCCGCGCGCGGACATTCCGGTGACCTCGAGGGCGGGTCGGCGTACAGAGCGAGCAGGACGACCCCGTCGCACCACGCCGGGTCGTACCGGCCGTTCCGTCACCCCTTCGCGCCCCCGTCCCGTCCCCGGGATCTCAGGGATTCATCTCGCGAAGGAGATCTCCGTGACCACCAAGTCCGCAGCCGCGGCAGCGCGTTCCACCCTCCACGGCTACCCGCGTCAGGGGCCGGACCGCGAACTGAAGAAGGCCGTCGAGGGCTACTGGAAGGGCCGCGTCACCGCCGACGCCCTCCGGGACACCGCCGCCGGACTGCGCCTCGACACCTGGCGGCGGCTCGCCGCCGCCGGCCTCGACGAGGTCCCCACAGGCGACTTCTCGTACTACGACCACGTCCTCGACACCACCGTCATGGTGGGCGCGATCCCCGAGCGGCACCGCGCCGCCGTCGCGGCGGATCCGCTCGACGGGTACTTCGCGATGGCGCGCGGCACCCAGGACGTCGCGCCGCTGGAGATGACCAAGTGGTTCGACACCAACTACCACTATCTCGTGCCTGAGTTGGGACCCGACACGGTCTTCACGGCCGACTCCTCCCGGCAGGTCGCCGCCCTCGGCGAGGCCCTGGCCGAGGGCCTCGCCGCCCGGCCGGTCCTGGTCGGCCCCGTCACCTACCTGCTCCTCGCCAAGCCCGCACCCGGTGTGGCGCCCGGCTTCGACCCGCTGACCCTCCTCGACCGGCTGCTCCCGGTGTACGCCGAGGTCCTCGCCGACCTCCGGGCGGGGGGCGCCGAGTGGGCGCAGCTCGACGAGCCGGCCCTCGTCCAGGACCGCACCCCGGCGGAACTGAACGCCGCCGCCCGCGCCTACCGCGACCTCGGAGCGCTCACGGACCGGCCGAAGCTCCTGGTCGCCTCCTACTTCGACCGGCTCGGCGACGCCCTGCCGGTCCTCGCGAAGGCACCGGTCGAGGGGCTGGCCCTCGACTTCACCGAGCGGGCGGCCGCCAACCTGGACGCGCTCGCCGCCGTCGGCGGCCTGCCCGGCAAGCGGCTCGTCGCCGGGGTGGTCGACGGCCGCAACGTCTGGGTCAACGACCTGACCGCCTCGCTCACCACGCTCGGCACCCTCCTCGGTCTCGCCGAGCGGGTCGACGTGGCCGCCTCCTGCTCGCTGCTGCACGTCCCGCTCGACGCGGCGGCCGAACGCGACACCGATCCGCAGATCCTGCGCTGGCTCGCCTTCGCCCGCCAGAAGACCGCCGAGGTCGTCACCCTCGCGAAGGGTCTCTCGCAGGGCACCGGGGCCGTCACCGCCGAACTGGCCGCCAACCGCGCCGACCTCGCCTCGCGCGCGACCTCCCCGATCACCCGCGACCCGGCCGTCCGCTCCCGCGCCGCGGCCGTCTCCGCCTCGGACACCCACCGCTCCCAGCCGTACGGCGACCGCGCCGCCGCCCAGCACGCCGCCCTGCGGCTCCCGCTGCTGCCGTCCACGACCATCGGCTCGTTCCCGCAGACCGCGGAGCTGCGGAGCGCCCGGGCCGACCTGCGGGCGGGCCGGACCGACACCGCCGGGTACGAGGAGCGGATCAGGTCCGAGATCCAGGAGGTGATCTCCTTCCAGGAGAAGACCGGACTGGACGTCCTCGTCCACGGCGAGCCGGAACGCAACGACATGGTGCAGTACTTCGCCGAGCAGCTCACCGGATACCTGGCCACCCAGCACGGCTGGGTCCAGTCCTACGGCACCCGCTACGTCCGGCCGCCCGTCCTCGCCGGCGACATCTCCCGGCCCGAGCCCATGACGGTCCGCTGGACGACGTACGCGCAGTCCCTCACCACCAAGCCGGTCAAGGGCATGCTCACCGGCCCCGTCACCATGCTCGCCTGGTCCTTCGTCCGTGACGACCAGCCCCTCGCCGACACCGCCCGCCAGGTCGCCCTTGCCCTGCGCGACGAGGTGAACGACCTGGAGGCGGCGGGCACTTCGGTCATCCAGGTGGACGAACCGGCCCTCCGCGAGACCCTGCCCCTGCGCACCGCCGACCACGGGGACTACCTGTCCTGGGCGACGGAGGCCTTCCGCCTCACCACCGCGGGAGTGCGGCCGGAGACCCAGATCCACACCCACATGTGCTACGCCGAGTTCGGCGACGTCGTCCAGGCCATCGACGACCTCGACGCCGACGTCATCAGCCTGGAGGCCGCCCGCTCCCACATGCAGGTCGCCCGTGAGCTCGCCGCCCACGGCTACCCGCGCGAGGCGGGACCCGGGGTCTACGACATCCACTCCCCGCGCGTCCCGAGCGCCGAGGAGGCCGCGGAGCTGCTCCGTACCGGCCTGGAGGCCATCCCCGCCGAGCGGCTCTGGGTCAACCCCGACTGCGGCCTGAAGACCCGCGGCTGGCCCGAGACCCGCACCTCGCTGGAGAACCTGGTGGCGGCGGCCCGCACCGTCCGGGCCGAGCTCACCGCTCCCTGACGGCGACGCGGCCGCGACCCGGCCGTCACGGGGAGACCGTGGCGGCCGGGGGCGCCCAGCGGCGGGTGCGGGCCGGGCCCGCCGGGACGCCGTACTCCTTCCTGAGGTGCTCGGGGATGGCGTAGTGCATGACGCGGCCACGGGTGAGGGAGGACAGTTCCAGGACGGTGGTGAGGTGGCCGAGGCGGTCCAGGGCCCAGGCGCCGAGCGGTGAGCTGTCCTCGATGCTCTCCAGGACGCCGAGGAGGTGGGGGACGGACCTGACGAGGGTGTCCCAGCGGGTGCGGGGGACGTCCAGCCAGTCGGCGCAGGTGTCGCCGACGAGGAAGCGGATGAGCGCGGAGACGACCGGGTCGAAGAAGGTGCCGGGCACGATCTCCTCGTAGAGGTCGATCAGTTGGCGGGTCAGGTGCGAACCCTCGGGCGAGGGTCCCATGTGGCGGACCATGTAGAGGTCGAGGAAGGCCCGGGCGTCGTCGAGGGTCTTCGGGACGGCGTCCTGGTCGACGCCGAGCATGGCGCCGACCACACGCCAGGCGTAGTAGTAGGCGTCCGCGCCCTCGGAGGTCATGTGGATGCCGAGGCGGTGCAGACTGTCGAGGACGAGCATCGAGAAGAACATCTGCCCGCCGATCATGTCCTCCTGACAGATCGGCACCCCCAGCTCGGCGGCGTCCCACCGGTTCTCGCGGACGAGGTGGTGACGGATGGAGGCGTGCAGCAGACGGACCTTCTGCGCGGCGGGGATGAACCTGCTGCCGGCCTCGAAGGCGTCGGGCTGCATCAGGTGGACGGTGAACTGCCCGGTCTCCGCCATGCGCTTGGACGGGTAGCTCAGGCCGTGCGTCGCCGACAGCAGCTTCGCCACGTGCGGGACGAGGTAGCAGGCGGGCATGGAGGCGAAGGACAGCGCGGTGGAGATGTGGACGTTGTTGTCGATGAAGAACAGCCGGGCCTTCTCCATCTCCCCCCAGTCCACCCAGGACGGCGGGGCGCTCGTGGCGTGGAGGTACTCCCGGGCGACGTCGGGCAGCCCGTCCGGCAGCGGGGCGCCGGCGGTGGAGACGTACCGCATCAGGGTGTTGAACTTTCCGACCTCGCCGCGTTCGAAGAGCGTGGCGACCGTGGCGTCGGCGAGTTCGTCGCCGGACCGCCGCAGGGCGTCCATCGACGCCTCGGTACGGGACGTGACAGGGGTCATGGGGCAGGGCTCCTTGTTCTCCGTCAGGAACGGGGATCTCTGTCGGGGACGGGGGATCTCTGACGGGGGTCGGGGGGGTCTCCGTCAGGAACGGCGGGCCGCCGCCGAGTGCGCCAGGGCGGTGAGCGCGGCGGCGGGCGGGGCGGGCAGGTTCAGCCCGTCGAGGGCTCGGAGTGCCTCCTCGACCCGCGCGGCGATCATGGCCTCGACCCGGTCGGGCGCCTTCAGCCGCCGCATCAGCGCGCGTACGGCCTCCAGCGCGTCGCCGTCGAGGGCGGGGCGGGCGAGCAGGTCGCGCAGCCGCCGCCGGTCCTCGCCACCGGCGAGCCGCCAGGTCTCGGCGAGCAGGGCGGTGGGCCGTCGGCCGTGTACGTCGTCGGCGTCGGCCTTGCCGGTGGTCTCCGGGTCCCCGAAGAGGCCGAGCAGGTCGTCCCGCAGCTGGAACGCCTCCCCGAGCGGCAGCCCGTACGCGGAGTAGCCCTCACGCAGCCGCCGACCGGCCCCGGCCAGGGCGCCGCCGATCAACAGGGGCTGCTCGACGGTGTACTTGGCGGTCTTGTAGCGGATCACCTTCAGCGAGGCAGCCGTGTCGGGGGCGGCTCCGGTGTGCAGGATCTCCAGGCACTCGCCCGCGATCAGGTCCCGGGCGAGTGCCGCCCAGAGGGGTCGGGCGCGGCCGAGGTAGGCGGCCGGTACTCCGCTGGTGACGAACAGCTGGCCGGCGAGCGACATGAGCAGGTCCCCGACGAGCATGGCCAGCGACCGGGCGCCGGCGGCGGGCCGCGGGTGGTGCCCCACCGCGTCCCGCAGGGCCACGTGGGCGGTGGGGCGGCCGTGGCGCAGCGGGCTGTCGTCGATCAGGTCGTCGTGGACGACGGCCGCCGCGTGCACGAGCTCCATCGAGGCCGCCGCCCGCAGCAGCGCCTCGCTGTCGGGCTGCCCCACCGCGCGCCAGCCCCAGTAGCAGAACGCGGCCCGCAGCCTCTTGCCGTCCGCGACCGCCGCCTCCAGCTGTCCGGCGACCGGGCCCAGCGCGGGATCGACCTCCGACAGCAGGCCGGCCTCCTCGGCGACGTACCGCCGGAGCACCTCGTCGACGCGGGACTTGAAGGCGGCCGGCTCCCAGCGCTCAGACGTCACGGTCGGCCCGCCGGGCCAGCACGTGCCGGGCGAGGACCTCCAGGTAGGCCGGTGGCGGCGCCGCGTACCTGTCGAGGACGAGGCGGCCGCGGGCCTCCAGGTCCCGTTCGGCCTCCGCCGCCACCTCGGCGGCGTCCGAGCGCCTCAACAGGCCCCGGACGGCCCCGAGTCCCGTGCTCAGGGTGCTGACCGCCAGGTCCGCGAGCCCCGCCGCCAGCAGCAACGCCCGCTCGTCCAGGCCCTCGCGGACCCCTGGTTCCCTCGTCACACCGCTCCCCTGCCCGCGGCACGTCCCGGCCGCACGATCACTGCCACTCCTCCCTCAGCCTCGCGCCGGACCGGTGGCGGGGACGGGCGAACTCACCAACGAGTGATCATCTCGCCGGTGCGTACGAGCCGGTCGCACGGACGTCCGCTCCGGCGCGGTTCCATTCCATCCGGGACCACGGCAGCGCCAGCTCGCTCCGGTCGGTCACGTCGCGCGGGGCGAGGGCGGCGAGGGGCGCGGCCTCGCGGTGGCGGGCGTGCACGGTGTCGACGTAGCGGTGACCGGTGTCGGCGGCGATGAAGAGGACCGTGCATCTGGGGGGTGCGATCGCGTTCGTGGCGGGCGGCGAGGTAGCCGGCGCCGGTCGAGAGGCCCGCGAAGACCGCGTGCCGGCGCAGCAGGTCGACGCTGCTGGCCAGGGCCGCGTCGAAGGAGATCCGGTGCAGGTTGTCGTACAGCTCGTGGGAGACGTTGCCGAAGGGGATGGAGCTGCCGATCCCGGCGATGATGATCTCGGGATCGGAGACGTGTTCGGCGCCGAAGGTGACGCTGCCGTACGGCTGGACGCCGACGAGCCGGACGTCGGCCATGCCGCTCGGGGAGGCGCCCAGGTAGCGGGCGAGGGCGCCGGTCGAGGCACCCGAGCGGACCCCGCCGACGACGGTGAGCCCGGCGGCTCCGTCCGGGCCGGCCGCTCCGTCCGGATCGGCCGGCCCGGTCGCCTCCCTGATCCGGTCGGCGATCGCCCGGTAGCCGAGGTAGTGGATGTCGTCGTGGTACTGCCGCATCCAGTGGTACTCGGGGTGTTCGGCGAGGATCTCGTGGATCCGCGCGACGCGCCGCTTCTGGTCGAGCTTGAGGTCGCTGCACGGTTCCATCTGCTCCAACGTCGCACCGGACAGGCCGGCCCGTGTCTCCTCGCTGGACTTCCTCGTGTCGTACGGTCTCGCGCCGGTCGGCCTGGCCCTGATCGCCCCGGCCATCGACGCCTTCGGGGTCACGCCCGTGCTCGGCGTGTGCGCAGCCGCCTGCTTCCTCGTGACGGCGGCCGCGGCACTGACCCCGACCGCCCGTCACTTCGCGCGCACGGCACCGGATCCGGCGCGGACGCGCTGACGCACGGGCTCCCCCAGGTCGTCGGAGACCGTGTCGGACCCCTCCGATACGGTCTCTGGTCTACGGCCGCACAGCTCTACGGCCGCACGGCTCGACACACGGGGGCAGGAATGACCATTCACCGACCGGGACTGCCGGAGGACCTTCCGACGGGCGAGGCGCTCTGGGCCCGGTGGGCCCTGCTCGCCGCGGTCGGCGCGACCACGGAGGACGAGCAGCGCCGGAGCGGCTACCGCACCGGCGTCTGGATCGACTCCGAGGGCCTGCACCACGACGACTCCGGCTGCACCTGGTGGACCATGTCCCGGATGGGCGAAGGCCGGTTCGTGCTCTACGGCGAGGACGAGTCGAGCGGGGTCAAGTGGCACGAGCCGCCGATCGACATGCTCGCGGGCGGCCCGGAGTGGCTCCCGTACGAGGAGCTGCACGACCGCCTCGAAGGCAACGAGCTGGGGTGCGTCTACTGGTACGAGAACGGGACCTGGGCCCGCGCGCCGTACCCCGCGGACCTCCGTGACGACGGCCTGGACTGCGGCATGAGCGACTTCGTCGACCGGGAGCGGGCGGTGGGCGACCTGTCCGACCGCATCGACCGCACCGCCGAAGGGCCGAGCGCCGACGCGCTCCTGGCCGCGGCCGAGGCGCACCGGCTGGACCCGGCCGTCCTGCTGGAGCGGCTCCGCCCGATCGGCCCGGACGGCGACCCGCTGGACGGCCCCGCCGTCGCGAGGGCCCTGGCCCTCGCGGGCCTCACGGCCCCGGTCACCGCCCCGGGGTCCGCCGTCGGATAGGCGAGTTCGCAGGTCGGAGCCGCTGGGAGGTATTCCCCGGGAGCCATCGGACTTCCCATGGCGGACATCGGGTTCTCCATTGGAAACCTCTCGGCGGCGGGCATAGCGTCGAAGACATCGCCGCACCGACGACCCCGGGAGCCCCTCGCATGTCCAAGATCCTTTTCGTGATGACCGGCGCCGACCACTGGACCCTGGCCGACGGGACCAAGCACCCCACCGGCTTCTGGGCGGAGGAGGCCGTGGCGCCGTACGAGGTGTTCAAGGCCGCCGGCCACGAGGTCGTGGTGGCCACGCCCGGCGGGGTCGTCCCGACGGTCGACCGGGGCAGCCTCGCTCCGGAGGTCAACGGCGGACAGGAGGGCGCCGACAAGGTCGCCGCCGCCCTCGCCTCGCTCGACGAGCTCGACCACCCGATCACGCTGGAGGACGTACGCCTCGACGAGTACGCGGCGGTCTTCTACCCCGGCGGCCACGGCCCCATGGAGGACCTCGCCGTCGACCCGGTCTCCGGCCGGATCCTGGTCGACGCCCTCGCCTCGGGCAAGCCCCTCGCCGTCGTCTGCCACGCCCCCGCCGCGATGCTCGCCGCGACGAAGGCCGACGGCACCAACGCCTTCGCCGGCTACAAGGTCGCCGCCTTCACCAACGCGGAGGAGACCCAGGCCGGCTTCGCCGACAAGGCCCAGTGGCTCCTGGAGACCCGCCTCGTCGAGGCCGGCGTGGACGTCCAGGTCGGCGAGCCGTGGGTGCCGAACATCGTCGTCGACCGCAACCTGGTCACCGGCCAGAACCCGTCCTCCTCCGCCCCGCTCGCCGCCGAGGTCCTCAAGAAGATGGCCTGACGGCGGCCACCGGCCCCGACCGTCACCGCCTTTTCCGCCGCCTCCCGGCCATTCGCGCTGACTATGCTCCCTCACGTGAAGCACAGGAATCCTGATGGCTCGGCGGCGGCGTCGGCCGCCGCGTCCCCGGCGCGCTCGTCGCCGTTGGACCTGAACCTCGTGCGCACGTTCCTCGCGGTCTACCGCTCCGGCTCCTTCACCGCCGCGGGACAGCTCCTCGGCATCTCGCAGCCCACGGTGACCGGTCAGGTCCGCGCACTGGAGCGGCAGACCGGCCGGGAGCTGTTCGCCCGGCTGCCGCGAGGCGTCGCCCCGACGGAGTACGCGCACGATCTGGCGGCACGGGTCATGGACCCGCTCGACGCCCTCATGGCGGCGACCGGCCACGGCGCCGCGGCGGAGGGCACGGCCGCGCCCGTGCACCTGGCCGGCCCCGCCGAACTGCTGTGCACCCGCGTCCTCCCCGCCCTCGCGCCGCTCGTGGCGGACGGCGTGCAACTCCGGGTGGCGACCGGGCTCACCGAACCCCTCCTCGACGAACTCCGGGCCGGTCGCCACGATCTGGCCATCGCCACCGCTCGCCCGCGCGGCCGGACGCTGACGGCCGTACCGCTGCTCGACGAGGAGTTCGTCCTGGTCGCCGCGCCCGTGTGGGCCGAGCGGATCGACGGCCGGGTGACGACGGAAGACCCCGGCGCCCTGCACGGCGTCCCCCTCGTCACGTACGCGGAGGACCTGCCCATCGCCCGCCGCTACTGGCGGCACGTCTTCGGCCGGCGTCTGACCCGCCGCGCCGCCGTCACCGTGCCCGACCTGCGCGGAGTCCTGGCCGCGGTCGCCGCGGGTGCGGGATTCACGGTCCTGCCCCGCTACCTCTGCCAGGACGAACTGGCCTCCGGCGCCCTGGTCGCCCTGCACGACACCGAGGATCCGCCCATCAACACCGCCTACCTCGTCCAGCGCCCGGGGATCCCCGACAACCCCCACGCCACCCTGGTCCGCGACCACCTCCTGCGCCTCGGCCCCACCTGGTGAGACCCGCGCCGCCGCCCGCCTCCGGAGTCGAGGGCGTCGGTCAGGGGCGTCGGTCAGGCGGAGTGGCGCCTGATCCTGGCGAGGAGATGGACGATGCGCTGCTGCGCGGCCTCGTCGCCACCGGTCCGGACGCGAGGGGCGGACCCGGCCGGTTCGGCGTACGGGCGGGGGCGGGCGGCCGTCCGGTCGCGGTGGGCGCCGACCGCCGCGCCGACGATCCAGGAGCCGGTGACCGGGGCCGGGACGGCCCGCAGGGGGCGGGGGTGCGCGAGGTGAGGGGCCGCGGGCACGGGTGCGGGGGCGTGCGGGATCTGGACGACGTAGGTGAGGCCGGCGCCCCTGGGGCCCTCCCGTGCGATGAGGTCTCCGCCGTGGGCGTCGATGATCCCGCGCGCGAGGAGGAGGTGGGCGGGGTCGTTGGCGGCCCTGGGGCCCGAGATCTCGATGCGCAGATGGGCGCCCCGCAGCGCCGCGGTGATGACGACGGTGGTGTCGGCCTGGGGCACGGCCCGGGCGCGCGGACGGGCCGTGCCCGCGGAGGCGGCTCCGGAGGCGTCGGCGATCAGGTGGGCCAGGGCGGTCGAGGCGCGCGCCGGATCGAGCGCGACGACGACCGGCGGGGCGTGCACGGCGAACTGCGTCCGGTGCGGGCCGATGAGCGCGGAGGCCTTGTCGATGCCGGCGGACACGACGGTGCCGAGGGTGGTGGGGTGCCGGGTGACGGCGGCCGCCGCCTCTGCCGGCCGCCGGGGTTCCGGACCGCTCACGGCGAGCGCACCGGGTGTGCCCGGCCGCAGCCCGGCGAGTGCGGCGGTCAGTTCGGCATTCCGGGAGGCGAGGACGGCGTACCGCTCCGCCTGCTCCTTGCGCTCGGCCGCGTGCCGGGCGATCAGCACCTCGTAGGGCCTGCGGTCGGTGAAGGTCAGGACGGCACCGACGAGCCGGTCCCCGTCGCGCAGGGGTGCGGTCGTCAGGTCGACGGGGACGCGTTCGCCGGCCTTGGACCACAGGGCCTGTCCGCGGACGCGGTGCTTGCGCCCGGATCTGAGGGTGTCGGCGAGCGGGGAGTCCTCGTACGGGAAGGGCTCGCCGTCGGCGCGCCAGGCGAGGACCAGCGGGTGCAGCTCGGCGCCGTCGAGTTCGTCGGTGCGGTAGCCGAGGATCCGCGCGGCGGCGGGGTTGACCAGGACGACCCGGCCGTCGGTGTCCGTGCCGACGACGCCCTCGGCGGTGGCGCGCAGGATCGTCTCGGTCCGGTGCTGTGAGCGGGCGAGTTCGGCCTCGGTGTCGAGGGTGCCGGTGAGGTCGCGGACGACGAGCACCAGCGTCGCGTCGCCGGTGTGGCCGCCGTACGGGTCGCAGGCCTCGCGGCCGTCCCCCAGCTCGGCGCTCGTCACCTCCACCGGGAACTCGCCACCGTCCGTGCGGCGGGCGATCATCCGGGTCGGCTCGGTGCGGCTGCGCTCGTCGGTGCCTCCTGAGTGGCGCGCCGAGCCCGGGACCAGCCGCAGCGGGAAAGCGGGTAGCAGGTCGAGCAGACCACGGCCGACGAGCGCGGTGCCGGGTGTCTCGAACATGCCGAGGGCGATCGTGTTGGCGTTGACGACCGTGCCGTCGCGGTTGACGAGCACGAGACCGTCGGGGAGGGCGTCGAGTATGTCTGCGATGCGAGCAGCGCCTCTGAAGTGGGGCAGGACCATGGCGACGTTTCCTTTCCGGGCCTGGGAACCGGCAGGGGCTGTGCGGAGGGCCGGGCGGTCGGAACGTCCGGACCCGCACGGTGATGAGGGTGGGAGGCCCAGCGGGCGTGTGATGAGCTGCTGGAAACCTAACCACCCGGTGATGGCATATGTGAGGCACAGAGGCGACGGCCGGTGATTCTTAAGGGTTCCTTGAGGTCGTGATCAGCCGGGGATGAGGATCCACGGGACCGGCCGTCGCCCTTCGCCATCCATGCCTCATCCAGGGCGAGTTCGCGTCATGACAGAGCATCACATCCACCGTCTGGCATCACACACGCACGGAACACATGTGCCATACTCCTCCTGCGTGCACGAGGTCTCCGGTCTCCCGGAGGCACCTCCGCCCTGCCCGACGTTCCCCCGTCGGAGGACAAGGCGTCAGCTGCGCGCACTCCGCACGGCGCGGACGGCCAGGTCTCCCCCGTCCTACCGTCCGCGCCGTGCACCTTCTTCGCGCAGGACGAAGGGTCCGCATTCACACCACGTCTTCGTTTGTCCCGCAATTTCTCGGACGCGAATTGGCCGCATGACCAATACGACTTCCTCATGCCATGCCAATACACAAAGAACCGGGCCGATGAAGGCGATGCCTTACAGTGGTCGTCGGCTTTGGGCAGCCGACCATGCGCCGCGGGTTCCCCATCTTCCTGATGACATCCGCGGCGTCACCGCGAGTTCGATGGGAGCGGATAAGCGGCAGGACGGCATCACGCGCGTCCGACCCCGTTCGACGAAGAGGGAAGCATGCCGGGAGAAACGGAACTCACGTCCGCGTACAGCAGCAAGGTCGCCGATGATCTCAAGCGCAATGTGGCGGAACAGGAGCGGATCCGCGGCGAGGTCGCACGGCTGACCGCCGAACTCGACGAGCTCGTGCACGACCACGGCGTTCTGCTCAGCCTTCAGCAGGCTCTTCGGGCCGACGTCCCCGCGCCCGGCCGGCGGGTTCCCCGGCAGAAGGCCGGGAACGGCAGCAGGAACAGCAGGAGCGGAAAGAATTCCGGCGCCACGAAGACCACGCTCGTCGAGCTGATCCGCAATCACCTCGCCGCGAGCAGCACTCCCTGTTCCGCCTCCGAGGTGACGACCGCCCTCAGCGAGCAGCACCGCGACCGGCACGTCCAGAACACCGTCGTCCGCACCTCCCTGGAGAACCTCGTCGCCAAGGGACACGCCCGCCGGACCAAGGAGGGGTCCTCCGTCTTCTACACCGCGGCCACCCCCGCGGAGTAGCGGATCGCCCCCTTCACCGCCCTTCACGCGGTTACGGGACCGCTCGCATTCCACCGGTCCGCTCCCGCCGACGCGAGCTCCCGGCAGCAGCGTCAGCGGCACATGCCATCTTAGGAGGCGATGTGCGCGGGAGGGGTTAACCCGGGCTTGCCGATGCCTTAAGGATCCTTAACGGGGAATGTGTCACCCGCCCTGACCTCCAGGCAGACATGTGTGTCACGTAGCGTGCACCGCATGGCAAAGGTGCTTCTCGTCGAGGACGATCCGTCCGTCCGCTCCGCCCTGCACAGATGTCTCTCGAACGCCACGTACACCGTGCGGGAGTGCGGGACGGCGCTGGGTGCGCTGCGCGCCGTCCTGGACGAGCCGTTCGACGTGATGCTGCTCGACCTGGGCCTGCCGGACCTCGACGGCCGGGACATGCTCGTCATGCTCCGTACCGTCTCGGACATCCCCGTGGTCGTCGTGACGGCCCGGCACGACGAGCGCGAGATCGTACGGGTGCTGGGCAGCGGGGCCGACGACTACCTCGTCAAACCGTTCTCCGTGGAGCACCTCATCGCGAGGATGACCGCGGTGCTGCGGCGGGCCGGCACCCGGGGGCCGTCGGCGGACGTCGTCACGGTGGGCGGGCTCGTCGTCGACGCGGCGCGCCGCCTGGCCTCCCTCGACGACGCCCCGCTCGACCTGACGCCCAAGGAGTTCGACCTCCTCAAGTTCCTGGCATGGCGCCCCGGGGTCGTCGTGGCGCGCAGCGAACTGTTCCAGCAGGTGTGGCTGCAGACCTACCACGGGGAGCGCACCGTGGACATCCATCTCTCCTGGCTGCGCCGGAAGCTCGGGGAATCGGCGGCCCGGCCCCGGTACCTGCACACGATCCGCCACGTCGGGATCAAACTGGAGGCCCCGGCACCGTCGGCCTGAGGGGCCGGCGGGCGGCCATGGCATGTGGTGCGCCGGCCACATATGGGTGCCATGGAGTGACGTGCGTCACTTATTAAGGATTGTTTAAGAATCAATGTTGTGAGCGTCCGGTTTTGCGCGTCTCGTCCACAGTTGACGCTCACCTTGAGTCGCGGTCAAAGTCTCCTCGTCCCCTCCCGACACACACGGCTTCGCCACATATGGAGCACCTGTATGCGCAACAGGACTGCCTTGACCGCAGCAGTCACATCCGGCGCCGGCCCCGAACCGGAGCCAGGCCCCGCGCCGGACAACGACGTCTTCGGGAAGGTCGCCCAGCCCGGCGGCGACGGCCCGGGGGCCCGCATGCAGGACGTCGAACTCTTCGACGACACTCCGAGCCTGCCGTCGGTCTCACGGGCAGGCGGCTCGCCCGCGCGCCACCGGGCGGGGAAGCCCCGGCACGGGCGGAAGACCACCCGGGCGCGAAAGGTCCCCCGGGCGCGGAAGGCCGCACCCGTGCCCGAGCCCGAGAGGCGGGGCGGCATGGCGCTGCCGCTGCTGATCACCGGTGCGCTCACGGCCGGGCTGGGACTCTCGGTGGGACTGACCTCCGGGATGGAGCGGGAGCCCGCGGACAAGCTGACCCTCACGATGCCCGATCTCGCGCCGCACCTGGAGACCGCGAGCGCCGAACCGCCGCCCCCCACGGGGACGTCGACGGCGACGCCTCCTCCACCGGCCACGACGCCGGCCACCACGCCTCCGACCACGCCCACCGGATCCGGCACCGCCACGGCGACGCCCCCGTCCTCCGGGGCGGCCACCGCGCGGCCGGCCGTCTCCCCCGGCGCGACGGCCACCGCGGCGCCCCGCAACCCGGCGCCGGCATCCGCACCGCCCACGCGCCCCGCCACCCACCGGCCCGATCCGGCCCCGACCCGGACCCGCACCGCCCCGCCGCCCGAACGCCCGGACAGTGGGGCCCTCCGCCTCGGCAGCACCGGTCCCGAGGTGGCGGACCTCCAGCGGCGGCTCCAGGAGCTCTACCTCTTCCTCGGATCGGCCGACGGCGTGTTCGACCCGTTCGTGGAGGCGGCCCTGAGCCGATTTCAGCGGGCCCGCGACATCCCGGAGGAGCGAGGCGTGTACGGCCCGCTGACGCGTGCCGCCCTTCAGGCGGAGACCGGACGCGGCGACCGTTCCGGCCACGGCGGCAACCCCTGGGGCAGGTGGAGCGGCCTGGGCGGCATCGGATGAGGGCCGCCGCCCGAGGGTAGGCGCTCGCCCGTGCGGCCCTCCCGACAAGACGAGGAGGGCTCCGAAACGAGTCAGGGGCCGTTTCAGATTGCTCTGAAACGGCCCCTTGACCTACGACTCTTTCGAGTCGGGACGACAGGATTTGAACCTGCGACCCCTTGACCCCCAGTCAAGTGCGCTACCAAGCTGCGCCACGTCCCGGTGCCCGTCTGACCTGGGGTTTCCCCTGGCCGAACGCGCATGAGAACAATACCGCACTTTCGACGGTGGTCACGAACCCTTATCCGGCGCCCGATCCGGGGCACGCGCCGACGGCACGCCGCTCACTCTCCGTAACGCTTCCGTGCGCCCCTCCGGAGCGCTCGCGCGCCCGTGGCGCGGACTCCCGGAGCGGGGAGGGCGAGGGCAAGGCCCGTGCTCCCGGGGCCGGCAGCAGGTCGGGCACGTAGCGGAATGTCGCCTCCATGGGGATGAAGTGACCCATGTGGCGAACTCGGAGGGCTCATGGCCATATGCCGGGAGATCTGTTGCCTTTGGCATGTGGCAGAAACATGCCTACGGGGAATGGACTCCGGATCGACCCAAGGGGGCCAACACCACACGAAACACAGTCGGTTTCAATCGTCAACAGCTCCTGTTTCAGACAAAAGTCGTGGCGATATTGCTCCGTCCCGGAAAGATCAACACCATGAAGAGGTCGGCCTGTTCGGGACGGGACCACTGCCGATGCACCACCTGTCCGCTCGACAGAGCGAGCAGGCGTTCGCAGAGGAGGACTCGGATGGACGGCTACTTCAGCAGTCGACTGCATCATCAACTCAGGGCAACGGTCCGAGACTTCGCAGAGCGTGAGGTTCGGCCACGAATAGCCGAGATGGAAGCGTCCCGGACGGTCCATCACGAACTCTCCCGACGCATCGCCGAGCAGGGCTGGCTGGGCGCGACGGTCAGCCAGGAGTACGGCGGGATGGGCGCCGGCCACCTCGCCAAGACGATCATCATCGAGGAGCTCTCCCGGGTCAGCGGCGCCATGGGCGCCATGGTCCAGGCCTCGCAGCTGGGCACCGCCAAGATCGTCCACTTCGGCAGCGACGAGCAGCGCAAGACCTGGCTGCCGGCCGTGGCCAGCGGCGAGTGCCTGCCGACCATCGCGGTCACCGAGCCCGAGTCCGGCGGCCACGTCCTCGGCATGACCGCCAGCGCGGTCCGCGACGGCGACGACTACATCCTCAACGGCAGCAAGGTCTACGTCGGCAACAGCCACGTGGGCGACCTGCACGGAGTCGTCGTCAGGACCGGTCCCGGATCGAAGGGACTCTCGGCCTTCCTGGTCGAATCCGATCGCCCCGGCTTCAGGACCGGTCCGCAGCAGCCCGCCATGGGGCTCCACGGCTTCAGCTTCGGCGAGCTGATCTTCGAGAACTGCCGCGTCCCCGCGTCCAACCGTCTCGGCGACGAGGGCGACGGCCTGGCCGTCGCGTACTCCTCCAGCGTGCTGTACGGGCGGGCCAACCTCACCGCCGTCTCCCTCGGCATCCATCAGGCGATCCTGGAGGAGACGACCCGCTTCGCCTCCGAGCGCATCCGCTACGGCAAGCCGCTCCACGACCTGCCCACCGTCAAGCTGAAGCTGGGCCAGATGCAGTCCCGGCTGATGACCGCCCGGCTCGCCGCGTACCACGCCGTCCACCTGCTCGACCAGGGCATGTCCTGCGATGCCGAGCTGATGAACGCGAAGCTCGTCAACGTCGAGTCGGCCATCGACTCCGGCCGCAACGCCATGGAGGTCCACGCCGCCGCCGGGCTCTTCACGAACCGGCCCATCGAGCGGTACCTCCGCGACGCGCACCACATCTTCGCCCCGGCGGGCACCTCCGACATCCAGCTCCTGCGGCTGGCCGAGGTCGCCCTCGGCCAGGACAAGGGCAGTTGGTCGGAGCGGCTCTCCGAACTGGTCCGCACGCCGGAGCTCGAACCGGCGCACGCCTGAGCAGGCACTCCGGCGCGGCCTGAGCGCACGTCCTCCGACGCGCACGCCCCAGGGGGCGGAGACGGCCGGGGCCCCGGTACGGCGACACACGCCGTACCGGGGCCCCGGCCGTCCTCCCGTCGGTACGGGTCAGAACATGCCGTCCTCGCGGCGGTGGATCTGCTCCACGAGCTCCGCCGCCATGGCCTTGATCGTCTCCAGACCGGCGCGCCCCCACGGCCGGACGTCGGTGTCGACGACGCAGATCGTGCCCAGCGCGACGCCCGTACGGTCGATCAGCGGCGCTCCCATGTAGGAACGGATCCCGATCTCGTCGACGACCGGGTTCCCCGCGAAGCGCGGGTAGTCGCAGACGTCCTCCAGGACGAGCGCCTTGCGCCGGACCACCACGTGCGGGCAGTAGCCGTGGTCGCGGGCCATGTAGCGGCCGACGCCCCCGGTGCTGGCCGCGGCGGCGCCCAGGTCGCTGCCCGAGTGAGTGCCCTCGGGGGTGTGCAGACCGGCGAAGAACTGCCGGTTCTCGTCGATGAAGTTGACCATCGAGAAGGGGGCCCCGGTCACGTCCGCGAGCCGGTGGGCGAACTCGTCGAAGGCCGGGTCCGGCCGCTCCCCGAGCCCGAGTTCACGCAGCCGCTGCACCCGGGCGGGTGCCTCCTTGTCGATGGGGGTCAGCAGGAGATGACCGGTCGGGTCGTAGGTCATGACGTGGCTCCGAAGCTCGGCACGGCGGCCGGGATGTTGGTGATCAGATGCTGGACGAGGGTCAGCAGGGTACGGATGCCGGAGCTGGAGATCCGGGCGTCGCAGACGACGACCGGCACGTCCGGCTTGAGGTCGAGCGCGGCCCGCACCTCGTCCGGCTCGTAGCGGTAGGCGCCGTCGAACTCGTTGACCGCCACGACGAAGCGGATGCCCCGCCGCTCGAAGAAGTCCACGGCGGAGAAACACTCCTGGAGCCTGCGGGTGTCGGCGAGGACGACCGCGCCGAGCGCTCCCTCGGAGAGCTCGTCCCACATGAACCAGAAACGCTCCTGCCCGGGGGTGCCGAACAGGTACAGCACATGGCGGTCGTCGAGCGTCATGCGCCCGAAGTCCATGGCCACGGTGGTCGTGGTCTTGGACTCCACGCCCTCCAGGCTGTCGGTGGCCGCGCTGACCGAGGTCAGCAGCTCCTCGGTGCTGAGCGGTTCGATCTCGCTGACCGCGCCCACGAAGGTCGTCTTGCCCACGCCGAAGCCGCCCGCCACGAGGATCTTGAGTGCGGTGGGGAAGGGGTCGGTCGCGAAACTCTCGTGGCGCTCAGAGCCGTTGTCGTAGGCCATCGAGCACTGCCTCCAGCAAGGAACGGTCGGTTGGGTTGGCGTGGAGACGGGGGGCCCTGGCGGTGAGCGCCCCGCAGTCCACGAGATCGGAGAGCAGGACCTTGGTGACGACGGCCGGCAACCGTAAGTGCGCCGCGATCTCGGCCACCGAGGTGGGCCCGTCGCACAGCCCGAGTGCCAGGCTGTGCTCGGGGCCCATGTGGGCCTGGGGGATCGAGCCGGTCGCCATCACCATCGAGAGCAGGTCCAGCGTGGTGCTGGGCTTGGTCCGGCCGCCGCTCACGGTGTACGGCCGGATCAGCCGGCCTGCCGCGTCGTCGAGCCAGGGCCCTTCCTGATGTGACGTCACGTTCACTGCCCGATGCCACCTGCCGCACCTGCTGCCTGCCGGGCGGGCGTGACCAGGTACGGCCGGACGCTCTTGACGAGCATCGCCATCTCGTAGCCGAGCACGGCGGCGTCCGCCTCGCGCCCGGCGAGGACGGCCAGGCAGGTGCCCGAACCGGCCGTGGAGACGAAGAGGAGCGTGGAGTCGAGCTCCACGACCACCTGGCGGACCTCGCCGCCGTCGCCGAACCGGGCGCCCGCGCTCCGGCCGAGAGAGTAGAGGCCGGAGGCCAGGGCCGCCATGTGGTCGGCGGCGTCGGGGTCGAGACCGTGGACGGATTTCACGAGGCCGTCGGAGGAGAGCAGAACGGCGTTGCGGGTGTAGGGGACCCGCTGGACCAGTCCGCTCAGCAGCCAGTCGAGATCCGAGGAATGGCCGGTCGGCACATTGCTCGCCATGGTGCATCTACTCCTTGTGCGCGTCGCCTGGACGCAGCGTTTCGTGGGGGGCGGGCTGGGATTCGGCAAGGCCGATTCCGCGCTGGAACGCGGCCATCAGACCGGGGTCGTGCAGGGCGTGGTCCTCGGTCTTGCGGGCCACGGGCTCGTCGCGCAGCTGCGGGACGAGGTGCTCCTGTGCGCGCCGCTTCGGGAGGAGGGGCCGGCCGGAGGGCTCGGATCGAGGGGCCACGTGCGCCGGGGGCAGCAGGGGTGCCTGCTGCTCGGCGCCGTACGACTGCACCGGTATCGAGGGGGTGGAACCGGTGTCGGCGTGGCCGTTGGCGTGGCCGTTCAGGTGCGAGCCCGTGCCGGGGTACGCGAGCGGGCCGGAGGCCGGGGCCTCCTCGTGACGGGTGACGACCCGCTCCGGGGAGGGCGCGGGCGGGGCCACGGGCGCGGCCGTCGGCGCGGGTGCCTGGGCGTGGACGGGTGCCGAGGCGTGGACGGGTGTCGGGGCGTGGACCGGGGGCCGGGCCGGGGCCGGGGTGTGGACCGGCTCGGGGGCGTGGAGCGGTGCGGGTGCCGGCGCCTGCTGCGGGGGCTGGGGCTGCATCTGCACCTGGCCCTGCGTGACCGCCGGGGAGCCGGCGGCCGCGGCGGCCTGGCGCTCGTGCTGGGCCAGGCCCTCGGGGTCCGCGCCGAGGAGTCCCTGCGGCAGGACGAGGACGGCCTGGACGCCGCCGTAGATGTTCGACTGGAGCCGTACGGCGATGCCGTGCCGGCGGGCGAGCGCCGAGACGACGAAGAGACCGATGCGACCGTCCTGGAGCAGATGCGCGACGTTGACCTGGTCGGGATCGGCGAGCAGGGCGTTCATCTTGTTCTGCTCGGTGACGGGCATGCCCAGGCCGCGGTCCTCGACCTCGATGGCGAGGCCGGCGGTGACGTACTGGGCGCGCAGCAGCACCGTGGTGTGCGGGGCGGAGAACAACGTCGCGTTCTCGACCAGTTCCGCGAGGAGGTGGATGACGTCGGCCACGGCGTGGCCCCGGAGCGTTCCGTCGATCGGAGGTACCAGCTTCACCCGCGGGTACTGCTCGACCTCGGCGATCGAGGAGCGGAGCACCTCGGTCATGGTGACCGGGTTCGACCACTGGCGGCGCGAGATGGCGCCGCCGAGGACGGCGAGGTTCTCGGCGTGCCGTCGGATGCGGGTGGCCAGGTGGTCGACGTGGAACAGGCCCTTGAGCAGCTCCGGGTCCTCGACCTCGTTCTCCAGCTCGTCGAGGAGCTGGATCTCGCGGTGGACGAGGGACTGCAGGCGCCGGGCGAGGTTGACGAAGACCTCGACCTTCTGTTCGTTGCCGACGCTGCTGGAGAGCCGGGACGCCTGGACGACGGCCGCCACGGCGGCCTCGTGCGAGCGGTTCAACTCCTGCGAGAGCAGGTCGAACTCGTCGCCCGACGCAGGGCCGGACGGCAGCGCGGGACGGGGCGGGAGCCCCTCTCCCTTGCGCAGCTGTTCGACGACCGTACGCAGTTCGCTCTGGCCGCGGGCGCTGGAGCGACGCAGGGCGTTGCAGCGGTCCAGGACCGCCTTGGCCGCGCGGTCGGCGCCGAGCGCCGCGGCGGTCACGGAGGCGACGGTGAGGGCGGCCGCGCCGGTCAGCGCGGCCCAGAGGCCGGGCGTGGGGCTGGCTCCCGTGGAGCGGATGGTGAAGAGGACGGCCGCCGCGCCGCCCAGTGCCACCGCGACGGCGGGGAGCACGGAGGTGCGCAGGAGTTGGGGGCGTATGCGGGCTTCCGTCAGGAGTGGCGCGGACGTCTGCGCCGGGGGGGTGCCGGGGTTGCCGGGGGCGGAGCGGGCGCCCGATCGGCCGTGCCGCCCGCCCTCGCGTCGATCGGACCGCGAGGCGGGTGCGCGAAGTTGAGACATGAGTGTCCTTGGTACGTGCCCAGGAATCGGCGTACTGCGGTACAGGGGGTGGACTACGGGGAGTTTCGGACGAGTCGTGCAGGGGGCGTACGGGGGTGTCGTGCCGTGGTGTCGTGCCGGGAGTACTGCAGAGGGTGCGATGAGCCTACCGATGATCACCAACCACACACTGTAGTCGTCAACCGTTCATGTGCGGTGCGCAGTTGGCAAACTTACCCGTACAGCGCCCCGGTCTGGTATCGCCCTTCGCACGACAGGCCGAGAACCGTCTGGCCGAAACTCGACGACTTGCTTCCGGAAGGCCTGCGAGGGGCGGGAGCGGAAGAGGGCGGAGGCGCTCGCGCACCACCGCCCTCTGCGGAAACGTCTCCCACCGGAATCTGCCGGAGGTGGCGTGAACCCGTCGGTCCGCCCGTCCGTCACCTCGTACGGATACGCTCCCGCGCCCCGCGACCTGCGTCGTCCCCCGGCCCCCCGGACGTCCGTCCGGCCCCCGGATTCGCGTTCGCGCCGGTTCCGGCGCCGCACCGCCGGTGACCGACGGTGAGAGGACCGGGCTCGGCGCGGGCCCCGCGGGCCGTACGCCGGGTCATTCGCCCGCCGTCGGCGTCAGGGAGACGTCCCAGAAGCCGGCGTAGCGGCCGCCCCGGCGGAGCAGTTCGTCGTGGCCGCCTTCCTCCACGATCCGGCCGCCGTCCAGGAAGACGACGCGGTCGGCGCGCCGGACGGTCCGCATCCGGTGCGCGACCATCACGACCGTCCGGCCCGCCATCAGGCGTTCGACGCCCTCGTGGACGGCCGCCTCGTTCACCGGGTCAAGCGCGGAGGTCACCTCGTCCAGCAGCACGACCGGCGCGTCCTTCAGCAGGGCCCGCGCGATCGAGACGCGCTGGCGCTCGCCGCCCGACAGCAGCGCGCCGCCCTCGCCGACGTGCGTCGACCATCCGCCGGGCAGCCGCTCGATCACCTCGTCGAGCCGTGCGGCCGCGGCCGCCGCCCGTACCGCGGCCTCGTCGGCCTCGGGGCGGCCGAGGCGTACGTTCTCCTCGATGGTGCCGTCGAAGAGGTGGACGTCCTGGAAGACGATGGCGAACCGGTCCATCAGCACACGGGAGTCGACGGCACGGACGTCCACCCCGCCCAGGCGCACCGCGCCGCCGTCCACGTCGTGGAAGCGCGCCAGCAGCTGCAGGAGGGTGCTCTTGCCCGAACCCGACGGCCCCACGACGGCCAGCCGCTCTCCCTGCGGAACGGACAACGACAGTCCGTCGATCACCGTGCGGCCACCGCGCCGGAAGACGACGGACTCGAACTCCAGGTCGTGGAGAACCGGTTGGACCGGTTCGGCCGGCTCCGGCAGCGGCTCGGTGCCCAGCACCTCGTCGAGCCGTGTCAGTTCGTGGCGCGCGGCACGGAGTTGACCGGCGAGGTCCGACAGCGACAGCAGCAGATCGGCGCAGCGGGCGGCCAGCACCAGGATCGCCAGGACCTCGGCCGCGCCGATGCTCCCGCCGAGTGCCAGGTAGGCACCCAGGGCCAGCACGGCGGTGAACGCCGCCTGCACGGCGAGCGCGAGGCCCACCACCCCGGGCAGCGCCGACAGCGCGGCGCGGCGGGAGGCGCGCCGGATCTCGCGCAGCGAGTCGTCGAGCAGCCGGAAGCGTTCGGCGGTCCGGCCGCCCGCGCGCAGTACCGGCTGGGCCCGGAGGTACTCGATGACGCGCCCGGTGGCCTCGTGGTCGCGTTCGTGGCGGTCCCGGTCCGCGGCGGCCGAGGCGCGTCCCGCCCGTGTCCGGACCACCGCCACGACCGGCACGGCGGCCAGTGCGGCGAGCCCCATCCGCCAGTCGAAGGCCAGCATGACGGCGACGATCGCCAGCGGCGTGACGCAGGCGGAGACGAACGGCGCCAGCAGATGCGCGATCGCGCTCATCGCCCGCAGGACTCCCCGGCTCGCCAGGACGGACACCTCCCCGAGCCGGCCGCCCTCGTACCAGCCGACGGGCAGCCGGGCCAGATGCTCGCCGAGGCGCTGGTAGGTGCCGCGCAACAGCGCGGCCCCGGTGAGGAATCCGGCCCGGTCGCCGGCGTAGCGCAGGACCCCGTGGACGGCGACGGCGCCGCCGAACGCGTACAGCCAGGGCCGGGCGTCCTCGGGCGCGCTCCCGAACAGCGCCCGCAGCACGGGGACCAGGAGCGCGTAGGACAGGCCCTCGACGAGGGCGGTCGTCGCCATCAGGGCGACGGTGCGGCGCACCGGCCGGCCGTACTCGTGCCCGAGCACGCGCAGCAGCATGCGGATCATCGGGACCGGCCTCCTCGCGGTACGGCTCCGTGGGCTCCGGCGGCCTCGGCGACCGAGTGCCGGTCCTGCCAGAACGTGGCGAACTCGCCTCCCCGCCTCAGCAGTTCGGCCGGACTGCCGCGCTCGACGACCGTCCCGCCGTCCAGCATCACGACGGTGTCGGCCTCGGCGACGGTCTCCAGGCGGTGGGCGATGACCAGGACCGTCCGGGTCCCCTCCGCCGTCGCCAGTGCCCGGCGCACCGCCCGCTCGGTCTGCGGGTCGGCGAAGGCGGTTGCCTCGTCGAGCACGAGGACGGGCGCGTCGGCGAGGAGCGCGCGGGCGAGCGCGATCCGCTGCGCCTCGCCGCCCGACAGCCCGGCGTCCTCGCCGATCACCGACGCGTATCCGCGGGGAAGTCGGAGGATCCGGTCGTGGATGTGCGCGAGCCGGGCGGCGCGTACGACGTCGTCGGGGCCGGCGTGCGGCACGGCGAGCGCGATGTTGTCCGCGACCGAGGCGCGCAGCAGCCGGACGTCCTGGAAGACGAAGGAGATCTTCCGGTGGAGCTCGCGGCTGTCGATCTCGCGCAGGTCGACGCCGCCGAGGGTCACCGAGCCGTGGGTCGGGTCGAAGAACCGGGGCAGCAGCCGAACCAGCGTGGACTTCCCGCCTCCCGACGGCCCGACGAGCGCGGTGACCGTGCCCGGTTCGAGTACGAGATCGATCCCGCGCAGCACCTCGTGCCCTGCTTCGTAGCCGAACCGGACGTCCCGCAGTTCCACCCGGTGCCCCTGGGGTATGGCGGGCTCGGCGGGCTCCGGCAGGGGCGGGACCGCGAGCACGTCCCTGATCCGGCCGACCGCGCGCCGGGCGGCCTGCAGGTCGTCGAAGCCGTGGCCGAGCGCCGCCACGGGCGCGGTGAGGCCGAGTCCGAGCAGCAGGAAGGGCGGCAGGTCGGCCGCGGCCAGGTCGCCGGCGGTGACGAGAGCCGTACCGCCGGTCAGCACGACCAGCAGCACGAACGGCGGCGACAGCACCACCTGCATCGCGGCGGCGATCCCGGCGAGCCCGCGCACCATCCCGAGGAAGCTGCCGACGAAGTCGTCGACGGCGGCGAGGAACGCGCGGTGGGCGCGCTCGCCCCCGCCGAAGGCCTTGACCACCGCGATGCCCAGCACGAACTCGACGACCGAGCTCGCGATCCGGCCCATCCCGGCGTCGAACTCCTCCTGCTCGCGCAGCCGGGTCGGGGTCATCATCAGGGGGACCAGCGCCACCGCGAGGCCCACGGGTATCAGGGTGATCAGGGTCATCCGCCAGTCGACGGCGAACAGGTAGACGAGCGACGCGAGCGGCACCGCGAACGCGGAGACGAGCTCACCGGGGGTGTGGGCGATGAACGGGTGCACGGCGCCGACGTCCTCCCCCACCACCTTCGCCAGCTCACCGGTCCGGCGCCGGGAGAACCAGCCGATCGGCACGCGCCCCAGCCGCGCGGCCAGTCGTCGACGGAGCGTCAGTTGCACCTGGCTGTCGAGGAGATGGCCGACTCCGGACGAAGCGGCGGTGAACACCAGTCGTACGAGCATGCCGACCGCGCCCACGATCACGGCGTCCCGGACGTGCCCGCGGTCGACCGGTCCGGGCGCGAGCAGGGTGCGGCCCAGCTCGACGACGGCGAGCAGCGGCAGCAGGCCCGCGAGGGCGCCGACGACCTGGAGGGCCACGAGCGCGGCGAAGCCCGGGAGGAAGGGCCGCAGCACGGCGGCATCGTCGTCGTTCTCGTCACGCTCGGGTCCAACTCCCCTTCCAGGGCGACCCCTTAACTTTGCGAACATGTTCCGAAAGTAGCACGGTCGGACCCTTCTGACCATGCGGGTCCGAGCACCGTTCGGGGACGGCGGCGACGGGACGGCATGATGGGGCGATGCCCCGCACGCCCGCACCGCACGGCCGCACCGGCCGGCCGCCCCTGACCTCCCGCGCGCAGATCCTGGAGACCGCCCGTCGGCTCATCGACGAGGACGGCTGGGAGAAACTGACGATCCGCCGCCTGGCGGGCGAGGTGGGAGTCGGGGCGACGACCCTGTACCACCACATCCGGAACAAGGACGACCTGCTGCTCCACCTGCTGAACCACCACATCGGGCAGATCGGCCGCCCCCAGTCGCCCGACTCCCCCCGGGACCGGATCGTCACCGCGGCCACCGCGATGCACGACGCCCTCACGGCCTGGCCCTGGGCGGCGGAGGTCCTCTCGGCCGACGGCTTCGTCGGCCTCCTCGACGAATCGGCGATGTGGATGGTCGAGGACATCGTGGCCGGCGCCGGCGACCACGGATGCACCCACGAGCAGAGCGTCGACCTCTTCCGCTCCGTCTGGTACTTCACGGTCGGCGAGGTCCTGGTCCGTGCCCACTCCGCCCGCCGCCGGGCCGAGGGCCACCCCTTCGCCCACCGCGACGACCTGGACCCGTCCCGCGTCCCCCACCTGGCCGCCATCGGCACCCGCTGGGCCGCGCTGGCCGCCCGGGACGTCTACCCCGAGGCCCTCCGCACCTTCGTCGACGCCCTCCTCACCCGGGCCGTCCCCCGCGGGGGCACCGCCTGAGCCCGTCCGGGATACTCGTCCGATGCGCACAGAAGGTTCTCCCCAGCTCGCGCTCCGTTGCGCCGTCTGGATCGGAGCGGTACTCACCGCTCCGCTGCTCCTGATCGCCGGCGGCCCGGCCTACGACGGGCTCCTGCGCCATGTGAACCGTCCGGACGGCCCCGGGCTCCTCGCCAAGGAACGGGGCTGGGTGCACCCGGCCTACTGGGCGGTCACGAACCCTCTCGTGCGCGCCCTGACCTGGCCGACGCGCCGAGGCGGCCTGTTCAGGCGCTAGGCGAGGCGGCCTCTCCCGGCGGTAGCCGAGGCGGCCCTCTCCAGGCGGTAGCCGCAGCCGGAACAGGTCAGAGGTGGGCGTCCAGGAGCTCCCGGAGTGCGGTGGTGGTCATGGGACCCTCGCCCCGCGCCACCTCCTCTCCCGCCGTCAGCAGGACGCAGGACGGGGCCCCGGTGACCCCGTACCGCTTCGTCGCGTCGGGGCAGCGCGTCAGGTCGGCGCGGACGACCGTCAGACGGCCCGCGTACGCGTCGGCGACGCCTCCGACGACGAGGTCCATCGTCCGGCAGGGCTCGATAGCCTTGGGCCAGGTCCCGATGAAGTACGCGAGGACCGGGACGCGGCTCATCCCGAGGATGAAGTCGAACTCCGCGTCCTCACGGGGCTGGTGCACCCGCTTCGTCGCCATGGACGCTCCTGACCTCGTGTTCCGTGCTTCCGTCTCTTGCGGCCCCATCATCCCCCGGCGCCCGGCCGCGCGCGGACCCGCCGCCGGGCCGAGGAACCACGGCCTCACCTCGCGCGGGCCCCAGCGTCGCGACGACCCGGCCGGCCAGGTCCTCCCAGGGGCGCGGCGCGACGACCGGCACGCCGGCCGCCCGCGCCCTGGCGGCGAGCCGACGGCCGTACAGCACGCTGACGCGTGCGCGATGGTGCTGGGGTCCGGCCTCCGGCTCCCGGCGCAGGTAGTTGTCCGTCACCCGCGCCTCGTCGTCCTCGTGGAGGAAGACGGCGCGGACCGCACCCCCGGGCGTCGCCACCTCGGGCAGGACGTAGTCCCCTTCGAGGATCACCGGGGTGTCGGTGCCCACGTGGTTGGCCACCACCGCCTCGACCGCCGGCGCCAGAGCCTCGGCGATCGCGATCTGCCGCTCGGCCACCGACTCGGGCGCCCGACGGGCGGCCTCCGGGTGGGTGCGCCAGTGGTGGACCTCCGGAAGGTGCTCGGGCCGGGTCACCGCGAGGAGTGCCTCGACGATGTCGTCGACCTCCACGACGGGTACGTCGTACCGCCGCGCCAGGGCCCGGGCGACACCGGTCTTCCCCATCCCCGACGCACCCCCGACGACGAGCACCCGCCAGTCGGGCAGGCCCCGCGCCCCGGCCTGACCGTCCGGCGACGGTGACGGCCGCATCCGCTCTCCCCCCTCGCTTCCCGTCCCCCTCGGCGTCAGCGCTCGCCCGCCAGGTCGAGATCGTCGCTGCGCGTCTCCCCGGCCGCGACCCCGGTGACCCGGGGGCGGCGCCACGGGCGGGCGATCGGACGGGACACCGAGTTCCACCACGGATCGCCGGGCAGCTTGCCCGCGGGCTCGAACGGCTCGCCGGGCCGGGGGAACGCCACCGCCTGGCCTGCCTCCTCGGCCGCGTCCTTCGTCCACTCCCCCGGCTCCGCCCACGGGTGCGGGGCGAGGTTGAACGTGCCCCAGTGGATCGGCAGCAGCACACCGGAGGCCGCGCCGCCCTGGAGGTCCAGGTGGGCCCGTACGCCCTCCTCGGGAGTCATGTGGATGTCCGTCCAGAACTCCGAGTAGGCGCCGATCTGGATCATCGTGGCGTCGAAGGGACCGTGCGCGGCGCCGATGTCCTTGAATCCGGAGAAGTATCCGGTGTCCCCGCTGTGGAAGATCCGGTGCTCGGGACCCTGGACGACCCAGGAGGCCCAGAGCGTGTGCTGGCGGTTGCGGATGCCCCGGCCGCAGAAGTGGCGGGCCGGGGTGGCCGTGAGCTTCAGTCCGCCGATCTCGGTGGACTCGGTCCAGTCCAGCTCGCGCAGGCGGGAGGGGGCCACGCCCCAGCGCTCCAGGTGCGCGCCGACGCCCAGCGGCACCGCGAAGACGGTGTCGGTGGTGGCGAGCGCCTTGATCGTCGGCAGGTCGAGGTGGTCGTAGTGGTCGTGCGAGATCACGACGACGTCCACCGGGCCGAGCGCGGCGAGCGGCGCGGGCACCGGGTGGAGCCGCTTGGGGCCGACGAAGGGGAACGGCGAGCAGCGCTCTCCCCAGACGGGGTCGAAGAGGACCCGGTGCCCGTCGATCTCCGCGAGGACGCCGGAGTGCCCCATCCAGGTGAGGCGCAGCCCGGTGGCCGGCGCCTTGGCCAGGTCGGCGACGGTGGTGGGGTGGACGGGGATCGTGCCGGTGGGGGCCCGGCGCGCGCGCCCTTCCTTCTCGAAGTAGATCTTGGCGAGCTCCAGCGTGGAACCCGAGGGCCCGCGGCGGGCCGGTTCGGGGTTCTGGAAGATCCCGTCCGCGAAGTTCGGCGAGCGGCGGATGCGGGCGAGGCGCTCGCCCGAGGGGTCCGCGCCGAAGGACTCGGGGCGCAGTGCGCGCAGCCGGGCCCGTGGGGAACGGTCGGAGCCGGTACCGGTCACTGGACCTCCTGATCTCTGAAGGGGGGTCGTTCCATTATGGGCGGCCCGCGGCCCGTGCGGCCGGGGAGACCGGTCATACTGAACCGTTGTTCAGTAACAGCCCTGTACGAGGAGACCCGCGATGAGCCCCACCCCCCTCCTGTCCGTCGACTGGACCGACCACGTGACGGGCCGCCGCGGGCATCTGGTCGTCGACCGGCTGGTGCGCGGGGTGGCCAGCGGGGGCCTGCGGATGCGCGAGGGGTGCACGGCGGCGGAGGTCGCGGGGCTCGCCCGCGGGATGACCATGAAGGAGGCCCTGCACTACGACCCCGCCGCGCGGTACGTCCCGCTGGGCGGCGCCAAGGGCGGCATCGACTGCGACCCCCGGTCCCCGGAGGCGTACGGGGTCCTCGTGCGCTACCTGCGGGCCATGCGCCCGTACATCGAGCGGTTCTGGACGACCGGGGAGGACCTCGGGCTGACCCAGGAGGTGGTGGACCGGGCGGCGGCCGAGGCCGGGCTCGTCTCCTCCGTGCAGGCCGTGTACCCGCTCCTGGACGACGAGGCGGCGGCGCGGAAGCGGCTCGCCGACGCGTTCGCGATCGAGGTGGACGGCATCGGGCTCGACGCGCTGGTCGGCGGCCTCGGGGTGGCCGAGTCCGTGCTCGTCGCCCTCGACCGGGCCGGTCGGGAGCGTGCCGGGACGCGGGTGTCGGTGCAGGGGCTCGGCACGATGGGCGGGGCGACCGCCCGGTTCCTGGCCCGGGCCGGGCTGCGCGTCGTGGCCGTCGCCGACATCCGGGGCACGATCGTGAACCCCGAGGGCCTGGACGTCGAGGCCCTGCTCGCCGCGCGCGACGCCCACGGCACGGTCGACCGCACGGCGCTGCGGCCCGGCGACCGGGAGGAGCCCCGGGACGCCTGGCTCGCGGTCGACGCGGAGGTCCTGGTCCCGGCGGCCGTCTCGTACGCGATCGACGCAGGGAACGAGGGGCGGATCTCGGCCCGCTGGATCGCGGAGGCGGCGAACATGCCGGTCCTGCCGGAGGCCGAGGAGGCCCTCGCCGCGCGCGGGGTGACCGTGCTGCCGGACGTGGTCGTGAACTCGTGCACCAACGCCTGGTGGTGGTGGACGCTCTTCGGTGACATCGAGGCCGACGCAGGGCAGGCCTTCGAGAGGGTGCGCCGGTCCATGCGGGAGCTGGTGGGCGGCCTGCTGGACCGGGCCGCGGCGGACGGCACGAGCCCCCGCGCCGCGGCGCACGCGCTGGTCACGGAACGTCTGCCGGTGATCGCGGAGCGCTACGGCTGGTACTGATCTTTCCGGCCGGTGCCCGCCGCTCCGATGATGATCTTGCCCTTGTCATGTGCTGTGTAGGCTGCTCCGCGTGGCGAGAGTGCGGTTGAGCGTGGCGGAGCGGCGGGAGGAGCTGCTGCGGGCCGCCGTCGACCAGATCGAGGCCCGGGGCGTCACGGCCGTCCGGATCTCCGACGTGGCTTCGGCGCTCGGCGTGAGCAACGCCCTCGTGCTCTACCACTTCTCCACCAAGGAACAACTGGTCGCGGCGGCGTTCTCGCACGCGGCCGAGGGCGATCTCGCCCGCCTGCGGCAGTTGCTCGGCCGGCGCTCCACCGCGGTGCGCCGGCTGCGCGCCGCCGTCCGCTGGTACGCGCCGACGGGGCAGGCCAAGGGCTGGCGGCTGTGGATCGAGGGGTGGGCCGCCTCGCTGCGCGACCCCGAGCTGCGCGAGGTCGCCGCCTCGCTGGACCGGGAGTGGAAGGCGGCGCTGGCCCGGGTGATCGCGGAGGGGGTCGAGGCCGGCGAGTTCCGCTGTCCGGACCCGACCGCGGCGGCCTGGCGGCTCACCGCGTTCCTCGACGGGCTTGCGGTCCAGACGACGGCGTACACCGGCTCCCTCCCGCGCGCCACGCTGCTGCGGTGGGCGGACGCCGCCCTCGACCGGGAGCTGGGCCTGTCCCCGGACGAGGAGGACGGGGCCGCGGAACCGCCCGGTCCGTAGCCTCGGACCGGCCGGTCCCCCCGGAGTCGGACCAGCCCCGGATCTGCCGTCCCCGGAGTCGGATCGGCCCCGGACCAGCCGGCCCTCGTCGTCGGGTTAGGCCTCTGACCGGACGTTCCTCGGGTCAGATCAGTTCGAAGACCGCCGAGACGGTGACCTGCTCCTCGATCTCTCCCGGAGCCAGCGGGACACCCTGCTCGTCCGCGGGCATCGAGGGGAGGGCGCCGGGTCCGGGACGCAGGGAGTCGCCCTCGCTGAGCGAGACCAGCCGGCCGAGCCGGTGTCCGCTGAGCCGCGCGTGCTGCGAGGCCTTCTCGTACGCGTCCTGGAAAGCGGCCTCGCGCGCCTTCACCCGCAGCGCCGAGGGGTCGGCGACGTCGAAGACGACGCCGTTGATCCGGACCGCGTCCCCCGTGACGTCGTTGACCGCGCCGATGACCTGCCCGGTTCTGTCGAGGTCGCGGACCTTCACCGAGAACGACTGGCCGGCCTGGTACCCGGTCACCTTGCTCTCCCCCGCGGCGTCCTGCGTGTACACCGGGGACAGCGAGAGGCTGTCGGTCCGGATGTCCCGGTCCGCGATTCCCTCCTTGCCCAGCACCTCCAGCAGGGCCGCGGCAGCGGTGTTCTGCGCCGCCATCGCCTCCTTCGCCGTCTTACGGGTCGCCTCGACGCCGACGGACAGGATCGCCAGATCCGGCGCGGCGGCCGCCCGGCCGGTCCCGGTGACGGTGACGGTGGCGGGCGCGGGCTCCACGGCGGCGCCGCGGAGCGCGGTCCGCTCGGGCACGGCCGCCAGGGCGGGGGCGGCCGTGCCGGTGAGGAGCCCGCCGAGCACGGCGGTGGCGGCGAGGAGACGGGCGGCTCGGGCGGTCGTGCGGGCGCGGGCGGTCGTGATGGTGCTGGTACCGGTCCGGGGCTGGCGGGTCGTCACAGGCGGTCCCTTCGGGGGTGGGTGCCGGGGCTCCGGCGGGCACATCCCAGCACCCGGCACCCTCGCCTCCCGCACGCCACTCCTGACCGGCGGCGCCCTTCACCTCTCCGTACCAGCCGGGCCCGGGACCCGGGCCCGCTCAGGTCTGGACGAGGGGCTCGTACTCCTCGGCGGAGAGTCCGAAGGTCCAGGCCACGCCCTCCCGCGCGGTACGGGTCGAGGGCGGCACCCGCAGCCAGTACGTGCGGTGGCTGCCGTCCGGTTCGGGGGTCGAGTTGACCACCTCGACCATCACCACGTCCTCGTCGTCGGCCAGTTCGACGCGCCACAGGACGCCCGTCCCGTCGCGGTGCTCGTGCCGGGCGCCGGACACCGCGAGGTAGCGGTCGTAGCCGTAGTACTCCAACATCACGCGCCGCAGCTCGGCGTTCTCCTCCGCGCGTATCCGCTCGGGGGTGAGGCCGGCGAGACCGGCCAGGAAGTCGGCGGCGACCGACATGCCGCGCCAGGCGTGGAGGGCGAAGCCGTCGGCGTAGGCGAGGGCCGGTCCGTCGCCCCGGTCGAGCCGGCCGGCCTCGTCCCGATGGAGCTCCACGGGACGTTCGCCGACCACCGCGACGTTCTCGAAGGGCCACCACCAGCCCGCGTGCTCGGCGACGGCGGCGAGCCCGGCGAGGCGCTCGCCCCGCCCCTCGAAGGCGGCCAGCCAGGCGGCGTCGTGCTGGCCGAGCACCGCGTCGAGCAGCACGAGCCGCACGGCGGCCGCCTCCCCGGCGTCCCCGGCCTCCGCACCGGTGCTCTCGGCCGTGGCGGCCTCCGTCACCCCGGCCCGGATCCGCTCGGCGAGCGCCCGTGTCAGGTCCCAGAGGCCCGCGCCGGTCGCCTGCCAGTGCGCCGCCCAGCCGGCGGGGCCGAGCTCGTCGTGGAGGCGGCGGCGCTCCTCGGCCCAGGGCCGGGTGCGCACCTCGTCCCGTACCGAACGGCCGGGCTCCGCGAGCCCCCTGACGAGCGCGACGGCCGCGAGCGGCGAGTCGGCCCAGAGGACGCGCGCGGGCTCGGCGAGCCCCGCCGCCCGGTAGGCGAGCCGGACCCCGGCCTCGGCGGCGGCGCGGTCGGCCGGTCCGGTGGCCGCGGCGACGGCCCGCCACTTGTCCTGTGCGGTGGTGTGGTTCATGTCGGTCTCCCCCAGGTCTCTCTCGGTCAGTCCGCGACGATGCGGTAGGCGCCGGGCACGTACTCCCGCTGGCGCACCACCCGGTACCAGCCCTTGGGGAGCGGGATCGGGGCGTGCTCCTCGTGCACCACCCGGCCGCCCTCGGGCAGTTCGAGGAGCAGCGGGCCCGAGGGCCCCGGCTCCCGCACGAGCCGGCCGGGTCCCGGGATCGCGTGGGCGTGTCCGGTGACCTCGCCGAGGGCGAGGACCAGGCGGCCCCTGGCGTCCCTCGGCTCCCCCGCCGCCGCCTTCGCGCGGGCCGGTACGGCCGTCTCCTCGACGGGCGCGATCAGCACGTCTCCCTGCCGGTACATGGCTCTCCCCTCCCGTTCGGCACCGCTCGGCCGAACACGGGAACGACGCTAGGCGCAGGGTCTGACAATCGGCCCCGGGCCGGTGGAGAGGCCCCGGCGAGGGGCGTTGTCGGTGCCCCTTGGTAGAACTCTTGGCATCAGCCGTTCAGCGTCGTCCGTTGTCTGGAGCACTGTCATGACCATCGGGAAATACCAGCACGAGTTCCACGGCCTTCCCGTGTTCGACTTCCCGGGCGTACTCGCGGACCCCGACGACAGCGCGGCCACGGCCGTCGAGCTGCCCGACGCGGAAGCGGTCGCCTGGCGGATCTCCGCCCCGACGTACAGCGACCCCGGGGACGAGCCCTGGGAGCCGCTCTTCGAGCGGTTCCTGAAGACGGTCGACGCGGAGCGGGTGCGCGCGCTGGTGGTCGGGGGCTGGGACGAGCCGTACGAGACCTCGTCCTCGTTCGTCGTCGAGGCGCTGGTCGCCGCCCGCGACCGGCTCACGGGCCTCCGGGCGGTGTTCCTCGGGGACATGACGGGCGAGGACTGCGAGATCTCCTGGATCGTGCAGTCCGACGTGACGCCGCTGCTCGCCGCCTACCCGGCCCTGCGGGAGTTCGGGGTGCGCGGGGGCACCGGGCTGCTCTTCCCGCCGGTCCGGCACGAGGGTCTGGAGACCCTCGTGGTCGAGACGGGCGGCCTGCCCGCCGCGGTCGTGCGCGGGATCGTCGGCAGCGAGCTGCCGGCTCTGGAGAGCCTCGAACTCTGGCTCGGCACCGACGAGTACGGCGGCGACGCCACCGTGGAGGACCTGGCGCCCCTGCTCGCCGGTTCGGGCTTCCCCGCCCTGCGCCACCTGGGCCTGTGCAACAGCGTCATCCAGGACGAGATCGCCGCGGCCGTGGCCGGCGCCCCGGTCGTCGCCCGGATCGAGCGGCTGGACCTCTCGATGGGCGTGCTGACGGACGAGGGCGCGGCCGCCCTGCTCGACGGGCAGCCGCTGACGCATCTCGCCCACCTCGACCTCTCCCACCACTACCTGTCGGAGGCGATGGGCGAGCGGGTGCGCGGAGCGCTCGTCCCGCACGGTGTGACGGTCGACCTGGACGACGCCCAGGAGCCGGACGACGACGGCGACGGCGAGGTCTACCGGTACGTCGCGGTAGCCGAATGACCGACCGCCCGCGCCTCGTCGTCGTCGGTGATCCGGCGGGCCGCCGCGTCGCGTTCTTCCAGGACGCGCTGCGGGGCGCCGGGCTGCCCGGGGCGCGGGTGGTGTCCTGGCCGGACGTGCTGTGCGGCCGGGCGCGGTTCGCCGCCGGCGAGACCGTGCGGCTCGACTCTCCCGGCGAGGACCCGGAGGCCGACCGGCTGCTGCGCGGGGTCGACGACCCGGCCCGGGTCGAGGGCTCCGGCCGCTGGTACGCCCACTTCACCGCCGCCGTCGCGGAACTGGCGGAGACGGTCGGGGACGCGGGGGCCGTGCTCGTCGACGACCCCCGTGAGTTGGCCCTCCTGTTCGACAAGCGGCTGAGCCACGGCCGGCTGCGGGGGGCCGGTGTGCCGGTGCCCGAGTCGCCGACCTCCGGGCCCGCCGCCCCGGCCGTGGGCGGCTGGGAGGACCTGCGGTCGCTCCTCGGCACGGCCGGGCTCCGGCGGGTGTTCGTGAAGCTCGCGCACGGCTCCTCCGCCTCGGGGGTCCTCGCGGTGGAGTCGAACGGCGCGGGCCGGATCCAGGCGACGACCTCGGTGGAGCGCGGTCCGGACGGGCGCCTCTTCAACTCCCTGCGGGTGCGGCGCTACACGGGCGAGCGGGAGATCGCCGCGATCGTCGACGCCCTCGCGCCCGACGGGCTGCACGTCGAGCGGTGGCTGCCGAAGGCCACGCAGGACGGCCGGGCGGCAGACCTGCGGGTGGTGGTGATCGACGGCCGGGCCACCCATGCCGTCGTCCGTACCAGCCGCTCCCCGATGACCAATCTGCACCTCGGGGGTGCCCGGGGCGATCTCGCCGCCGCCCGGGCCGCGATCGGCTCGGCCGGCGCACGGTGGGAGGACGCGCTCGGCGTGTGCGAGGGGGCCGCCGCCGCCTTCCCCGGCACCCGGTGTGTGGGCGTCGATCTGCTGCCGGCCACCGGCTGGCGCCGCTTCGCGGTGGGCGAGGTCAACGCCTTCGGTGATCTGCTGCCCGGGCTCACGGGCCTGCCGGGCGGCACCGCCGAGGGCCTCGACACGTACGCGGCGCAGGTCGCCGCGCAGTTCCCCGGAGCGGGCCGCGCGACGGCGGCCCCCCACGGCTCTCGACCGAGCACCCCATGAACACCACGAACGAGCACCACAGGAACGAGCACCACGTGAACCAGCCCGACATGAACGCGATCGTCGGCAGCCACGACCTGCTCCTGGTCACCCTCGACACGCTGCGCCACGACGTGGCGGCCGAGCTGGCGGCCGAGGGGCGCATCCCGAACCTGGCCCGGCACCTGCCCGGCGGGGTCTGGGAGCGGCGGCACGCGCCCGGCAGCTTCACGTACGCCTCCCACCAGGCGATCTTCGCCGGCTTCCTGCCGACCCCGGACAGCCCGGGACCGCACCCGCGGCTCTTCGCGGCCCGCTTCGCGGGCAGCGAGTCGACCGCCGGCGGGACCTTCGTCCACGACACCCCGGACTTCGTCTCGGCACTCGCCGGCGAGGGCTACCGGACGGTCTGCGTCGGCGGCGTCGGCTTCTTCAACAAGCAGCCGCCCCTCGGCTCCGTCCTCCCCGGCCTCTTCCAGGAGAGCCACTGGGAGCCGTCCTTCGGCGTCGCCTCCCCGACCTCCTTCGAGTCCCAGGTGACCCGCGCCGAGGAGGTCGTCGCCGCGCTCCCTCACGAGCGGCGGCTCTTCCTCTTCGTCAACGTCTCCGCGCTGCACCAGCCCAACTGGTTCCATCTGCCCGGCGCGACCCGCGAGGCCGGGGACTCCCGGGCCACGCACGCGGCGGCCCTCGAATACGTCGACCGGCACATCGGACGGCTCTTCGCCGCCATGAGCAGCCGGCGGCCCTGTTTCGCGATCGTCTGCTCGGACCACGGCACCGCCTACGGCGAGGACGGCCACACCGGTCACCGGCTCGGCCACGAGGTCGTGTGGACCGTGCCGTACGCGCAGTTCGAGCTGGCGGGCCCGGAGCAGGAGGCCGCGGCATGAGCGACCTCACGACCCCGCGTCCGTACCGGAGTTACGTGTACGCCTACCCGCACAAGACGGCGTACCGCCCCCTCCCGGCCCCGGCTCCCACCCTCGCCGAGCTCTGGCGGGACCAGCCGAAGGACGCCCTCTCCCTCTACGCGCACATACCGTTCTGCGAGGTCCGCTGCGGCTTCTGCAACCTCTTCACCCGCATCGGCGCCCCCGACGAGCTGACCACCCGCTACCTCGACGCCCTCGACCGGCAGGCCGCCGCGGTCCGCGAGGCGCTCGGCGACGCGGACCCGGTGCGGTTCGCCACGGCCGCCTTCGGCGGTGGCACGCCCACCTTCCTCACCGCCGCCGAGCTGGAGCGGCTCTGCGACATCGCCGAGAAGCGGACGGGCGTCGATCTGCGGGCGGTGCCGCTCTCCGTCGAGACCTCGCCCTCGACCGCGACCGCCGACCGGCTCGCGCTCCTCGCCGAGCGGGGCGCGACGCGCCTCAGCATCGGGGTGCAGAGCTTCGTGGAGGCGGAGGCGCGGGCCGCCGTGCGGCCGCAGCGCCGCGCGGACGTCGAGGCGGCCCTCGGCCGGATCCGGGACACCGGGGTCCCCGTCCTCAACATCGACCTCATCTACGGGATCGACGGCCAGACCGATCTGTCCTGGCGTTCCTCGCTCGACGCGGCGCTCGCCTGGCGCCCCGAGGAGCTGTACCTCTACCCGCTGTACGTCCGGCCGCTCACCGGCCTCGGCCGGATCTCCCCGGCCGACCGGCGGCGGGCGGACCTGGAGTGGGACGGGCAGCGGCTGCGGCTCTACCGGTACGGCCGGGACCACCTCCTCGCCCACGGCTACGAGCAGGTGTCGATGCGGATGTTCCGGCGGACGGACGCCGCTCCCCTCGGCCCCGACGACTACGCGTGCCAGACGGACGGCATGATCGGGCTGGGCTGCGGGGCACGCTCGTACACCTCGGCGCTGCACTACTCCTTCGACTACGCGGTCGACATGCGCGAGATCCGCTCGATCATCGACGCCTACACGGAGCGCGAGGACTTCTCGCGGGCCGAGGTGGGCCGGTGGGTCGACGCGGAGGAGGCCCGCCGCCGCCATCTGCTGCAGTCGCTGCTCCAGGCCGAGGGCATGCCGGTCGCCGGGTACGAGGAGCGGTTCGGCTCCTCCCCGTTCACGGACTTCCCCGCGGAGCTGGCCCTCTTCGAGGCCCTCGGCTGGCTCGACGCGGACGCCCCGGCGGGGCTGCTGCGGCTCTCGCCGGAGGGGCTCGCCCACTCGGACGGGCTCGGTCCCGAGCTGTTCTCGCCGGACGTGCGGGCCGCCATGGCCGCGTACGAGCCGAAGTAGGCGGCGGCCGTGGATCTGACGCTGCTCTACCGCGGCCCGCTCTCCTCCTGCGACTTCGACTGCCCGTACTGCCCCTTCGCGAAGCGCCGGGACAGCCGTGAGCAGCTGCGCGCGGACCGGGCCGCGCTCGACCGGTTCACCGGCTGGGCCGCCGCGCAGACCGGCGACCGGCTGCGGATCCTCTTCACCCCGTGGGGCGAGGGCCTGGTGCGCTCCTGGTACCGGCGCGCGCTGGTCGACCTGTCGCGGCTGCCGCACGTCGAGCGGGTGGCGATCCAGACCAATCTGAGCTGCCGGACCGACTGGCTGGCGGAGGCGGACCCGGAGACCGTCGCCCTCTGGTGCACGTACCACCCGGGCCAGACGCCGTACGAGCGGTTCCTCGGCAAGTGCCGCGAGCTGGCGGACCGGGGCGTCCGGTTCAGCGTGGGCGTGGTCGGCCTGCCGGAGCACCGGGAGGACGCCCGTCGGCTGCGCGCCGCCCTGCCTCCGCACGTCTACCTCTGGGTGAACGCGGCCGAGGGGCACACGTACACGGACGCGGAGGCCGAGGAGTGGACGGGGATCGATCCGCTCTTCCCGTACAGCAGACGGCCGCACCGCTCGGCGGGGCTGCCGTGCCGCACCGGCGAGTCGGTGGTCTCGGTGGACGGCGAGGGGACGGTGCGGCGCTGCCACTTCGTCAAGGCCGAGCTGGGAAACCTGTACGACGGTTCGTACCGGGCCGCGCTGCGCCCCCGGGCCTGCCCCCTCGCCGTCTGCGACTGCCACATCGGCTACGTCCATCTGGAGACGCTGCCGCTGTACGACGTGTTCGCCGGCGGGGTCCTGGAGCGGATCCCGGCCGGCGGGCCGCCGTCCCCCGGAGGGGATCTCCTCAGAGGGGCATGAGGTCGGGGCGCTTCGCCTCGACGTGGTCGCCCGAGCTCTCGCCGCGCAGCCTGCGTCCGATCCAGGGCACGAGGTACTCCTTGGCCCAGTGGATGTCGTCGCGGCGCACCTCAAGCGGGCCGCGCGGGGGCTGCGGCGGCCAGGGCTGGTCCGGGTCCGCGGGCACCGGCAGGCCGATGACCTGGGCGGCGCGCAGCGCGACCCGGGTGTGGCCGTCGGGCGAGAGGTGCAGCCGGTCGTCGTCCCAGGCCCGGCGGTCCTGCACGGACCGGAGGGACCACAGGTCGAGGACCGGGCAGTCGTAGCGGTCCGCGATGGCCCGGACGTGCGCGGTGTAGGTGGCGATCTTCCCGCGCAGGTGCTTGAGCACGGGGATGTCGCGGGTGTCGAAGCCGGTGGTCACCATGACGGTGCCGACCGCGGAGGTGAGGTCCGCGACGGCGCGCTCGAAGCGCTCGGCCACGTCGTCGGGGTCGGTGCCGGGCCGGATGATGTCGTTGCCGCCGGCACAGAAGGTCACCAGGTCGGGGGCGAGTTCCTTCGCCCGGGGGACCTGTTCCGCCACGATCTGGTCGAGCAGGCGTCCGCGTACGGCCAGGTTGGCGTAGCGGAAGTCGTCGTGCTCCGGCAGCTGGTCGGCGAGCAGGACCGCGAAGCGGTCCGCCCAGCCGACGTACGTCCCGTCGGGGCCGGGGTCTCCGACGCCCTCGGTGAAGCTGTCACCGATCGCCGCGTACGACCCGAATGCGTTCTTGTCTCTTGATCTCGAATCGTCTGCCACGGGAGCACATCCTTCCCTTTCGGATGTGACCTACGCGACCGTAAGGAGGGGTTGACGGTGGGTGACATATGCCACCGATAAAGAAATTGCCAAGCCGGAATAGGCCGGGCACACCGGTGGCCCGGCACAGGGGTGCCGGGCCACGCGGGTGAGCAGGTACGTCAGATGGAGACGCCGTGCTGGCGCAGGTACGCCAGCGGGTCCAGGTCGGAGCCGTAGCTCGGCGAGCTGCGGATCTCGAAGTGCAGGTGCGGGCCGGTGGAGTTGCCGGTGGAGCCGGACAGGCCGATCTGCTGGCCGCCGGTCACGGACTGGCCGGACGAGACGGAGAGGGAGGAGAGGTGGGCGTACTGCGAGTAGGTGCCGTCGGCGTGCTGGATGACGACCTCGTTGCCGTAGGCGCCGCTCCAGCCGGCCGAGACGACGTTGCCGGCGCCGACGGCGCGGACGGTCGTGCCGGAGGAGGCGATGAAGTCGACACCGGTGTGGTAGCCGGAGGACCACATGGAGCCGGAGGCGCGGTACGGGGTGGAGATGCCGCCGCTGACGGGGGCGACCCAGCCGGTCGAGGAGCCGGCGTCCGACTGCACGGCGGCGGCCGGGGCGGCGGCGCGCTGGCTGCTGCGGGAGGCGCGGGTCTCGTCGCCGGAGCCCTGCGTCGACCCGCTCTTCGGGGCGGCCTTCGCGGCGGCCTTGGGCGCGGCCTTCGGGGCGGCCTTGGGCGCGGCGCTCTTCGGGGCGGCGGTGTTCTTCGCGCCGAGGGTGAGCTTCATGCCGGGAAGGATCAGCGAGGGGTTCTCGCCGACGACCTGGCGGTTGTCCGCGTAGAGCTTCTGCCAGCCGCCGGCGAGGTGGTGCTCGGCGGCGATCTTCGACAGGTAGTCGCCGCTGACGACGGAGTACGTCTTCGGCGCGGCCTTCGCGGCGGCGGGCGCGGCCTGGAGGGCGGCGGGCGCCTTCGCCTGGGCGACGACGGCCTGGGCGGGGACGGCGGCCGGGGCGGCCTGCTCGGCGGCGTGGGCTCCGGTGGCGCCGAGGAGCGGCAGCGCGACGACGGCGCCTCCGGTACCGGCGGCGACGAGTCCACGCGTGAGCGGGTTGATCCTGGGACGGCGGTGCTTACCCTTCGCGGGCATGGCGAATTCCTCTCCGGCGCCTACGAGGTGAGCTGTCGGGTTCGGACTGGAGATGTCCGGCCGCGTGTCCACGCGGCTTCACCCCGAGCCGTCCTGTTGTCGCGGGACCGGCGTACTTCCTGGGTCCCCCGCTCCTGCCACACATGGGATGAGTGCGGATTCCGGACGGTGGCAGGATTCGGCGGTCCGACCGGATTGACGGTGACGCTAGACGAGCGGGGTCGGAGCGAACAAGCCGCAGATTTCCACCGGCATTACAGGGGCCGCATTCCGTCCGGAATTCCGGTCACCCTCCGTCGATGACGGTCCCTCGATTTCCCTTTTCCGTACGGAAATTGCTCCGGGCCCTCGGCCACGATCCGTCACTTCTATGACCCTGCTCACGCGCCGGCGCCCATCTCGCCCTCAACCAGGGCGCGTTCGACCTAACGGTCAATTTCGGACAGATCGCCCATTCCCGTCCGAGGGGGTGCGCCGACCCCGCCCCACCTGGATGATTGCCCCAGGAACCGATCTCGCATCGGGCCCCCGAACGACGACCCCCCAGGAGCATCCGTGACGCAGCAGCTGCCGCAGGTCCCGCCCACCGAAGCGAACGAACCCGAGCTGGCCGAGGTCCGCAACTTCCGGGACGTGGGCGGCCTGCCGACGACGGACGGGCGCGCCGTGCGACCCGGCCGGCTCTTCCGCAGCGGCCACCTCGCCCACGCCACCGAGACCGACGCCGCCTTCCTCGCCTCTCTGGGCCTGCACACCGTCTTCGACTTCCGCAACGAGGCCGACCGCAAGGTCGAGGGCGCGGACGTCGAACTGCCCGGCGTGCGGAACGTGAACATCCCCCTCAACGACCCGGCCGACGGCAAGGAGTTCTGGAAGCTGGTGCGCGACGGCGACATAGCGCAGCTGCGGGAGATCCTGGGGGACGGCAAGGCCGCGACCCGAATGTCCGACTCGTACCGGAAGATGGTGGTCGAGCGGACCGAGGAGCACAGCCGGATCCTGCACTCCATGGCCGAGGAGAGCGTCCCGGCCCTGATGCACTGCGCGGCGGGCAAGGACCGCGCCGGCCTCTCCATCGCGATCACCCTGCTCGCCGTCGGCGTCGAGCGCGAGGCGATCGAGGCGGACTACGTGAAGTCGAACGACCCGCACCGCCGCTACAAGGTGCGCCGCAGCTCCACCGCCGCGGACGCGATGTCGCCCGAGGTGATGGAGCTGCTGAGCCCGCTCTTCGACGCGCGGGTGGAGTATCTGCGGGCCGCCCTGGAGACGATCGAGGCGACCTGGGGATCGGTCGAGACCTACCTCACGGAGGGGCTCAAGCTGGCCCCCGAGACCCGTGAGCGGCTGCGGGAGCGCCTCCTCACCGAGGCGTGACCCCGCCGGGTCAGGGCCCCCGGGCCCTGACCCCTACCGGTTCTGGCCGCCCAGCATGAACAGCAGGTAGAGGAAGCCGGCGAAGAGGTGACCGGCGATCAGGTAGGCGAAGAGGCGGAGCACGAGCCCCTTGGGGAACTTGCCCTCACCGCGCTCTTCGCCGGTGACCGGTACGGACTTCTCGGACATGTCGTGCCTTTCTTCTCGGACGGGATCACGCGGTCTCAGCGCCGGTGCGGCGTTCCGTCCCCGAGGCACAGCTCGGCGACGGGACTCTGCAGCAGGGTGTGCACGAAGAGCAGCTCGGCCCCGCCGGAGGTGGCGGCGCCGATGCGGTGCGGGGTCAGCGAGTCGAAGTGCGCGCTGTCCCCCGGATCGAGGACGTGGACGGCCTCGCCGAGCGCGAGCCGCACCCGCCCCTCCAGGACGTGGATCCACTCCTCACCGGGGTGGACCCGCACGATGTCGGCCCGGGTGGCGTACGGCACGTGGACGCGCAGGCACTGGAGCGCCCGCCCGGCGCCGCCGGCCTGCCGGTAGATCCAGCCGTCGGCCTCGACGGGCTCGGAGCGGCCGGCCCGGACGACGGGGTCCCGCTCGGGGGGTGCCTCGCCCAGGAGCTCGGAGACCGTCGTACCGTAGATACGGGCGAGGCCGAGCAGCATCGGCAGCGAAGGCTGCCGGTTCCCCGTCTCCAGCCGGGAGAGGTGGGCCGGCGAGAGACCGGCCCGCTGGGCGGCGGCCTCCAGGGTGAGTCCCCGGCGGCGGCGCAGGGCCCGCAGCTGCGGGGCGACGTCGGGCAGGACGCCGGGGGTGGCGGTGTCCGGGGAGATCTCCCCGGGGACGTGGTCCATGTGTCCATTGCGCCAGGATCATGCCTCTGAGGCAAGTTTCTTGCCCCAGAGGCAAAGACCTTCGCGCTAACGCTGAGCGACCGCCTGCTTCACCAGGGTCCTCCCGAAGTCCCACATCAGCCCGCCGCCGCCGTGGGCCTCGTCCATGACCGCCGTGAAGGCCGTGACGAACCGGTCCACGTCCGTCTCGTCGACGACCAGCGGCGGGATCAGCTTGATCACCTCCAGACGGTCCCCGGAGACCTGGGTGAGGATGTGGTGCCGCTGGAGCAGCGGCACGACGACCATCTGCGCGAAGAGTCCCTTGCGGGCCGTCTGCAGCATCGTCCAGCGGCCGCGGAGCCCCAGCGAGGACGGCCGGCCGAACTCGATCCCGATCATCAGACCGCGCCCGCGGATCTCGTGCAGCAGCTCGTAGCGGGGCACGAGCTCCCTGAGGCGGCCCGAGAGCAGCTCGCCCATCCGGCGGGCGTGGGCGACCGTGCCCTCGTCCTCCATGACCGACAGGACGGCGAGCCCGGCCGCCATGGCCTGCGCGTTCGCCCCGAAGCTCGCCGAGTGGACGAGGACCCGGTCCATCGAGGAGTAGACCTTCTTGAAGATCCAGTCCTTGCCGAGGGTGGCCCCGACCGGCACGTAGCCGCCGGAGAGCGCCTTGGCGACGCAGACGAGGTCCGGCTCGACCCCGGCCTCGTGCTGGTACGCGTAGAAGTCGCCGGTCCTGCCGAGGCCGGTCTGCACCTCGTCCGCGATCAGCAGCGCGCCGTGCCGGTGCAGCAGCTCCTGGGCGGCGAGCAGGAAGCCGGGCGGCGCTTCGTGGACGCCCTTGCCCTGGATCGGCTCCACGACGAAGGCGGCCACGTCGCCCCGGCGCAGCTCCCGCTCCAGGGCCTCCAGGTCGCCCAGGGCGATCTCGGTGTCCGGCAGGAGCGGCTCGAAGCCGTCCCGGAAACATCGCTCCCCGTTGACGGAGAGCGAGCCGGTGGTGAGCCCGTGGAAGGCGTGGGCGCAGTAGAGGACCCTGGGCCGCCCGGTGGCGTACCGGGCGAACTTCAGGGCGGTCTCCACGGCCTCGGTGCCGCTGTTGCCGAAGAAGACGCGGTCGAGGTGCGGGCTGTGGGCCAGCAGCCGCTCGGCGAGCAGTCCCGGCAGGGGCTGGCAGTCGAAGCGGGTGAGGTCCGCGAGCTGGGCGTCCAGGACGTCGTGGAGGGCCTTGCGGACGACAGGGTGGTGCCGTCCGAGGCCCATCACGCCGAAGCCGGCGAGCATGTCGAGGTGGTCGACGCCGTCGGCGTCCCAGAAGTGGGCACCTTCGGCCCGCTCGTACACCTTGTCGAAGCCGATGGTGTGGAGCATGCGCGGCAGCTGGTGGTTGAGGTACCTGGCGTGCAGCTCGTAACGCTCGCCGCCGCGCTCGGCGAGCAGCGCCCGCAGGTCGAACTCGCCGCTCATGCCGGCCACCTCACCCGTCGCTCCCGGAGACGGTCTCCCGGATCGCGCGCAGGGACTCCTTGAGGGAACCCATGGTGGCGAGGACGGCGGTGGGTTCGTAGCCGCAGTGGGCCATGCAGTTGGCGCAGCGCGGGTCCTTTCCGCGGCCGTACTTGTCCCAGTCGGTGTCCTCGACGAGTTCGCGGTACGTGGGGACGTAGCCGTCGCTCATCAGATAGCAGGGGCGCTGCCAGCCGAAGAGCGAGTAGTTGGGAATGGCCCAGGCCGTGCAGGGGAAATCGGCCTTTCCTTCGAGGAAGTCCAGGAAGAGCGGCGAGTGGTTGAGGCGCCAGCGGCGCCTGTTTCCGCCCGCGAAGGCCTTCTTGAAGAGTTCCCGGGTCTGCTCGACGCCGAGGAAGTGTTCCTGGTCGGGGGCCTTCTCGTAGGCGTAGGCGGGCGAGATCATCATTTCGTCGACCTGAAGGTCGTCGTTGAGGAAATTGAGCACCTCGATGATGGTCTGCGGGGTGTCCGTGTTGAAGAAGGTCGAATTGGTGGTGACGCGGAAGCCGCGCCGCTTGGCCTCCTTGATGGCCGCCACCGCCTCGTCGAACACGCCCTCCTTCGCGACGGATTCGTCGTGCCGCTCGCGCAGGCCGTCGATGTGCACGGCGAAGGCGAAGTACGGGGAGGGCGTGAAGTCCGCGAGCTTCTTGCGGAGCAGCATCGCGTTGGTGCAGAGGAAGACGTACTTGCGCCTGGCCACCAACTGACGGACGATCTCGTGGATCTGAGGGTGCATCAGGGGCTCGCCGCCCGCGATGGACACCATGGGGGCGCCGGACTCCAGGACCGCGCCGACGGCCTGCGCGACCGGCATGCGCTGCTTGAGGACACCCGCCGGGTGCTGGATCTTTCCGCAGCCCTCGCACTTGAGGTTGCAGGCGTAGAGCGGCTCCAGCTCGACGATCAGCGGGAACTTGTCCCGCTTGCGGAGCTTCTGTTCGAAGAGGTAGGTCCCGACCCTGATGGACTGACGGAGCGGCATGGCCATAACTCGTTCACCTCCTGGGGAGCAGCAAAGAACGGTGCCATTCGAAGAACGCGGGAAGGACGGCACGAAGGACACGGAAGGCTGATATTCCCCCGCGTACCGTGCCGATCCGGACCAGTTCATGTTCTGGAGCGTCCACGACCACCCGGACGGCCGCAACCGGGCGGGCGTCCGGGCCGCTCCCGAGCCGTCCGGCCTCCCGCGCGGTGCGCAGGGTCGCCGCGGACTCCATGTCGACGGCGATCGCGCCGGTGGCGCGCAGCGCGGCCCGCTCGGGGCCGCGCACCACATGGTCGGAGCCGCTCAGCGGGCCGGTGTGGACGGTCCGCCCGGGTACGGCTCTGACCAGCGCCTTCACCAGGAGCTCGGTGCCGACGCAGGGGGTCGTGCCCTCGGGGCCACGGGTCTCCTCCGCGACCACCAGGTCCCCCGGGTGCATGCCCGGGGCGAGCCCCGCGCAGAAACCGGAGGCGATGACGGCGGCGTCCGCCCACCGCTCCTCGCCGAGCACCCGGGCGACGGTCCGGCGGGCGTGGGCGGGGCCCATGCCCGTACGCACCACGGTCACCGGCCCCGGGGCGCCGCCGCGGTCCCCGCTGCGCAGGGCGAACTGCTCGATGCCGAGCGCGCAGGCGATCAGCAGCGGCGGAGCCGTGCCGGGGCAGGCGGCCGGGTCCGGGCCCGGCCCGCGGCCCATCAGCGGTCCTTGCCGGGCGAGGGCTCCCCGTGCACGTAGCGCCCGAGCGCCGTGAGGGGGAAGACGTGCCGGTACAGGTGGTAGTTGATGGAGAAGTCCCAGGGGAAGCCGGTCCCGGTGAAGTACGGCTCGTCCCAGGTGCCGTCCTCGCGCTGCGTCCCGGCGAGCCAGGCCACACCCCGCCGGACGGGCTCCGACTCTCGCTCGCCGGCCGCGAGGAGGGCGAGGAGCGCCCAGGCGGTCTGGGAGGCGGTGGAGGCACCGCGTCCGATCCACGCCTCGTCCTCGTACGAGCGGAGGTCCTCGCCCCAGCCCCCGTCCTCGTTCTGCACGGTCCCGAGCCAGTGGACGGCCCGGCGGACGGCCGGGTGGGAGACGGGCAGTCCGGCGGCGGTGAGCGCGGGGAGCACCGAGCCGGTCCCGTAGACGTGGTTGACGCCCCAGCGGCCGAACCAGGCGCCGTTCGGCTCCTGGTTCGCGAGCAGCCACTCGATTCCCCTGCGGGTACGGGGGTCCTCGGCCAGCCCTTCGTGGGCCAGCATCTCCACCACATGGGCGGTGACGTCGGCCGAGGGCGGGTCGACCACCTCCCCGAAGTCGCAGAAGGGGAGCTTGTTGGGGAAGGGGCTGGTGTTGTCGGCGTCGAAGGCGGCCCAGGCGCCGTTGCGCGACTGCATGCCGAGGGTCCAGGTGATGCCCCGGGCGACGGCCGCGTCCACCCTCGCCGGGTCGGTGTGCCTGACCCGGCGCAGGGCGAGCACCACCTCGGCGGTGTCGTCGATGTCGGGGTAGTTGTCGTTGTGGAACTCGAAGGCCCAGCCGCCCGGGGGCAGCCCGGGCCGCCGCACCGCCCAGTCCCCGGTCCGGGTGATCTCCTCGTCGAGCATCCAGTCGACGGCCTTGACCAGGGCCGGATGGTCAGGGGGGAGACCCCCGTCGGCGAGCGCGATGGCGGCGAGGCAGGTGTCCCAGACCGGCGACTGACAGGCCTCGATCATGCGGGTGGGGCCGGCTCCTTGGCCGTCGGGCCCGGAGGGACCGTCCTCGCGCCAGACGGCGAAGCGGTCGAGGGACTCCAGGCCCGCGCGCATGACCGGGTGCTGGAGGTCGTAGCCGAGCAGGTGGAGGGCGATGACCGAGTAGACGGCGGGCGGCTGGATGCCGCCCCAGCAGCCGTCGTTCTCCTGGCGCTCGACGATCCACCGCGCGGCCAGGTTCATCGCGGCCCCGCGCAGCCCGCGCGGCGCGATCCGGTGGTAGGCGTGCAGCGCCTTGTCGAGCCGCTGGAAGATCCCGTCCCAGCCGGTGGCCGGGGCGAGGGGACGGGGCGGGTTCGGCCGGGCCGGATCGGTGTGCAGCTCGTCGAGCGGGAAGGGCGCGGGGCGGACCGGGCGCTTCGCGGAGACCACGGTGAGCGGCACGATCGTCTGCCGGGCCCAGCAGCCGAAGTCGTAGATGTTGAGCGGGAACCACTTCGGCAGGAAGAGCAGCTCGGGGGGCAGCTCGGGCAGGTCCTCCCAGCGCCACCAGCCGAAGAGGGCCAGCCAGATCCGGGTGAAGACCCGGGCGGCGGCGATGCCGCCCCGGGCGCGCACCCAGGCGGAGGCGCGGGCCATGTGCGGGGCCTCGGGCGGGTCCCCCGCGAGCCGCAGGGCGACATAGGCCTCGACGGTGGCGGAGACCTCGCCGGGTCCGCCGTAGAAGGTGGCCCAGGCGCCGTCCTCCCGCTGCTCGCCGCGGATGTGGCGGGCCGCCGCGCGGACGGTGTCGGCGTCGAGGATGCCGAGGAACTGGCGGAGGAGGAGGTCCTCGGCGTCCATGGTGACGTTGGTCTCCAGGTCGCCCTTCCACCAGCCCGCCGGGTCCTGGCGGGCGAGCAGGTGCTCGACGGCGCGCTCCGCGGCCCGTGCGGCGGCTTCGTCGAGGCCCGGCGCGGCGGCGCCGGTGTCCTGCGTGGTACTGGCCGCGGCCGCCCTGGGGCCCACGGCCCCGGCGCTTCCGTCGGTCGTCGCTGTCATGGCTTCCCCTTGCGGCAGTCGGTTACTTCTGCTTCTACGGGTCTGCCGTCGGCCGGCGCCGGAAGGCACCGGCCGGCGACCGCGAACTCATATCAGGGTGATGGTGATCATCTCTTCCGTACGACCACGAAGTCGGCCAGCGCGGTGAGCTGTTCCCGCACACGGGCGGGCATGTCCACCTCGTGCAGGGCCGCGATCGCGACGGCGTGCTGGCGGCGGGCCTCCTGGGAGGTCCACTCCCGTCCTCCGGCCTCCTCGATGAGGGCCGCCCGGAAGGCGAACTCCTCCTCGGAGAAGCTGTCGAAGTCGTTGGACTTGGCGTCCTCGGCGAGCAGTCGGCCGAGCTGCTCGGAGGCGGGTCCGCCCGCGGCGAGGGCCGCGACGACCGGCAGCGACTTCTTGCGCTGGCGCAGGTCGCTCCAGGTCTGCTTGCCGGTGGACTCCGGGTCGCCCCAGATGCCGAGGAGGTCGTCGACGGCCTGGAAGGCGAGCCCGAGGTGGTACCCGTACTCCTCCAGCTTGTCGGCGGTGCGGTCGTCGGCGCCGCCGAGGACGGCACCGATGGAGACGGCGCAGGCGAGCAGGGCGCCCGTCTTGTTGCCCTCCATCTCCAGGCACTCCTCGACGGTGACCCGCTCGCGGTGCTCGTAGGAGATGTCCTGGGCCTGCCCGTCGATGAGCTTGCGGCTGGCGGTGGTGAGCCTGCGGGTGGCGCGCCCGGCCTCGACGGTGCCGAGCTCCAGCAGGATCTCGTTGGCCAGGGCGAACAGCGCGTCGCCGACCAGGATGGCCTGGGCGGGGCCGTGCACCTTCCACACGGTGTCGCGGTGGCGGCGCTGCTCGTCGCCGTCCATCAGGTCGTCGTGGAGCAGCGAGAAGTTGTGGACGAGCTCCACGGCGACGGCACCGGGGATGCCGACCTCGGGCGCGGCGCCGGCGGCCTCGGCGGACAGCAGGGCCAGCGCGGGGCGGACCGCCTTGCCGCCGTCTCCGTCGGCGGGGTTGCCACCGGCGTCGATCCAGCCGAAGTGGTAGGCGGCCACGGTGTCCATGGGCGCGGCGAGGCGGTCGACGGCCGCCCGCAGTACGGGGGTGGACAGGGTCCGCCCCCGCTCCAGCAGTGCGGACACGTCCGCGGTGTCGACGGCCGGATTACCCGGCGGCACAGTCGGCACGGTCTCTCCTCTAGTTCCGGTACTCACAGTCATGCCGCCTCCTGCAGCGGATGGTCATGACGGCGGCCGAGGGTGGAGAGCGCCGCGCCCGCTGCGCTGAAGCCGCTGCGGACGGCGCCCTCCATGGTCGCGGGCCAGCCGGTGGCGGTCCAGGATCCGGCCAGGTAGAGGCCGGGAACCCGGGTGCGGGCGCCGGGGCGGAGCCGGCCGACGCCCGGGGAGGGCGCGAACGTGGCCGTCCGCTCCCTGGTGACGAAGAAGTCGCGGATCCCGGCGCCGCGGGCGGCGGGCAGCAGCCGTTCCAGCTCCGGGAGGTAGCGCTCGCGCAGGGCGGCGACGGGTTCGTCGATCTCGTCCTGGGCGGCGGACTGGGAGACGGCGAGGTACTGGCCGCCGCCCTTCAGTCCGGAGGAGTCGGTGCGGTCGAAGACCCACTGGACGGGCGAGCCGAGAGCGGTGAAGAAGGGCCGCTTCAGCACCTTGCGGTCGTAGACGACGTGGAGGTTGAGGATCGGCGCGGTGTCGATGTCGAGGAGCCGGTCGGGGTCGTCGAGGGCGCCCTCGGGCAGCAGGGCGTGCGTCTCGGCCTGCGGTACGGCGAGGACGACGGCGTCGGCCTCGATCGTCTCCCCCGGCACCTCGACGGTCCAACGCCCGTCGTCGGTACGGGAGATCCGCTCGGCCTTGGTGCGCAGCTCGGTGCGGACGCCGAGGGCGTCGAGCTCCTTCGCGGCCCGGGTGTCGTGGAGTTCGCCGAGCGGGACGTGGGCCCAGCCGATGTCGGAGGCGCCGGGCTCGGAGAGGAGGCCGGTCTTGAAGACCATCGCGGCGAGCCCCATGGAGGCCTGCGGGGCGGGGGCGTTGAGGGTGGGGATGCCGACCAGGTCCCAGAGGGCCTCGACGGTCCGGGGGGACTGTCCGTGGCGGCCGAGCCAGGTGGCGAAGTCGATGCCGTCGAGGGCCGGGTCGGCGGGGTCGAGCTTCTTCAGCGCGAGCGCGGCGCGGCCGACGGAGGCGCGCTCGGCGAGGGAGAGGTGGGGGTACGTGGCGAGGCTGCGCGCGAGGTGCAGCGGTACGGGGAGGGCGTCGCGGCGGATCCGGCCGAGGCGGGGGCCGCGGGGGTGGCCGACGTCCAGGACGGGGACGTCGAGGCGGTCCTGGAGGGGGGCGAGCCGGGTGCCGTCGACGCGGTCGAGGAACCAGCGGTAGGCGGTGCAGCAGCGGAGGTACACGTGCTGGCCGTTGTCGACGGTGAGGTCGCCGCGGCGGAAGGAGAAGGCGAGGCCGCCGAGGCGGGGCCGGCCTTCGAGCAGGGTGACCCCCACGCCGGCCTCGGCGAGCTGGAGGGCGGCCGTGATGCCGGCGAGCCCGCCGCCGACGACGACGGCGTGGGGCTGCCGGGAGTTCCGCTCGGTTCCGTCGGTCGTCACGGGGCCTCCGTTCGGGTCGGGTCGGTCGGCGGGGACACCACGGAAGGGATCCCTGCCGAAAGGGCCCCCGCGGGCCGGGAGGCGGCCGTGGCCGGCAGCACCTCGGACAGGTGCGCCGCAGGCAGGGACGCCGGGGAGGTGCTTCGGGTTGCCCGGTGGGCGGAGGCGCAGGGGCTCATCAGGCACGCCTCCGGACGGTTCGCCGGGCGATGTGGCGGGTGTCGAGCCCGGAGAGCCCGCGCACGGCGACGTACGCCTTCTCCCGGCCCGGCAGCGAGACCCGGCCGCGCAGCACGGCCTCGGGGTCGCGCTCGATGCGGTCGAGCAGCCGCCGGTAGATGCCCGCCATGGCGGCGACGCACGCGCCGCTGCGCCGGTCGAGCATCGGCAGCAGCCGGTAGCCCTCGGCGAACAGGGCGCGGGCGCGCCGGACTTCGAAGTGGACGAGCCCGGCGAAGTCGGAGCCGGGCGGCGGCGTCGCACTCCCGAAGCCGTCCCCGCAGCCGAACTTGGCGAGGTCGTCGGCCGGCAGGTAGGTGCGGCCGTTCCCGGCGTCCTCGCGGACGTCCCTGAGGATGTTGGTGAGTTGGAGCGCGAGGCCGAGGGTGTCGGCGTACTCGGGGGCGCGGTCGGCCCCCTGGGCGCCGGGCTGGGTGCCGAAGACGCCCAGCGAGATCCGGCCGATCGCGCCGGCCACGCAGCGGCAGTAGACCTTGAGGTCGTCCCAGCTCTCGTAGGTCACGCCGCGCACGTCCATGAGGACGCCGTCGATGAGCTCGTCGAGCCCGCCGAGCGGGATCGGGAAGCGGCGGGACGCGTCGGCGAGCGCGACGGCGACGGGGTCGGTGTCGTCCTCCTCGACCTTGCCCGCGCGGACCCGGTCGAGGAGCGCGCGGGTGGCTTCGAGGCGCTCCCGCTTGGTCTCGACGGGGAGCGTGCCGTCGCCGATGTCGTCGACGCGGCGCGAGAAGGCGTACAGCGCGGACATCGCCTGGCGCTTGTCGGTCGGCAGCAGCCGGATCCCGTACGCGAAGTTACGGGCCTGCTGCCCGGTGACCGCCTCGCAGTAGCTGTAGGCGGCCAGTACCGGTGCGGACGACTGGGGCTGTCCCTCCACGGTCGCGTTCACCCCTCTCTCCGCGCCCGGAGCAGAACCGCTCCCACCTGGCGCATCAGGCTCGGCTTGGTGGCCTTCGGTGGGCCGGTCAGTACGTCGTGTCCGGCGTCGGTGATGGCGTCGAGCGCCGAGAGACCACCGCCGGTGAAGCCCGCGAGGAGCAGGCGGAGCCGGCCGTGGACGCTGCCGACGAGCGGTTCGCCCGCGTGCAGCAGGTCGCGGGCGCGCCCGGCCTCGAAGGCGACGAGGGCGCGCACGGAGGCGCCCGCGGTGGGCCGGGCGAGGTCGCCCTCGGTGACGTGGAAGCGCTTGAGGTCCTCGGCGGGCAGGTAGACGCGGTCGTTACCGAGGTCCTCGGCGACGTCCTGGAGGTGCTCGACGATCTGCAGGGCGGTGCAGATCTCGTCGGAGCGCCGGATCCGCTCGGGGGTGTCGGTGCCGGTGATGGCGAGGACGAGGCGGCCGACGGGGTTGGCGGAGAGCTCGCAGTACGCGAGGAGGTCGTCGTACGTCTCGTAGCGCTTGACGAGCTGGTCCTGGCGGTTGGCGGCGATCAGCCCGAGGAAGGGTTCGGGGGTGAGGCCGCAGCGCTCGACGGTCGGCCGGAGGCGCTGGAGCAGGGGGTGGCGCGGGGTGCCGTCGAAGACGCGGCGGAGGTCGGCCTCGAAGGCGTTTAGGAAGACCAGCCGGTCCTCGGCCTCCTCGGGGGTGAGGCCGAGGTGCCGGGCGTCGGCGCCGCCGGGGGCGAGGTCGCCGTCGCCGATGTCGTCGACGAGACGCGCGAAGCCGTAGGCGGCCATCAGGTCGTCACGCCAGGCCCGGGGCAGGAAGAAGGGGGCCACGGGGAAGTTCTCGTCCGAGGCCTTGCCGAGGGTCGCGCGCGAGGCGGCGTCGGGTCGCGCCTGCCGGGTGTCCGTCACAGGTCACTGCCCGCCGGAGGGACGGCGAGACCCTCGTGGAGCTGGAGATTCTGCGTCATGGCCGTCACGACTCCCGTTCTACACTGCCGACCCAATCCATCCTATTTCGGACACGCCGCCGACTCCTGCCCGCCGGGCCGGGACCTGGCGACCCGATGGCCGTGGGGTATCGCCCTACTTGCCTCGAAACAGACCGGTCCAGCTTACGTTGTACGACGGCAGTCGTCGTTCCGGGGTGGCGCGGAGCGGGGACTTCGTCCGCACGACCGAGCAACACCCCTACGGGGAAAGGGAGTTCAACTCAGGTCCAGGTCAGAGCCCGCGCGTGCCGGAGACGACCATGGCGAGGGTGGATTCGACGACGTCGTCCCGGCGCTGCGCGGGCAGCCGCCGCAGCGGGCCGTCGAGGAGCAGAAGTGACAGTCCGTGCACGGCCGACCACGCGGCGGCTCCGGCCGCGGTCCGGCCCTCGGGCCGGGGGCCGCCCGCCTTGGCGAGGCCGTCCAGGGCCTCCCTGAGCAGGGTGAACGCGCGGATCTCGGGCTCGGCCGCGGTCCGGCCGGCGGCGGGCTCCTCGGCCTCGGCGGGGCGGGGGACGCAGAACGCCGCCCGGTAGAGGCCCGGCTCGTCCACGGCGAAGCCGACGTACCCCCGGCAGAGGGCGACGAGCCGGCGCTCGGCGGCCAGGGCGGGGTCGTCGGCGCCGGGCTCGTGGGCGGCGGCGCGCTCCATGGAGTCGGCGAGCCGGCACTGCGCGTGGAGCTTGACCGTACGGAGCAGCTCACCCCGCCCGTCGAAGTGCCGGTAGGCGGCGGTGGGCGAGACGCCGACCCGGCGGGCGGCCTCGCGCAGGACGACCCGCTCGGGTCCCCCGTCGGTGGCCAGGTCGACGGCGGCGCAGATCAGCGCGTTGCGCAGATCGCCGTGGTGATAGGTCTTTCCCCCCGAGATCGCTGCCATGGACTCATCCTGCCCGATGTTGACCACATGAACATTCCAGGCGGACACGCGACGCGCGAAAAGCGGACACACGGCGGGCGAAAAACAGAACCGCCCCCACCGGAGGGTGGGGGCGGCACACGCGACACGGGGCGCGGTCAGCGGGCGGTCTCCCGCTCGTACGCCTTGAGGACCTCGTCCGTGGGGCCGTCCATGAGGAGCTGCCCCTTCTCCAGCCAGAGCACCCGGTCACAGGTGTCCCGGATGGACTTGTTGCTGTGGCTGACGAGGAAGACCGTGCCGGCCTCCTTGCGCAGCTCGCGGATGCGCTCCTCGGAGCGGATCTGGAACTTGCGGTCGCCGGTCGCCAGCGCCTCGTCGATGAGGAGGACGTCGTGGTTCTTGGCCGCCGCGATGGCGAAGCGGAGCCGGGCGCCCATGCCGGAGGAGTACGTGCGCATCGGCAGGCTGATGAAGTCGCCCTTCTCGTTGATCCCGGAGAAGTCGACGATGCCCTCGTACCGCTCGCGCACCTCCTCGCGGCTCATGCCCATGGCGAGGCCGCCGAGGATGACGTTGCGCTCGCCCGTCAGGTCGTTCATCAGCGCCGCGTTGACGCCGAGGAGCGAGGGCTGGCCGTCGGTGAAGACCTTGCCGCTCTCGGTGGGGAGCAGTCCGGCGACGGCGCGCAGCAGGGTGGACTTGCCGGAGCCGTTGGAGCCGATGAGGCCGATGGCCTCGCCACGGTAGGCGGTGAAGGTGACGCCGCGGACGGCGTGGACCTTGCGGACGCCGCGGCTGACCTCGGCCTTGCCGCGGCCGACGATCCGGCTGAGCGCCGCGGTGGCGCTGCCCTTGCCGCCGCCACCGGTGTTGACCCGGTAGACGATGTGGACGTCGTCGCAGATGACGGTGGGGACCTTGCTCGGGTTCGGATCAGCCACGGCCGTACCTCTCCTCGGCCTTCCAGAAGTAGACGAAACCGCCGGCGCCGACGATCACTGCCCAGGCGAGGGCGGTCATCCAGACGTGGTCGGGAAGGTTCTGCGCGCCGTAGCCGTCGATGAGCGCGAAGCGGATCAGGTCCATGTAGACCGCCGCCGGGTTGTACATGAGGATGTCGGCGATCCAGGCCGGCTTGTCGGCGAGCATCACCGGGATCGAGAACATGACGCCGGACGCGTACATCCAGGTCCGCATGATGAACGGCATCAGCTGGGCGAGGTCGGGCGTCTTGGAGCCCATCCTGGCCACGATCATGGCGAGTCCCACGTTGAACACGAAGTGCAGGAAGAGCGCCGGGATCACCAGCAGCCACCGGAGGGAGGGGTAGCTGCCGAAGGAGAGCACGATCGCCACGAGGACGATCATGGAGAAGAGCAGCTGCTGGAGCTGCTGGAGCGAGAAGGAGATCGGGAGGCTGGCCCGCGGGAAGTGCAGGGCCCGGACCAGTCCGAGGTTGCCCGAGATCGCCCGCACGCCGGCCATGACCGAGCTCTGGGTGAAGGTGAACACGAAGATGCCGGTGACCAGGAAGGGGATGTAGACCTCCTTGGTCATCCCCTGTCCGGCACCCAGGATCAGCCCGAAGATCAGGTAGTAGACCAGGGCGTTGAGCAGCGGGGTCGCCACCTGCCACACCTGGCCCAGCTTGGCCTGGCTGTACTGGGCGGTCAGCTTGGCCGAGGAGAACGCCAGGATGAAGTGGCGGCGGCTCCACAGCTCGCGTACGTACTCGAACAGCCCGGGCCGGGCGCCGCTGACCGAGAGACCGTACTTCGCGGCCAGCTCGGCCGGGGCCAGGCCCTCGTCGACGGACGGGGGCGCGCTCGTCGCGACCGCCCCGCCCTGGTGTGTGTCACTCACAGTCGAAACTTTCGTGTTCAAGATGCGCGGCACGTCGGTACCACGATGTCAGACGACCGGGGGGCGACCCAGCCGGGTCAGGCGCCACACCGTACGCCACCTCATCGGGCGGCGCGGCCCGCAGGGAGTCGTCCACCCCTCGCGGAAACCGCCGAACCACGCCTTGAGCGCGGAGGGCGAGGGCCGACGTGCCAGGGTGAGCAGCAGCCAGACGCCGAGATACACCGGCACCAGGGGCGCGGGCAGATTGCGACGTGCCAGCCACACTCGGTTACGGGCCACGTTGAAGTGGTACGAGGCGTGGCGGGAAGGTGCCGTAGTGGGGTGCAACAGCACCATGTCGGAACGGTAGTCGATCATCCAGTCGGCGTCGAGCGCGCGCCAGGCGAGATCGGTCTCCTCGTGCGCGTAGAAGAACTCCCCCGGGAGAGCGCCCACTTCGGCGAAGACCTTGGTACGGACGGCGTTGGCGCCGCCGAGGAAGGTCGTCACCCGCGAGGAGCGCATCGGGTCGGAGGCGCGCAGCCGCGGCACGTGCCGGCGCTGGGTGGCCCCGGTCTCCGGATCGGCGATGCGGAAGCTGATGATGCCGAGGCGCGGGTCCGCCGTGAAGGCCTGGCGGACCAGCTCGGCGGTGTCCGTGTGGGCGAGCAGCCCGTCGTCGTCGAGGAAGAGCAGGACGTCCACGTCGGTGCCGCCGGGGCCGAAGGCCTCGATGCCGACGTTGCGGCCGGCGGGGATGCCGATGTTCTCCGGCAGGTCGACGGTGCGGACCCGGTCGGGCACCCCGGTGACCGGGGTGCCCTGCCCGACGACGACGACCTCGACCGGGTCGCCCTCCTGCGCCTCGACCGATTCGATCAGCGCGCGCAGGTCGTCGGGGCGGTTGCCCATCGTGATGACGACGGCTCCCACCTTGAGCGGAGAACTCACGGCCGGCCTCACTTCAGCCTGCTGGAGACCAGGATCGACACCAGGTGCAGCACGGTCTGGAGCAGGGCGATGCCGCACAGGACGGCGACACCGAGCCGGGAGAAGAAGAGGTCGCCCCGGACCTGGTCCGCGATCGCGAGGACCAGGATCAGGAGGGAGGCCTCGATCCCGAGGATCAGCCGGTGGAACTTGAGCGCGGCGGCGGCCTTGCGGGCCAGCGCCATCCCGGAGGAGCGCGGCTCGGAGGCCGACTCCTTGACCGGCGGGAGCCCGCCCTGGTGCCGGGCGACGCCGACGAGGTCGGTCTCCGCCTTGATCAGGATCGCGCCGAGCGCGGCCAGGGTGCCCAGGAAGGCCCACAGCCAGTCGACGCGGCCCGTGCCCCACAGGTCGGCGGCGCGCAGGCCGAAGCCGACCAGGACCGCCGCGTCGCACAGGTACGCGCCGACCCGGTCCAGCCAGACGCCCTGCAGCGAGAACTGCTGCTTCCAGCGGGCCACCTCGCCGTCGACGCAGTCGAGCAGCAGGTAGAGCTGGACCATCAGGACGCCGAGGACGGCGCCCGGGATGCCCGGCACGAGGAGCGCCGGCGCGGCGAGCACGCCGAAGACGGTCATCAGGTAGGTCAGCTGGTTGGGGGTGACCTTGGTGGCCACGAGCCGCCGGGTGATGCGGAGGGAGATCTCCCGCATGTAGAGGCGGCCGCCCCAGTGCTCACCGCTCCGCCGGTCCTTCACACCCGGGGGGTGGACGACCGGGCGGAGCTCAGCTACCGATGGCTTTTGCATAGTCGGCGTACGCGTCCCTGATCTCGTCGTCGGACAGGTCGAGGTGTTCCAGGATGGTGAAGCGGCCCGGCCGGGTCTGCGGGGCGAAGGACACCGCCTGGACGAACTCGTCCACGGTGAAGCCCATCTCCTCCGGCAGCACGGGCAGCCCGTGCCGGCGCAGGGTCTCGACCATCTGGGCGGAGCCCTCGTGGGCGCCGCGCAGGTGCATCGCGAAGGCCGCGCCGAGGCCGCACTGCTCGCCGTGGCTCGCGGCCCGCGTCGGGAAGAGCAGGTCGAAGGCGTGGCTGATCTCGTGGCAGGCACCCGAGGAGGGACGGCTGTCCCCGCTGATCGACATGGCGATGCCGGACATCACCAGGCCCTCGGAGAGCGTGACGAGGAAGTCGTCGTCGCCGATCCCGCCGGGGTGGCGGAGCACGGCCTCGCCGGCGCTGCGCGCCATCGCGGCCGCGAGGCCGTCGACGGGCTCCCCGTTCACCTGGTGGGACAGCTCCCAGTCGGCGAGGGCGGAGATGTTGGAGATCGCGTCGCCGATGCCGGAGCGCACGAAGCGCACCGGGGCGTCCCTGATCACGTCCAGGTCGATGACGAGGGCGATCGGGGTGGGCACACCGTACGAACCCCGGCCGTTGTCGTTGTCCAGGGTCGAGATCGGGGAGCAGATCCCGTCGTGCGACAGGTTGGTGGCGATGGCCACCAGCGGCAGGCCGACACGGGCCGCCGCGTACTTCGTCACGTCGATGATCTTGCCGCCGCCGAGGGCGACCACGGCGTCGTACCGCTTGCCGCGCATGGCGTCGGCGAGCTTCACGGCCTCGTCGATGGTGCCGCCGGAGACCGGGTACCAGTCCGCGCCCGGGAGCTCGGCGGCGAACTGGTCACGCAGCTTCAGGCCCGAGCCACCGCTGATGGCCACGGCGATCTTGCCGTTGCTGGAGATCCGCTGGTCCGCGAGGAGCGCGGAGAGGTCCTCCAGCGCTCCTCGGCGGATGTCGACGACGACCGGCGACGGGATCAGCCGGGTCAGTACTGGCACGCGATCTCACGGCCCTTCGCGAGGTCGTCGTGGTTGTCGATCTCGACCCACTTGACGTCGCCGATGGGCTCGACGTCGACGGTGAAGCCGCGGTTGACGAGCTCCTGGTAGCCGTCCTCGTAGTAGAGGTCGGGGTCGCGCTCGAAGGTGGCCTTGAGGGCGTCGGCGAGCTCCTCGGCGGCCTCGGCCTCGATGAGGGTGACACCGATGTACTCGCCGGTGGCCTCGGCCGGGTCCATGAGCTTGGTGATGCGCCGGACGCCCTTGCCCTCCTCGACGACGACCTTCATCTCCTCGTCGGCGAGCTTCTTCACCGTGTCGAGGGCGAGGATGATCTTCTGGCCCTTGCCGCGGGCGGCGAGGAGGGTCTTCTCGACGGAGACGGGGTGGACGGTGTCGCCGTTGGCGAGGATCACACCGCGCTTGAGGACCTCTCGGGCGCACCACAGGGAGTAGGCGTTGTTCCACTCCTCGGCCTTGTCGTTGTCGACGAGGGTGATCTTGAGGCCGTACTTGGCCTCCAGGGCGTCCTTGCGGTCGTAGACGGCCTCCTTGCGGTAGCCGACGACGATCGCGACCTCGGTGAGGCCGATCTCGGCGAAGTTCTTCAGCGTCCCGTCGAGGATGGTCAGCTCGTTCTCGGTGCCCTCGCCGGACACGGGCACGAGGGCCTTCGGAAGCGTCTCGGTGTAGGGGCGCAGACGGCGTCCGGCACCGGCTGCCAGTACGAGGCCGATCATGCTGTTTCTCCTTCGTCGTGAACGGCGGGTGCTCCGGAAGAGACCCAGAAACGGATGGACTCCACGAGCACCACGAGCGCGACGGCGACCGCGAGGGCGGTCAGTGCCAGGGTGAAGTCGTCACCGCGGTCCGCCAGGAGGGCGGCGAGAGCGACCACCAGGAGCGTGCGCCCCTCGTGTCCGCCGGTGACGCGCACCAGCCACGCGGGCGGCGCGCCGGTGCCACCGCGTATGCGGTAGACCGTGTCGTAGTGATGGTAGGCGACCGCCGCGACCAGGCCGAACGCCGCCGGGAGGGCGTGCGCGGAGTCGGACCGGGCGGCGAGCACGAGAACGGTGGTGTACTCGGCGGCGCGGAAGAGCGGGGGCACGAGCCAGTCGAGTGCGCCCTTGAGGGGGCGGGCGACGGCCGCGCCGGCCAGGACCGCGTAGCCGACGGCGGCGATCACGGTCTGCCGGTCGCCGAACGGCCGGTCGAGCACGGCGAAGAGCAGCCCGCCGGTCGCGACGGCGGCGAAGACGACCCCGGCGCCCCGGGCGCCCGGGCGGCCGAGGATCCGGGCCACCAGGCTCGCCAGTGGGCCGGAGTCGGCGAGGTCCGCCAGCGCCTGCGCGGCCCGGTCGGTCCTCTTCGCCTTACGGATCACGGAGCGCAGGACGCGGCCCGCGGTGGTGTAGCAGGCGGCGAACGCGCAGCCGACGAGCAGCGCCCAGAAGACGATCCGGGGGCTGGTGGCGGCGGTGAGGACGGCGATCATCGCCCAGCGCTCACCGATCGGCAGGATGATTATGCGGCGGGCCCAGACCGTCCAGCCGACGCTGTCGAGCCGGCCGGAGAGCGCGGCGGTGGCGCTCTTGCCCGCCGTGGCGTCGTAGGTGGCCTCGTAGAAGGCGAAGTCCACGACGTGCCGGCAGGTCATGAGGACCATGGCGCCGAGCGCGAGGGCCCAGACGTCGTCGCCGTTGCGGGCGGCACCGAGGGCGAGGCCCGCGTAGAAGGCGTACTCCTTGGCGCGGTCGAAGGTCGCGTCGAGCCAGGCGCCCAGCGTCGAGTACTGCAGGGAGTAGCGGGCGAGCTGCCCGTCGGTGCAGTCGAGGACGAAGGAGACGAGGAGGAGGACTCCGGCGGCGACGTAGCCGCCGCGCTCGCCGGTCGCCGCGCAGCCGGCCGCGATCAGCGCGGTGAGCAGCGAGGCGGTGGTGACCTGGTTGGGGGTCAGGCCGCGGCGCGCGCACCAGCGGGCGATGTAGCGCGAGTACGGGCTGATGCAGAAGGTGGTGAAGAAGCCGTCCTGGGCCTTGACGGCCGAGCGGAGGCGTACGGCCTCCTCGTCGACGGCCGCGACGGCGGCCTGCGCCTCGCGGCGGGCCTCGGCGTCGGCGGGCACGGTGGCGACGAGGGTGCCGAGCTGGGGCCGGTGCACGGCGACGCCCTCGGCGTCGAGGGCCTCGGCGAGGGTGCCCGTCAGGTCGTCGGCGGGGCCTTCGGTGCCGGGGGCGCCCGCGGGCACGGTCACGGCGGTCGCGGCGGTCAGGGCCCGGACGAGCGCGGGGCGGGCCTCGCTCTGCGCGGTGAGCGCGCCGGGCACGGCCTCGGCCGGGAACCGGGGGTCGGTGAGGGCGAGGCGCAGGGCGTGGAGATGACCGACGAACCGGGGGTCGACGAGCGCGACGCGCTCGCCCGCCGGGACGGATGCCAGCAGGGTGCCGGTCTCCTCGGTGCCGCTGGCGATCCGGACGTCGAAGCCGAGCGACCGCAGATCAGCGTCGAGCGAGGATCCGGGTGCCGGCGGGCCGGTGAGGATGGCGGTCGACAGACGAACTCACTCCTTGGAGCTGACGAGGGGCCTGCGGGCCGTGGCGGCCCGGGGCGCGGCGGTGCGGCCCGGCGCCGGGCGGCGGCACGTCGGCTGAGGCTATCGGATGAACGGAGCGTGAGTTCACCGAGGCTTCGCGGGCCGGACTCCCCCGGGCCCACCCGCGGCCTCGCGGGTGCGAGAGGCCCTGGGGGGATCGGCCCGGAGGAGTGGCGGTCCGGGCCGGGGGTCCCTGGCGGCGCCCGCCGTCCGGGGTCCCTGCCGACCAGTTCTCGCCATGGCCGGCCCTGAGGGCATCACCGCAGGTCAGAGCATATGACAACGGTGTTCAGTACCGTGTTGCACATACCCCCCACCCGTAGTTCACTTGCCATCTGGGGCAGACGGAACGACTCGACCGGGAGGCCATTTCATGGGGGCTGGACACGACCACGGACACAGCCACGGCGGAGCCCCTCCCACGGGCACCGCGGGGGCCGCGTACAAGAACCGGCTGCGGATCGCGCTCGGCATCACGCTCTCCGTGATGGTGATCGAGATCATCGGCGGTGTGGTCGCCGACTCGCTCGCGCTGATCGCCGACGCGGCCCACATGGCGACGGACGCCGTCGGCCTCGCGATGGCGCTGCTCGCGATCCACTTCGCCAACCGGCCGCCCAGCGGGAACCGCACCTTCGGTTTCGCCCGGGCCGAGATCCTGGCGGCGCTGGCCAACTGTCTGCTGCTGCTCGTCGTCGGCGGCTACGTGCTGTACGAGGCGATCCGGCGCTTCGTGGAGCCGGCCGAGACCAAGGGCGGTCTGGCGATCGCCTTCGCCGTGGTCGGCCTGGTGGCGAACATGATCTCCCTGTCGCTGCTGGCACGCGGCCAGAAGGACAGCCTCAACGTCCGCGGGGCGTATCTGGAGGTCCTCGCGGACGCGCTCGGCTCGGTCACGGTGATCGTCGCGTCCGGCATCATCCTGGCCACGGGGTGGCAGTACGCCGACCCGATCGCCTCGATCGTGATCGGCCTGATGATCGTGCCCCGCACGCTCAAGCTGCTGCGCGAGACGCTGGACGTGCTCCTGGAGGCGGCGCCCAAGGGCGTCGACATGGCGGAGGTACGGGCCCACATCCTGGCCCTGCCGGGCGTCGAGGACGTCCACGACCTGCACGCCTGGACGATCACCTCCGGGATGCCGGTGCTCTCCGCCCACGTGGTGGTGGACCAGGGCGCCCTGGACTCGGTCGGACACGAGAAGATGCTGCACGACCTCCAGGGGTGCCTGGGCTCCCACTTCGACGTGGAGCACTGCACCTTCCAGCTGGAGCCGGCCGGCCACGCGCAGCACGAGGCGAAACTCTGCCTCTGAACCCCCGCCTCCGACCCGCCCGGCCGGAACACCCGGCCTGTTACGCTCGTCGGACGTACACGTGTGGAGAGGAGCTGAGGTTGATGACCGTCGCGATGGAGGCTGCCCAGTGCGGCAGCGCCCGGTCCAGCTTCAGCTCCCGGGTCACCGGCTGACCTGATCCCGGTCTTCCCACCGGTACGTCACGTCGTCGGCCGGGGCCCTCTCACACAAGGGTTTCCCACGTTGTCCGACAACGCATTGCACGACGCCTTCTTCGCCCTGCACCACGGTCTTCCGCGGCAGGGTCCGGGCTCCGACTCCACCACCCGTCGGCTCCTCGCGCTCGCGGGGGTCCTTCCCGAGCGTCCGCGCGTGCTCGACCTGGGCTGCGGCCCGGGCCGTTCCGCGCTGCTCCTGGCCGCCGAGGCGAACGCCGAGGTGACCGCGGTCGACACCCACGAGCCGTTCCTCGCCGAGCTGCGGGAGGCCGCGGCCGCCCGGGGGCTCGACGGCTCGATCCGCACCCTGCGCGCCGACATGGGCGCGCTGCCCTTCCCTGACGGCTCCTTCGACCTGGTCTGGGCCGAGAGCTCGGTCTTCGTCCTGGGCTTCGACCGGGCGCTCGCCGAATGGCGCAGGCTGCTCGCCCCCGGGGGCGTGCTGGTGCTGACCGAGTGCGTCTGGACCGCCGAGGAGCCGGGCCCGGTGGCCCGCGCCTTCTGGGAGGAGCACTACACGCTCCGCACCGTCGCCGGGAACGCGGCGGCGGCGGTCGGGGCCGGCTACCACGTCCTCGGGACCGTCCCGCAGCCGGAGAGCGACTGGGACGAGTACTACGTCCCGCTCGCCGCGCACGCCGACGCGGCCGACACCACCGTGCCGGGCATGGCGGAGGCCGTGGGCGGGGCGCGCGCCGAGATCGCGCTGCGGCGCGAGCACGGCTCCGACTACGGCTATGCCGGCTTCGTCCTGAAGCCGGCCGATCCGCGCTGGCGCCTCCGCGAGGAGACCGCCGGGGACGCACCGACGGTGCGGCGGATCGTCGGTGCGGCCTTCGGGTCGGCGGACGACCCGTCGGAGACGGAGGCCGACCTGGTCGACAACCTCCGGCTGGACGCCGACGCCTGGCTGCCCGGTCTGTCGTACGTGGCCCAGGCCCCGGACGGCACCGTCGCGGCGCACGCCCTGATCACCCGCTGCCGGGTGGGCGGCGCCCCCGCGGCGGCGCTCGCGCCGGTCTCGGTGGCTCCGGAGTTCCAGCGGACGGGGGCCGGGCAGGCCGTCGTCCGCGCGGTGCTCGACGCGGCCCGGGTGCAGGGAGAGTCCCTCGTCCTCGTCCTCGGCCATCCGGAGTACTACCCGCGGTTCGGGTTCGTACGGGCGTCCGAGTATGGAATCAAGCCAGGTTTCGAGGTTCCGGACGAGGCCATGATGGCGCTCGTCCTGGACGCTTCCGCACCCGTCCCCTCGGGCACGATCGTCTATCCGGCGGCTTTCGGGGTCTGACCGGCGCCCGAAGGTCCTCCGCTCCCGCCGCGCCGGTGCACTCCGGCGCGGCGGGAGCGGCGACGTCCGGCCGACGAAGTGCGGACAAGCCGCTTTTGTACGGCAGACTGGGGTGGCCCCACCGGGCCGAGGACCGAAGCGAAGGACGGGTATGCCGACCACACCAGCCACAGTGGCTCAGATCTCGCCGGAGATCACGTCGAACGGTGTCCAGCCGTCCGCAGCCCCGGCTCCGATCATGCTCGAACTGGTCGACGAGGACGGGACGACCATCGGCACGGCGGAGAAGCTCGCCGCCCACCAGGCGCCGGGCCAGCTGCACCGCGCCTTCTCCGTCTTCCTCTTCGACGAGTCCGGCCGCCTGCTGCTCCAGCGCCGGGCGCTCGGCAAGTACCACTCCCCCGGCGTCTGGTCGAACACCTGCTGCGGCCACCCCTACCCGGGCGAGGCGCCGTTCGCGGCGGCCGCCCGGCGGACCTTCGAGGAGCTCGGTGTCTCGCCGACGCTGCTCGCCGAGGCGGGCACCGTCCGCTACAACCACCCGGACCCGGCCTCGGGTCTGGTGGAGCAGGAGTTCAACCACCTCTTCGTCGGCCTGGTGCAGGCCGAGCCGAAGCCGGACCCGGAGGAGATCGAGGACACCGCCTTCGTCACCGCCGCCGAGCTGGCCGAGCGGCACGCCGCCGCGCCGTTCTCCGCCTGGTTCATGACGGTGCTCGACGCGGCGCGTCCGGCGGTCAGGGAGCTGACGGGTCCGTCCGGGGGCTGGTGACCATCGGCAGGTGAGGCGCGCCCCCCGGCCCCGGTGCCATCGGGGCCAGGGGCAGCGCCGCCCAGATGATCTTGCCGCCGCTCGCCGTGTGCTCCACGTCGCAGGCTCCGCCGGCCTCCTGGGCGACCTCCCGGACCAGGAGCAGTCCACGGCCCCCGGTCTGCCCGTAGTCCGCCTCCAGCGCTTTGGGGCGGTACGGGTGGTTGTCCTCGACGGACACCCGGATCCACTCGGGGCCGATCGCGACCTCCACCGCTATCTCCGGCGACAGCAGCGCCGCGTGCCGCACGGCGTTGGTGACCAGCTCGGAGACGATCAGCAGCAGGCCGTCCATGATCTCCTCGTGGACGGGGACTCCCTGGCGGACCAACAGGTCGCGTACGGCGTGCCGGGCCTGCGGGACGGAGACGTCGACCGCAGGTGCGGTGAAGCGCCAGACTCCTTCGTAGGACGGTGACCGGGTGGGTACACCTCCGTGGGCATCCACGGTCCGGTTCCCACCCTCGTGCTCGATTCTCGCCACGGATCGAGTCTTGGCAATGCGCGCGGGCAGACCGGCCTACTGACCAGAAGTCGACACTTATCGGCCACCTTCTGATCGGGTGGGTATGCCAACGTCAGTTGTTCGACTGATCGTGTGCGCTTTCTGAAGGCCCCGGATCCGAAGGCTCCGCCGGGTCGGCCGGTGCCGTCGCCGGTCCCGGTTCCGGCGGCGTCACCATACCGACGATCCGCCTCCCGCCCACGCCGATCGCGATCAGGCCGAGGCCGTCGAAGAGCAGCGCCAGGGAGAAGAAGACCCCGAGGACGTACCGGCTGCTGTCCGGCCAGTCGAGGAGGACGAGAAGTCCGAGCAGCAGGCCGAAGGCCCCCTGGAGCAGGGTCCAGCCGAACTGGGGGCCGCGCACCACGACGCTGCCGACGAGCCGGAAGAGACCGCCGGTGAGGAAGAGCAGGGCCGCGAACATCGTCAGGGCCTCCGCCGAGCCTTCCGGGTGACGGATGACCACGACGCCGGCCGCGATGTTCAGCGCGGCCACCACGGCGGCGAGCCAGAAGTAGCTCGTGCCCCGCGACTGGACGGCCTGGAGCAGGCCCACGACGCCGCCGATCAGCAGCAGCCAGCCGAAGAGCAGCATCGAGGTGAGCGTGGCGAGGCCCGTGTAGACCAGGCCGACGACACCGCCGAGGACGAGCAGGACGCCGAGGACGGCGAGCCAGCTGAAGTCGCGGCGGAGCCGCTTCCCCTCACGCCGCATGTCCCCGACGGGGTCCGGGTCGGCGTGCGTCTCGCGGGCGTCCTTCGCCATGTGGTGCCTCCTCCGGGCGACCCCTTCCTGATCGTACGTTCGGGTACGGCGGATAGCATCCGGCCCATGGAGCCGCAGCTGAAGGACAGCGTCACGGACGGGATCGCCACCGTCGTCATCGCCAACCCCGCCAAGCGCAACGCGATGAGCGCCGCGATGTGGCGCGCGCTGCCCGGCGTGCTCGTCCGGCTGGCCGCCGACCCCGCGGTGCGGGCCCTGGTCCTGACCGGCGAGGGCGACACCTTCTGCGCCGGGGCGGACATCTCGACCCTGAGGGAGCCCGGCGACGAGCAGCAGAGCCTCGCCGTACGCGCCGAGGAGGCCCTCGCGGCCTTCCCGAAGCCGACGCTCGCGGCCGTCCGGGGCTTCTGCGTCGGGGGCGGCAGCCAGCTCGCCGCCGCCTGCGACCTGCGCTTCGCCGAGGAGGGCGCCCGCTTCGGGATCACCCCCTCGAAGCTCGGCATCGTCTACCCGTCCTCGTCGACCCGCAGGCTCACCGCCCTCGTGGGGCCCTCCACCGCCAAGTACCTGCTGTTCTCCGGCGAGCTGATGGACACCGAGCGGGCGCTGCGGACCGGGTTCGTGGACGAGGTCCACCCGGCGGGCGAACTGGACAAGCGGGTGGCCGAGTTCACCCGGCTCCTGGTGTCCCGCTCGCTGCTGACCCAGGCCGCGGCGAAGGAGTTCGCCGACGGGCGGACCGACCGGGACGCGCACTGGGCGGAGCAGGCACGCGGCAGCGGCGACACCGCGGAGGGGGTCGCCGCCTTCCTGGAGCGCCGCGCGCCCCGCTTCACCTACAGGGGCTGAGTACGGGGTCTGAGTACGGGGTCAGCGCTCCTTGACGAGGTCCCTGGTGTCCGTGCCCCGCCAGTGCGCGACGATCGCCGCCGGGGCCTTCTCCGGGGACCCCGCGTCGTAGGGCGGCTGAGGGTCGTACTCGGTGAGCAGCTGGATCGTCTGGGCGACCTCGTCGCCGGCGATCCGGCCGAGCAGGTGCAGCGCCATGTCGATGCCGGAGGAGACGCCGGCGGCCGTGACGTACTTGCCGTCGAAGACGACCCGCTCGCCGGTCGGTTCGACGCCCTGGGCGCGCAGCTCGTCGAAGGCGAGCCAGTGGGTGGTCGCCCGGCGGTCCTTGAGCAGGCCGGCCGCGGCGAGGATCAGGGAGCCGGTGCACACCGAGGTGGTCCAGGTGCTGGTGGCGTCGGCCGCGCGCAGCCAGTCCAGGGTCTCCGGGTCGTGCATGGCCACGCGCGCGTCGGGTCCGCCGGGGACCAGCACGATGTCCGGGCTCGGGACCTCGGCGAGGCTCTTGTCGGCGACGAGGGCCAGGCTGCCCTGGTCGTTGCGGACGGGCCCGGCCTCCTTGGCCACGAAGACGGTCTCGGCCCCGGGGAGGCGGGCGAGGAGCTCGTACGGCCCGACGGCGTCGAGGGTGGTGAAGCGGTCGTAGAGCAGGATGGCGATCTGCACGGTGGTTCCTTTCGTGTCGGTCGTGATCGTCGGTCGTGATCGTCAGGTGGCAGGTACGTGGAAGCGGCGGCGGTACTCCGCCGGGGCGGTGCCGAGCGCCTTCCCGAAGGCCCTGCGCATCGCCTCGGGAGTGCCGTAGCCGGAGGCCCGGGAGACCTCCTCGACGCCGCACGAGGTCTCCTCCAGGAGGCGGCGGGCGTGTTCGAGCCGGACCAGGTCGACGTAGCGGCCCGGCGTCGTGCCGGTCTCGGCCTGGAAGGCGCGGGCGAAGTGGCGGGGCGAGAGGCGGGCACGGGCCGCGAGGGCCTCGACGGAGAGGTCGCCGCCGGGATGCTCGGCGATCCACTGCTGGAGGTCGCGCAGCGGCTCCCGGTGGGCCGTCTGGGCGGCGAGCTGGACGCTGAACTGGGCCTGGTTGCCCGGGCGCCGCAGGAAGACGACCAGGTGGCGGGCGACGGTGAGGGCGACGTCCCGGCCGAGGTCCTCCTCGGCGAGGGCGAGCGCGAGGTCGATGCCGGCGGTGACACCGGCCGAGGTGGAGAGGCGGCCGTCCCGGACGAAGATGGGGTCCGGGTCGACGTCGACCTCGGGATAGTGGCGGGCGAGGTGGTCGCAGGCGATCCAGTGGGTCGTCGCCCGGTGCCCGTCGAGGAGCCCGGCCTCGGCGAGGAGCAGCGCCCCGGTGCAGACGGAGACCAGGCGACCGGCGCGCGGGGCGTGCGTGCGCAGCCAGTCGAGGAGGGCCGGTTCGGGCTCCCGGGTGCCCTCGCCGCCGGGGACGACGAGGGTGTGCGGCGGGCCGTCGGCGACGGCCTCTTCGAGGGTGGTGTCGGGGAGCAGTCGCAGCCCGCTGTGGGTGCGGACCGGGCCGCCGTCCAGGGAGGCGGTCCGGAGGCGGTACGCGTCCGGGTCACCGGCGGCGCGGGCGGCACCGGCGAACACCTCGAAGGGGCCGGTGACGTCGAGGCTCTGCACGCCGTCGAAGAGGACGACGAGGACGGATCGCTGCGTCATGTCCCCATCCTTGGCGGCCCCGGTGGTGTCCGCAACGACGCACATCCCACCTTTTCTGCCATGGGTGGGAGGCGGCGCGTCGCCGGTCCCGGAGCGCCCGGCTGTTCCCGTCGTACCGACCAGTCGGTAACGTTCCGTCCATGACGACGACTGCCCTGCCGCCGCGCGCCGGACGCCGCTGCCACAACGCCCTCAACCCGCTGCACTCCACGCTCTACTTCTCGCCCGACCTGGACCGCGAGTTCGGTGCGCTCGGCTTCACCGACCAGAGCGCGATGCGGCTCGCCGCGCGCAGCGCGGCCCTGGGCGCGGTGGGAGCGGGCACGGTCGCCGCGACCTTCTACAACTACAGCCACGAGCTGCTGGCCCGGCACCTCCCCGCCGTCTGGGAGACCGCCTCCCCCGCCGACGTCCTGGCCGCCCGGCTGCGCACCGTCGACGCGACCCTGCGCCGGCTCCTGGGCGACGACACCGTCTCCTCCCCGGAGATGGCCGAGGCCGCGATGCTCGCCCTGCGCGCCACCGAGGCCTGCACCCGGCACGCCCGGCCGCTCTACTCGGCCCACGCGGACCTGCCGGTCCCGGAGGCCCCGCACCTCGCCTACTGGCACGCCGCCACCCTGCTGCGCGAGCACCGGGGCGACGGACACCTCGCGGCGCTGCTCACCGCCGGACTCGACCCCGTCGAGGCCCTCGTCTCCCACACCGCCACCGGCAAGGGCATGGCCCCGCGCTGGGTGCTCGGCTCGCGCGGCTGGCGGCGCGCCGACTGGGACGCGGCGACGGGGCGGCTCCGCGGCCGGGGCCTCCTCGACGCCGAGGGCGAGCTCACCGAGGCGGGTACGGCGCTCCGCGACGAGCTGGAGCGGCGGACCGACGAGCTGGACTCCGCCCCGTACGAGCACCTCGGCGCGGCCGGGGTCGAGCGGCTCACCGAGCTGGGGCGCGGCTTCCTGGTGACGGCCGCGGTCGCCGGCGCCTTCCCCGCGGACCTCGTAGGCAAGGGCTGACGAACGCCCGGCGCGGGCTCGGGGACGCGCGCGGGACGGGTCGGTTGCCGCATCCGGGTGACCGACCCGGCACAATGCACGGGGGTGTCCCGCCGATCGGGCCGGATCGAGCCCGGCCTGACCGGCGGGACACCCCCCTAGCAGGCTTGAGGCACGAGAAGGCGAGTCGGGACACCGTGACGACGTCCATCGAAGCAAGGATCGCCGAGGAACTCGGCGTACGCGAGCGACAGGTGAAGGCGGCCGTCGAGCTGCTCGACGGCGGTTCGACCGTGCCGTTCATCGCGCGCTACCGCAAGGAAGCGACCGAGATGCTCGACGACGCGCAGCTCCGCACCCTGGAGGAGCGGCTGCGCTATCTGCGCGAGCTGGAGGACCGCCGCTCGGCGATCCTCGACTCGGTACGTGAGCAGGGCAAGCTGACGCCCGAGCTGGAGGGCCGGATCCTGGGCGCCGACACCAAGGCGCGCCTGGAGGACATCTACCTGCCGTTCAAGCCGAAGCGCAGGACGAAGGCCCAGATCGCCCGCGAGGCCGGGCTGACCCCGCTGGCCGAGGGCCTGCTCGTCGACCCCTCGGTGGAGCCGACGGCCGCCGCGGCCGCCTTCGTCGACGCCGACAAGGGCGTCGCGGACGCCGCCGCCGCCCTGGAGGGCGCGCGGGCGATCCTCACCGAGAAGTTCTCCGAGGACGCCGACCTCATCGGCGAGCTGCGCGAGCGGATGTGGGGCCGGGGCAGGCTGGCCGCCAAGGTGCGCGAGGGGCAGGAGGAAGCGGGGTCGAAGTTCGCCGACTACTTCGACTTCGCCGAGCCGTTCACCGCGCTGCCCTCGCACCGGGTGCTCGCCATGCTGCGCGGCGAGAAGGAGGACGTCCTCAGCCTCGACCTCGAACCGGAGGAGCCGTCCGAGACGCCCGGCCCGTCCTCGTACGAGGGGATCGTCGCGCACCGCTTCGGCGTGGCCGACCGGGGGCGCCCCGGCGACAAGTGGCTCCAGGACACGGTCCGCTGGGCCTGGCGGACCCGCATCCTGGTGCACCTCGGGATCGACCTGCGGCTGCGGCTGCGGACGGCCGCCGAGGACGAGGCGGTCCGCGTCTTCGCGGCCAACCTGCGTGACCTGCTGCTCGCCGCGCCGGCCGGGACCCGGGCGACGCTCGGCCTCGACCCCGGTTTCCGTACGGGCGTGAAGGTCGCCGTCGTCGACGCGACCGGCAAGGTCGTGGCCACCGACACGATCTACCCGCACGTCCCCGCCAACAAGTGGGACCAGGCCCTCGACAGGCTGGCGCGCCTCGCGAAGCAGCACGCGGTCGAGCTGGTCGCGATCGGCAACGGCACGGCCTCCCGGGAGACCGACAAGCTGGCCGCCGAACTCCTCGCCAAGCACCCCGAGTTGAACCTGACGAAGGTGATGGTCTCGGAGGCCGGCGCCTCGGTCTACTCGGCCTCCGCCTTCGCCTCGCAGGAACTCCCCGAGCTCGACGTGTCGTTGCGCGGCGCCGTGTCGATCGCCCGGCGCCTCCAGGACCCGCTGGCCGAGCTGGTGAAGATCGACCCGAAGTCGATCGGTGTCGGCCAGTACCAGCACGACCTGGCCGAGGTGAAGCTCTCGCGCTCGCTGGACGCCGTGGTCGAGGACTGTGTGAACGGTGTCGGCGTGGACGTCAACACCGCCTCCGCTCCGCTGCTTTCACGGGTCTCCGGCATCAGCTCCGGCCTCGCCGAGAACATCGTCGCGCACCGGGACGCCAACGGCCCCTTCCGCTCCCGCAAGTCGCTCAAGGACGTGGCCCGGCTCGGCCCGAAGGCGTACGAGCAGTGCGCGGGCTTCCTCCGCATCCGGGGCGGCGACGACCCGCTCGACTCCTCGTCCGTGCACCCGGAGGCGTACCCCGTGGTGCGCCGGATGGCGAAGTCGACGGGCGGCCAGGTCGCGGCGCTGATCGGCGACACGGGCACGCTGCGCTCGCTGCGCGCCGCCGACTTCGTCGACGAGACCTTCGGTCTCCCGACCGTGACGGACATCCTGCGCGAGCTGGAGAAGCCCGGCCGCGACCCGCGCCCGGCGTTCAAGACGGCCACCTTCAAGGAGGGCGTCGAGAAGATCGGCGACCTGGCCTCGGGGATGGTCCTGGAAGGCGTCGTCACGAACGTGGCCGCCTTCGGCGCCTTCGTCGACATCGGTGTGCACCAGGACGGTCTGGTGCACGTGTCGGCCATGTCGAAGACCTTCGTCAGGGACCCGCGCGAGGTCGTGAAGCCCGGTGACGTGGTCAAGGTCAAGGTCATGGACGTGGACATCCCGCGCAAGCGGATCTCCCTGACCCTGCGCCTGGACGACGAGGCGGGCTCGGACGCGCAGGGCGGCGCGCCCAGGCGTGGCGAGCGGGGCGGAGACCGCGGCGACCGGGGCGGCCGTCCGCCGCAGCAGCGGCAGGGCGGCGGAGCCGGTGGCGGCAACGGCGGCGGTGGCCGTCGGGGCGAGCGCGGCGGCCGGGACGACCGCGGCGGCCGGGACCGTTCGTCGGCCCCGGCGCCGGGCAACAGTGCGATGGCGGACGCCCTGCGCAAGGCCGGCCTCCTGGGCGAGGGCGGCGGCAAGCGCAAGTAGGCACCGGTCCCCCTGACCGTACGGCCGAGGCCGCGACCCACCCGGGTCGCGGCCTCGGCCGTACGTCACGGGCCGTCGACGGGAGCGGCGTCCACGTCGGCACCGTCGACGTCAGCGGCGCCCACGTCGTCGGTGGCGGCAGCACCGTCCACGTGGGCGGCGTCCACGTAGACGGCCCGGGCGCCGCCCACAGGAGCGCCGTCACGTCAGCGCCTTCTACGGCACGAACCGCAGCGCCCACTCGGCGCGGTTGGCGACGTCGAGGTCGTCGTCCTCCGTCAGGGGCCGCAGGACGCGGCCCGCCGTCTTCGGGTCCGCCTGGACCAGGTCGACGATCTCGGCGGCCAGGCCGTCCTGGTCGTCGCCGAGGTCGACGGCCGAGGCACGGATCAGGGTCGGGAGGGCGTCGGGGCCGCCGATGGCCGCGAGGACCCCGCCGAGGAGCTCACGGGCGTAGGCGTTCCGGTCGGTGAGGGCGCGGTCGAGCTCCGCCTGGAGGCGGGGCAGGAGAGCGGCGTCACCCGAGGCGGCGATCTCGTCGGCGAGGTCGATCGTCTCGTCCACGTCCGCGTCGAGATCGTCCAGCATCTCGGTGAGCCGGGTCAGTAGGTCGGTCATGGTGCTGCTGCCTCCTGGAATGCGCCGTCCACGAGGACGGGGACGGTCGTCGAGCTGTCGGTCTCGGCGGCCACGGCCACGTCCTGCGGATAGCCGTACTCGTACAGTTCACGGCCCGAGTCGCAGCCGTGCAAGGCGGCGGCCGGGTCCTTCGTCGCCGTCCACAGCGTGGCCGCCGCGCACGCCTCCGGGGTCGGGGCGCCCGTGCCCGAGAGGGCGGCGAGCACCGCTCCCGCACCCAGCAGGTCCTCCAGCGCAGGGCGCAGCGAGCCGTCGGGCCACCGCTCGCCGGAGGCGATGACGGCGAGCGGGCGGTCGGCGGAGCCGTAGCCCCGGTCGGTGAGCCAGCGGGCGACGGCCGTGCGGTTGCGCAGCGAGGCTGCGACCACGGCCGCGCCGGACCCCGCGGCCTCCGCCGCGATCGTGGAGCCGTTCGGGGAGGGCAGGACCAGGCGGGGCGGCATCGGCGCGGCGCGCAGGGCGGCTGGGGAGAGCGTCCACGGGTGCTCGGGGGTCGCCTCGCGGCGGCCGACGGCCAGGACCGCCCCGACGCGCTCCGCGTACGCGGCGGCGGTGGCGTCCCGCCAGCGGTACGGGTGGACCGCCGCGCCGGCCTCGACGGCGACGCCGACGGAGGTGGTGAAGGAGAGGACGTCGACCACGACGACGCAGGCACCCCCTAGGGCCCGTGCCTCGACGGGGCCCCACCCGAAGGAGATCGTCACGCGGTCGCCATCAGAGCTCGGTCACCTTGCCGTCGGCGACCTCGATGCGGCGGGTGGTGCGGACGGCGTCGAGCATGCGCCGGTCGTGGGTGACCAGGAGCAGGGTGCCGGTGTACGAGTCGAGGGCGGACTCCAGCTGCTCGATGGCCGGCAGGTCGAGGTGGTTGGTCGGCTCGTCGAGCACGAGCAGGTTCACGCCCCGGCCCTGGAGCAGCGCGAGCGCGGCGCGGGTCCGCTCGCCCGGGGAGAGCGTGGTCGCGGGCCGCAGGACGTGCTCCGCCTTCAGGCCGAACTTGGCGAGGAGGGTGCGGACCTCGGCGGGCTCGGTGTCGGGCACGGCCGCGCAGAACGCCTCCAGGAGCGTCTCGGTGCCGTGGAAGAGCTTGCGGGCCTGGTCGACCTCGCCGACGACGACGCCCGAGCCGACGACGGTGTCGCCGGAGTCCAGCGGGAGGCGGCCGAGCAGGGCGGCGAGCAGCGTGGACTTCCCGGCGCCGTTGGCCCCGGTGACGGCGACCCGGTCGGCCCAGTCGATCTGGAGCGTGACGGGGCCGAAGGAGAAGTCGCCGCGGCGGACCTCGGCCTCGCGCAGGGTCGCCACGACCGAGCCGGAGCGCGGGGCGGAGGCGATCTCCATGCGCAGCTCCCACTCCTTGCGGGGCTCCTCGACGACGTCGAGCCGTTCGATCATGCGCTGGGTCTGCCGGGCCTTGGCCGCCTGCTTCTCGCTGGCCTCGCTGCGGGCGTTGCGGCCGAGCTTGTCGCCGTCGGTGGCCTTGCGGCGGGCGTTCCTGACGCCCTGCGCCATCCAGGAGCGCTGCATGTGGCCGCGCGCTTCGAGGGCGGCCTTCTTGCCCGCGTACTCCTCGTAGTCCTCGCGGGCGTGCCGGCGGGCGGTGTCGCGCTCTTCGAGGTACGCGTCGTAGCCGCCGCCGTAGAGGGTGATCTGCTGCTGGGCGAGGTCGAGTTCGAGGACCTTGGTGACGGTGCGGGTGAGGAACTCGCGGTCGTGGCTGATGACGACCGTCCCCGCGCGCAGCCCCTTCACGAAGGCCTCCAGCCGCTCCAGACCGTCGAGGTCCAGGTCGTTGGTGGGCTCGTCGAGGAGGAAGACGTCGTAGCGGGAGAGGAGCAGCGAGGCGAGACCCGCGCGGGCGGCCTGGCCGCCGGAGAGCGAGGTCATCGGCTGGTCGAGGCCGACGGTGAGGCCGAGGGAGCCGGCCACCTCCTCGGCGCGTTCGTCGAGGTCGGCGCCGCCGAGGTTCAGCCAGCGCTCCAGCGTCGTCGCGTACGCGTCGTCGGCGCCGGGCGTGCCGTCGACGAGGCCCTGGGTGGCCTCGTCCATGGCGGTCTGGGCGGCGGAGACGCCGGTGCGCCGGGCGAGGAACTCGCGCACGGTCTCCCCGGGGCGGCGCTCGGGCTCCTGCGGGAGGTGGCCGACGCTCGCGGTGGGCGGGGAGAGCCGCAGCTCGCCCTCCTCCGGGGTGTCGAGCCCGGCGAGCAGCCGGAGCAGCGTCGACTTCCCGGCGCCGTTGACGCCGACGAGGCCGATGACGTCTCCGGGGGCGACGACGAGGTCGAGCCCGGCGAAGAGGGTGCGTTCGCCGTGGCCGGCGGCGAGGTCCTTGGCGACGAGGGTTGCAGTCATGAGGGTACGAATCCTAGGCGACCGCGCGGCCGCGGTTCCGCCCGGCCGGAGCCGCGCGACGCGGGCGGTCCGGGCGGCCTGCCGCCGGGCCGGGGCGGGGCGGGCCGGCCGGCCGGCCGGCCTCGTGGGCCCGGGCGGGCGGCGGACCTCGTGGGCTTGGGTCAGGCCGCGGTGAGGCGGGCCGCGTGGGCGCCGGTCGTCGCGCCGTCGAGGAGGCGGAGCAGGACCGCCCGGTAGGCGTCGCCGCGGAAGCGGTACGGGCCGACGCCCGGGTAGCCGTCGCGGTCCAGGTCGACGGGGTGGCCGAGGGCGCGGGTCTGCCAGGCGAAGTCGCGCCAGACGACGTCCTCGCCGTCGTGTTCGACGACGACGGTGACGGCGCCGCAGCCCGGGTCCTCGCAGTCGGGGCAGGAGTGGAGGACGCGGCGGCCGGTGGCGTGGAGGAGCGTGCGGACCGAGTCGGCACGGAGCGTGGGCGGGAGGTCCGCGGCCAGGGGCGAGACGGCGTCGACGCCGTCCACCTCGTCGAGCCGGTGGAGCAGGGGCCTGCCGTCGACCACGAGATCGGGGGTGTCGCGGTGAGGGCCGGTGAGGTCGAGAGTGGTGTACGCGGCGGGCATGCCTGAAGTATTTCGCCGGTCCCGGCCCCGTTCCATGGCTGTGAGGTCCCGGAAATGTCCCGGTCCCGGTACGGTCCCGGCCATGGACAGCGACGTGATCGTGGTGGGCGGCGGAGTCGTCGGGCTGACGACGGCCGTGACCCTGGCGGAGCGCGGACTGCGCGTACGGATCTGGTCTCGGGACGAGGTGACGGCGACGACGTCCGCCGTGGCGGGCGCCCTGTGGTGGCCGTACCGGATCGAGCCGGCGGCGGAGGCCGGGGCCTGGGCGCTCGCCTCGCTCCGGGTGTACGGGGAGCTGGCCGCCGATCCGGAGCGGACGGGGGTGCGGTGGGTGGCCGGGGTCCACGCGGACGTGGTCCTGGACGCGCTGGGCCCGTGGGCGAAGGAGGTGCCGGGGCTGCGGCAGCTGGCTCCGGAGGAGGTGCCGGGGGCCTACGGCACGGGTCTCGCGGCGCGGCTCCCGCTGATCGACATGCCGGTCCATCTGCAGTGGCTGCGGGGCCGGTTCGAGGCCGCGGGCGGGGTCTTCGAGCGGCGTACGGTCACGGGGTTCGCGGAGGCGGCGGCGCGGGCGTGGGTGGTCGTCGACTGCACGGGGCTCGGGGCGCGGGAGCTCGCGCCGGACGCCGGGCTGCTGCCGGTGCGGGGGCAGTTGGTGCTGGTGGAGAACCCGGGCGTCGAGGAGTGGTTCACGGCGGCGGACGAGGAGGCGGGCGAGACGACGTACTTCTTCCCGCAGCCGGGGCGGCTGGTGCTCGGCGGGACGGCCGAGGAGGGGTCGGAGCGGCTCGACGCCGACCCGGCGACGGCCGAGGCCATCGTCGCGCGGTGCGCGCGGGTGCGGCCGGAGATCGCGGGGGCACGCGTGCTGGGGCACCGGGTGGGCCTGCGGCCGGCGCGGGCGAGCGGTGTCCGGATCGAGGCGGTGACGCTGCCGGGCGGCGGGCGGCTGGTGCACCACTACGGGCACGGGGGCGCGGGGGTGACGGTCGCCTGGGGCTGCGCGGAACGAGCCGCCGAACTGGTGGGCGGCTGAGGCGGGAACGGGGGCCGGGCGGCTGACGGCCCGCGAGAGGGGGCGCGACCGGCGCCCCCCGAAAGGGGACGGACGGGCGCGGAGGGCCGCGAAAGGGGTCCGGTAGGCAGCGGGCCGCGGAAGGGTCGGGCGGGTGCGGCGGGCCGCGAAAGGGGTCGGCGGGCGCCGGGCCGGGAACGGCCGCGGGGCGGGCGCGGTCCTTTCGGACCGCGCCCGCCCCGCGCGAGCCGCTACTTCCAGAGCGGCGGGCGGTTGTTGTTCTCCGCGTCGTGGCACTGCTGCGCGCGCCGCTCCAGGGCGTCGGCGCGGGCGGCGGCCCTGTTGGCCTCCGCCCGGGCGCCGAGGCGGCGGAGCTGGGCGGCGCGGGCGCGCTCCTTGTGCGCGTCCGACTTCAGCTGGGCGATGTTGCAGGTGATCCTGGCCGCGGCCGCGGGCTCCGCGGTCACGGTCTGTCCGAGCAGCACGCCCCCGGCGAGCAGCGTCGTGGTGAGCACTGCCGTCAGGGTGCGGCGCAGGGGCAGCGTGTGGCGCATGGTGGTTCTCCAACTTCCCGGCGTGGACCGCCGGTTTGAGGCATGGTCAATACCGACCGGTAACTTTACCGGCCCGCACGTCCGTTTCACGCCATTGCGCGGCTTGGGTGTCGAACCGTCAACATTCCTTCACAGGACTCCCACTGACGAGGTGATAGGTCGCACGTCCGTCGAGGAGGAGCGGGACCAGGGCACGCTGTGACTGGCGCAGCGGGACGAACACCCCGGCGCCGTCCGGCCGGACGAGGATGCCGTGCAGGGCGAGCTCGTCGCCCGCCTCGGCGTACTGGGCGGCGTCCAGCCGGTAGCCGCAGGGCGGGTCCGCGAGGATCTCCCCGGGCTCCGGCGGGTCGTTGTCGGCGCCGCCGAGGTAGACCGGGCCCCGGTCGGCGAGGCCCCGGAGCCGGGCGGCCGCCGTGGCCGCCGTGAGCGGTCCGCGCCGCTCGTCGAGGTAGTCGAACGCGCCTTGCAGCGCGACGCGTTGGGTGGCGACCCGGCGCCGGTGGCTGCGCGCCGGGTCGTCCTGCTCGACCTCGTCGAGAGCGTCCACCCGGGTCTCGACGAGCAGGCCGACGGCGTGCTTGATGCCCGCGGTGTTGCGAAGGATCCGCTCCTGGCCGTCTCCCGCGACCTGCTTGAGCGGCTTGCCGGTGAGGGGGTCGGTCCAGATGCCGTAGATGCCGGTGCTGTAGCCGGCGAGCCCGGCCGCGGGCCGGACGTAGGACTCCGAGAGCGTCCGGGACTCCTCGTGCACGTGCGGGTCGGCGTCGAGGCTGCGGGGCCAGAGGGCGAGCAGGTCCTTGTCGTAGTAGCGGGGGGTGGCCCCGTACTCGTGGAGGTCGTAGACGAGTTCGGGGCGCCGGTCGCGGATGACGGCGGCGACGGCCCGGGCCTCGGCCGTGCGCAGGGCGATGTGGTCGCGGTTGACGTCGATGCCGTCGCCGTTGCCCCGGGTGTCGGCCTCCCGTCCGTCGGGGTTCGCGGTGGGGACGACGAGGAGGGTGGTCCGGGCGAGGAGGCGCGCGGTCTCCGCGTCCCGGGCGGTGGAGAGGTCGCGCAGCGTGCTCAGGCAGGCCTCGCGGCCCGCCGGCTCGTCGCCGTGCTGGCTGCAGACGAGGAGCACGGTGGTGCGGCCCGTGCCGAGGGTGGCGAGCCGCAGCGGCCGGCCCTGCGCGGTGGTGCCGATCGTGCGCAGCGACACCCGGTCGCTCCCCCGGTCGACGGCCGCCAGGAACTCCCCCTCCTCGGCCTCCGTCGTCCACCGGGCCCCGAGGCTCGTCTCGAACCCGGTGCGCGGGACGGGGCGCGGGGGCGCGCTGTCCGCCGCCTTGGCGGGGACGGTGACGAGGGGCAGGGTGAGGGCGGCCGCGCCCGCCGCGAGGGCGAGCACCCGGCGCGAACTCCGGTGCGCGGCAGTGAAACTCGCCCGCGTCACCGGTCGGCTCCTGACGCCGGGAGGCGCAGGCCGTCGACGGCGGCCGGGGGTACGGGGCCGGTCAGGGACGGCCGGACGGTGGGCGCGGGCAGGGCCGGGGCCGTTCCCGTCGTCGCCCGGGCGAAGGCGGCCGGGCCGCCGACCAGGGGCAGCTTCGCCCGTGTACGGGCGAGGTCGAGCGTCAGTGTCGGCGTGGTCGACGGAGGGTCGATGAGGTCCCGGTCGGTGCCGCCGACGATCAGCGCGAGGCGGTGGCCCGCCGGGACGACGTGGTCGGTCGCGGCGAGGTCGAGCGTGAGGGCGTACGCCCTGCCGGGGGTCAGCGGCCGCTCCTGGCGCGGGTCGGCCCAGGTGCCGAGGTCGGCCCAGCCACGGCTGACGACCGTGTACCCGACGTCGGCCGTCCTGGCCCGGGTCTCCTTGAAGCAGGCGCTGTCGCCGAGGGTGCTCGCGCCCCAGCAGGTGCGGTCGGTCAGGGTCGTGATGCCCTCCCCCGCCGCTCCGTAGTCGCGGATCGTGTCGGGGCCGAGGTCGACGAGGACGGCGGAGAGGTGGGCGGTGGTGGTCGTCGGGGTGGCGGTGACCGTCACCTCGGAGGAGCCGGAGATCCGCAGGTCGCGGGAGAGCGGCCGGGTCACGAACCCCGCCTTCTCGGGGGTCGGGGAGTCGATGCGGGCGGCCCAGTCCAGTTCGCCGAGGGCGGGGTCGTCGGTGAAGGTCGCGGTGGCGCCGGGGGCCGCGGGTGTCCGGCCGAGGGTGCCGGCGCCGGGCCCGTCGCCCGGGGCGGGGCGCAGGGTGGTGGCCGCGGTGCCGCGCGGCGGCCAGTGGCGGTCGGTGGTCCAGCGGTCCGGGGCGCGCTCGATGTCGGCGACCGGCTCGCGGTCGATGCCGTTGTCGTATCCGAGCAGGTAGTGGTCGAACCAGCGGTGCAGGGTGCGGACCCAGTCGGCGCGCCGGAAGTCGAAGGGGTCGACGTGGCCCGTCTGGGAGAGCCAGATCTTCCGCTCGACGCCCTGCGCGGCGAGCGCGTCCCACCACTGCCCGAACTGCTTGGCGCGGACGTTCAGGTCCTGCTGTCCGTGCACGACGAAGACGCTCGCCTTCACCTTCCCGGCGTCCCGCACGTGGTCCCGCTCGCTCCAGGCGGGCGTCCAGTCGCCGCTGTACGGGGTGCCCGCGGCGATCCGCTCCTGGACGGCCGCGCAGCGGGTCCGCGCTTCGGGGCTGCCCACGTAGTCGGAGAGCCAGCTCGGGTTGGCGTTGTAGAGCGGGGCGCCCTGGGAGTGGAAGTAGTCGTACCAGGACGAGATGGCGCCGATCGGAACAATCGTTTTCAGCCCTTCCACACCGGTGGCGGCGACGCCGTTGGCGACGGTGCCGTCCCAGCTCTTGCCGATCATGCCGACGTTGCCGGTGCTCCATCCGGTGGCCCCGGCCCGGGTCGTGCCGGTGCGGGTGGTGTAGCCGCGGGCGCGGCCGTTCAGCCAGTCGACGACGGCCTTGGCGGACCGGACGTCGGAGCGTCCGCCGACGTCGTCGCAGCCGTCGGAGCGGTTGGTGCCGGCGAGGTCGACGCCGACGAAGGCGTAGCCGCGCGGGACGAAGTAGTTGTCGTAGAAGAGCGGGAACTGCACGGGGTTACCGTCGGCGTCGTACGTCTTCTTCTGGCTCTCGTTGCCCCGCCCGCAGCAGGCGTAGTACGGGCTGGCGTCCATGATGACCGGGACCTTCCGGCCCGCGGCGGCGGCTTCCCGGGGCCGGATGATGTCGACGGCGACCCGGTCGGTGCGGCCGTCCGCGTCCCCGTCGAGGCCGGTGTCGACCCAGACGGACTCGCGGACGGCGTCGGCGTAGGAGTGGACGGGCCGTGACTCGCGCGGGGACCCCGCGGCGGACGAGAGCGGCGCGGTGGGCGCCGAGGGGTCCGGGCCCGCGCCCGCCGGGGTGACCAGGGTCGCGAGCAGGGCGGCCGTGGCCGCGGCCACGAGGGTTCCGTACGGCAGTCGGGCTCCGCGGGTTCTCCGCTTTCGCATCGGCATGGGCGGGAACGTACCCCGGTCAACTCCCGTGCAAAAGAGTGCCGGAGGCAATCAGGGGTGATTCGGGGTGATCCCGGGGACGGAGGGGTTCATGTCGGCCGAATGGCGATCGTGTGACACGGGGTCCTCTGGACGTGACGGTGCGTCGGCGGGCTGAATAGGGTCCCGGTTAAGGACCGACGACCATCCGCGCGTCTTACGTTTCTTATGACTTGGGGAGCACCCTTGCACCGCAGAATCATCGTTCCGAGCGCCCTCGCGGCCTCCCTGCTGCTGGCGATCCCGGCATCGGCGGCCGACTTCTCTCCCGGGGCCCCGGGCATCGGCGACTCCTACTACCCCGCCAGCGGCAACGGCGGCTACGACGTCTCCCACTACGACCTGCGGCTGAAGTACCAGCCGGAGACGGATCTGCTCGAAGGCACGGCGACGATCGTCGCCACGGCGAAGCAGAACCTGTCCCGCTTCAACCTGGACCTCGGCCTGAAGGTCAGCGAGGTCCGGGTGAACGGGCGCCTCGCGAAGTTCGCCACCTCGGGCGACCACGAGCTGGAGGTGACCCCGGCCGTCCCGCTGGAGAAGAACAAGGCGGTCTCGGTCGTCGTCCGCTACGCGGGCAAGCCCTCCGAGTTCAGGATCGACGGCTGGTCGGCCTGGGCCCGCACCCCGGACGGCGGCGTCGCCGCGCAGGAGCCGGACTCCGCCGTCTGGTGGTTCCCGTCCAACGACCACCCGCTGGACAAGGCGACCTTCGACGTCTCCGTCTCGGTGCCGGACGGCACCCAGGCCATCAGCAACGGCGTGCTCCAGTCGCAGTCCTCGCGGCTCGGCTGGACGCGCTTCAACTGGCGCTCGAACAAGCCGCAGGCCACGTACCTGGCCACGCTCGCCGTCGGCAAGTTCGACATCACCACGGACAGGACGGCCAACGGACTGCCCGTCCTCAACGCGTACAGCAAGGACCTCGGCGACAACGCGGGCGCGGCGCGCGCCTCGATCGAGCGCACGACCGAGGTCGCGGAGTGGCTGGAGGGGGTCTTCGGACCGTACCCCTTCAACGCCCTCGGCGGGTACGTGCCGAACGTGACGAGCGGCTTCGCCCTGGAGACGCAGACCCGTCCGTTCTACAGCCCACGGCAGTTCGCCAACGGCGCGAACGTGTCGGTCGTCGTCCACGAGCTGGCCCACCAGTGGTACGGCGACAGCGTGTCCGTCCGGGACTGGAAGGACATCTGGGTCAACGAGGGCTTCGCCCGCTACAGCCAGTGGCTGTGGTCGGAGAAGGAGGGCGAGGGCACGGCCCAGGAGCTGGCGGACTACGTGTACGCCACGCGGACGGCCGAGGACCCGTTCTGGACGGTCAAGCCGGGTGACCCTGGCGCGGAGAACCAGTTCCACATCGCCGTCTACGACCGGGGTGCGCTGGCGCTCCAGGCCCTGCGCAACGAGATCGGCGACGAGGACTTCTTCGCGATCCTGAAGGGCTGGCCGCAGGAGTTCGCCTACGGCAACGCGCGCGTGGGCGACTTCGTGCGGTACGCGGAGCGGGTCTCCGGCAAGCCGCTGGCCGGGCTCTTCGACACGTGGCTGTACCAGCCGTCGAAGCCGGCCGCGTCGACGGCGGCCGCGGCCGGTCTGTCCGCGCCCGAGGCGGCCGCGCCGGCGTCCGGTCCCGCCGCGCGGTCGGAGGCCCGGTCGGCGGCTCCCAAGCCCGTGCAGCCGAAGTCGTGGAAGAAGATCGCGGCGACGAACACGGTCCACGAGCACGACGAGCACAAGGGCCACGACAAGCACTGAGCCGGGCCGGGGGCCGTGCGTCAGCGCTTCGCGCGGCGGGCGGCCCTGCGCGCCTGCCGGGCCAGGGGGAGGTAGCGCAGCCGCTCGGGCAGGACGGGCACCACGGTCCGGACGACCCGGGCGAACCGGCGCAGCGCGCGCTCCTGCGCGTCCGTCCACTCCAGGCCGATGGCCTCGCGGGCGTCCGGTGGCATCAGGCCCACGGTGAGGAAGGCCCTCAGCCGCAGCAACGGGCGGCGGAGCACGGGCCAGAGGAGCCGGAGGGCGAGGCGGAGGGGCAGCGGGCCCCGGTCCGGGGCGGGCACCGGCAGGTCGGGGTCGAGCAGCTCCCGGACGACGACGGTCGCCTCCAGCTCGTCGGCCAGGATCTTCCGGTAGTACGGCCAGAACTCCTCGATCGTCTGGGGCATGTCCCGGTCGTGGATGCCGAGGACGCGGCCGACCTGGAGCCACTCGGCGTACAGCTGCCGCTCCTGGGCGTCGGTGAGGGGGCGGACGAGGAGGCCGAGCCCGTACCGGTAGACGGGGAAGCCGGTCGCGTGCACCCACGAGTAGCAGGCGGGGGTGAGGGCGTGGTACGCGCGGCCGTGGGCGTCGGTGCCCTGGATGTCGCGGTGCAGCCGGCGGAGCCGGCGGCCCTCCTCGGCGGCGGCCTCGCCTCCGTACACCCAGAGCTGGACCGAACGCAGGGAGCGCTCGCCGCGGCCCCAGGGGTCGGTGCGGAAGACGGAGTGCTCGTCGACGCCGGCACCGATCGCGGGGTGGGCGACCTGCATGGTGAGGGCGGCGGGCAGCATCAGGAGCGCCCGGACGTCCCCGGCGACGCTCCACAGCACGCCGCCGACGGGCGGGGGCGCGGGGTCGTCGGCCGGGGTCCGGGCGGCGGGCTCCTGCGGGTGGCTCATGCGGTCGCTCTCCTCGTACGTCCGGCCGTGGGCGACCGGTCTCACACTTCCAGGCTGCACCCCGCCGCACGACGAAGGGGCCGCCGCCCGGGCAGGTGTACTGCTGCCCGGGCGACGGCCCCTTCGCGAGGACCGGATGGGTCAGGAGCGGTCGGCCCCGACCGGCTCGCCGACGATGCGGGCCGCGAGGGCGTGCGCCCAGGCGTCGACGTCGGCGGTGAGCTCACGCTCGGCGGCGGCGCGCTCGGCGGCGATCTTCTCGGCACCGGCGGCGAGGATGGCGTCGCGCTCGGCGCTGCCCTCGGCGCGGGCGGCGGCGATGGCGGCCGAGCCCTCCTCGATGGCGGCGGAGCGGATGCGGGCGGCCTCGTGGCGGGCCTCGGCGAGCTCCGACTCGTACTGCTCACGGATCTGGGTGGCCTCGGAGCGCAGGTCGTCGGCGCGCTCGGTGCCGCCGTCGATGGCGTCCTCACGCTCGTCGAGCGTGCGGCGGATCTTCGGCAGGATCCCCTTGGCCAGGATCAGGAAGGTGAGCGCGAACAACACCACGCCGAGAATGAGCTCGGCCCAGACGGGGTTGAGGGGACCAAGGTCCATTTCGAAGACAGTGGGGTTATTGGCGAGGGTCATGCGCGCATTCTACCTGGTCCAAATAAGGACAATTCAGACACCGGGAGGAGAGTTGGCGCGCTTGTGCGAGATCGGCAAGATTCCCGGCACCCAAAGGCTACCGGAAGGTAACCACGGCTGATTGTATGTGCGGCGCCAGTCCAACCCCCCACGTCACCATGGGAGTTCCTGTGTCCTTCGCCGCGCTCCGCCGCGCCTCCGGCGCCGCCCTCTCGCTCGCGCTCGCCGGCGCCACCCTGGCGGCCACCGCACCGGCCGCCGGAGCCGCCGCCTCCGCGGCGACCGCCGAGACCCCGCGCCTCAAGGTGCTCTCGTACAACGCCTTCCTCTTCTCCAAGACGCTGTACCCGAACTGGGGACAGGACCACCGGGCCAAGGCGATACCCGCCGCCTCCTTCTTCCAGGGGCAGGACGTCGTCGTGATCCAGGAGGCCTTCGACAACTCCTCCTCCGACGCGCTCAAGGCGAACGCCGCCGCGCAGTACCCGCACCAGACGCCCGTCATGGGTCGGTCCAAGACGGGCTGGGACGCCACCAGCGGCGCCTACTCGGCCACCACGCCCGAGGACGGCGGGGTGACGATCTTCAGCAAGTGGCCGATCGTCCGCAAGGAGCAGTACGTCTACAAGGACGCCTGCGGCGCCGACTGGTACTCGAACAAGGGCTTCGTCTACACCGTCCTCGACGTGAACGGCACCCGCGTCCACGTCGTCGGCACCCACGCGCAGTCCACCGACCCGGGCTGCTCGGCGGGCGAGGCGGCACAGATGCGCAGCCGCCAGTTCAAGGCGATGGACGCCTTCCTCGACGCCAAGAACATCCCGGCGAACGAGCAGGTGATCGTCGCGGGCGACATGAACGTCGACTCGCACACGCCCGAGTACGGCACGATGCTCGCCGACGCGGGCCTGACGGGGGCCGACGCCCGCACCGGCCACCCGTACTCCTTCGACACCGAGCTGAACTCGATCGCCTCCGAGCGCTACCCGGACGACCCGCGCGAGGACCTCGACTACGTCCTCCACCGCGCCGGGAACGCCCGCCCCGCCGGCTGGACCAACCACGTGGTCCTGGAGCAGAGCGCCCCGTGGACGGTCACCAGCTGGGGCACGCGCTACACGTACACCAACCTCTCCGACCACTACCCGGTCACCGGCTCCTGATCCGGACCGGCGGCCGGCAGTAGCCCCAGGGCCTAGTACCCGGCCCGGCCGAAGAGGCTGTACAGCCAGACGCCGAGGACTCCGGCGACGCAGAGCAGGACGAACCAGGAGCCGGGGCTCGTGTGCCGCGATCTGCGGGGTCGCCCCGGCTCCGCCCGCTTGCCGGGCCTGCCCGCCTTCCCCTTCTTCCCCTTCTTCCCCTTCGCCTTCTCCTCGGGCCGTCCCGCGCGGGACGGCCCGAGGGGCGTGTCGGCGCCGGCCGCGACGTCGGCGAGCAGTCGCCGGCAGATCGTCGCCAGCTCCGACGTCCCGGCCGTCAGATCGACCACGACCTCGCTCCGGGCCGGCGCGGTGGTCCCCCCGTCGAGGATCCGCCCGGCGCGCAGCAGCGCCCGGTCCTTGCCCCCGGTCGGCGCGAGACTGATCCAGCGGCGCACGTGCTCGCCCCGGATGACCACCCCACCGCCCCGCTCCCGGTACACGGTGTGCTCCCGCCACAGGACACGAGCCAACTCGTCGGCCGTCTCCCTGAGTTGCACGTACATCCGACTCCCCTGTTGCCGTTCCCCCGATTCGAACAGCCGCCGACTCTAGTCCCCACCGCCCACGACGTCGGCGATGCCCCGCCCCGACGCCCCTTACGCGTCGAAGTCGTACACGGTGACCGGTATCCCCCGGTCCACCAGCCTGCGCTCGACCAACGGTCCGATCTCGTCCCAGGTACCGCCCGCCAGCCCGCAGCCGATCCGCGGCATGTGGACGGACGCGCCGAGCTGGGCCGCCCGGTCGCCGAGCAGCCCGAGCGCGGTGTCGATCGCCCCGTACCGCACGGGCACGGCCTGGTTGCGGACCGTCCGTATCCCGTGCTGGCCCACGAGGTTGGCCACCCACGTGTCGGGGTCGACCCGCACGAACTGGGCGGCGCCCAGCCCGAAGTCGTTCCCCGCCCGGTCGCGGTGCCACTGCCGGAAGGCCCTCTCCGGCTCGGGCCAGCGGCGCGTGAGCGCGACGACGAAGCCTCTGCCCCAACGCCGGCGTCGTTGCAGACGTGGGCGATGATCCTGACGCCCTCGCCGAGGGGGGCGGTCGCGTCGCCCTGGACGTACGTGATCCCGTTCATGTCGATCACGCTACGGGCAGCCACTGACAAGGGTCGCGGGTCTTTTACAGTCCTGGTGAGACAGCAATACTGTCCAAGTGAGCGACGAGGAGCACGAGCCGAGGTATACGGTCGACGAGCTGGCCGCGCGGGCCGGGGTGACGGTGCGGACCGTGCGGTTCTACGGGACGCGGGGGCTGTTGCCGCCGCCCGTGATCGGTGCGCGGCGGGTGGGGCACTACGGGGCCGGGCACCTGGCGCGGCTCGCGCTCATCGAGGAGTTGCAGCGGCAGGGCATGACGCTGGCCGCGATCGAGCGGTACCTGGAGCAGTTGCCGGCCGACCTCAGCGAGCAGGACCTGGCCATCCACCGGGCCCTGGTGGCCTCCTGGGCGCCCGAGTCCGCCGAGGAGATCACGCTGCGCGAGCTGGAGCGGCGGGCCGGGCGGGCCCTGACCGGGCAGGACGTCGAGCGGCTCGCCGCGATGGGCGTGCTGGAGCCGATCGAGGGGAGCGAGGCCTTCCGGCTCGACGGGACGCTGCTGCGGCTCGGGGTCGAGCTGCTCGACGTGCCGATCGAGCACGAGACGATCCTCGCCTCCCGCACGGTCCTCGTGGAGCACGCGCGCTCCGCCGCCCAGGAGCTCTCCCGGCTCTTCCGGGACGAGGTGTGGAACCCGTACCGGGAGAGCGCCGAGGACCCGGACCACCTGAGCGCCATGCGGTCGCTCTCGGCCCATATGCAGCCGATGGTGGTCCAGGCCCTGGTCACTGCCTTCCAGCGCTCGCTCCGCGAGGAGCTGCGCGCCGCGTTCAGGAGTCGGTGAAGACCTCGCCGCGCTCGGCCTTCTCGACGAGGAGGGCCGGCGGGGTGAAGCGCTCGCCGTACGTCTCCGCCAGTTCGCGGGCGCGGGCCGTGAAGCCGGCGACACCGCCCTCGTAGCCGTTGACGTACTGGAGCACGCCGCCGGTCCAGGCCGGGAAGCCGATGCCCATGATGGAGCCGATGTTGGCGTCGGCGACCGAGGTCAGGACGCCCTCCTCCAGGAGCCGGACGGTGTCCAGCGCCTCGGAGAACAGCATCCGCTCCTGCATGTCGCGGAAGGGGATCTCGTATCCCGGCTTCGTGAAGTGCTCGCGCAGGCCCGGCCAGAGCCCGCCGCGCTTGCCGTCCTCCGCGTAGTCGTAGAAGCCCGCGCCGCCGCTGCGGCCGGGGCGGCCGAACTCGTCGACCATGCGGTCGATGACGGCCTCGCCCGGGTGGGTGGTCCAGGTGCCGCCCTCCTCCTCGACCGCCTTCTTCGTCTCGTTGCGGATCTTGCGCGGGAGGGTCAGGGTCAGCTCGTCCATGAGGGAGAGGACCTTCGCCGGGTAGCCGGCCTGTGCGGCTGCCTGCTCGATCGAGGCGGGCTCGATGCCCTCGCCGACCATGGCGACGCCCTCGTTGATGAAGTGGCCGATGACGCGGGAGGTGAAGAAGCCCCGCGAGTCGTTGACGACGATCGGCGTCTTGTTGATCTGCCGGACCAGGTCGAAGGCGCGGGCCAGGGCCTCGTCGCCGGTGCGCTCGCCCTTGATGATCTCGACGAGCGGCATCTTGTCGACGGGCGAGAAGAAGTGCAGGCCGATGAAGTCGGCCTGGCGCTCCACGCCCTCGGCGAGGACGGAGATCGGGAGGGTCGAGGTGTTGGAGCACAGGAGGGCGTCGGGGGCGACGACGTGCTGGATCTCCTGGAAGACCTTGTGCTTGAGCGAGGTGTCCTCGAAGACCGCCTCGATCACGGCGTCGCAGCCGGCCAGGGCCTGGACGTCGTCGGTCGCGGTGATGCGGGCGAGGAGCGCGTCGGCCTTCTCCTGGGTGGTGCGGCCCCGGGCGACGGCCTTGGCGCAGAGCTTCTCGGAGTACGCCTTGCCCTTCGCCGCCGACTCGGCGGAGACGTCCTTGAGGACGACCTCGATGCCGGCGCGGGCGCAGGAGTACGCGATGCCGGCGCCCATCATGCCGGCGCCGAGGACGGCGACCTTGCGGACCTGCCGCTTCTCGACGCCCTTCGGGCGGCTCGCGCCCGAGTTCACGGCCTGGAGGTCGAAGAAGAACGCCTGGATCATGTTCTTCGCGGTCTGCCCGACGACCAGCTCGGTGAAGTACCGGCTCTCGATGGTGCTCGCGGTCTCGAAGTCGACCTGGGAGCCCTCGACGGCGGCGGCCATGATGGCGCGGGGCGCCGGGTAGGGCGCGCCGTTCAGCTGCTTGCGCAGGTTGGCGGGGAAGGCCGGCAGGTTGGCGGCGAACTTCGGGTTGGACGGGGTGCCGCCGGGGATCCGGTGGCCGGCGACGTCCCAGGGCTGACGGGACTCGGGGTGCGCGTCGATGAAGGCGATGGCCTTGGCCATCATCTCCTCGGGAGTGGCGGCCACCTCGTGGACGAGGCCGTTGTCGAGGGCGCGCTTCGGGGTGTACTGGGTGCCCTGGAGCAGCACCTTGAGCAGGGCGTCGGTGATGCCCATGAGGCGTACGGTGCGGGTGACGCCGCCGCCGCCCGGCAGCAGGCCGAGGGTGACCTCGGGGAGGCCGATCTTGGAGCCGGGGGCGTCGAGCGCGACGCGGTGGTGCGAGGCGAGCGCGATCTCGTAGCCGCCGCCGAGGGCCGCGCCGTTGAGGGCGGCGACGACGGGCTTGCCGAGGGTCTCGATGCGGCGCAGCGCGCCCTTCATCTCCAGGGCGCCCTCGAAGATGTCCTGGGCGTGCTCGGGGCCCGCCTGGACCATGTCCTTGAGGTCGCCGCCCGCGAAGAAGGTCTTCTTCGCGGAGGTGTAGATGATGCCGCGGACCGAGTCCTGCTCGGCCTCCAGGCGGTCGGCGATCGCGGTGATCGAGGCCCGGAAGGCCTGGTTCATGGTGTTGGCGGACTGGTTCGGGTCGTCGAGGACGAGGGTGACGATCCCGGTCGCGTCCTGCTCCCAGCGGATGGTGGTGCTCTCGCTCATGTCTCTGCTTCTCCGTGGATCCGTGAAGAGGGGTTCGGACGGGACCGTCAGACGCGCTCGACGATGGTGGCGATGCCCATGCCGCCGCCCACGCAGAGGGTGGCCAGGCCGTAGCGCTTGTCCTGGCGCTCCAGCTCGTCGACGAGGGTGCCGAGGATCATCGCGCCGGTGGCGCCGAGCGGGTGGCCCAGCGCGATGGCGCCGCCGTTGACGTTGACCTTGTCCAGCGAGAGGCCCATGTCCTTGACGAAGCGCAGGACGACGGCCGCGAAGGCCTCGTTGATCTCGACCAGGTCGATGTCGTCGATGGTGAGGCCGGCCTTGGCGAGGGCCTTGCGGGTGGCCGGGGCGGGGCCGGTGAGCATGATGGTCGGCTCGGAGCCGGAGACGGCGGCGGAGACGATCCGGGCGCGCGGGGTCAGTCCGTACCGCTCGCCGACCTCCTTCGAGCCGATGGCGACGAGGGAGGCGCCGTCGACGATGCCGGAGGAGTTGCCCGCGTGGTGGACGTGGTCGATCTCCTCGACCCAGTGGTACTTCTGCAGGGCGACGGCGTCGAAGCCGCCCAGCTCGCCGATGTCGGCGAAGGAGGGCTTGAGGCGGGCGAGGGAGTCGGCGGTGGTGCCGGGGCGCAGGAACTCGTCGTGGTCGAGGACGGTGAGTCCGGCGCGGTCCTTCACGGGGATGATCGAGCGGGCGAAGCGGCCGTCCTTGACGGCGGCGGCGGCCCGCTCCTGGGAGAGCGCGGCGTACTCGTCGACGTCGCGGCGGCTGAAGCCCTCGATGGTGGCGATGAGGTCGGCGCCGATGCCCTGCGGGACGAAGTTGGTCTCCAGGTTGGTCATCGGGTCGGCGAACCAGGCGCCGCCGTCGGAGGCCATGGGCACCCGCGACATGGACTCGACGCCGCCGGCGAGCACGAGGTCCTCCCAGCCGGAGCGGACCTTCATCGCGGCCATGTTGACCGCTTCGAGGCCGGAGGCGCAGAAGCGGTTCTCCTGGACGCCGGCGACGGTGTCGGGGAGGCCCGCGGCGATGCCGGCGATCCGGGCGATGTCGGAGCCCTGGTCGCCGACCGGGCCGACGACGCCGAGGACGATGTCGTCGACGGCCGCCGGGTCGAGCCCGGGGTGACGGGCCTGGATCTCCCGGATGAGGCCGACGACCAGGTCGATCGGCTTGGTGCCGTGCAGGGAGCCGTTGGCCTTGCCGCGTCCGCGCGGGGTGCGGATCGCGTCGTACACGTACGCTTCGGTGCTCACGTAAAGCCTTTCGCGATGAGGGTGGTCGAGCGGGAGGGGGACGGCGTCAGCCGAGGAGGGAGCGGCCGATGATCTCCTTCATGATCTCGGTGGTGCCGCCGTAGATGGTCTGGATCCGGCCGTCCGTGTAGGCGCGGGCGACCGGGAATTCGCTCATGTAGCCGTATCCGCCGTGCAGTTGCAGACAGCGGTCGGCGACGCGCTTCTGCAGCTCGGTCGCCCACCACTTGGCCATGGAGGCGTGGACAGCGTCCAGGGAGCCGCTCGCGTGCTCCTCGACGCAGCGGTCGACGAAGGTCCGGGTGACGGCGCACTCGGTGGCCATCTCGGCGATCTCGAAGCGGACGTGCTGGAGCTTGGCGATCGGCCGGCCGAAGGCCTCGCGCTCCTTGACGTACCGGCTGGTGATCTCCAGGAGGTGCTCGGCCCCGGCGATGCCGGCGACGGCGATGGCCAGGCGCTCCTGGGCGAGGTTGGTCATCAGGTGCAGGAAGGCGCCGTTGAGCTCGCCGAGCAGGTTCTCCTTGGGGACGCGGACGTCGTGGAAGAAGAGCTCGGCGGTGTCCTGGGACTTCTGGCCGATCTTGTCGAGGTTGCGGCCGCGCTCGAAGCCCTCGGCACCGCGCTCGACGACGAGGAGGGAAAGCCCGTGCGCGCCGCCCTCCGGGGTGGTCCGGGCGACGACGATCACGAGGTCGGCCAGGATGCCGTTGGAGATGAAGGTCTTGGAGCCGTTGAGGATCCAGTGGTCGCCGTGGTCCTCGGCGGTGGTGCGGATGCCCTGGAGGTCGGAGCCGGCGCCGGGTTCGGTCATGGCGATGGCGGTGACGGTCTCGCCGGAGCAGAAGCCGGGCAGCCAGCGCCGCTTCTGTTCGTCGGTGGCGAGCGAGGTGAGGTACGGGCCGATGATGTCGTTGTGCAGGCCGATGGCGAGTCCGGGGGCGCCGGCCCGGGTGAACTCCTCGGCGAGGACGGCCCCGTAGCGGAAGTCGGGGTTGCCCCCGCCGCCGTACTCCTCGTCGACCGCGAGCCCGAGCAGCCCCTGGCGTCCGGCGGCGAGCCAGACCTCGCGGGAGACGATGCCGTCCTTCTCCCACTGCTCGTAGTGCGGCAGGACCTCCTTCTCCAGGAAGGTGCGGACGGTCGCCCGGAAGGCCTCGTGGTCGGCGGTGTAGAGCTGACGCTTCATGCTTCGGTCTCCTGGGTCGGAGTCGGCGGAGTCAGGGGCGGGGTCGGGGCCGGGGCCGGGGCAGCCGCTGCGGTCGCGGTCGGGGCCGCATTCCCGAGGGCGGGTACGGCCCAGTCGTGGGCGACCTCGGCTGTGTCGGCACCGGGCAGGGCGGGGCCCGTGCGGAGGGTGCCGGGGGTGACGGAGAAGCGGGGTGCGGGCGCGGGCTGGGTGAGGCCGGAGTGCTCGGCGAAGGTGCCGCGGGCCGCGAGGTGCGGATGGGCGGGGGCCTCGCGGAGCGAGAGGACCGGGGAGACGCAGGCGTCGGTGCCCTCGAAGACGGACGTCCACTCCTCGCGGGTACGGCTCCGGAAGCGCTCGGCGACGGCCGCGCGCAGTTCGGGCCAGCGGGCGAGGTCGCCGCGCAGGGCGGCGGCCTCCTCGATGCCGAGGAGGCGGGCGAACTCCGCGTAGAACTGTCCCTCCAGGGCGCCGACCGCCATGTGGCCGCCGTCGGAGGTCTCGTAGACCCCGTAGAAGGGGCAGCCGCCGTCGAGGAGGTTGACCCCCCTGCGGTCCTGCCAGCCGCCGGCCGCGAGCATGCCGTGGATCATGGTGGTGAGGTGGGCGGTGCCGTCGACGATGGCGGCGTCGACGACCTGGCCCTCGCCGTGCGTGCGCGCGTGCTGGAGGGCGGCGAGGACGCCGATGACGAGGTAGAGGGAGCCGCCCGCGTAGTCGCCGACGAGGTTGGCGGGGACGGTGGGCGGGCCGTCCGGGTCGGGTCCGATCATGCCGAGGGCACCGGTGATCGCGATGTACCCGATGTCGTGCCCCGCGGCCCTGGCGAGCGGCCCGTCCTGGCCCCAGCCGGTCATCCGGCCGTAGACGAGCCGGGGGTTGCGGGCGAGGCAGGCCTCGGGGCCGACGCCGAGGCGTTCGGCGACGCCGGGGCGGTAGCCCTCGACGAGGACGTCGGCGCGGGCGACGAGGTCGAGCACGGTGGCGGGCCCGTCCTCGGCCTTGAGGTCGACGAGGACGGAGCGCTTGTTGCGGTTGGTGAGGTCGACGGCCGGGTCGATGCCCAGGCCGGCGCCGCCGGGGCGGTCGACCCGCACGACGTCCGCGCCGAGGTCGGCCAGGAGCATCGCGGCGAAGGGGCCGGGGCCGATGCCGGCCAGTTCGACCACGCGCACCCCGGCGAGCGGGCCGTTCCGGGCGGTGTGGGTCGTGCTCATCGAGCCCCCAGGAGTGTGTGACACCAATGATGTAACACCGGAGATGCTAGGAACGTGTTCCACTCGGCACAAGCCCCCGAGCCGAGCAAGCGCTTGGAAATCGCTTCGGTGCCGAGTTCCGCTATTCTCCGCCGACGACAACCGCGCGCGGCGGCGCGGTACGGCCGAAACGAGGGGCTGTATGGAGACAGGGGCGGGCGCGGGACACGGGGCCGGAGCGGACCCGGGGGACGCGGCGGACGGCACGGGAACGGGGGACGGCGTGGGACACGCGGAGCACGGTGCCGCAAGCGGAGGGCCGGCCGGGGACGGCTCGGGAGCCGCTGACCGACCCCGTTCCGTGGGCCGGGACGAGGCCGGTTCCGCGGGCCGGGACGAGGCCGGGCGGGCGTACGACGTCGTGCTCTTCGGGGCCACCGGCTTCGTCGGCGAGCTCACCGCCGCGTACCTGGCCGAGCACGCCCCCGCCGAGTGCCGCTGGGCGCTCGCCGGCCGGAGCCGCACCGGGCTCACGGCGCTGCGCGAGCGGCTCGCCGCCCGGTGGCCGCACTGCGCGGAGCTGCCTCTGCTCGTCGCCGACGCCGGCGATCCGGACGCGCTGCGCGCGCTCGCCGAGTCGACGCGGGTGGTGGCGACGACCGTCGGCCCCTACGTCTGGTACGGGGAGGGCCTGGTCGCCGCCTGCGCGGAGGCCGGCACGGACTGCGTCGACCTGACGGGCGAGGCCGAGTTCGTGGACCTCATGTACGTGCGCCACGACGCGCGCGCCCGTGAGACCGGGGCCCGGATCGTGCACGCCTGCGGCTTCGACTCCGTACCCCACGACCTGGGCGCGTACTTCACCGTCCAGCAGCTCCCGGCGGACGTGCCGCTCCGCGTCGACGGCTTCGTACGGGTCGGCGCCACCTTCTCCGGCGGCACGTTCGCCTCGGCGCTCACCGCGCTCGGCCGCGGCCGGCAGGTCCTTGAGGCCGCCCGCGAGCGGCGCCTGTACGCGCCGAGGCTGGTGGGACGGCGGGCCCGGGCGCCGCTGGGCGCCCCCCGCTTCAGCCGGGAGACGGGCACCTGGGCCCTGCCGCTGCCGACGCTCGACCCACAGGTCGTGGCCCGCTCGGCCGCCGCCCTCGACCGGTACGGCCCGGACTTCCGCTACCGCCACTACGCCTCCGTGAAGACGCTCCCGATGGCCCTCGGCGGCACGGCGGCCGTCGGCGCGGGCGTGGCCGCGGCCCAACTCCCGCCGGTACGGCGCTGGCTGATGGACCGCTACCGTCCGGGCGAGGGACCGACGGAGGAGCGGCGTGCCCGCAGCTGGTTCTCGGTGCGGTTCGTCGGCGAGGGCGGCGGGAGGCGGGTGTTCACCGAGGTGTCCGGCGGCGACCCGGGGTACGGCGAGACGGCCAAGATGCTCGCCGAGTCGGCGCTCTGCCTGGCCTTCGACGCCCTGCCGAAGACGGCGGGCCAGGTGACGACGGCGGTCGCGATGGGCGACGCGCTGATCGAGCGGCTCCGCGCGGCGGGCATCGGCTTCCGGGTGGCGCACCGGGGCTGAGCCGATCCGCACGACGGCGCGGGGCCGCGGGGCCGCGCTGGCCGGAACCGTCCTCGAACGGGCGGACCCGGGTTCGGACGGGCGGCCCCGGCCTCAGAGCCGTACGAGACGGAAGGGGTGACCGGCCGGGTCGGCGTAGACCCGCCAGGCCGCGTCACCCCGCCCGCCGTCGAGCGGTACGGCCCCGAGCGCGAGGACGGCCTCGTGGGCGGCGCCCAGGTCCTCGACCCGCACGTCGAGGTGGAACTGCTGCTCGGGCGCGCCCCAGACGGGCGGCCGGTGGTCGGCCACGCTCTGGAAGGTGAGCACCGGACGGCCCCGCTCGCCGCGCAGCACGGCGGAGCCCTCGCCGACGGCCCACCGGGCCTCCGGGCTCTCCACCTGACCCCCGATCAACTGGCGGTAGAACTCGGCGAGTTCCCGCGCGTCCGGGCAGTCGAGCACCAGGCTCCGCAGCCGTCCGATCACACGCGGCTCCGGACGGCGGGGGCGTACGGGGAATGGGGTGTTGTCATGAACCCCACTATGCCGGGCCGCGCCGGGCTCCGGCATCCGTACGCGTACTCAGAGCTTCCTGAGCCCCTCGACTCCCTCGCCGGGTTCGCCGAGCGCCTCCTTCAGGGCGCTGCGGCAGAGCGCGTCGGCGTGGCGGGTGGTCTCGGGGATGCGGTAGCGCGGGGCGAGGTGCAGGGTGTGGGCGCAGGCGTTGTCGAGGGAGATCCGGTGGCCCACGGAGACGAAGACCGGCTTCACCCCGTGCCGGGTGCGCAGGGCCCGTCCCACCTCCTCGCCCTCGGCGAGGAGCGGGGCGAAGTCGCCGCGTGCGGGGCCGGGTTGCCCGTACGAGAAGGTGAAGGGGTTCTTGGCGACGCCGATGGACGGCCGTCCGGTGAGCACCCCGAGATGGCTCGCGAGGCCGAAGCGGCGGGGGTGGGCGAGGCCGTAGCCGTCGCAGACGAGCAGGCCGGGGTCGGCGGTCAGCGAGCCGAGTGCGGCGAGCACGGTCGGGATCTCGCGGAAGGCGAGCAGCCCGGGGACGTAGGGGAACGAGACGCGGCCGACCGCCGTGGCCTCCTCGACCACGTCGAGGGTGCGGGCGTCGAGGACGACGGCCGCGGCGGCGACGAGGTCGCGCTCGTCGTCGTAGGCCACGTCGAGTCCGGTGACGTGTCCTTCGCCGACGGGCGGCCCGGGCTCGTCGAGCACGATCCGCCCGCGCAGTTCCCGCTGGACGTGCCGTGCGGTGTCCTCGTCGGCGGGCCAGTCCGCCGGAACGCCGATGATCGTCATGGTGCCAGCCACCTTACGGCCCCCGTTGCGAGGGCCGGAACGCCTGGCCGGGGTCCGCCGGGTGCCGGGTAGCCTGGCGATCATGTTCGTACTGGAGTTGACCTACACCGCGCCCGTCGAGCGGGTGGACGCGCTGCTCGACGCGCACATCGAGTGGCTGGACGAGCAGTACGCCGCCGGGGTGTTCATCGCCTCGGGGCGCAAGAACCCGCGTGACGGCGGGGTGATCCTGGCCGCCGGGGTCGGCCGCGCGGAGATCGAGGAGATCGCGGCGGCCGACCCGTTCAGCGCCGAGGGCGTGTGCGCGTACCGGATCACGGAGTTCTACGCGACGAAGACGGCCGACGAACTCGCCGCGTACCGGGAGCAGCTGCCCTCCTGACCGCGGCCGGGGCGGTGGCTCCCGGCCGCGGGCCGAAGGGCCTGTCCGACGCCGATGGCCGGCCGACGCCGACAGCCGGCCGACCTCTCGGACCTGTCCGGTCGATCGTGGCCGTGGCCGCGGCGGCCGGCGCGGCCTTGCCGACCCTGATCGACCGGACAGGTCCTAGCCGTGGCCGAGGCGGGCGATCCTGCCCTTCTCTCCGGAGGCCCAGCACGAGCCGTCGTTCGTGCAGTCCACGGTGTCGTACGAGCCGGTGTCGAGCGTGCGCCAGGTGCGGCCGCCGTCGGTCGTCAGGTCCGTGCCGGTCGGGCCGACGGCGAGTGCGGCCGTCCTGCTGTGCGGGAGCCAGGCGACGCCGGAGCGGTAGGCCGGCGGCGGCGCGTCCGAGGCGTGCCAGGTGCGGCCCCCGTCCCTCGTCACGGCGGCGGCCCGCGGGGACGGCTGGTCCTTGCGGTAGTCGCCGCCGACCGCGATGCCGTGCGTGCGGTCCCGGAAAGCGAGGCCGAAGACACCCCGGGCCGGGTCCCCGGCGGGGATCGGCGTGGCGGTCGCGGTCCAGGTCAGCCCCCGGTCCGCGGAGTGGAGCACGCGGGCCGTGGCGCCGCCGCCCGTCGCGAGCCAGACGTCCCGGGGTCCGGAGGACACCAGGCACTGGCCGCTCGCGGCGAAGCCGGCCTCGCCGGGGAGCGCGTCCGGCATCCCGGCGCTCGGCAGCACCCGCCAGGAGCGGCCTCCGTCGCTGGTGGAGAGGATGCGGTACTTCCCGTCGACGGGGTCGCTCATGGCGAGTCCGTGCCGCCGGTCGAAGAAGGTGACGCAGTCGTAGAAGGCGCGCGGGTCGGTGTTCCGGAAGGACTCGGTCCAGGTGGCGCCGCCGTCCTCGGTGCGCAGCAGGCGCGAGGCCTCGCCCTCCCCGATGGCCAGGACGACGGCCCGGCGGGCGTCGAAGGCCTCGACGTCGCGGAACTCGAGCTCGCCCGCACCGGGTGGCGAGACGTTTCGCCAGCTCCGGCCGCCGTCCGTGGTGCGCAGCACCGTGCCCTTGGAGCCCGCGGCCCAGGCGGTCCTGCGGTCGACCGCCGCGAGCCCGCGGAAGCGGGCGTCGGTGCCGGTCGGTGTCAGTTGCCAGCCGGCCGCCGCCGTGGGGGTCTCCCCGGCGCGCGCCGGGGCCGCCAGGCTCAGCGCGAGCGCCGCCCCGATCAGCCCCACCGACATCATTCGTCTCGTCTTCCCCATGGACGTCATGGCGCCGGAAGCTAGTGCCCCCGGCCGGTCCCCGTCCAGAGTGCCTCCCCGGGCACGCCGCGAAGTCCGCGGGAGCCTCCCCGGGTGCGCACCCGCCCGGGCGTTCCTAGTCCTGTCGTCACACTCCCGTCGTCCGCCCGCAGGGCAGGCGGGAGTGTGACGACAGGGCCTAGGCTGGGACGCGTGAGCGATCGCGAGCGTGCGGACGAGCGTGCGCCGGCCGAGGAGAAGCCGAGGCTCAAGGAGTACGACGGCGAGGGCATCACCGTCACTTTCGAGCCACGTCGCTGTCTGCACGCGGCCGAGTGCGTACGCGGTCTGCCCGAGGTCTTCGATCTGTCCCGGCGCCCGTGGGTGCTGCCCGACGCCGCCGATCCCGGCCTCGTCGCCGAGGTGATCCGGCGCTGTCCGTCGGGGGCGCTCCAGTACCACCACCACCCCGCGGAGGCCGCCGCCGAGCCCCCGGACTCCCCCACCTCTGTGCGCCGCACCCCCTCCGGCCAGCTCGTTCTGCGCGGGGACCTGCTCGTGGCCGGCCCGTACGGGGACCGGCACGAGACCCGGGTGATGCTGTGCGGCTGCGGCGCCTCCGCGAACCAGCCGTACTGCGACCACTCGGGCCCCTGCGCCGAGCCGGACGACGACGACGCCGAGCGGCGCTGACCTCGGACGCTCCGGATCGGTGACGCAGGTCACGTGGTTCCGGAGTGCACGTTCCGGCCGCGCCGCTCGTCTTCCCTTGTGTGAGGTGCCCTGGTGTCGGGGAGACGCACAGGATCCGAAACCCGCGCGAGAGGAGCCGGTCTTGCCCGCCGTCATCGAGCAGTCCGTCCAGGCCCGTCTGGTCGCATCCGCCCCCCGGATGGAGACGGTCCCCGCCACCCTGCGGTACGACCGCGAGGACCCGTACGCCGTGAGCATGGCCTTCCCGCCACCGGCGACCCTGGAGGGCGTCGAGGTCTCCTGGGCCTTCGCCCGAGAGCTGCTCGTCCAGGGCGTCGACCGCCCGGCGGGGGTCGGCGACGTCCGCCTGCGCCCGTACGGGTACGACCGCACGGTCGTCGAGTTCCACGCCCCGGAAGGGGTGGCGATGGTCCACGTCCGGACCTCGGAGCTGCGCCGTTTCCTGGCGCGCTCGGAGCACCTGGTGCCGGCCGGGAGCGAGCGCGACTACCTGGACTGGGACCACGACCTGGCGGAGCTCCTGCGCGAGCACCCTTAATTCGTTTGCCCCCGTCAGGCCCACGTCGTACGGTCGTACCTGACCTTGTTGTCGTTGATCGGAGAAGGACGTTGCTCGTCTGAGGTTGCGAGACACCGCGCCGCGCGTGCCCCCTGTGCCGCGTGTGCCGTTCTCGACCTCGGCGTACGAGCCGTTCTTTCGACTGCCCGCGCCCCGGTGTTCTCGCGTCGCCCATCCATGCTCGCGCCAGCGCAACCGGGAGGCCTCCATGGCGCATCACCCTACTTTTCTCACCTGCTCTTCTCTCTCCTTCTCCTGGCCGGACGGCACCGAGGTCTTCGACGACTTCCGCCTCACGGTCGGCCCCGGCCGTACCGGGCTCGTCGGGCTCAACGGCTCCGGCAAGTCGACCCTGCTGAAGCTGCTCGCGGGCGAGCTGTCCCCTGCGGAGGGGACGGTCCGCGTCACGGGTGAGCTCGGACACCTCCCGCAGAACGTCGTCCTGGACACCTCGCGGCGGGTCGACGAGATTCTCGGCATCGCGGCGAAGCGTGCCGCGCTGCACGCCATCGAGGCGGGCGATCCGGCCGAGGAGCACTTCACCGCGCTCGCCGACGACTGGGACGTCGAGGAGCGCGCCCGCGCCACCCTCGACCAGCTGGGGCTCTCGGCCGTCGGTCTCGACCGGACCGTCGGCGAGGTCTCGGGCGGCGAGTCCGTCCTGCTGCGCCTCGCGGCGCTGCTGCTGGCCCGGCCGGACGTCCTGCTGCTCGACGAGCCGACGAACAATCTGGACCGGCACGCCCGAGCCCGTCTGTACGAGGCAGTGGAGGGCTGGTCCGGGGTCCTGGTCGTGGTCAGCCACGACCGTGAACTCCTTGAGCGCGTCGACCAGATCGCCGACCTGCGGGACGGCGAGGTCACCTGGTACGGCGGCCCCTGGTCGGCGTACGAGACGGCGCTCGCCGCCGAACAGGAGGCGGCGGAGCGGATGGTGCGGGTCGCCGAGGCGGACGTCCAGCGCCAGAAGCGTGAACTGAGCGACGCGCAGACGAAGTTGGCGCGCCGTAAGCGGTTCGCACAGAAGAGCTACGACAACAAGGTCGTGCCGAAGATCGTGGCGAACGGCCGCAAGAGCGATGCCCAGGTCGCGGCCGGGAAGCACCGCACCCTGCACACGGAGCGTCTGTCCGAGGCGAAGGAGCGGCTCGACGCGGCGGTGGAGGCGGTGCGGGACGACGACGAGATCCGCGTCGAACTGCCCCGCACCTCGGTGCCGCCGGGTCGTGAGGTGCTGTTCCTGCGTGAGCTTGAGCTGCGGTACGGGGCCCGGGTCGGCGGCGAGTTCGCGCTGCGTGGTCCGGAGCGGATCGCGCTCGTCGGCCGGAACGGCGCCGGCAAGACGACGCTGCTCCGGACGATCGCGGGGGAGATGGAGCCGCTGTCGGGCGAGGCGGACGCGCGGGTACCGCTCCGCTTCCTGCCGCAGCGGCTCGACGTCCTCGACGACGGGCTGAGCGTGGTGGAGAACGTGGCCCGCTTCGCGCCCACGGCGACGGGGAACGCGATCAGGGCGAGGCTGGCGAGGTTTCTGTTCCGGGGGGCACGGGCGGATCAGCCCGTGGGCACCCTCTCGGGCGGGGAGCGGTTCCGGGCGACGCTCGCGGCGCTGCTCCTGGCGGAGCCGGCTCCGCAGCTGCTGATGCTGGACGAGCCGACGAACAACCTGGACATGGCGTCGGTCCGGAAACTGACGGCCGCCCTCGACGCGTACGAGGGGGCGCTGATCGTGGCGAGCCACGACGTGGCGTTCCTGGAGTCGCTGGGCATCACGCGCTGGCTGCTGCTCGACGGTGAGCTGCGACCGACGACGGCGGAGGAGGTGCGGGGAGTGACCGCCAGGGCGTAGGCCGCCGGGACGGGGCGGCGGGCGGTCCAGGTGGGGCAGAGTGCCGGTTGCTCAACGGTGCAGTAACGCCCAGGACTTGGTGCCGCCGCCCGGTGTCAGTACGGGGGCGAGGCCCCAGTCGCCTCCGTGCGCGTCGACCGCCGCGGCCAGCAGCCACATGCTGCGGCTCCGGCGGTCGCGGCATTCCTCGGCGGTGGTGGGCGAGGCGTGGGCCGGGTGCTGGTCGTAGAGCACGATCCGCAGCGCCTCGTACTGCCAGCGGACGCGGAGGATCATCTCGCGGTCGGGTGTGAAGCGGTACGCGGCGGCGACGAGTTCCGAGGTGGCGAGCGCGGCGGTCTCACAGAGCTCGGAGAGGCCGTGGCGCGCCAGGAGGGTGCTGACCGACTCGCGGGCGAGTCCGGCGCAGTAGGCGCCTCCGGGGAGGAGCATCGAGTAGCTGAGGTTCTCCGTGGCGGGAGGTATGGGCCCGGCCGCGACGGCGGACGGGTGGCAACGCAGTGCGCCCTTCATCGGGTTGCTCACATTTCTTGCGCATTGGGGGGGTACGCACACACGGATTCGGTTGCCCCGTGTGAGACTTGCGCTACCGACCGTAGCGCACGAGCGGAGCACAGTGCTACTACTTGCGGGTAGTCGTGCCATTCCGGCCGAAACGGCGATCCACGGGGTTCGCCGCCGTCACGCAACGCAAGGGGAGATCGCGCGTGCCACCCAGGAGCAGCCCGACCGCACGCCAGCAGCGCCTCGGGAGCGAACTACGCCGACTGCGCGAGCAGTCGGGCATGTCGGCGCAGCAGGCCGCCGCCCTCCTGGGCGTCGACCGCACCCGTATCCCCAACATCGAATCGGGCCGCTTCGGCATCAGCGCCGAGCGCGTCCGCACCCTCGCCTTCAACTACGGCTGTCCCGACACGGCACTCGTCGACCTGCTCGCCGGCATCGCCCAGGAGCGGGACCGCGGCTGGTGGGAGGAGCACCGCGGCCTGCTGCCGCCGGCCCTCACCGACATCGCGGAACTGGAGTTCCACGCCTCGGAGTTGCAGAGTGCCGTCACCACGCACATCCCTGGTCTCCTGCAGACGGAGGAGCACGCGCGGGCCGTCTTCGACACCGCCGTCCCGCCCCTCCCGGGGCCCGACCTGGAGGCCCGCCTCGCCCTGCGGCTGCGCCGCCAGGAGGTCCTGGAGCGGGACCGGCCCGTGCTCTACGAGGCCGTGATCCACGAGGCGGCGCTGCGCATGCAGTTCGGCGGGCCGAAGGTCGCGCGCGCGCAGCTGGAGCACATCCTGGCGCGCTCCGAGCGGGACACCGTGACCGTCCGCGTCATCCCCTTCGCGGCGGGGGGTTTCCCGGGAGCGGGCCAGTCGTTCACCTATGTGTCCGCGCCCGTGCCGCAGCTCGACACCGTGCAGCTCGACTCCTCCCACGGCTCGATCCTCCTCGACGCCGACATGCAGCTCCGCCGCTACCGGGGGCTCCTGGACCGGCTGCGCGGGCTCGCCCTGTCCACGACCGACTCGCACGCGTTCATACGCACCATCGCCCAGGATCTGTGAAGGACCGCCGCACCATGAACTTCACCACCCCCCACACCGCCGCCACCCCCACCGCCACCCCGCCCGGCGCCGCCGCGCCACCGGCCGTCTCCATCGACTGGGACGAGGCCTTCTGCAGCGAGGGCGCGAACTGTTTCCGGTTCGGCCTGGACGACTCCGGGCGGGCGTACATCGGCTCGACCCTGGCCCCCGGCGAGTACGTCAGCGACTCGGTGGAGGCGCTCCGCGCCCTGATCTCCGCGGTGAAGGCCGGCGCGGCCGACCACCTGCTCTGAGTAGCCGGGCACACGACCAGGAGTGACCGGGGAGCGACCTGCCGGGACGTGACCTGCGTCTCCACCACCCGCACGGAGCAGCGCGCATAACGGAACGTAATCGGACATCGTCCGAACGGGCTTGGCCGACGCCTTACGGAGCCTTAACCTACGGTCTCGTAACCTACGAATCCGTAGGTAATCCCGTATGCCCTTCTCTCCGTCCCCAGGAGTCCCCGTGACGCTCACCTCTCCCCACCTCGGCAGCTCGGCGGAGTGGACCGACGCGCGCCTGCTCTACGCGCTGGAAGAGGTCGTGGAGAAGGAGCTCAACCGGCACCTGAAGGTCACCAAGGACTGGATGCCGCACGAGTACGTGCCGTGGTCCGACGGCCGGAACTTCCCCGGCTTCTTCGAGGACGGCGAGGCCTGGGACCCGAAGCAGTCCAAGGTCACCGAGATCGGCAAGATCGCCCTCGTCGTCAACCTGCTCACCGAGGACAACCTCCCGAGCTACCACCACGAGATCGCCAGTCTCTTCGGGCGCGACGGCGCCTGGGGCACCTGGGTGCACCGCTGGACCGCCGAGGAGGGTCGTCACGGCATCGTGATGCGCGACTACCTCCTGGCCTCGCGCGCCGTCGACCCGGACAAGCTGGAGCAGTTCCGGATGTCGCACATGAGCGAGGGCTTCGAGTCCGACAACCGGCACTCGATGCTGCACTCCGTGGCGTACGTCGCCTTCCAGGAGCTCGCGACCCGCATCTCGCACCGGAACACCGGCCACCAGTCGGGCGACCCGGTCTGCGACCGGATGCTGGCCCGTATCGCCACCGACGAGAACCTGCACATGGTCTTCTACCGGAACCTGCTGGGCGCGGCCTTCGAGCTCGCCCCGGACCTGACCATGATGGCCGTGCGGGACGTGGTCGTGAACTTCCGGATGCCCGGACACGGCATGCCGGGCTTCGAGCGGGCCGCGGCGCAGATGGCGATCGGCGAGATCTACAACATGCGCATCCACCACGACGACGTGCTCCAGCCCGTCCTGCGCTTCCTCAAGGTCCTGCAGATCGAGGGGCTCGGCCCCGAGGGCCTCCAGGCCCAGGACGAGCTGGGTCTGTACATGAACGGCCTGGACAGCGAGGCCTCCAAGTTCGACGAGAAGCTCGCGGCCCGCAAGGCCCGCATGGCGGCCCGCGCCGCCGGCTGACCCACCCCGCGGCGTCCCGGTGAGGAGCGCGTGCGGCTCAGCGGCGGCCCTGCTGCCGCTTGAGCCGCACGCGCTCCTTCTCGGAGAGCCCGCCCCACACCCCGAAGCGTTCGTCGTGGTCCAGCGCGTACTCCAGGCACGCCACGCGCCCCTCGCACGCCCCGCACAGCTGCTTGGCCTCGCGCGTCGACGAGCCGGGGGCCGGGAAGAAGAACTCAGGGCCCGCCTGGGCGCACAGGGCGTTCTCACGCCAGGAGAAGTCGGGAGCGGTCAGCACGTCGGTATCCGTCTGCATGACCGACACGTTGCCCGCCGGGCGTAAACAGGCCATCAACGTTCGATCAATGGCGTATACGCGGCACCGGACAGACGCCCGACCGCCGCCCGTCGATGAACAAAGTGTTTCCGACCCCGTAGGCCACCCGGTTCGGCTCCCGTCATGTGGCAGCGTGGGAGCCCGATCACCCACGGGGAGCGAACCCTATGACGACCGAGGCCGGCATCGTCCGACCCCCGGCCGGCGCCCAGGCGGTCCGCCGCGCGCTGGACGTGCTGCACTGTTTCCACGACAACGGTCCCGACCTCAGCGCCTCCGACCTCGCGCGCCGGCTCGGGCTCGCCACCTCCACGGCGCACCGGCTGGCGCGGACCCTGCTCGGCGCGGGCTTCCTGGAGCAGGACGCGCGGACCGCCCGCTACCGGCTCGGCCCGGCGATGACCGAGCTCGGCCGTCTCGCGTACCACCAGCGGGGGCTGCACCTGGCCACGCCCGAGCTCGCCGATCTCGCCGAACGCACGGGCGCGACCGCCGATCTGGCGCTGCGCAGCGGTCCGCACGTGGTGATCGTGGCGGGCGGTCCGGTGACGCCCAAGGTCGGCCTGCGGCGGCCGCTGCACTCCACGGCGCTGGGGAAGGTGCTGCTCGCCTGGCCGCGCTCGGGCGAGGACGGCCCCCGCGCACTGTCGGCCTCCTTGCCGGCGCCGGCCGCGGTCGCCGACCGGTTCTTCGTCGAACCCCCCGCCCTGGCCGTGGAGTTGGCGCGGGTGCGGGAGACGGGGTACGCCCTCGGCGACGGCGAGTCGGGCCACGGGGTGCGGACCGTGGCCGTGCCGGTCCTGGAGCGGGCGGGACACGCGCGGTTCGCGCTCGCTGTCCGCGCGGCGCCGGAGTCGATCACCGACGCGCGGCTCGGCTGGTACCTGGCGCAGGCCCGGGAGTGCGCCAGGGCGCTGGAGGTCCTCCTGCTCGCCCCGACGGAACGGCGCGACCCCGGGGAGCGGGGCTGACGGCGGCCCCCGCTTCCGGACGCGCCCGGCGGAGATTTCCGCACGGTCGTGCGTTCAGTACGATGAGGGCATGAGCGGCAGCACCGGACGCGGCACCACGGGTGCCGGCACCGACACCAAGCCGGACGGACGGGTCGAGCGCGGCAACCAGACGCGGCGGCTCGTGCTCGGCCGGACCATGGACATCGCATCCGTCGAAGGGCTCGAAGGCCTGTCCCTGGGCCGGATCGCGACCGAGCTGGAGCTCAGCAAGAGCGGCGTCTTCGCCCTCTTCGGCTCCAAGGAGGAGCTCCAGCTCGCCACCCTCAGAGCCGCCGTCGCCGTCTTCGCGGAGCAGGTCGTCACCCCCCTGAAGGACGTGCCCCCGGGAGCGGGGCGTGTGCGCGCGCTGTGCCGGAACTGGCTCGCGTACTCCTCGGACCGGGTCTTCTCGGGCGGCTGCTTCTTCTACGCGGTCTCGGCCGAGTTCGACGCCCGTACGGGTCCGGTCCACGACGCGGTGGCCCGGGCGCGCCTCGACTGGTCCGCGTACATGGAGCGGACCCTGTCGGAGGCCCGTGCCGTGGGGGACTTCACCGAGGACCTGGACGTGGAGCAGCTGGCCTTCGAGGTGATCGCCCTCATGGAGGCGGCCAACGCCCGGTCCGTACTGCTCGGCGACGTCCGCGCGTACGACCGCGCCGAGCGGGGGGTCACGACCCGGCTGCGCTCCTCCGCCACGGACCGGGGCCGCGCGGCACTGACCGACCAGGGCGAACAGGCCTGATCGCGGGCACGGTGACCGCCGGCTCCGGCCCGGGCCCGGCGGTCACGAACTCCACGGCCTCGGCCACCACCCCCGGGTCGGTCAGGATGCGGCGGTGGCCGAGGCCCCGGGTGACCACCAGCCGGGCCCGGTCGCCGTGGGCGCGGGCCAGCCGGCGGCCCTGGACGACGGGGACCATGTCGTCGTCCTCGTCGTGGAACAGCAGGACGGGGAGGCCGAGTTCGGCGGCCGCCCCCTCGGCGTCGAACCGGTCCCAGACGCCGGGCTCGTCCGGCGCGACCTTCCGCTCGACATGTGCGCGCATGCGCCGGACCACCAGGTCGTCCACGCCGAGTCCGGCCCGGAAACCCGCGAGCAGCATGCCGAAGGAGCCGACCCCGCCGAGGCCCACGAGGCGACCGGCCCGGATCCCGGCACGGGCGCCCTCACCCTCGCCGACGCCGTCGCGGAGGGCGAGGTGGGTGGCGAGGACGCCGAAGGAATGGGCGACGACGGCGTCGAAGTCCCCGTGCTCGGCGTGCAACTCCCTGATGATGTCCCGGTATTCGACGATGTTGCTCGCCCTTCCCGGCGACTCGCCGTGCCCTGGGGCGTCGAAGGCGACCGGGCTGTAGCCGCGTTCGAGCAGGGCCTCGGCGAAGGCGGTGAGCCGTGAGGCGCGCGAGGACCAGCCGTGGACGAGCAGGACCGGCCGGCGGCCGTCGCCCCACGCGTACGTGACGACCTCCTTGCCCCGGACGCGGAGGCGTCCGGTGCGGGCGGCGGCGAAGAGCGCCTGCTCCTCCTGTCGCGGCCGGGCCCGGCCGAGCGGGCGGACGAAGAGGTGGAAGGCCATGTGTCCGGCGGGCCCGGGGGCGACGCGGGCGGCGGTGTTCAGGACGGTGCGTACGAGCGGAGCCATCGGATACATGCCGGATCTCCTCGGTCGGCCTGGATGCGAGAAAATGCTAGCACGACCGTTCGTGTTGTTTTATGGTCGAAGAGGCGGGCGGGCCGACCCCACCCGGAACGGTCGGCCCGCCCCGTCACGCCCGGGGCGACTCCCCCTCGGAGGAGGCCTCCCCCGGCTCCTTCTTCGCGCGGCTCGGCTGGACCCGCTTCGGCTCACCCGGCATCTTCGGGTACTCCGGCGGGTACGGCAGGTCGCCGAGGCCGTGGTCCGCCTCGTCCCGCCGCGCCAGTTCGAGCAGGGACTCCAGGCTGAACCGCTCGTCGTCCATGTCGGCGTGGACGTCGCCGAGTTCGGCGTAGCGGGCCGTCATCGTCCTGATGTCGAAGTCGCGCGGCACGGCGTCGTCGATCTCGTCCCACCGCAGCGGCGCCGAGACCGGGGCGTGCGGGCGCGGGCGTACGGAGTAGGCGGAGGCGATGGTCCGGTCGCGGGCGGTCTGGTTGTAGTCGACGAAGATCCGCTCCCCGCGCTCCTCCTTCCACCACTTGATGGTGACCTCCTCCGGCATGCGTCGCTCCAGCTCCCGCCCACAGGCGATGGCCGCCCTCCTGACCTGCGTGAACGTCCAGTTCGGCAGGATCGGGACGAAGACGTGGAGGCCTCGCCCGCCGGAGGTCTTCGGCCAGCCGCGGAGCCCGTGCTCGTCGAGCACGGAGCGCAGCTCGTGGGCGGCGCGAACGGCGTCGGCGTACTCCGTGCCGGGCTGCGGGTCCAGGTCGATGCGGAGTTCGTCGGGGTGGTCGGTGTCCTCCCGGCGTACCGGCCAGGGGTGGAAGGTGACGGCGCCGAGGTTGGCGGCCCACAGGACGGCGGCCGGTTCGGTGGGGCACATCTCGTCGGCCGACCGACCGCTGGGGAAGGTGATGTGGGCCGTCGGGATCCAGTCGGGGAGGTACTTGGGGGCGCGCTTCTGGAAGAAGGACTCGCCGGTCACCCCGTCGGGGTAGCGCTCCAGGGTGGTGGGACGGTTGCGCAGGGCGCGGGTGACGCCGTCCCCGACGGCCAGGTAGTAGCTGACCATGTCGAGCTTCGTGTAGCCGGGTTCGGGGAAGTACACCTTGTCCGGATTGGACACGCGCACGGTCCGGTCGCCGACTTCGAGTTCCACCGCTGCCGCCTTGCCTGCCATGCGGGCAAGCCTAGGGTTCGCCGACAAGTCCCGCATACCGGACAATCGACCCCATGGATCTGCCGGTGATGCCGCCCGTGAAGCCGATGCTCGCCAAGGCCGTGAAGAAGATCCCGCCCGGGATGCAGTACGAGGCGAAGTGGGACGGGTTCCGCGCGATCGTCCACCGCGACGGGCCGGAGCTCGTCATCGGGAGCCGGACGGGCAAGCCTCTGACCCGGTACTTCCCCGAGCTGGTCGAGGCCCTCGCGGCCCGGCTGCCGGAGCGCTGCGTGGTCGACGGCGAGATCGTGATCGAGCACGACGGGCATCTCGACTTCGACCGGCTCAGCGAGCGGATCCATCCGGCCGAATCCCGGGTCCGCATGCTCGCGGAGACCACTCCGGCGCGGTTCGTCGCCTTCGACCTGCTCGCCCTCGGGGACGAGTCCCTGCTGGAGGTGGGGCTGAGCGAGCGACGGGCGGCCCTGGAGCGGGTCCTCGACGGGGTCGACGCGCCGGTCCATCTGGCGCCGGCGACCCGGGACGCGGAGGTCGCCGCCCGCTGGTTCGAGCAGTACGAGGGCGCGGGGCTCGACGGCGTGATCGCCAAGCCGCTCGACCTGCCGTACCGGCCGGACGCCCGGCTCATGTACAAGATCAAGCACGAGCGGACGGCCGATGTGGTCGTGGCCGGCTACCGCCTCCACAAGAGCGGCCCGGTCGTCGGCTCACTGCTGCTCGGCCTGTACGACGCCGGGGGCGCCCTCCAGCACGTCGGCGTGTGCGCGGCCTTCACCGCCGCCCGGCGCGCCGAGCTGATCGAGGAGCTGGAGCCGCTGCGGATGGACCCGCCGGACGGGCACCCCTGGGCGGCGTGGACGGAGGAGTCCGCGCACGAGGGGGCCCGGCTGCCGGGTGCGCCGAGCCGCTGGTCGGGCAAGAAGGACCTGTCGTGGGTGGCGCTGCGGCCGGAGCGGGTGTGCGAGGTCGGGTATGACCACATGGAGGGCGACCGCTTCCGGCACACGGCCCAGTTCAAGCGCTGGCGCCCCGACCGGACGCCCGGGTCCTGCGGGTACGGTCAGTTGGACGAGCCCGTCTCGTACGACCTGGCCGAGGTCCTCGCCTAGGGCGTGTTGCGAAAGTAGCGCCGGCCGCCCGAAGGGCGGGCCCGACGGCGTCTGGTGCGTGCGATCGCACGGCGGAGGGTCGCCCCGATACTGGATGTATCGGGGTGATCTCGACAACGCGGCGAGCGTGCGTGCCAGGCGCCGTCGGGCAGGCGGGACTTTCGCAACACGCCCTAGGACGCGCGGACGCCCGGACCACGGAACGGTCGCGAGCGGAACCCGTCGGAGCGACGAGTGAGATGCTTCACATTCCGCGGTCCGATGATCTCCCCAACACCCCTCCATCGAGAAGACGTTCATCGAACGTCTTCTCGATGCGCGAGGGCCGTCGCTCCGCGCGTGAGCCGTCGGCCGCCCCCGCACCTGCGGGAACGCCTCCCGGGGCACCCGCCGTCGGCGCGTCCCCCGCTCCCCCTGCCGCCGGCTTCCCCGTCGGCGGGGCGTCCCGCCGTCATGTCGGCGCGGCAGCCCGGTGCCGGAACCCGTACCGCGATCCGGTACGTATTGGAGGAGGAGACACTCCGCACCCTCCCCGCACCGACAAGGACTGCCCCGTGATCGCCTCGCCCTCGCCCCTCGTCCCCGTACCGATCCCCGACAGCGTCGCCGCTCTGATCGGCGCCTGTCTCCCGCTGCACGTCCTCCAGGCCGAGGTCGACGCGGACTGCGCGGCGCGCGAGGTGTACCGGTTCCGGGGCCCGCTCTGCGCGGAGGACCGGGCGGACCGCGAGCACGCCCTCGCGGCCCTGGCGCGGGCCAACAAGATCCTCGCCAGGCACCATCCCCAGCTGACCGTCACCCCCTGACCCAGTACACCTGTTCGGCCGTCCCCCGCATGCATGCGGCCGGTGGCGGTGTGACGCTGCGAAGGTGACCACGACCAGCGACGCAGTGCCCGCGCCCCCGGCCGCCGTCGAGCCACCCGTGCTCGACAAGCGCCGCCGCAACATCGTGTTCGGCACGATCATGCTGGGTGTCCTCCTCGCCGCCCTCGACCAGACGATCGTCGGCACCGCCCTGCCCACGATCGTCTCGGATCTCGGCGGCGCCGCCCACATGTCCTGGGTGGTCACCGCCTATCTGCTGGCCGAGACGGTCGCGACCGTCCTCGTCGGCAAGTTCGGCGACCTCTTCGGCCGCAAGGTGGTCTTCCAGATCTCGGCCGTCGTCTTCATCACCGGCTCGTTCCTCTGCGGCCTCGCCACGAACATGACGCTGCTGATCGTCTGGCGCGGCCTCCAGGGCGTCGGCGCCGGCGGCCTCATGGTCACCTCGATGGCCCTCATCGCCGATGTGATCCCGCTGCGCGAACGCGGCAAGTACCAGGGCGCTATCGGCGCCGTGTTCGGCGTCTCCACCGTCATCGGACCGCTCCTCGGCGGTCTGTTCACCGACCACCTGAGCTGGCGCTGGGCGTTCTACGTCAACGTCCCCATCGCCATCCTCGTGGTGATCGCCGCCGCCCGCACGATCCCCTCCGTACGCTCCGCGAGCCGCCCGGTCATCGACTACGCCGGCATCGCGTTCGTCGCCGTCGGCTCCAGTGCCCTGATCCTCGCGACCAGTTGGGGCGGCAACGAGTACGCGTGGACGTCCGGCGTCATCATCGGGCTCTTCGTCGGCGGCTTCCTCGCACTGGGCCTGTTCTGCTGGGTGGAGACCCGGGCGGCCGAACCCATGCTGCCCATGCGGCTGTTCTCCAACCCGGTCTTCACCGTGTGCTCCGTGCTGAGCTTCGTCGTCGGCTTCGCGATGCTCGGCGCGATGACCTTCCTGCCGACCTACCTCCAGTACGTCGACGGGGACTCGGCGACCGTCTCCGGCATCCGGACCCTGCCCATGGTCGTCGGACTGCTCATCGCCTCGGTCTTCAGCGGCAACGTCGTCAGCAAGACGGGCCAGTACCGGATCTTCCCCATCGTGGGCTGCTTCGTGATGGGCGTCGGCCTCTTCCTGCTCTCGCTCATGGGGCCGGAGACCAGCACCTGGCTGGCGTCGCTGTACATGTTCGTGCTCGGCACCGGCATCGGCCTGTGCATGCAGGTCCTGACGATCGCCGTGCAGAACACCGTCGACTACGCCGACCTCGGCACCGCGACCTCGGGCGTCACCTTCTTCCGTACCCTCGGCAGCTCCTTCGGCACGGCCGTCTTCGGCACGATCTACGTCAACTCCCTCACGCCCAACCTCGCGACCGGCGTCGGTGAGGCGGCGGCGGTCGCCGACGGCCTCGGCATCGACCCGGCGGGCCTGGCCCAGGCCGCGCAGAGCCCGGCCGGGGTGCACGGACTGCCCGACGAGGTCGCCGAACCGATCGTGCAGGCCTACGCGGACACCCTCCACACCGTCTTCCTGTGGACGGTGCCGGTGGCCGCCGTCGGCTTCGTCGTGGCCCTCTTCCTCAAGCAGGTGACGCTCCGCGACTCTGCCCGTGCCTCCGCACCGGACATGGGCGAGGGCTTCGCCTCCCCCACCTCGTCCGGCGACTCGGCGAAGCTTCTCGAACTCTCCGTCGGCAGGCTCCTGCGCCGCATCGACCTGGACACCGCACGCGGAATCGTCCGCGCCTCCGACACCCGGCTCGACACGGCGGGCGCCTGGGCGGTGATGCAGGTCGAGCTCTACACCCGGACGGTCGGGCACGCCAGCCTCGGCCTGATCTCGGCCGGCCGGCGGGTGCCGCCCGAGGTGCTCCTTCCGGTCTTCGACCGGATGGTCGACGAGGGCTTCCTGACCCGGGAGGGCAGCCTGCTCTCCCACACCCCGGCGGGCGCGCGCGAGGCGACGGTGATCACCCGGGCCTGGGGCGACTGGCTCTCCGACCGGATCGCGCAGGAGCGCGGCCGGCCGAGCGGTCCGGAGCTGCGGGTGGCGACGGACGCGATCGCCAAGAAGGTCGTGGCCGAGGACCTGGCGACCGGCCTTCCGAGGCGGGAGAGGGAGGACACGGCCGTGTCGGTGACGCGGTGACGGGGCACGGCGGAGACGTGGTGCGGCAGGGAGGCCGTCCGGCCCCGACGCCGTGACGCATGGCTTCCGGTGACGTCGGCGGCGGCCACGGCCCGATCCGAAGGACAGCCCCTACGCGTCGACGTCGCCGTCCACGTACACCCAGGCGCCCTCGTGGCGGGCGAAGCGGCTCCGCTCGCGCATCGCGCCGGTCTCGCCCCCGTGGACGTAGGACGCGGTGAAGGTGACGGTGCCGTGCTGGTGGAAGGGGGTGCCGTCGGTGGCCGCCTGGATCTCCAGGCCGGTCCAGCGCAGCGCCGGGTCGAAGTCGACCTCGCCGGGACGGGTCTCCGGCGCCCAGGTGCGCAGCAGATACGTCTCGTCGCGGACGACGAAGGCGCTGTAGCGGGAGCGCATCAGCAGCTCGGCCGTCGGTGCCGTGCCCGCCGTACCGCTGTGGAAACGGCCGCAGCACGCGCCGTACACGGCGTCGAGGCCGCAGGGGCAGGGGGAGTCCGCGGTGACGGCCGGAACGGCGGCGGCCGGGGACGGGCGGGTCTTGCGTCGGGACATGCCGTCATTCTCCCTCAGGTGCCGGCACACCGACCGGGCCGGGCCCGGGGCCCGCCGATCGGGCCCGCGGCGTGCCCGGCATGTGGACGGCGGGGTGGACGCCCGCCCGTCGTCCCGCTGCCGGGCGGGTGCGCCCGAGTAGCGTACGGGCATGAAACTGACGATTCTCGGAGGCGGCGGATTCCGGGTGCCGCTGGTGTACGGCGCTCTCCTCGGCGACCACGCCGAGGGGCGGGTCACCCACGTCACCCTGTACGACCTCGACGAGGGCCGCCTCTCGGCCATCGCCAGGGTGCTGGTGGAGCAGGGCGCGGGGGTGCCGGACGCGCCCGTGGTGGTGGCGACGACGGATCTCGACGAGGCGCTGCGCGGGGCCGACTTCGTCTTCTCGGCGATCCGGGTCGGCGGCCTGGCGGGCAGGGCCGCGGACGAGCGGATCGCGCTCGCCGAGGGCGTGCTCGGGCAGGAGACCGTGGGGGCGGGCGGCATCGCCTACGGCCTGCGGACGGTGCCGGTCGCGGAGCACATCGCCCGCAGGGTCGCCGAACTCGCCCCCGACGCCTGGGTCATCAACTTCACCAACCCCGCCGGGCTCGTCACGGAGGCCATGTCACGGATCCTCGGCGACCGGGTCGTCGGGATCTGCGACTCACCCGTGGGCCTCGGCCGCCGCGTCGCCCGTGTCCTCGGCGCGGACCCGGACGAGGCGTGGATCGACTACGTGGGCCTCAACCACCTGGGCTGGCTGCGCGGTCTGCGGATCGGCGGACGCGACGAACTCCCCCGGCTCCTCGCCGACGAGCAGGCGCTCGGCTCCTTCGAGGAGGGCAGGCTGTTCGGCCCGGAGTGGCTCCGTACGCTCGGTGCCGTCCCCAACGAGTATCTGCACTACTACTACTTCAACCGGGAGGCGGTGCACGCCTACCGGACCGCCGAGCGCACCCGTGGCGCGTATCTGCGCGACCAACAGGGCGGCTTCTACGAGGAGATGGGCAAGCCGGACACGCCCGCCCTCGCCACCTGGCACCGGACGCTCGCCGACCGCGAGGCCACGTACATGGCGGCCAACCGTGAGGCCGCCGGCCTCGGTGAGCGCGACGAGGAGGACCTGGAGTCGGGCGGCTACGAGAAGGTGGCGCTCGCCCTCATGCGGGCGATCGCGCGCGACGAGCGGACCACGCTGATCCTGAACGTGCGCAACGGCTCCACGCTGGCCGCGCTCGACGCGGACGCCGTGATCGAGGTCCCGTGCCTCGTGGACGCGAACGGCGCCCATCCGGTGTCGGTGTCCCCGCTGCCGTACCACGCCGTCGGTCTCGTGACCGCCGTGAAGGCGGTGGAACGGGAGGTCCTCTCGGCGGTGGAGAGCGGTTCGCGGGCGACGGCGGTCAAGGCGTTCGCGCTGCATCCGCTGGTCGACTCGGTGTCGGTGGCCCGGCGGCTCGTGGAGAACTACACGGCGGAGCACCCGGGCCTGGCCTACCTGCGGAGCTGACACCACGGTGTACGACCGCCGTACGACCGACGAACATCTTTACGGGATCAGGGGCGCGGCCTAGGCTCGCGCCCCATGACCTCACAGCGTCGCAAGGGAGCACGGAGAGGCCTGGCCCGCCTCGTCGCGGTCTGTCTGCTGGCCGCCGGACTCGTGGGAACGGGACCGGCGGCCGCCGAGACCCCGACGACGGCCGACGGTCCGGTCGTCGTCCCCGTACAGACGACCGGCCCGGCGGACCGGCGGTTCAACCTGGTGTTCATGGGGGACGGCTACACGGCCGCGGAGATGCCCGCCTTCCGGGCCGACCTTGAACGCCATCTGAACACGCTGTGGAGCATCGAGCCCTTCGCCTCGTACCGCTCGTACGTCAACGTGTGGGCGGTGGAGGTCCCTTCGGCCGACTCCGGCGTCGACTGCGACCCCGGCCTGGGGTCCCCCACCCGCGACACCGCGCTCGACATGGGCTTCTGGGGCGGGTGCAACCCCGGCAGCGTGCAGCGGCTGCTCACCGTCGACAGCGCGAAGGCCGGCGCGCTCGCCGACCTCGTCCCGGGCACGAGCCGCGCCAACCGGCAGATCGTGGCCCTCGCCCACAGCTCCACCTACGGCGGGGCGGGCGGGAGTTACGCCACGGCGTCCGGCGGCAACGCCCTGTCCTCCCTCATCACCCCGCACGAGATAGGGCACTCGCTCGGCGGCCTCCAGGACGAGTACGACTACTACGCGCGCGGCGTGCCGGGCGAGACCTACTCGGGACCGGAACCCGGCTCCGCCCACCACACCCTCCTGACGGAGGACCGGATGCGGGAGCAGCGGGCCAAGTGGTGGCGCTGGCTCGGCGAGGAGAGCGAGTCGGGCGGCACCATCGGCCGCCACGAGGGCGGTCTGTACAGCACGAAGGGTGTCTGGCGCCCCAGCCGGCACTCCCTGATGAAGACCCTCGGCTACGCCTTCGACCAGGTGGAGCGCGAGGTGATGGTGCGGGCGATCTCCGCGAAGGTCGGCCTGGTCCAGGACCACACGCCCGACACCGCGCCGATCGGCGCGGACCGGACCGTGTGGGTGGACACCCTGCACCCGGTCGGCGGCGCGCTCGCCGTGACCTGGCGGCTGGACGGCCGCGCCCTCGCGACCCGCGGCGCCCGCACGGTCGACCTGCGGAAGCAGACCCTCTCCCCCGGCAGGCACACGCTCACGGCGACGGTCACCGACCCGACGCCCTTCGTCCGCGACCCGGCGGTCCGCGCCTCGGCGGCGCTCACCCGCACGGTCGAGTGGACCGTGGACACCGCGCTCACCACCCGGAAGGCGCCGGTGGAGGCCGCGTTCACCGGACACACCCCCACCGGCGACCCGGTCGGCGCCCGTTCCGTCGTCCACGCGGACACCACGCACCCGACGGACCGCACCCTGGCCGTGCACTGGCGGCTGGACGGCCGCCCTGTCCACCCGGCCGGCCGCAACGACCGTGACCTGGACCTGGGTTCGCTGGACCTCTCACCCGGTACGCACACGCTGACGGCCCGTATCCCGGGCACGGCCGAGGAGTTGAGCTGGACGGTGGACGCCCGGTCGGCGACGTCCTCGTACGAGCTGTCCACCCCGCTGCGCACGGTCCGCCGGCCCGGACTCCCCGTCGAGTACGTCTACGACGGGCCGTTCACGATGCGGCTGACCGCGCGCGACGACCGGGCGGGCGCCGTGGTGAGCCAGTTCCGTGTCGACGGCGACGGCTGGTACACGTACTACGGCTGGCCGACCGACGCCGACGCGCCCTTCCGTTTCTCACCGGGCGGCACGGTCATCGACGGCCTCGTGTACGGAAAACTGGGCCGGAGCCGGGCGGTGCCGTGGGACGACGCCACCCCGGACTACGGCACGCACACGGTCGAGCACCGCACGATTGACGCGGCCGGCAACGTGAGCCCGGCCCGGAGCTTCCGCGTGACACTGCTCGAACCGGCCGGTCCCCGGTGACCGGCGGGCTCACCCGACCGTCGCGCCCCGCGTAGACGAAGGCCCGCGGACCGTCCTGACGGTCCGCGGGCCTTCGCGTCGCGCTGTTCAAAGGTCCCGTCAGGGCTTGCGGGCCACGGCGGCCCACCCCGGGATCGGGTCGTCGCCCTGGACCGGGACGGGCTCGCCCAGCTCCGGGTGCCACTCGGCGGTGAGCGAGACGCCCGGCTCGACGAACTCCAGGCCCTCGAAGAACGCGGCCAGCTCGTCACGCGAGCGGGGCCGCAGGGTCAGCCCGCGCGCCTTGTACATCGCGCTCGCCTTCGCCGCGCCCTCCGGGTCGAAGTCGCCGGTGACGTGGGAGAGGACGACGTAGCTGCCCGGGGCCAGCTTGTCGACGAGCTTGGCGACCAGCTCGTAGGCGCCGTCCTCGTCACCGACGAAGTGCAGCAGGGCGAGCATCGACAGCGCGATGGGCTGGTCGAAGTCAAGGACCTTTCCGGCCCTTTCGAGGATGATCTCGGGGTCGCGGGCGTCCGCCTGGATGTACTCGGTGGCCCCTTCCGGGGTCGAGCGCAGCAGGGCGGCCGCGTGCGCGAGCACGATCGGGTCGTTGTCGCAGTAGACGATCCGGGACTCCGGCGCGGCGTCCTGCGCGATCTGGTGCAGGTTGGGCTCGGTCGGGATGCCGGTGCCGACGTCCAGGTACTGGCGGACGCCGTTGGCGCTGAGCCAGCGGATGGCGCGGTGCATGAAGGCCCGGTTGACGCGGGCCATGTCACGGCCCCGGGCGTCGACGGTGAGCAGCTGCTTCGCCATGGCCTCGTCGACCGGGTAGTTGTCCTTGCCGCCCAGGAACCAGTCGTACATGCGCGCGGGATGCGGCGTGCTGGTGTCGATCCTCACGGATGCGGGGTCCTGGGTCATCGGCTCTCCTGGTCGGGACGAACGGGTGGCATTTCAGCAAGAGTTACGCGACGGAGCGGGTGGGGCGGAAGGGTCAGGTGAGCAGAAAGTCAGCCTGACCGGATTTGGCCCCCTGGATGAAAGCGGCGATCTCCCCGTGGGTGTAGATGAGCGCGGGTCCTTCAGGGTCTGCGGACTGTCGCACGGCGACTCTGCCGTCGGCCAGCTTCATGGCCTCCACGCAGTTGCCCCCGTTCCCGCCGCTCCAGGGCTTGTGCCAGCCATCGGCACCGAGCTCAGCGGCGGGCATGCCGTTGTATATGCGATCCATTCACAGCTCCTTGCGGAGATCCCGGAGGATCTCCTTCGTGCGTTGTGCAGTCGCGGCCTGCGCCGCCATGCGGTCCATGACCTCCAGGTGGGATGCCACCTCGGGGCGCGCGTCGAGGTAGACGGCGCCGGTCAGGTACTCGCTGTAGACCATGTCCGGGAGTTCGGGCATGGCGAAGCGGAAGAGGACGAACGGTCCGTAGGTGCCGGGGTGGTGGCCGGACGCGAACTCCGCGATCTGCAGGGTGACGTTCGGCAACTCGGACGCTTCGAGCAGCCGGTCGAGCTGGTCGCGCATCACTTCGGGCCCGTCACCGACCGGTCGGCGGAACACCGTCTCGTCCATGATCACCCAGAACTTCGGGGCGTCCTCCCGCGTGAGCAGGGACTGCCGCTCCATCCGTAGGGCTACATGCCGCTCGGTCTCCTCGGCGCGCTCCGCGGCGGCGGCACCCTGGGGGCGCCCCGCGTCGCTGCCGCCGACCGCCCCGCTGCGCAGAATGGCTCGGGCGTAGGCCTCGGTCTGCAGGAGACCGGGGATGAACTGGGGTTCGTAGGCCCGGATCAGGCTGGCCGCCCCCTCCAGGCTCACGTACATGGAGAACCAGCCGGGCAGCACGTCGTGGAAGCGCTGCCACCAGCCCGGGAGGTTGGCCTCCTCGGTGAGGGCGACGAAGGCCTCCGCCTCGGAGTCCGTGATCCCGTACTCCTTCAGCAGGAGTTGTACGTACGGGATCTTCAGCGCGACCTCGGCCGTCTCCATGCGCCGGACGGTGGCCGGGGCCACTCGGAGGATCTTGGCGGCCTCTTCCCTCTTCAGGCCGGCCCGCTCGCGCAGATCCTGCAGGCGCCTGCCGAGAACGACCTGTCCCACCGTGGGGGCGGACCGCGGCTCGCTCACTCTCAGACCTCCCCGACGCACTGTTTCGACGAGTGTGCCACGAAGCCGAGCCAGAGAGAACACGGCACTCTGCAATTTTCAGAGTGCCACTTGCCAAGTGTCCGAGTCAGGAGGACAGTGTTCCGGTGAACCAGTACACGCTGCCGCCGCGCGCCACCGCGCCATGGGGGCAGCGCCGTACGGCAGTCCTGCCCACTGTTGTGAGGAACCGGTCGTGGCTTCTGGTAACGCGCAGCCTTCAGGTCTCATGAGCCCCCGAGTCATGGCTCAGCGCCCAGAACCCCGGACCGATACCCGGACGACCGGTACCCGCGCCGACTCCGTGCGCCGCTTCGCCTTCGAGCTCCCGGCCCTGACCTCGTCGGTGGCCCGCGCCCGCCTGCTGTCGGAGGAGCGGCTCATCCTCTGGGGGTGCGACCCCGGCATTCGCGACACGGTCGCGCTGGTCGTCTCCGAGCTCGTCACCAACGCCGTCGTCCACACCGCGAGCGGCCGGGTGATCTGCGAGATACGCGAGGGCGAGGACACCCTTCGCATAGCCGTGCGGGACGAGGGCGGACCGGCCGACCCGCGGATGCGCGACTGCGGCGAGGAGGAGCGCGGCCGCGGCCTCCTCATCGTCGACGCGCTGTGCACCGCCTGGGGCGCCGAGCGCACCGGGCACGGCACGGCGCAGATCGTCTGGGCGGAACTGGCCCACGGCATGGGGGAACCGTGCTGAGGTCGATGGCCACCCTGCTGATCCCCCGCTCGGCCCGCAAACCCTCGGACCACACCACCGTCCCGCGCCAGCGCGGCGCCTCGGACCCCAAGGGACCGCAGGCCAGGACCCTGGGCACGGCCTCGCCGGGCTCCGGGACCCTCGACTCCGCAGAACTCGGCGCGACGCGCCTGACCGTTCCCGTCGGCCTGCGCACGGGCCTCGGTTGCGACGCCGTCGGGGTCCCCGCCCGCTTCGGCTTCAAGATCCTCTCGCGCCTCCCCGCCAAGGGCTGCGTGTACGCCGACACCGACTGGTGGTGGTGGCTCGTCCCGGCCGGCTCCGACCTGGACCTCACCTGGCCGCTGCCCGCCTGTTACGCGCGCGGCGCCGAGGTCCCCGACCGCGGCCCCCGTCTCGTCCACCACCCCGACGGCACCTCCCCCTACACGCCGCCGATCCCCCTCTACCTGCTGACCTGCCAGCTGACCGGGATCGCCCCCGCGTGGTCCACGCCCCCGGCGCCCCCCGTGCGCAGTGCGCTCTGACGTCCGGGGCCGGTGACGGCATAGGCTCGGGACCATGTTCACCCCGCAGGGCCCCAGCCTCCGTGAGCTGACCGTCCAGGCCCTCTCCTCGGTCGAGCACGGTTACGACCTGCTCGCGGACAAGTTCGACGCGACCCCTTTCCGCACCTCCGACCGGCTCCTGACCGCGGTGGCCGACACCCTGGAGGAGCTCGGCCCCTTCGACTCGGGGCTCGACGTCTGCTGTGGCACCGGCGCCGGACTCGACGTCCTCCGCTCCGTGTGCGCGGGCCGCGTCACGGGGGTCGACTTCAGTACGGGCATGCTGGCCCGGGCCCGCCGGGCCCACCCGACGGCCACCCTGGTCCGCGCGGACGCCCTGGCCCTGCCCTTCGCCCCGGTCTTCGACCTGGCGGTCAGCTTCGGCGCCTTCGGCCACTTCGTCCCGGACGCCCAGCGCACCCTCTTCGCCCAGGTCCACGCCGCGCTCCGCCCCGGCGGCACCTTCGCCTTCCCCCTCCCGGCCCCGCCCCGGGTCGGCTCGCGCCTCTACTGGGCGCTGTGGGGCTTCGACGCCGCCATGCGCGTCCGGAACGCCCTGTGGCACCCGCGCTTCGTCATGTACTACCGCACGTTCCGCCTCCGGGACGTCCGCACCCGCCTGGAGGAGGCCGGCTTCGAGGTCACCCTGACCCCGGTCCCGACCCTGGGCACCCGCCCCGACGGCAGCCCCCACTGCCGCCTGGTGGTGGCCCGGAAGGTCTAGGGCGTGTTGCGAAAGTAGCGCCGGCCGCCCGAAGGGCGGGCCCGAAGGGCGGGCCCGACGGCGTCTGGTGCGTGCGATCGCAAGGCGGAGGGTCGCCCCGATACTGAATGTATCGGGGTGATCCCGACAACGCGGCGAGCGTGCGTGCCAGGCGCCGTCGGGCAGGCGGGACTTTCGCAACACGCCCTAGGACGTGTTGGGCCGGGGTGCCGTGCGGAGGCCTCGGGTCAGGCCTTCTTGACCACGCTGGACTTGAGCTGCATCGCGCCGAAGCCGTCGATCCGGCAGTCGATGTCGTGGCCGTCGACGCCGTCGACGAGCCGGATGTTGCGGACCTTGGTGCCCGCCTTGATGCCGGAGGGGTTGCCCTTCACCTTGAGGGCCTTGACCACGGTGACCGTGTCGCCGTCGTTCAGCACGTTTCCGACGGCGTCCTTGATCACGCGCTCGCCCGCGGCGGCCGGGTCGCCGCCGTCCGTCGCGCCTTCGGCGGCCGGGACCCACTCGTGGCCGCATTCCGGGCAGACCACGAGGTTGTTCATCTCGTACGTGTACTCGCTGGAGCACTGAGGACAGGGGGGAATGTTCTCGATCACTCCCCCAGGATAGGTGTCGGCACGGCCCCGCCGTGGGGGTCGACCGCTCGCCTGTGGAAAACGAGAAGTGGGGGGGGGGGGGGGGGGGGGCGGCCCCCCCGGGGGGGGGGGGGGGGGCGGGGGGGCCCCCCCCCCGGGGGGGGGGGGGCCCCGACCAGGGGGGGGGCGGGGGCCCAGTCCACCCGCGGCGCGGGGGGCCCCCGCGGCACGTGTGAAAAACGAGAGGGGGGGTTCGTTGCGAGAGCCCCCGCCACTTCTCTTCGGTGTCCGAGGGGGGACTTGAACCCCCACGCCCGATAAAGGGCACTAGCACCTCAAGCTAGCGCGTCTGCCATTCCGCCACCCGGACCAGGTGTCTGTCGTTTTGGGGTTTCCCCCGCGGCGACAGAGATAACTCTACCAGGGGTTTGAGGTGCCCTTCACCAGGGTTTTCCTGGTCAGCGGGGTGGAGTCACCCACGCCACCATGATCCAGTCCGAATTGTCTGATGATGTGCACCATGCGTTCCGCATCGCGTACACATGGTGGCGATGCGCCCTGGTGGGAGCCCGACGCCCCCCGACGCCGGCTCCGTGGAGGCCACACTGACGACCACGACGCGGTCCAGGCCAATACTTTCCCGGAAGTCCGTCAGGTCAGCGGACGTCGACGAGGCGGGCCGAGACCACCACGTTGCCCTCGTAGCCGGCCTCCCGGGTGAAGGTGCCGCCGCAGGTGATGAGCCGCAGCTCGGGGAGGCCGGTGTCGCGGTAGACGCGTTCGGCGGGGAAGCCCTCCTTGGGGACGACCTCGACCCCGTACACCGCGAAGACCGCGGTCCGTCCGTCGCGGCGGACGATCTCCACCCGCTGTCCCCCGGTGAGGGCACCGAGGTCGTAGAAGACGGCCCGGCCGGCCGGGGTGTCGACATGGCCGACGACGACGGCGGTGCCGCGTTCGCCGGGGGTCACCGCGCCGGTGAACCAGCCCGTGAGGTGGTCGTCCTCGGGCGGCGGCGCCTCGATCCAGCCGTCCGCGTCGAGGCCGACCTCCGTGACGGGCGCGTCGACCCCGACCGCGGGGACGCGGACCCGGACGGGCGGTGAGGAGGCCAGCGGTGCCGGTACGGAGCCGGGGGCGGGCCCGGTGCCGGCCGCTCGGACGACGCCGGGCGCGGCGACGGCGAGGGGCTGCGGGGGCCCTTCGGCCCGGAGCTCCTGTGCGCCGTCGCGCACGAGGTGGACGCCGATCAGCAGGACGACGGCCATGACGCCCCAGGCGCCGCGCGAACCCGGCCCGCGCCCCGCCCCGGACCGGTCCGCCTCCGTTCCGTTCGACCCCTGCACCGCCGCGCTCCTCCGTTCCGCCGTTCCCGCGTGGGTGTCGTGGCGCCCCTCCGCCCCGGTCCTCGTCACACCGGGGTGGAGGGGCAGTCTCAGGGGCTGCCGTCGGCGCCGCGGCGGCGGGTCAGGACGACGGCCGCGCCGAGCGCTCCGACGATCAGCACGACGCCCGTGACGAGTTCGGTGGCGCCGAGTCCCTCGTCGACGGAGCCGGCCTCGGAGCCGTACCCGGCCTTCACGCCCTTGTGGGCACCCGGGGACGTGTCGGGTCCCTCGACGTTCCCCGTGTCGTGGACCGGGCCTCCGGACGCGGCGACGGTGAGGCTCGTGGTGCCGCGCTCGCCCTTGCAGTCGAAGGTGATCTCGTAGCGGGTGCCGGCCTCGGCGTCGACGTCGACCGTGGCGGTGCCCGAGCGGCCCTCGCTCAGGGTCACCGTGTCGAAGACGCCGGAGGTCACCGTCACGGTCGGCACCTCGCAGCCGTCGGAGGTGAGGGTGACGGTGCCGCCGGGGGCGACCGTCGCGGGCGTGACGGAGAACCCGAACGACGTGATGTTCGGTTCGTTCTCCTCCGCCAGGGCCGTCGGCGCCGCGGCGAGCCCCAGGGCCGCGGCGGCGAACAGGGCGGCGGAAGCGGAACGTATCGCGCGCATGACGGTCCTCCCGGTCACGCGAGGGTGCGGAGGCGGAGCGATTCCGCGTCCGGTGCTGGACGACCCTCACCGCGATCGAAGCTAGGTGCGCCCCCGGCGCGCCGCCACCGGGCTCCGCCGAACGGGGCACGACCGGGCGTCGGGGCCCGGGCCCCGATGCCCGGTCGTGCCGTGTGTTCCGCGCGAGCCCGGCCTGATCCGAAAGGCAGGTCCTACGGGACCCGGATGACCTGTCCCGCGTAGGAGAGGTTGCCGCCGAAGCCGAAGAGCAGCACCGGGGCGCCGGAGGGCAGTTCGCCGCGCTCGACGAGCTTGGCGAGGGCCAGCGGGATCGAGGCGGCGGAGGTGTTGCCGGAGTCGACGACGTCGCGGGCGACGATCGCGTTGACGGCGCCGATCTTCGCGGCGAGGGGCTCGATGATCCGCAGGTTGGCCTGGTGCAGGACCACGCCCGCGAGCTCCTCGGGGGCGAGGCCGGAGCGCTCGCAGGCCTTGCGGGCGAGCGCCGGGAGCTGCTGGGTGGCCCAGCGGTAGACGGACTGGCCCTCCTGGGCGAAGCGGGGCGGGGTGCCCTCGATCCGGACGGCGTTGCCCATCTCGGGGACGGAGCCCCACAGGACGGGGCCGATGCCGGGGGTGCCCCCCGCCTCGGCGTCGTCGACGGCCTCGACGATCGCGGCGCCGGCGCCGTCGCCGACGAGGACGCAGGTGGTGCGGTCCGTCCAGTCGCACACCTCGGTCATCTTGTCCGCGCCGATGACGAGGACCCGGCGGGCGCCCCCGGCCCGGACGGCGTGGTCGGCGGTGGCCAGGGCGTGGGTGAAGCCGGCGCAGACGACGTTCAGGTCCATGGTCGCGGGCGAGGGCATGCCGAGGCGGGCGGCGACACGGGCGGCCGTGTTGGGCGAGCGGTCGATCGCGGTGGAGGTGGCGACGAGGACGAGGTCGATGTCCTCGGGGGCGAGCCCGGCGGCGGCCAGGGCCTTGCCCGCGGCGTGGGCGGCGAGCTCGTCGACGGGCTCGTCCGGTCCGGCGACGTGCCGGGTGCGGATGCCGACCCGGCTGGTGATCCAGGCGTCGTCGGTGTCGACCAGCTCCGCGAGGTCGTGGTTGGTGAGCACCTTGGCGGGCTGGTAGTGCCCGAGCGCTGCGATGCGAGTGCCCGTCATACCGGGACCCCCTCGGTGGTTCGTTCGTCCGGCAGGATCCCCCAGTCTTGCCAGCGACTGATGGGTAACAGGTGACGTAAACCACCAACATTCACCCGTACCGCTTGGCCGACCATGACAAGGGGCGGGGTGGGGCACGGGTCCCCGGTGACGGAGAATGGCCCCACCAGGGCCGATTCCGTCGCGATTTCGCGGCCTCACGGCCTTCCACGCGAGAGAATCGAGTGCGATCACGATGGGACGGGTCACCGAGCGGCGGCGTGTCATGCGGATCCGCGGCGGGGCGGTGAACGCCCGGCCCGACACCCTGGTGGCGGAGGAGCCGCTGGAGATCCGGCTGAACGGCCGGCCGATCGCCATCACCATGCGGACCCCGGGGGACGACTTCGCGCTCGCGGCGGGCTTCCTCGTGAGCGAGGGTGTCCTCGCCGCCGCCTCGGACGTGCGGAACATCGTGTACTGCGCCGGGGCGACGGACGACGGCCGGAACACGTACAACGTGGTGGACGTGCAGCTGGCGCCGGGCGTGGTGGTCCCGGACATCTCGCTGGAGCGGAACGTCTACACGACGTCGTCGTGCGGGCTGTGCGGGAAGGCCAGTCTGGACGCGGTGCGTACGACGGCGCGTTTCCCGATCGCCGACACGCCTCCCGTACGGCTCGCGCCCGCGCTGCTGTCCGTGCTGCCGGAGCGGTTGCGGGCGGCGCAGCGGGTGTTCGACTCGACGGGCGGGCTGCACGCGGCGGCGCTGTTCACCGAGGACGGTGAGCTGCTCGACGTACGGGAGGACGTGGGCCGGCACAACGCCGTGGACAAGCTCGTGGGGCGGGCGCTGCGGGAGGGGCTGCTGCCCCTGGAGCGGGCGGTGCTGCTGGTGTCGGGGCGGGCGTCCTTCGAGCTGGCCCAGAAGGCCGTGATGGCGGGGATCCCCGTGCTCGCCGCGGTCTCGGCGCCGTCCTCGCTCGCGGTGGACCTGGCGGCCGAGACGGGGCTGACGCTGGTCGGGTTCCTGCGCGGGCCGGACATGAACGTGTACGCGGGCGAGCACCGGATCGCCGTGTAGGCGGAGTCGGGGGCGCGCCCGACGCGGTACGGGGTCAGTTCTTCGGGGGGTCGATCATCTGGAGGGTGAGGGTGGCCGGGGGTTCGGCGATGCCGGGGCCGCCCGCCTTCGTCCAGGTGAGGATGTCGTCAAGACAGTCGTCGTCGAGGGTGAAGGCGATCCAGGCGGCCCGGCCGCCCCGTCGGCGGCCCTCGGTGGAGGGCTGGACGACGACGATGTTGGCCTGGGCGCAGGGGCCGAGGCAGTCGCTCGTACGGACGGCGAGCCGGCCGCCGGAGGTCGCGGCGGCCTCGCGGAGCCGGGCGAGCTGGCCCGCGTGGTCGGTGCCGGGGTTCTTGCGGGCGTCGCCGCAGCAGCAGCCGCGGCAGACGACGAGGGAGCAGGGGCGGGCCCCGTACCGTATCGGGACCGGTGTCACGCGGGGCCGTCCAGGGTGATGGCCGCGACGGGCGCGACGGTGCCGAGGCGGGGGAAGTCGAGTTCGACCGAGGCCCGGTGTTCGTCGCCGGTGAGGGCGGTCATCGCGTCCTCGGCGAAGACGAGGTCGTAGCCGAGGTCGCCGGCGGCGCGGGCGGTGGACTCGACGCCGAGGTTGGTGGCGATGCCGCCGAGGACGAGGGTCGTGGCACCGGCCGCGGTGAGCAGGTCGTGGAGTCCCGTGTCGTGGAATCCGCCGATGGTGCGCTTGACGACGACGTGGTCGCCGGCGTGGACGAGGTCGGCGACGAGTTCGCTGCCGGGCGGCTGGGTGGGGACGTTCGGCCGTTCGACGCGGATGTGGACGACGGGTGCTCCGGCGGCCCGGAAGGTGTCGGCGAGCCGGGCCGCGGCGGCGAGGACGTCGGTGCCGGGGCGCGGGGCGAGGGGCAGGGCGACGATGCGTTCCATCAGGTCGACGAGGACGAGCGCGGTGCGGCCGGGATCGAGTGAGGGCATGGGAGCACCGTAGCCGCCCTGATGATCATCGTGGGGCGGGTGGGGGTGTGATCCGGCCGACGGGTGCGGGGGTCTCGCGGGTCGGCGGGGCGGGGGTGTTCTGCGGGTCGTGGGCGTCCTGCGGGTCGTGGGTGTCCTGCGGGTCGTGGGAGCGGCGTTTGGCGATGACGGCGCACACCATGAGCTGCATCTGGTGGAAGAGCATCAGCGGGAGCACGGCGAGCGAGGCGTGCGCGCCGAAGAGGACGCTGGCCATGGGCAGTCCGGCGGCGAGGCTCTTCTTGGAGCCGGCGAACTGGACGGCCACGCGGTCGGCGCGGTCGAAGCCGAGCCGCTCCGCCCCGTACCAGGTCAGCGTCAGCATCACGCCGAGGAGGACGGCCTCGACGGCGAGGAGCAGCCCGAGGCGTGCGGGGGTCACGAGCTGCCAGACGCCGGCGACCATGCCCTGGCTGAAAGCGGTGTAGACGACGAGGAGGATCGAGCCCCGGTCGACGCGGCCGAGGGTCTTCTTGTGGCGGACGAGGAATCCGCCGACCCAGCGGCGCAGGAGCTGTCCGGCCAGGAAGGGCACGAGGAGCTGGAGGACGATCTTCAGGAGGGAGTCGGCGGAGAGGCCGCCGGTGCTGCCGCCGAGGAGGAGGGCCGCGAGGAGGGGGGTCAGGACGATGCCCGCGAGGGAGGAGAAGGAGCCGGCGCAGATGGCGGCGGGGACGTTTCCGCGGGCGATGGAGGTGAAGGCGATGGAGGACTGGATGGTGGAGGGCACGAGGCAGAGGAAGAGCAGGCCGCTGTAGAGCTGCGGGGTGAGCACGGTGGGGACGAGGCCTCGTGCGGCGAGTCCGAGGAGCGGGAAGAGCAGGAAGGTGCAGGCGAGGACGGTGAGGTGGAGTCGCCAGTGCCGGAGGCCGTCGAGGGCCTCGCGGGTGGAGAGCCGGGCCCCGTAGAGGAAGAAGAGCAGTGCCACGGCCGCGGTCGACGCGCCCTCCGCGACGGTGGCGGCGGCCCCGGAGGCCGGCAGCAGCGCGGCGAGGCCGACGGTACCGAGCAGCGCCAGGACGAACGCGTCGACGGGGAGCCGGGCGGGCGGGCGGAGGGCGGGGACGCGGACGCGGAGCGGGATGCGGCGGTTCATGGCTTCAGCTCTGTGGAGTACGGGGTGCGCTTCCATCCTGGTCCAGCGGGTGGTGATCGGGAATCCCGTACAGCGCTCTGACTGTCATCGTGTTCCGTGATGACCGGGGTACGGTCGTGGTGTGTACGAGCCGACGCAGTTGCGCACGTTTCTCGCCGTGGCCCAGACGCTGAGCTTCACGCAGGCCGCGCGGCGGCTGGGGGTGCGGCAGTCGACGGTGAGCCAGCACGTCCGGCGCCTGGAGGAGGCGACGGGGCGTCCTCTCTTCTCGCGGGACACGCACAGCGTGGAGCTGACGGAGGACGGCGAGGCGATGCTCGGCTTCGCGCGGGCGATCCTCCAGGCGCACGAGCGGGCGGCGGCGTGGTTCGGGGGGACGCGGCTGCGGGGGCGGCTGCGGTTCGGGGCGTCGGAGGACTTCGTGACGACGCGGCTGCCGGAGATCCTGGAATCCTTCCGGCGTGAGCACCCCGAGGTCGACCTGGAGCTGACGGTCGAGCTGTCGGGGACGCTCCAGGCACGGCTGGCGGCCGGCCGGCTGGATCTGATCCTGGCCAAGCGGCGCGGCGAGGAGAGCGAGGGGCGGCTCGTCTGGCAGGACACGCTGATCTGGATCGGGGCGCCGGGGCTGCGGGTCGAGCCGGACCGGCCGGTGCCGCTGATCCTGTTCCCGCCGCCGGGGATCACGCGGGCGCGGGCGCTGGAGGCCTTGCAGGCGCAGGGGCGGGCGTGGCGGATCGCGTGTACGAGTTCGAGCCTGAGCGCGAACGTGGCGGCGGCGCGGGCGGGGCTCGGGGTGATGGCGCACACGCGGGGTCTGGTGCCGGAGGGGCTGGTGCCGGTGCCGGCCCGCGCGGGGCTTCCGGAGCTGGGCGAGGTCGGTTTCGTGCTGCTGCGGGGGCGGCGGGGCGGGGCGACGCAGGAGGCGGCGGACGCGCTGGCGGAGGCGATCCTGGCGGGCGGCGACCGTCTGCACCGGCCGCGCTGACCGGGGCCGGGCGCGGGCCGGGCGCCGTTCCGGCGAGCCCGCGCGGACCGGCCACGGCGGCTTCGGGGCGCCCTCCCGTGCGCAGGGGGTACAGATTCCGTGGAGATTCGTGCGGGGTGGACGTACCGAGCGGTCTGCAACGCACCCGCCGTACCCGCGACTTGTTCTCCTCACCCGCCCTGACCTGGAGGAACGCGGAATGTCCCGGCTTGGTGAAGGCCCTCCCACGGGGCAGGCGGGTGGGGTACCGTCACCCGCGCTGTACGGAGTGCGACAGCGGTCCCTTTCAGCCATCGAGCCGACGTGCCGACGAGGGAGGAGCAAGCCAGTGCGCGAGTTCACCGTGCCGCCCGTCGCGGCGGCGCCTCAGGTCGGCGGTCTGGCGGACGCCGTGTTCGAGCACGCCCTCACCGCCCCGGACCGGGTGGCGTTCGGCCGCAAGGGCCGGGACGGGCAGTGGCGGGACGTGACGGCCGCGCGGTTCCGGGACGAGGTCCTCGGGCTGGCGAAGGGGCTGATCGCGCAGGGCGTGCGGTTCGGCGACCGGGTCGCGATCATGTCCCGCACGCGCTACGAGTGGACGCTCTTCGACTTCGCGCTGTGGACGCTGGGCGCGCAGCCCGTGCCGGTCTATCCGACGTCCTCCGCCGAGCAGGTCTTCTGGATGCTGCACGACGCCGAGGTCACGGCGTGTGTGGTGGAGCACGAGGACCACGCGATGACCATCGGTTCGGTGGTCGACCGGCTCCCGCGGCTCCAGCGGCTGTGGCAGCTGGACTCGGGGGCGGGGGCCGTGGCCGAACTGACGGCGGCGGGCGCGGAGATCGAGGAGGAGGTCGTGCAGCGGCACCGGCGGGCGGTGACGCCCGAGTCGGTGGCCACGGTCATCTACACCTCGGGGACGACGGGCCGCCCGAAGGGCTGTGTGATCACCCACGCGAACTTCATGTTCGAGTCGGACATGCTGACGGGCCGCTGGGACCCGGTCTTCCGGTCGCGGCCCGGGGAGGAGGCGTCGACGCTGCTGTTCCTGCCGCTGGCGCACGTCTTCGGGCGGATGGTGGAGGTGGCGGCGGTCCGGGCCGGGGTGAAGCTGGGGCACCAGCCGGTGATGGCGGCGGCGGAGCTGCTCCCGGACCTGGCGGCGTTCCGGCCGAGTTTCGTCCTGGCCGTTCCGTACGTCTTCGAGAGGGTCTTCCACGCGGCCCGGCGCAAGGCGGAGCGCGAGGGGCGGACGGGGCCGTTCGACAAGGCCGTGGAGGTGGCGGTCGCGTACGCGGAGGCGCTGGAGCACAAGGCGTTCGGGACGGGCCCGGGGCCGTCGGCGGCGCTGCGCGTGCAGCACCAGTTCTTCGAGAAGACGGTGTACGGGAAGATCCGCGCCGCGCTGGGCGGGCGGATGCGGCACGCGATGTCGGGCGGTTCGGCGATGGACCGCCGGCAGGGGTTGTTCTTCGCGGGTGCCGGGATCACGGTCTTCGAGGGGTACGGGCTGACCGAGTCGTCCGCCGCGGCCACGGCGAATCCGCCGGAGCGGACGCGGTACGGCACGGTCGGGCAGCCGGTGCCGGGGACGACGGTGCACATCGCGGAGGACGGTGAGGTGTGGCTGCACGGCGGCCAGGTGTTCTCGGGCTACCTCAACGATCCGGGGGCGACCTCCGCCGTCCTCAACGACGGCTGGCTCGCCACGGGTGACCTGGGGTCGCTCGACGTGGACGGCTATCTGACGATCACCGGGCGGAAGAAGGACATCCTGGTGACCTCGGGCGGCAAGAGCGTCGCGCCGTCGGGCCTGGAGGAGCGGGTGCGGGCGCATCCGCTGATCGCCCAGTGCATCGTCGTGGGCAACGACCGGCCGTACATCGCCGCGCTGGTGACGATCGACCAGGAGGCGGTGGAGCACTGGCTCGCGATGCAGGGGCGGGCGCCGCTGTCGCCGGCCGAGCTGGTGCGCGATCCCTCGCTGGAGACGGAGATCCGGCGGGGCGTGGTGGCGGCCAACACGCTGGTGTCGCAGGCGGAGTCGATCCGTACGTTCCGGATCCTGGCGCATCCGTTCAGCGAGGAGCAGGGGCTGCTGACTCCTTCGCTGAAGCTGAAGCGGAAGGCGATCGAGCGGGCGTACGCGGCGGAGGTCGAGGCGCTGTACGGGTGACGGGGGCCGCGATCGGGGGCGGTCCGGGGCGGGCTCCGCGTTTCTGACACATCATCAATTGACGTTGCGTCAGTTATTGACGGTTCATCAGCCCGGTCACAGAATGCGGTCACCCGACGGAGGGACGACCGAACGTGCTGCGACCGATCCGCACCCTCGCCGCCGCATCAGCGGCCCTGCTCCTCGCCACGGCCTGCAACTCGGCCTCCACCGGCGGGGCTTCGGAGAAGCCCGGCGCTCCGGCAGGAGCCGTGCGCGGCGTCACCGCCGACGCGATCAAGGTCGGCGGCATCGTCTCCATGACCACCGCGAGCGGCTACTCCAAGAAGGACACCGATCTCGGCGCCAAGGCGCGCTACGACCGGGCCAACGCCGAGGGCGGGGTCAACGGGCGCAGGATCGACTACCTGGGCGCCGAGGACGACGGCCAGGACCCGGCCAGGAACATGGCGGCGGCGCGCAAGCTCGTCCAGCAGGACCAGGTCTTCGCCGTCTCCCCCATGAGCTCGGTCACCTTCGCCGGAGCCGACTTCCTCAACGGCCGGAAGGTGCCCACCGTCGGCTGGGGCACGCTCCCCTCGTTCTGCGGTTCGCCCTACCTCTACGGCTTCAACGGCTGCCTCGTCCCGATGCCCGGCGGCACCCTCAACCAGACCTGGCCCGAGGGGCTCGCCACCGTCCTCGGCGGCTCCAAGGGGAAGTCGGTCGCGCTGATCGCCGGCGACAACGACGCCGGCAAGTTCGGCATCCGCACCTTCACCCAGGGCTTCAAGGCGGCCGGCTTCACCCTGGCATACGCCAAGGCCTCGGTGCCCGCGACCTCGATGCCCAGCGACTGGTCGGCGTACACCAGGGAGATCCTCCGCTCGGGGCCCGGCGGCTCCGCGCCCGACGCCGTCGTCTCGGTGATGCAGACCCCGTACAACATCGGCCTGTTCACCGCGCTCAAGCGGTCCGGCTACCGGGGCGTCCTCACCGACCCGACCGACTACGACCCCGGGCTGCTCGCGAAGGACGCGACGCGGCAGGCGCTCGACGGTGTGCACGTGCTGCTCCAGTTCCAGCCGTTCGAGGCGGACAGCCCCGCGATGACGCAGTTCAAGGCGGACATCCGGAAAGCGGCCGGCAAGGACGTGCCGCTCAACATGCACATGATGACCGGCTACATGAGCGCCGATCTGTTCCTCGCGATCGCCGCGAAGGCCGGCAAGGAGCTGACCCCCGAGTCCTTCCAGAAGGCCGCGAACGGCTTCTCCGACACCGGCACGCTCGTCGGCGACCGCGCCGAGCCCAAGGGGCAGAAGGAGAGCTTCGGCTGCGGGGCGCTCGTGCGGCTGAAGAACGGGCGCTACGAGGTCGCGGTGCCGTTCAGGTGCTATCCGGCGATCCCCTTCGGCTAGGGGCACCGCACCGTGGGTGACCTGCTGGGCTTCGTCCTGAGCGGGCTGGTCTCGGGCGCGCTGTACGCGCTGCTCGCGACCGGCCTCGTGCTCTCGTACTCCGCCTCCGGACTCTTCAACTTCGCGCACGGCGCCACCGCCTACCTGTGCGCGCTCGCCTTCTACGAGCTCCACTCCGGCTTCGGCTGGCCTGCGGTGCCGACGGCCCTGCTGCTCGTGTGCGTCGTCGCGCCCGCGCTCGGCTGGGGCCTGGACCGGCTCATGTTCCGCAAACTGGCCCGGGTCGGCGAGACGGCGCAGATCGTGGCCACCATCGGCCTGCTGGTCGCCCTGCCGGCGGCCGGTCTGTGGGTGGTCGAGCTCCTGGAGCGGGCCGGCGCCCCGGTCCAGCCCGCCGAGAACCAGTTCGGGCTGCCCGGGGTCGGCCCGAGCCCCGCGGTGTCGTGGCAGCCGCTCGACGGCGTCGGCATCGACTCCGACCAGCTGATCACCTGGCTCGCGACGGCCCTCGTGGCGGCCGGTCTGTGGGTCCTCATGCGGCACACCCGGCTCGGGCTGCGGCTGCGGGCGGCCGTCGACAACCGCTCGCTGACGGAGCTGCGGGGCATCAGCGCCGACCGGCTGTCCTCGATCGCGTGGATGCTGTCCTCGGGTCTCGCGGGCCTCGCCGGGGTCCTCGCGACCCCGCTCCTCGGCCTCTCCGCCCACGACTACACACTGTTCCTGTTCGTCTCCGCGACCGCGGCGGTCCTGGGGCGCTTCCTCTCGGTGCCGCTCGCCTTCGCCGGCGGGCTCGGACTCGGCGTGCTGCAGAACCTGGTGGCGGGATACGCGTCGTTCGCCGAGGACATCACCGGCTTCCGCACGGCGGTGCCGTTCCTGATCCTCTTCGGCGGCCTCGTCGTGCTGGCGCGGCGGAGTCGCGCGGCCGGCACGGCCGCGGCCGATCCGCCGCCGGTGGACTACCTCGCCGGGAAGGGCCGGATCCGCCGGTGGGGCGTGTGGGTCGTGGCGGGCGTGCTCCTCGCGACCGCCTTCTACACGGTCACCACGCCCTTCTGGTCGGGGATCCTCGCGCAGGGCCTCGCGATCGGGCTCGTCCTCATGTCGTTCACGGTGGTCACCGGGCTCGGCGCGATGGTGTCGCTCGCCCAGGCGACCTTCGTGACGGGGGCGGCGCTGGTGGCGGGGCTGCTGATGAGCCACGGCTGGCCCTTCGTGACGGCGGCCGCGGCCGGTACGGCGGCGGCGGCGCTGCTCGGCGCGGTGGTCGCGCTGCCCGCGCTGCGGCTCGGCGGCCGGTCGCTGGCGCTGGCCACGCTGGCCCTCGCGTTCCTGGCGGACCAGGTGCTGTTCCAGGTGGGGTGGCTGCGCAACGGGGACACGGGCTGGGAGGTCCCGCGTCCCGTGCTCGGCCCGCTGGACCTCGGCGACGACCGGGCGCTGGGCGTCGCGCTGGTCGTCCTGTCCGGGGCGGTCGTGTGGCTGCTGACCCTGCTGCGCGGCTCCCGGTGGGGCCGGGCCGTGCTCGCCGTCCGCTCGGCGCCGGAGGCCGCCGCGGCCTCCGGGGTGTCGGTCGTCCGCACGAAGCTCCTCGTCTTCACGGTGTCGGCGGGCCTCGCGGGCTTCGGGGGCGTGCTGTACGCCTCGTACAACACACGGATCACGGCGACGGACTTCACGGCGATGACGGGTCTGGTGTGGCTCGCGGTCGTGGTCGCGGCGGGGGTGCGGCGCCCGCAGTTCGCGGTGGTGGCGGGGCTGGGCTTCGCGGTGGTCCCGCATCTCCTCTCGACCTATGTGACGGAGTCCGCGCACCTGCCGGTGATCCTGTTCGGTCTCGCGGGACTGGCGCTCGCGAACGACCCGGACGGCTACTGCGCGGCGCTGCCCGCACGACGGGCGGCCCGCGCGGCAGCACGGGCGGCGGCGCCCGGACCGGTCCGCGAGCCGGCGCTCGTACCTGCTCAGGGCCGAACGGCGGCATCCGACCCGGCATCCGACCCCGTACGCGCATCGGTACGCGAGCCTGGACGCGACCCGGTGCCCGAGCCGGTACGCGCCCCCGTTCCCGTCCCCGTCCCCGGCACGGCGCCCGCCGGCTCCGGGCCGCCCGCGCTCGCGCTGCGCGGCGTGCGGGCCGGGTACGGGGGCGCGGCGGTGGTGCACGGGGTCGACCTGGACGTCCGGGCCGGGGAGGTGCTCGTGCTGCTCGGACCCAACGGCGCGGGCAAGTCGACCCTGTGCCGGGTGGCCGCCGGCCTGCTCCGGCCGTCCGCCGGGCACGTACGGGTGGGGGGCCTGGACGCCACCCGGGACGACACCGTCCGGCGGGCCCGGCGCGGGGTGCGCCTCGCGCCCGAGGGGCGGGGGATCTTCGCCGGGCTGTCCATCGAGGAGAACCTGGCCCTGCAACTGCCCGCCCCCGAGGACCGCGACGCGGTGTACGCGCGCTTCCCCGCGCTCGCCTCCCGTCGTACGGTCGCCGCCGGTTCCCTGTCCGGCGGCGAGCAGCAGATCCTCGCGCTCGCCCCGCTGCTCCAGCGCCCGCCCGCCGTCCTCGTCGCCGACGAGCCCTCCCTCGGGCTCGCGCCCCGCGTCGTGGACGAGGTCTTCGGCCTGCTCGCCGAACTGCGGGCGAGCGGCACGGCGCTGCTCCTCGTCGAGGAGAAGGCGGCCGAGGTGCTGGGGGTCGCCGACACCGTCGCGTACCTCTCACAGGGTGAGATCGCCTGGTCCGGGCCCCGTTCCGAGGTGGACACGGACCGGCTCGCCGAGGCCTACCTGGGGACGGGAGTCCGCCGATGACCGGTGCGCTGCTCCACGCCGGAGGGATCGACGTCCGCTTCGGCGGCGTCCACGCCCTGCGCGACGTGACGATCTCCGTCCGCCCCGGGGAGGTCTGCGGACTCATCGGGCCGAACGGCGCCGGCAAGACCACGCTGTTCGACGTCCTGTCCGGGATCCGGCGGCCCGACGGCGGGAGCGTCACGTTCGCGGGCGCGGACGTCACCCGCCGCTCCCCCGTGTGGCGGGCCCGCCACGGCATCCGCCGCACCTTCCAACGCCAGCAGCTCTTCGGGCAGTTGACCGTGGCCGACAACCTCGTGGTGGCCCAGGACTGGCGGAGCGGGCTGCGGCCGGGGACGCGCCGGCATCGTGAGCGGGCCGCCGCCGTGCTCCGTGAGTGCGGCCTCGACGGGCTCACCGGCTCGTACGCGGGCGCGCTGCCGGTCGGGCAGGCCCGCATGGTCGAGCTGGCCCGGGCGCTCGCCGACCCGCCCCGTGTGCTCCTCCTCGACGAGCCGGCCTCCGGGACGACCGCCGAGGAGCGCCGCCGGCTCACCGCCGTCGTGCGTCACATGGCCGAGGAGGAGAACTGCGCGGTGCTGCTCGTCGAGCACAACGTGGCCTTCGTGATGGAGCTGTGCTCGCGGGTCGTGGTCCTGGACCTCGGCCGCGTCCTGGCCGAGGGGACGGCCGCCGAGGTCCGGGCCGACCCGGCCGTACGGGAGGCGTACCTCGGCACGGCCGTCCGCGCGGCGGAACGCGACGGAGGCTGAGCTCGTCGCGCGGCCGAACGCGACGGAGGCCGGGATCGCCGCGGCCGAACGCGACGGAGGCCGGGATCGTCGCGGCCGAACGCGACGGAGGCCGGGATCGCCGCGCGGCGGAATGCGGCGGGGGCTGGGATCGTTGCCCCAGGGAGTACTCCGACGACGTTAGGAACGACCGCACGTGAGCACGGACAGCAAGGTTCCTTCCCTCACCCTGAACAACGGCGTGACGATGCCGCAGCTGGGCTTCGGCGTCTGGCAGGTGCCGGACGACGAGGCGGCGACGGCCGTGGCCACCGCGCTGGAGGCCGGCTACCGCTCGATCGACACGGCCGCGATCTACCAGAACGAGCGGGGCACCGGGCAGGCCGTGGCCGCCTCGGGGATCCCGCGCGAGGAGCTGTTCGTCACCACCAAGCTGTGGAACAGCGACCAGGGTTACGACGCGACGATGCGCGCCTTCGACGCCTCGCTGGAGAAGCTGGGCCTCGACCACGTCGACCTGTACCTGATCCACTGGCCGCTGCCGTCGAAGGACGCGTACGTCGACACGTACCGGGCCTTCGAGAAGATCCACGCGGACGGACGGGCGCGGGCGATCGGCGTCTCCAACTTCCTTCCCGAGCACCTGGATCGGCTGATCGGCGAGACCTCGGTCGTGCCCGCCGTCAACCAGATCGAGCTCCACCCGCAGCTCCAGCAGTCGGCCTCGCGCGAGGCGCACGCGCGTCACGGCATCGCGACCGAGGCCTGGTCGCCGCTCGGCCAGGGCAAGGGGATCCTGGAGGTTCCGGCGATCGTGGCGATCGCGCGGAAGCACGGGCGGACGCCGGCCCAGGTGGTGCTGCGCTGGCACCTCCAGCTGGGGAACGTGGTGATCCCGAAGTCGGTGACCCCCTCGCGCATCCGCGAGAACATCGACGTCTTCGACTTCACCCTCGACCCCGAGGACCTCGCGGCGATCGCCGCGCTCGACGAGAACCGTCGCATCGGGCCGGACCCGGCGGAGTTCCACGTCGGCGCGTGAGCGGACGTACGAGAGAGGGGGGACGCACCGTGAGCGGTGCCCCGATGCCGGTGGAGGAAGGCCTCTACCGGGTACGGAACGTGGGGAGCGGGCTGCTCCTGGAGGTGCCCGGAGGGTCGGCCCGCAGCGGCGCCAAGATGCACCAGGGGGTCGAGGACGGCGCGCCCGGACAGCACTGGCACATCGCGGCCGTGCCGAACGGCGGCGGGCTGTACCACCTGGTGAACGCGGCCAGCGGCAAGCGGCTCGACGTCATGAACGCGTCGACGGAGAACGGCGCGCTGATCCAGCAGTGGAAGCCGAACAACTTCGGCGCGCAGGAGTGGATCATCGAGCAGGACCTGGAGTCGCCGGGCACGGTGGCGCTCGTCAGCTTCGTCAGCGGGCTGTTCCTGGAGGTCGCGGACGGCTCGCGGGAGGCCGGCGCGTCCGTGCGGCAGTGGGAGGACACCGACTCCCCCGCCCAGTGGTGGCGGTTGGAGCCGGTGTCCTGACGCCTCCGCGCCCGGGCCGTCAGCCCTTGCGGGCGGTGTGGACGGTCCGGGCCGTCAGGTGGAAGAGGTCCGTGCGGTGGTGCAGGGACCTCTCGTCGGCCGGGTCGAGGAGGACGTCCAGCGTCTTGCGGTCGTCGGCGTCGATCCGGTCGCCCAAGCCCTCGCGGAGCCGCTGGTGGTGCGAGACGGCCAGCTCCCGGACGACCGGGGAGACGGGCGCGGGGACGTCGGTGAGGAAGGTCCGGGTGCCGGCCGGGGTGAGGCCGGCGCTCGTGAGGAGCGCCCGCCAGTCCTCGGGCTCGTCGACGGAGCCGGGGAGCTCGGCGCGCATCCGCCCGAACCCGTGCGCGTGGGCGGCGTCGAGCCGGGCTTCGAGGCCCGGCCGGCCGATGCCGATGTGCCGGGGCAGATGACGGGTGGGCAGGCCGCCCTCGACGAGCGCGATCAGACCGCCGGGACGCAGGAGGGCCGCGAACTCCGCGAGTGCGGCCCGCTGGTCGCCGATGTGGTGCAGGGAGTTGCCCGCCCAGACGAGGTCGGCCTCGCCGAGGGTGCCGATGGCTGCCGGGAGTTCGGCGTGGAGGGTGGCGAAGCGGGCGCCGAGGCCGCGGGCCTCGGCACGGTCGCGGGCCCGGAGGAGGAGTTCGGGGCTGCCGTCGACGGCGACGGTCTCGGCGGCCGGGAAGGCCTCCGCGAGCAGGCTGGTGACGACGCCGGGGCCGCTGCCCACGTCGAGGACGCGCCGGACGCCGTAGACCGGGACGAGGGTGCCGAGCCAGGCGGCGGCCTCGGTGTAGGCGGGGCTCGCGATCTCGGCCTGCCGCTCCAGGAGCAGGGCCATCTCGCTCCAGTCCGGATGGGCGCCGTCGTGGTGGTGACCCTCGTGCTTCTGCCCGTGGTCGTGTCCCGGCTGGGTCTGCCCGTGGTCGTGACCCTCGTGCTTCTGCCCGTGGTCGTGGCCCTGGTGGGATGCGCGGTGCTGATGCTGGCTCATGGTCCCAGGGTGCGGCGGGGCGGCGGGATGCGCGAGAAGTGTTGCCGTTCCGGCAAAGCCCTCTCGCTCACTGTGTCGCCCGGCCCAGGGAACGGTGCTCCTGCGGGCTGACCCCGCGCACCCGCTTGAAGGCGGCGCTCAGGGCGAAGGCACCGCTGTAGCCGACCTGCCGGGCGATCGACTCGACGGTGGCGTCCGTGCCGCGCAGCAGATCGGCGGCGAGCGCGAGCCGCCAGTCCGTGAGGTACGCCATCGGGGTCTCGCCGACGAGCTCGGCGAAGCGGCGGGCGAGCGCGGCCCGGGACACCCCGGCCTTCGCGGCGAGCGAGGCGACGGTCCAGGGGTGGGCGGGGTCGTTCTGGAGGAGCCGGAGGGCCCGGCCGACGACCGGGTCGCCCATGGCGCGGTACCAGGCGGGCGCCTCGGCGCCGGGCCGGGAGAACCAGGCGCGGACGCCGGTGATGAGCATCAGGTCGAGCACCCGGTCCAGGACCGCCGTCTGACCGGGTTCGTCGCGGGCTATCTCCTCGCCGAGGAAGGGGGTGAGGGGGCAGTTCCACTCCTCGGCGCGCAGGTGCAGCAGCCCCGGCAGGGCGTCGAGCAGCCGGCGGCCGACCTCGCCGTCCATCCGGTAGGTGCCGACGAGAACCGTGGTCCCGCCGTCCGGGGCGTTGCCCCAGGTCCGGACGCCGAGCCGCATGGTCTCGGCGAGCGGCTCCCCGGAGAGGGTGGTGCAGGTGCCGTCGGGGCCGATCACGGCGCGGGGCGGGGCGTCGGGGGCGTCGGCGACCGTGTACGGCTGCGGGCCGCGGGCGACGGCGATGGCGCCGGGCCGCAGGAGGACGGGGTCGCCGGCGTCGGGGACCACCCAGGCCTCGCCCTCGGTGACGCACATGAGGCAGACGGGCGCGCCGTCCTCGATGCGGACGGACCACGGCGGCTCCATGATCATGCGCAGCAGGAAGGCGCCCTTGGCGCGGGGCCCGTCGAGGAGTCCGGCGAGTGCGTCCATGAGTCGTAAGAGTAGGCGGCCGGGTGAGACGGATGCGTAGGGTCGTGAGACTGCGGAGCATGGGCGGCGGGAACCGTGGGCGGGATTCTTGAGCCATGACGACGAACACGCAGAACACGCAGAGCGGGACCGGCGTTCAGGCCTCGGCGGGCCCGCGGACGGTCCTCGTGACGAGCGCCACCGGCAAGACCGGGCGGCGGGTGGCGGAGCGGCTCGCGGCGCGCGGGGTGACGGTCCGCGCCGGCTCCCGCACGGGAGCGGTCCCCTTCGACTGGGAGGCCCCGGAGACCTGGGGTCCGGCGCTGCGGGGCGCGGACGCCGCGTACGTGGCCTACTACCCGGACCTCGCCGCCCCCGGCGCGGTGGAGGCGATGCAGACCTTCGGCCGCCTGGCCGCGGAACACGGGGTACGGCGGCTGACGGTGCTGTCCGGGCGCGGGGAGCCCACGGCGCTCGTTGCGGAGCAGGCGCTGCGGGAGGCGGCCGGCGGAGTCGAGACGACCGTCGTGCGGGCCTCGTTCTTCGCGCAGAACTTCTCCGAGGGGCTGCTCGCGGAGGGGGTCGCGGAGGGGGTGCTGGTCTTCCCCGCGGGTGACACGCTGGAGCCGTTCGTCGACGCGGACGACCTGGCGGACGTGATCGTCGAGACCCTGACGGCGGACGGGCACGCGGGGCGGGTGCACGAGGTGACGGGTCCGCGGCCGGTGTCCTTCGCGGAGGTCGCGGCGGAGATCTCGCGCGTCTCGGGTCGCCCGGTGGTCTACGAGGCGATGCCGGCGGCGGACTACGCCGGGCTCCTCACGGACTTCGGCCTGCCGGCCCCGGAGGCAGAGTGGCTCGCGAACCTGTTCTCGACGCTCCTCGACGGCCACAACGCCTCGGCGACCGACGGGGTGAAGCGGGTCCTGGGCCGCGAGCCGCGCTCGTTCGCCGCGTTCGCGGCGGAGACCTGGGGCGGCGCGGCCGAGTCCTGAGTCGACGCGGCGGCCCTGGGGGGGGCGTACGCCTGAGGCCGCCTCAGGCGTACCGCCGGGCGAGCGTCGTCACGGTCTCCGCGATGCGGATGCGGAGTTCCTCGGGGCCCAGGACCTCCACCTCGGTGCCGAGCGCGAGGAAGGTGTCGTGGGCGTGGTCGGTCGACTCGACGGGGAGGGTGGCCCGGGTCCATCCGTCGGGTTCCGGGGTACCGGTCGCGGCGAGCGCCCGGGCGGCGGCGCCGGTGAGCCGGGCCGCGCCGGCGGGGGAGACACGGACGAGGGCCTCGCCCCGGTGCAGCCGGGCGTGGAAGTCGGCCTGGGCGGCGCGCCAGTGGCCGGCGAGGTCGAAGTCCTCCGGGACGCCGGCCTCCTCGTCGGTGACGGTGAGGTCGAGGATCTGGTCGACGCGGTAGGTACGGGGGCCGGGCCCGGCGATCAGGTACCAGCGGCCCGCCTTGAGGACGAGGCCGTACGGTTCGAGGCGCCGGTCGACGTCGGTCGGCTCCTTCCAGCGCCGGTAGCGCAGCTCCAGGACCCGGCCGGCGCGGACGGCGTCGGCGACCTGCGGCAGGAACGGGGCCTCGTGGCCCTCGTCGTACCAGCCGGGGGCGTCGATGTGGAAGCGGGCGCGCAGCCGGTCGACGTGCTCGCGCAGCGGCGCCGGGAGGCCCGCCCGAAGTTTCAGCTGGGCGTCGGCGAAGTGCGGTCCGAGCCCGAGCTCTTCGGCGGCGCCGGGCATGCCGGCGAGGACGAGCGCCTCGGCCTCGCGGGTGTACAGGTCGGTGAGCTGGGAGCGGTGCCCGGTGAGGAGCCGGTACCCGCCGCGGTGCCCGGCGCCCCCGTAGAGCGGTATCCCGGCGAGGTGCAGCGACTCGACGTCGCGGTAGACGGTCCGGACGGAGACCTCCAGCTCCGCGGCGAGCTCGGCGGCGGTCATCCGGCCCCGGATGCGGAGCAGCAGAAGGATCGAGATGAGTCGGCTGGACTTCACTGACACAAGGTGTCAGTGAAGTCCTCCTACAGTCCAGCCATGGCTTTCACGGAGAAGTACCTCGTGGCGCTGGAGCCGGTGGAGATCGCCGGCCGGTCGCTCAAGCGCTATCACGTCACCGCCGATCCGGCGGGCATCGAGCCGGAGGTGGAGAAGGCGGCGTACGCGCTGCTGCCGGAGCTGCTGCCGCCGCCGGACGGCACGGCGCCGGCGGGGTTCGTGGTGCTGCACCGGGGCGGTGACACGGGCGCGTACCTCAACGCGTACAGCTGGGTGTGGGACAACGTGCTCCACTTCGGCGGGGCGGCCGCCGGCCAGCCCGCGCTCGACTGTCCCGACGACGATCCGACGCGCTTCGTCCGGGTCGACCGCTCGTGGATCGGCTGTGTGTGGGAGCTGGCACCGCTGGAGCACGAACGGCGGGCCTGGGTACGCCACATGCTGACGCCCGACGCTCCGGACCTGTCGGGCTATCTCGCGGACGCGCTGCGTTCCGGTACGACGTGAGCGGCCGGGACCGCCGGTCGAGGGGGGTCAGCCGCGTCTGACGAAGCGGGCCAGCCGGTAACGAGGGTCGTCGCGGGGGCGGTCCTGGTCCGGGAGGGCTTCCAGGGCCCCGGCGAGCGCCTCGGTGGTGGCTTCGTCCCCGGTGTACCAGGAGGCGAAGTAGCCGCTGCGCAGCCTTCGGACGGTGTCGCGCGGGGTGCGGCCCTGTCCGTGGCCGGTGAAGTGGGCGCCGGGGGCGGGGTCGAGACCGTGGGCGGCGGCGTGCCGGGTGATCGTGTCCGTGCGGTCGGAGGCTTCGCGCTCCGAGCGGTGGGGGCGGAGGACGTCGTCGATGTCGCTGCCGACGTCGTGGGCCGCGTCCTTGTCGACGGTGGCGACGAGGACACCGCCGGGACGCAGGACGCGGGCCGCCTCGGCGACGATCTCCGGGGCGAAGGGGACGAGGTGCAGCAGCCAGACGGCGGAGACCGCGTCCAGGGAGCCGTCGGGCAGCGGCAGTCGACGGGCGTCGGCGCGGACGGTCCGGCCGGGCAGCCGCCCGGTGGCCGTCCGCAGCATCGCGTGCGCGGCGTCGGCCCCGTACACGCGCAGGCCGGTCCTGGTGAGGCGTTCGGTGACGAGGCCGGTGCCGCAGGCGACGTCGAGGAGCGTGCGCGCGCCGGGCGGCACGAGGCGCAGCACGGCCTCGGCCGCGGCCTCGGCGCGGGGGACGCCGCCGCGGGTCCGGTCGTAGTGCGCCGCCTCGGCCTCGTAGTCGAGCAGGGTGTCCGCCATGCGGATGATCTTACTGAGGCATGGCCGGGAAGTGCGGCGAACGGCCGGTCAGTTGGCTCCGTGCCCCGGGGCGATCCCCTCGACGCGCTCGGCGAGCGCGAAGTCCAGCTCCGTGACGGCCCCGCCGACGGAGTGGGTGTTCACGGACACGGCGACCGTGTTGTAGCCGAGGGTCAGGTCGGAGTGGTGGTCGAGCTCCTGCTGGATCTGGGCCACGTGCACGACGAGGGCGGTCGCGGCGAAGTGGTCGCCGAGCCGGTAGGTACGGACGAGGTGGTCGCTCTCGACGGACCACCCGGGGAGTTCCCGCAGTCGGTCCTCGATCTCCTTCTGCGACAACGGCTGTGTGGGCAACGTGTGCTCCCTCCGGTCGGGTGGTGCGCGGTGCGTGCGGGACGGGTCCCCCGGGGAAGCTACCCGGGTCCCCCACTGGGATACCGTCTGGCCATGACGACTGTCGTGAGCGACACGGGGGTAGGGCCGCTGCTGCGCGGATGGCGTGAGCGGCGGCGGATGAGTCAGCTGGAGCTCGCGCTGCGCGCCGACTCCTCGGCGCGGCACATCTCGTTCGTGGAGACGGGCCGTTCCCGGCCGAGCGAGGAGATGGTCCTCCGGCTCGCCGAGCACCTGGACGTGCCCGTGCGGGAGCGGAACGCGCTGCTGCTCGCCGCCGGTTACGCGCCCCGGTACACCGAGTCGCCGCTCGGCGCCCCGCACCTGGAGGTGCTGCGGGAGGGCATCGAGCGGCTGCTGCGGGGGTACGAGCCGTATCCGGCGTTCGTGGTGGACGGCTCGTACACGGTGGTGGCGGCCAACCGGGGGATCGGGCTGCTCCTCGACGGACTGCCGGAGCACCTGCTCGCCCCGCCGCTGAACGCGATGCGGCTCACCCTCCACCCGGAGGGCCTCGCGCCGAGGATCCGGAATCTGCGGGAGTGGCGGGCGCATCTGCTGGCCCAGATGGAGCGGCAGATCGCCCTGGCCCGCTCGGAGGCGCTGCGCGAGCTGTACGAGGAGGTGGCGGCGTATCCGCTGCCGCCGGGCGCGGAGGAGGAGAGCGCGCCCGACGCGGAGCCGTATCCGTACATCGCGCTGCCGATGCGGGTCGAGCACGACGGGCGGATCCTGTCGTTCGTGTCGTCGATCTCGACGTTCAACACGCCGATGGACGTGACCGTCGCCGAGCTGGCCATCGAGACGCTGCTCCCGGCCGATGCGGAGACGGTCGCGTACCTCCAGTCCCTGGCGGCGGTCAGCGAGTAGCGGCGACGGCGCGCAGGGCTGTCCACTGGAGCAGGGCGAACCCGGCGACGGTGGCGGCCTGCACCGGCGTCCAGAACAGGCCGGCGGTGGTCGGCTCCAGCCAGGCGAAGAGGGCGACGACGCTCAGGACGGCCCAGAGGACGTTGATGTCGACGACCAGCTTCACCCCGAGGGCCGGGGGCTGCGGGCGGCTCGCGAGCCAGGCGACGCCGGCGGCGTACGCGGTGAGCAGGACGCCCAGTTCCAGCAGCAGGGTCGCGTCGACGCCGAGGAGCTCGCCGAGGGGGCCGGAGGCCGTGAGGTAGGCGAGGCCGTTGGCCCCGGTGACGAGGGCGTCGAGGCCGAGGAAGCGGCGCACCGCGGCCTGCGGCCGGGTGGTGCGGGCGAGACCGGTCAGCAGGGCCTGGGACATGGCGGATCACGCTCCATGGGAGTCGTTCGGACTGGCGGTGGCCCCGGAGCCCGAGCGGAGTGCGCCGCCCGGGTCCCGGTGTTCATGAGCATGCCGGGGGAAGGCGGCGGGGGCGATTACCCGCGAGGTAATGCCGGCGGTGGGGGCGGGTGCCGGGGTGGGGATTGGAGGAACGTGCCGCCGTGCCGGGGGCGCACGAGCCGATCGAACAAGGCTTCTGGCAACGGACGTTCGTGGGGGCGGGGCGCTCGGCAGACTGTGCCCATGGCCCCCACGAAGCCCTCATCCGCACCCGTGTCCGCGCCCGCATCCGTGCCGCCGTCCGGCCCGACGCCCGGTCCCACGCCCGGCCCGACGCCCGGTCCCACGCTCATAAGTTCCGTACGCCGCGCGCTCGTTCTGCTCGAAGCGGTCGCCGAGCACGGGGAGGTCACCGCCAAGCGGCTCTCCCGGGAGACCCGGTTACCGCTGCCGACCACGTACCACCTCCTGCGGACCCTCGTGCACGACGGCTATCTGCAGCGCGAGCGCGGGACGTTCCGGCTCGGGCCCGCCGTACCGCGGCTCTCCGGCCGGGGGCCGGGGACCGGGGCGGGCGGGCGGCTCGCCGAGTGGCTGGGGGTGCTGCGCGACGAGCTCGGCGCGCCCGTGTACTACGCGGACCTCACGGACGGGGAGGTGCGGGTGGTGGCCGTGGCGGAGAGCGCCGAGCACCGGGCCGTCGAGGAGTGGGCGGACTTCCGGACGACCGCGCACGCCCACGCGCTCGGCCAGTGCCTGCTCGCGCAGCTGTCGCCGGAGGACCGCCGCGCCTATCTGGCCCGGCGTCCGGTGATCCGGCTGACCCCGCGCACGGTCCGGGACGAGGAGGCGCTCCTGACCCGGCTGGCCGGGGTGCGGCGAGGCGCTCCGGTGCTCGAACGGGAGGAGTACGTCCTCGGTGCGGTGTGCGCGGCGGTGCCGATCACGGTGGGCGGGGTCCACTCGGCCGTCGGGTTCTCGCTGCCGGCGGATGAGCGCGCACGGCTCGCGCCGACGGCGGAGCGGCTCCGGCAGCGGCTCGAACGGGCCCTGGCGACACAGGCGTTCACGGTGCTGACGTGAGGGCGGCGGCCGGTCGGTCGGTCGGGGCCGTGCGCGCTCAGTACGCGGCCTTGCGGTGGCGGATGAAGGTGCGCAGCCGGGTCGTGTCGGCGGCGGTCCAGCCGGGCGGCGGCAGGACCGCCGCCCAGCCGTCGACGGCGCCGGCCCCGTAGCGGTGGCCGTGCGGGGCGTCGACGCCGTAGGAGACGGTCATGTCGACGGAGGTCTGCCAGAAGGCGACGAAGGGGAACCAGCTGATCTCGGGGGTGATGTCGGGGCCGAGCGGCTCGTCGAGCCATTCGGGGCGGTCAAGGAGCAGTTCGGGCGACCACCAGACGACGGGGTCGGAGGCGTTCTGCAGGTAGACCGCACGGGGCCGTTCCCAGTCGGCGGCGGGGCGTTCGAGGTCGGTGCCGGGGAACTGGGCGAAGCGGATGTGGGCGCCGCCGCGGTACTGGGGGCGCCAGACGGGGCTGCCGGGGTCGCGGTCGCGGCGGATCTCCCGGGAGATCGGCGAGAAGTGGGGCGGACCCATCAGGAGGGCGCCGTCCGTTCCGGCGAGGAGCGCGTCGGCGGTGCCGAAGGAGGCCTCGACGGCGTAGGCGCCGAGGCTCTCGCCGGTGACGACGAGCTTCGGCCGCCGCTCTGCGGGGAGGGTGCCGAGGCGGGCGCGGACGGCGTCGAGGAGGGCCCGGGTCGCCTCTCCGGCCTTCTCCTTGTCGACGAGGAAGGAGACCCAGCTCGGGAGGTACGAGTACTGGACGGCGACGATCGCGGTGTCGCCGCCGTACATGTACTCCAGGGCCTCGGCGACGTTCGGGTCGATCCAGCCGGTGCCGGTGGTCCCGGCGACGGCCAGGACGGCGCGGTCGAAGGCGCCGGTCCGTTCGAGTTCGCGGACGGCGAGGCGGGCCTGGGCGGCGAAGGGCCGGTCGTCGGTGAAGGCTGCGGGCAGCGCGGAGGGGACGTAGACGCGGACCGGGTCGCGGACGGGCCGGCCGGTCCAGGCGGTGAGGGCGGCGCGGGTGGGGGTGGAGCCGGTGAAGTTGCGGCCCTGGTAGCCGAGCTCCCGCCAGGGGACGAGGGAGCCCGGGCCGCCGGTGACGTGGCGGGAGGCGGGGCGGCGGATGCCGTCCTTGGTGCCGTCGTTGGTGGCCTCGGCGATGCGGTCGGCGAGGTCGACGACGCCCCGGTCGAAGACGACGTCGCGGACGCCGACGAGGACGACGAGCGCGGAGAGGGCCGCGCCGACGGCGAAGGCGACGGGGCGCGGCAGGAGCCTGGCGAGGAGCCGGATCAGGGTGACGGCTCCGAGCCGGACGGAGCGGGCGACGAGGAGCGCCGCGAGGAGGAGGCCGAGGGCGATCAGCGCGATCATCGGCGTGTGCCAGGTGAGGGTGGGGGGGAGGCCCTGGAGGACCCGGAGCTGACGCTGCATCCGGGCGCTCTCGGAGGTGAGCCAGACGGTGAGGACCGGGCTGAGCAGCCAGTACGCCTGCCAGCAGAGGGTCCGGGTCCGCTCGGCGGGACGGCGGCGCACGAAGGCACCTCCCAGGGCGCGTAACAGCCAGGCGAGGGTGGAGCCGAGGGCGTAGCCGATGGCGGCGGTGATGCCGCCGACGATGCCCTGGAGGAACCAGGGCCGGGGCACGAGGGAGGGCGTGAGGCTGGACCAGAAGAAGACGGTGGCCAAGCAGAGCGCCGTGAGGTCGGGCCGGCGGCGGATGCGGTACGCGGGGTCGGGTCGGTCCCGGTAGGGACGCCGCGCGAAGGCGAGGAGGCGGGCCGTGGTGCGGGGGGTGGTGCGGGCGGCGGCGCGGATCTTCGTACGGGCTTCGGCGTCGGTGGGCGTCGCGGTGTCGGGGCCCGGGCCGGACGCGGGTCCGGCGGACCGATCGGGGCTGGTGTTCCGGTCGGTCGAGGTCATCGGATCAGCCTCGTACTCCCGTACACCCGTCCGCAAATCGTATTTCCGCCGTGGCCCGCGTCGGTCCTTGTCCGGCCCGGCCCGCGTGTCCGGCCCGCGTGTCCGGCCCGCGTGTCCGGCCCGCGTGTCCGGCTCGGGTGGCGTCCGGCTCGGCCCGGGGCCGGGTGGTCAGCGGGCGCGGTCCTCCCGGGGGGCGGGCGGCTCGGTGGCCGGGGCGGGTGCCGGTTCGGCGGGTTCGGCAGAGCGGTGGTCGGCACGCTGGGCGCGGGAGGCCTCGGCGCGCAGCAGGGCCTGCAGGACGGCGTACGGGTCGACGGGCATGGCGGAACTCCTCGCGAGGGGGGGTGATGTGGGGGGGGCTGCCGAGAGGTGCGGGCCTCTCAGCAGCGCATCACCACGCGCCGGGGCGCGTCGCCACGCGGGGTGGGTACGGGAGCGGGGCCGGCGGTACGGGTCCGCCGGCGGGCGGTACGGGGGCGGCGGCGCGCGGGGGCGGGGCGCAGGCGCGTGCGGTGGCGTCTGGCCCGGCCGGGGAGCCCGGCCTCCGCGGCCGCCGGGTCGAAGGTCTCGCAGCCCTGGTCGGAGGCGGGGGCGGCGGTCGCGGGGCGGAGTTCGACGCCGCCGGTGAGGGCGCCGGCCGCGCCCGCGCCGAGGAGGGCGACGAGGATGAGGAGCAGCGCGACCCATCGGGGTCCGCCCGGCGCGGGGCGCGTCCAGCAGCCCGCCGGGGTGGCGGGCGGCGCGGTCGGCTCGGGCACGGGGCTCACGGAGATCCGTACTGCCCCGCCCGGGTCGGCGCACGCCGCTCGGGGCGGGAGATCCGCCCGGGCGGCCTACGCCCGGGCCCTCGGATTCACCGCACCGGCGGTCACGGCGCGGACCCGGTCCTCCGCGGACGGCGGTGTCGGCGGTTCTCGTCGGGGACGGCGGTGTTAGCGGTTGTCGTCGGGGACGGCGGTGTCAGCGGTTGTCGTCGGGGACGGCGGTGTCAGCGGTTGTTGTCGGGGACGGCGGCCCCGCCGTCGACCGGATGACGGTCGGATTCCGCTCGGCCCGTGGGCGGGGCGATCCCGAGCGGCACCTGCGGGCCCGAGGACTCGCGCAGCCAGCGGCGCAGCACCCGGTGGATCCGCTCCGCGCCGACGAGCTCCTCCCCCTCGCCGACCGGCGGCGACAGCTCCGGCGGCGAGAGCAGGAAGGGGTGCGACTGCTCTCCGCCGAGGCCGCCGTGCGAGCCGATCTGCTCCTCGAAGGCGTGCACGGTGCCGGTCGCCGGGTCGTACATCGAGTTGATCATGACGTCCGCGACGTGCGGGAAGCCGTCCGTGCGGCGCACGGCGTCCGCCGCGCCCCGGCCGAAGACGGCCAGCGGCCCCCCGTCGGTGAGCTCGGCGACCGGCACCTCCACGCCGTCGCGGGCGAGGACGAGAGAGCCGTGCTCGGCGCTCGCCACGAGCACGAAGCCGACGCCCGGGTGGTGGGCGAGGGTCCGCAGGAGCGCCGGGTGGCGCCGGTCGATCTCCTCGCGGGTCATCCGGTGCGGCACGTCGGGGAAGGAGATCAGACCGAGGTTGCCCGAGGCGAGGACGACCGGCTCGGAGGGCTTGGCGGGCAGTTCGCGCGCGGTCTCGCCGTTCTCGTCGAGCGGCCGGTGCAGGGCGCTGCGCAGCGCGTCCCTGGCCGCGTCGCGCGCCTCGGAACCGCTGCGGGTGCGCCGGACGCGGCGCGGCACCGGCAGCCCGCACCCGGCCCGTACGAGCTCCTTGAGCGAGAGGCCGTACGCCGACTCGAAGGTCTCGCCCGGGCTCTGCCCGTGGTCGGAGAGGAGCACGATCCGGTACGGGCGCGGCGCGTGCTCGGCGACGGTCGCGATCAGCGCGACCGCGCGGTCGAGGCGGCGCAGGACCTGGTCGGTGTCGCGGCCGTGCGGCCCGGAGTGGTGGGCCACCTCGTCGTACGCGACGAGGTCGGCGTAGACCGCGGTCCGCCCCGCCAGCATGTCCCCCATCACGGCGGCCACCACCACGTCCCGCTCGACGACGGTCGCGAAGGCGCGGACGAAGGGGTAGGTGCCGCCGCGCGAGACCCTCGGGGTCTCGCGGCGCAGCAGCGCCCGCGTCGACTGGCACACCTCGCGGACGCACTCGGTGACGAGCGACCCGGCGGTGCGGACGGCGTTGGCCGGGTCGGAGAAGTACGCGAAGTAGCCGGCCCGGGAGCGGTTGCGCCTGCCGCGCCGCGCGGCCATCGACAGGACCAGGGCGAGCTGGTCGGCGCCGCCGCTGAAGAGGTTGCCGCGGGAGGCGCCGTCGAGGGTGAGCAGCCCGCCGTCCCCGGTGCGCCGCACGGCCCGCCGCTGGAGCTCGACGGCGCTCGCGGGGCGGTTCGAGACCATGAGCCGGCCGGTGTCCTTCTCGTACCAGCGGAAGGCGGGCACGTCCTCGTTGGAGCCGTGCAGGATGCCGAGCTGGCTGGCGCCCGTCTGGCTGGACCAGTCGGTCCGCCAGGGGGTGAGCCGGTGGCCGGAGTCGAGCCAGCCGGCGACGGTCGGCATGAGCCCGTCGGCGACGGCGGTGCGCAGGACGTGGTGGCCGACGCCGTCGAGCTGGAGGAAGACGGTGCCGGGGGCGGTCTCCGGCGAGTCGGCGGGGTCGCGGGGGCGGGTGCGGCCGGTGAGCCGGTAGAGGCGGCGGCGGTAGGCGTCGTCGTCGCGGACGGCGAGGGCCGTGGAGGTCGCGGAGGCGACGGCGGACATCACGGCGGCGACCACGACGGCCGTCTCGGGGTCGGCGGCGCCGCGCCCGTCGGGGATCAGCCAGAGCGCGACGAGCAGCAGCGAGCCGTTGAGGAAGAAGACGAGCAGACCGAGGACGAGCGCCGGGACGAGGAGGAGGGCGCGGACGATCACCGGCCACACGAGCGCGCCCAGCAGACCGAAGACGCCCGCGGCGGTGGCGGCGGTGACGGCCGTCCGCGTCATGCTGTCGCCGTCGGCGGACTGGAGTTCGAAGTCGGGGAGCAGTCCGGCGAGGGCGAGCATGGTGAGGGTGGACACCGCCCAGACCACGATCATCCGCATCGCCGTGCTGCCCGCGGTCCGCCAGCGCCCGGCGCCACCCCATCGCCCGTCTCCCACGCCCGGTTCACCTTTCGCCCGTTTCCTGCCTCAAGCGTGGCACAACGCCCACGGTCAAGACGGAAAACGGGTGACGGCCGACGGCCGACGGCCCGGGTGTGTCAGGTCGGACCGACCGCGGTTCGGGGCGGGACTGCCGTGTGCCGGAGCGGGCCGGGTGGGGCGTGGAACGTCCCGTGGGTCAGGAGCCGTCGTACCCGGCGGTGGGCATGGAGAGCCGGCGGTGCACTCCGGCCTTGGCGGCCGTGTCGTACGCCGGTTCGTCGAGGCCGACGGTCTCGACCCGCACCCCGCGGCGCTCGCACTCGGCGCGGAAGCCCGACACCGACGTCAACGCGCGGGCGAGGACCCGCTCGTTGGCGGCGACGAAGAGGTCGACCTCCCCGTCCTCCACGTCCTGCCACAGCGCCGCGTGGTCGGGCCGGATGCCGTAGAAGAGGAGTTGGCGGGCGAGCACGTATCCCTTGTCCACGGTCCAGCGGGCGCACAGTTCGTGCTGGCCCCGCGTGTCCACCAGGAAGGGGTCGCTGTCCAGCTCTTCGAGCGGGGTGAGGCTGGCGATCGCCGCCACCCGAACGTCGTCCATGGACCGACCCTACTGGGGATCCGCGCGGCCGAACATCCTCCGGAGCACGCTCCGGACATTTACCCTCGTTGGGGAGGTACGGAACGGTCGTGGACATCGGGGCGCGACGGCCGGAGCCCCCGGGACGACGGGCGAGAAACGGAAGGCGGCATGCCGGTGGAGGTCACCTGGTGGGGCCACGCGACCTGCACAGTCGAGGACTCCGGGGTCCGCTTCCTCACCGACCCGCTGTTCGCGCGGCGGCTCGCGCACCTGCGGCGGCGGCGCGGCGCCCCGCCGCCGCCCGAGGCCGCCCGCGCCGAGGCGGTGCTCGTCTCGCACCTGCACGCCGACCATCTGCACGTGCCCTCGCTGGCACGGCTCGCCCCGGGGACGCGGATCATCGTGCCGCGCGGGGCGCCCGCCGCCGTACCGGGGCTGCGCAGGCTCGACCGGGACGGCCTGCGGGTGACCGAGGTGGGGCCGGGCGACACGGTGACGGTCGAGGGCGTGACGGTACGGGCCGTGCCGGCGGCCCACGACGGACGGCGGCTGCCGCTCGGGCCGCACCGCTCCCCCGCCCTCGGGTACGTCGTCGAGGGCGAGGCCCGGACGTACTTCGCCGGGGACACCGGGCTCTTCGACGGGATGGCGGAGGCGGTGGGTCCGGTGGACGTGGCGCTGCTGCCGGTGGGCGGCTGGGGTCCGTACCTCGGGCACGGGCACCTCGACGCGGGCCGGGCGGCCGAGGCGCTCGCCGCGCTCTCGCCGGCGGCCGCGGTGCCGGTGCACTACGGCACGTACTGGCCGATCGGGCTCGACGGGGTCCGGCCGCACGAGTTCCACGCGCCGGGGGACGAGTTCGTCCGCCAGGCCGCGCGGCTCGCGCCGAAGGTGGTGGTGCACCTGCTCGCCCACGGGGAGCGGGTGCGGCCGGAGGTCGCCAGGTGATCGACGGTCTCGTCCGGGTCGCCGGGGCGGTGCGCGAGCTGCCGCCCGAGTCGACGCAGCAGGCCGTCGGCTATCCCTCGCTGTTCCTGCTCGTGGCGCTGGGCGCGCTGGTGCCGATCGTGCCGACGGGTGCCGTCGTCAGCTCGGCGGCGGTCGTCGCCTTCCACCAGAGTTCGCCGCCGGCACTGCTCTTCGTCTTCCTGGTGGCGGCGTTCGCCGCGTTCCTCGGGGACCTGGCGCTGTACTGGCTGGGACAGCGCGGGGTCCGGTCCCGCAACGGCTCGCGGTGGCTGGCCACGCTGCGGGGCCGGGTGACACCGGAGCGGCTCGCGCAGGCGCAGGCGCGGCTGGACACCCATCAGGTGTCGGTGCTCGTGCTGTCCCGGCTGGTGCCGGCGGGGCGGATCCCGGTGATGCTGGCGTGCCTGCTCGCGGAGATGCCGCTGCGGCGCTTCGCGCGGGGGGACCTGGCGGCGTGCCTCGCGTGGGCGGCGACGTACCAGCTGATCGGCATCCTGGGCGGTTCGCTCTTCCCGGAGCCGTGGCAGGGGGTCGTGGCGGCGGTCGGCCTCACGGTGCTGATCAGCGCGCTGCCGGCGCTGTGGCGGCGGGTGCGGGGGACGTCGGGGCGGGCGGCCGGGTCCTCGGGTACGTCAGGCACCGCGGGTACGTCGGGTACGTCAGGCACCTCGGGTACGTCAGGCACCTCGGGTACGTCAGGCACCTCGGGTACGTCAGGCACCTCGGGCGACTCAGGGCGTGAGCACCCGTGAGGCGCCGACCGGGAGGTCCCACAGGTCCTCGCGGGGCAGTCCCGCACTCGCCCAGGCGGCCCTGACGCGGGTGAGGGGTTCCAGGACGGGTTCCGAGGAGAGGACGAAGGTGGCCCAGTGCATGGGGGCCATCCGCCGGGCGCCCAGGTCCTGGTGGGCGCGGACCGCCTCCTCGGGGTCCGTGTGGACGTCGCTGAGCCACCAGCGGGGGTCGTAGGCCCCGATCGGGAGCAGGGACAGGTCGATGCCGGGGAAGCGGCGGCCGATCTCGGCGAACCAGTGGCCGTACCCGGTGTCCCCCGCGAAGTGGACGCGGCGCCCGGCCGTGTCGGTGAGCACCCAGCCGCCCCAAAGGGAGCGGCAGGTGTCCAGGAGGGTGCGTTTCGACCAGTGGTGGGCCGGGACGAAGTCGAAGCGCACGCCCTCGAGTTCGGACGCCTCCCACCAGTCGAGCTCGGTCACGCGACCGAACCCCCTGCGGGCGAACCAGCGTCCGAGCCCGGCCGGGACGAACACCGGTGTGTGCCGGGGCAGTCGCCGGAGCGTGGGGGCGTCGAGGTGGTCGAAGTGGTTGTGGCTGATGACGACGGCGTCGACGGGCGGCAGGTCCTCCCAGCGGACGCCGACCGGGGTGAGCCGGGCCGGCGTGCCGAAGATCCGGCGGGACCAGACGGGGTCGGTCAGGACGGTGAGCCCTCCGAGGCGGAGGATCCAACTGGCGTGCCCCGCCCAGGTGACGGCCAGGGTGTCGGGCCCGGCGGGTGGCAGCGGCCCCGGCTCGAAGGGGAGCAGGGGGATGTCTCGGAGGCCTTCGCGGCGGGGACGGACGGCGCCCTCGCGCGCCAGCCGCGCCAGGGCCCGGACGCCGGGGAGGGGGGCGGTGAGCCGGTCGACGAAGGTCCGGGGCCAGTCCGCGCGCAGCCGGCCGACCGGCTGGAGCACAGGGGTGGGCCCCGGGGCCGGGGGCGTGGTCGGGGCCTCGGGGGGCCGGGCCGGGGCGGTGGCGGCCGCAGAGGGATCGGCGGGGTACGGGGCCTGGGTGGCCCGGGCGGGCTGTGCCGTCCGTTCGGTCATCTGCGGGCTCCGTCCTGCGCGGCTCGTACGGGAGGGGAGGGAGGGGAGAGCGGGGAGGGAAGCGGTCCGCCTCCGGCGCGGTTCATCGGAGCTCCTCCAGGGCGCCTCCGAAGTCCGTCAACGCACGTGCCACATGGGGCAGTTCCTCGGGGTTCCGGGAGCCGAGGGTCTCCGCGCGCTCCTCCTCGGTGACGCCGAGGAACATCTCGGTGCCGAACCGGACGCGCAGAGCGCCGAGTTCGTCGCCGAAGCGATGGCCGCCGGGTACGGGGGCGCCGAGCCGGGCGGTCAGGTGACTCTCCAGCTCCAGGGAGTCGGTGACGCCGCGGGCGGCGAGTCCGGACCTCAACCGGCCCAGGTCCACATAGAGGTGGCGGCCCGCCTGCGGGGGCCGGGAGAGGGCTCCGGCGGCGAGGGCGGTGCGGTGCGCGGCGGCGGCGAGCCGGCCGTGGACGGTGGCGGCGCGCCGGGCCCGTACGGTCACGTCCTCGGGTTCGTCGAGGGCGTGCGCCGCGGCGGGGGCGACGGGGCCGGGGACGACGGCGCCGAGCGCGGTGAGGACGTCGAGGGCGCGGGCCCTGCGGTCGGTCCAGCGGTCGGCGCGGGACGGGTCGGTGGGCGGGAACCGGGCGACGGCGCAGGGCCAGGCGGCCGGGGTGAGGGGGGCGCCGCCGAGGTCGGCGAGGACGGTGACGTCGTCCGGGCACATCTCGGCGGGGCTGAGGAGCACGGTGTCGTGCGGGTGGTGGAGCGTGTCGCGCCAGGTCTCGTCGCTGATGACGTGGAGGCCCTCGGCGACGGCGGCCTCGCAGGCCTCGCGGACGGTCTCGGGCGGGGCGACGGTGCCGGTGGGGTCGTCGGCGACGGAGAGCAGCAGGACGCGGGGGTCGCCGCCCTCGGCGCGGACCCGCCGGACGGTCTCCAGGAGGGCGTACGGGTCGGGTACGCCGCCGCATTCCGCGGGCGTCGGCACGTGGTAGGCGGGGCGCCCGAGGAGGCGGGCCTGCGGGGTCCACCAGGCGGGGCAGGGGCGGGGCAGCAGGAGGTCGCCGCCGTGGGCGGCGATCAGGGCGAGGAGGAGCGCGGGGGCGCCGGGGGCCGCGACGACGTCCTCGGCGTGCGTCCGCAGGCCCCGGCGCCACCAGTAGCCGGCCGCCGCCTCCCGCAGGACGGGGCCCCCGCCGGGCGGTTCGGGGGCGGTGCGTCCGGCCGCGGCGGCGAGGAGCGCGGCGAGCCCGGGCAGGACGGGCAGGCCCGCGTCGGGCGCGGGAGGGCCGTAGCGCACCGGCCCTCGGCGTTCCGGAGCCGTGTGGTGCATGTCCCGTACCTCCTGAGCGCACGGGGGCACCGGGAACGGCACCCCGAGCCCTTTATACGAAGATCCGGGCGGTTTCGCCGCTCAAGGAGGCGCTTCGGGTGCCGGGAGGGGGCCCGGCCCGAAGGACGCGGGCAGCGGGCGTGCCGTGCCGGCGCGCGGGCCGGCCGGCCCGAGGGACGCGGGCCTCGCGCGTGCCGTGCCGGCCCGAGGGAGGCGGGCCGGGGGCGCCGGGGCGCGCTACCGGTCAGGCGACGGTCACCGGGTGGCGTACCACCGCGCCGAAGAGGTAGCCCTGCGTGTTGTGGACGGCCCGCTCGGGCTGGGTGTTGCCGGCGGCGTCGGTCGTCCGGGACAGCAGGGTGACGGGCCCGGTGCGGTGGGGGCGCCACGGCACGGTCCAGCGGACCCAGCCGTCCCGCCTCGGGGTGTCGAGGAGCCGGGCCCGCCGCCAGTGGGTGCCGCCGTCGGTGGAGACCTCGACCGAGCGCACGGGCGCGTGGGCGGACCAGGCGCGACCGGTGAGACGGTGGACGCGGCCGGCCTCCAGGGTGGCGCCGAAGGGGAGTTCGTAACCGGACTTGACCGTCTGGACGCCGATGGGGGCGCTGCCGCCCGGCGGGTGGGCGGGGCCGAAGAGGCGGTACCAGTCCGTGGACCAGGGCGAGGTCAGCGGGCGGGTGGAGACCTCGATGTCGCCGAGCCACTTGATCGAGGCGATGCCGACCCAGGAGGGCACGACGAGCCGGACCGGGTGGCCGTGGTCGTACGGGAGCGGTTCGCCGTTCATCTCGTACGCGAGGAGGACGTCGTCGAAGGCCTTGGCGACCGGCAGCGGGCGGCGCACGCGCCCGAAGTCGACGCCGCCGGAGACGTACGGGTCGTCGAGGCCGCGCGGCTGGAGGGCGACGGCGTCGCGGGCGATCCCGGCGCGTCGCAGCACGTCGGAGAGGCGGACTCCGCACCAGCGGGCCGCTCCGACGGCGCCGAGGGTCCAGGAGGTGCCCGTGACGGTCTCGCCCTGCTGGCTCGTGTAGAGGCTGCGGCCGTTTCCGGCGCACTCGATCAGGGCCGTTCGGGTGACGGAGGGCAGGTCCCGCAGCTGGCCGTAGGTGAAGTGGACGGGGCTGCGGCCGTGGAGGCCGTCGCCCCAGAGCGTGAGGCGCCAGTCGGAGGCGTCGAGGACGGGCGTGGAGGTGTGGTTGCGGACGAAGAAGCGGTCGGTGGGCGTGAGGAGACCGGTGTCGCCGAAGGCGTCGAACCGCGCCTCGGCGTTGGTGCCCCGGACGGTGAACCACTCGGGCGGGAGGGACTTGACGATGCCGGGCGCGGCGGCGGCTCCGGGCGCGGGTGAGGGCGCCGCAGGTGCCGCGTGCGCGGGCCCGGCGACGGCGGGCCCGCCGAGGGCGGAGGCCGCGGGGGCCGCCGCGAGCAGCTTCAGGAGGGAGCGGCGGTCGGGCGCGGGCGGGTACGGCGGCACGGGACTCCTCGGCAGGTGGGCGGCGCGCCACCGGGTGGCGGCGGGCCCACCCTAGGGGCCGGGAGGCGGTCCGGAGCCGGTCGGAACGGTCCGTTCACGGTGCTGTCACACAGGGAGCCGCCGGGCCGGGACGGGCGCCGGAAATACGGGAGCGGGGCCGGGTCTTCCTGGCCGAGAATGCGGCATGACGACATCGAACAGCGTGACGGCATCGAGCCGCTTGACGGTATCGAACGGCTTGACGGTATCGGTACGCGAGGCGACTCCCGAGGACGCGGCGGCCCTCGCCGCCGTGCACGTGCTGTCCTGGCGGGCCGCCTACCGCGACCTGCTCCTCGGGCCGTACCTGGACTCCCTGGACATCGAGGAGCGGGCCGCGGTGTGGCACGACCGCCTGGCGGCGCCCGACCGGCCCACGGTGCTCCTGGCGACGGAGGCCGGCGGGCGGGTGGTGGCCTTCTCCTGCCTCAGGGGCTGGCCGGCCGAGGGGGCCGGTGAGACCGAGGGGGCCGGTGAGACCGAGGGATCCGGGGAGACCGGCGGGGCCGGGGAGACCGGCGGGGCCGGGGAGACCGGCGGGGCCGGGGAGACCGGCGGGGGTGACGGGGCCGGCGCGCTCGACCCCGCCTCCACCGCCGAACTGGCCGCTCTGTACGCCCTGCCGGAGGTGTGGGGCACGGGCGTCGGGCGGTCACTGCTCGCCGCGTCCATCGAGGTGCTCGTGACGGCCGGTTTCCGGACCGCCGCGCTGTGGGTGTTCGCCGGCAACGCGCGGGGCCGCCGCTTCTACGAGGCGGCGGGCTGGCGACCGGACGGCACGGCCGTCCGCGAGGTCACGGGCGGCAGGGAGCTGGAGGAACTCCGTTACCGGCGGGCGCTGTTCGGCTGAACCCCTGTCCACATACCAAGACGCAGGTCTCACCATGCGGCGGTGATGCGTACGGTTGGAGCACGCACCCACACCGAGGGAGTCGCTTCCATGACGCATGCCGCCACGCCGCCCACGGTCCACGAGACCGCCGTCTACACCCACGGCCACCACGAGTCCGTCCTGCGCTCGCACAGTTGGCGGACCGCCGCCAACTCCGCCGCCTACCTGCTGCCCGAGCTGCGGGCGGGGCTGGACGTCCTGGACGTGGGCTGCGGTCCTGGCACCATCACCGCCGACCTGGCCGCACTGGTGGCACCCGGCCGCGTGACCGCGGTCGACGCCGCCGAGGACGTCCTGGACAAGGCCCGCGCGGTCGCCACCGAACGAGGCCTGGAGAACGTCGAGTTCGCGGTGGCGGACGTCCACGCCCTGGACTTCCCCGACGACTCCTTCGACGTCGTCCACGCCCACCAGGTGCTGCAGCACGTCGGCGACCCCGTACAGGCGCTGCGCGAGATGCGGCGGGTGTGCAGGCCCGGCGGAGTCGTCGCGGCCCGCGACAGCGACTACGGGGCCTTCGCCTGGTTCCCCGAACGACCGGTACTGGACGGCTGGCTGGACCTGTACCACCGGGTCGCGCGGGCGAACGGCGGCGAACCGGACGCCGGTCGGCGCCTGTTCTCCTGGGCCCGGGAGGCGGGCTTCACCGACGTCACGACGACGGCGGGCACCTGGTGTTTCGCCACGCCCGAGGAGCGCTCCTGGTGGAGCGGCCTGTGGGCGGACCGGACGACCGCCTCCGTCTACGCCGACCTGGCCGTCAAGGGCGGCCACGCGACGGACGCCGAGCTGACGGCGATCGGCGAGGCGTGGCGGGAGTGGGGCGAGCAGGAGGATGCCTGGTTCATGGTCCCGCACGGCGAGATCGTGTGCCGGGTGTCCTGACCGCCGTGTCCCGCGCGTGTGGGCCACCCGTCACGGCGGGTCAGTACAGGTCGGGGTGGAAGCCGAGGCAGTCCGGGTCCTGGAGCGGACAGCCCGGATGCGGCGTGCGGTCCGGCTCGGGCCGGGCCGGCTCGGGGTCCAGGTGGCCCGGCTCAGGTGGCGGCAGGGCGAACGTCTCGCAGAGGCAGGCGCCGCAGGCGCCCGAGAACCGCGGCTCCGCATGACGGAAGCGCGGGTGCCCGCACCGGCACTCGGCCGTCGCCCAGGTCGCCAACTCCGAACCCCCCGCCCCTCCGTCACCACCACAGAAGCCACCGACGCCGAACCACGACCGTCGCCACCGCGCCACCGCGCCACCGCGCCACCGCGCCACCGCGCCACCGGCACAACCGTCGTGCCGCCCACGACGCTCCGTCAGTTCGGCCGCATCCTGAACTCATAGGCATACGGGAGCGGTTCCTCGGTGATCTCCGCCCAGACCTCGCCGAGGATCTCCGCGCCCTCGCGCAGGTCCGCGACCTCGAAGCCCGCGTCGAAGACGGCGCGGGCCTCGTCCGTCGCACCTTCGGCGAGGAGCAGCCGCGCCTCCAGGAGCCGGAAGGCGCCCCTCCCCCGGGCCTCTTCCGGCAGGCGCGCCCAGAGCTCGCGGGCCCGGCCGGTCCGTCCGGCGGCGAGCAGCGCGGTGACCGCCTCACGGCCGAGGGCGGCGGCCACCGCCTCGTCCTCGGCGGCCCGGTCGGCGTGGTCGGTGAAGGCCTCGGCGAACCGTTCGGCGGCGCGGGCCGGATGTCCGTCCTCCCGGTCGGCGACGGCGAGGCAGCGGAGCAGCGGCCAGCGCACGGCGGCCTCGCGCAGGCCGCGTTCCCAGCTCCGTACCGCCTGGGCACGGTCTCCGGCGTGCCACTGGGCGATGCCGAGGTGGTACTCGGTGGAGGGGTCGGCCGGGGCGGTCTCCAGCATGTCCCGCCAGGGTGCCGAGACCAGTGGTGCGCCGGGCGGGGCGCCCTTCTCGGGGGCCGGCAGGACTCCGGTGTCCAGCAGGGCGCGCCAGGGTGCCTGCTCCGGTCCCAGCGTCGACTCGGGGAAGGGGGTGCCGGGCAACTCGTGCTGTCCGCGCAGGACTTCGAGGGCTCCCCAGCCGGAGCCGACGGCGAGGACGGTCTCCGGCCCGGAGTCGGCGGCCTGCTCGCGCCAGGCCGTGTACGCCGCGTCGACCCCGGCGCGCGGAAGCGCTGCGGCGAGGCCGCTCTCGACGGCCGCGCGGGCCGCGTCCCAGTCGTCGCCGAGGGCCGTGGCGGGATCGGCGGCGAGCGGACCGTACGCCTCCAGCCAGCTGAACTCCGCGCCGCCGGGCAGCTCCAGATGCTCCAGCTGGGTGCGGGCGAGGCCGGCCTGGATCTCGGCGTAGCCGGGGGTGCCGGGCTCGGTGAGCCACTCCTGCCAGCGCCGGCCGCCGCGCTCGCGGCCCCACAGGAAGAGCTTGCGGCCGCGCAGGGGATCGGTGGAGGTCTGGACGAGGCCGGTGCCGTCGGCGTCGAGGGCGGCGATCCAGCGGCGCTGCCCTTCGGGCAGGTCGTAGAACCAGTCGGCCGCGTAGTCGCCGTTCAGCGGGTACGAGTGGTCGGTGCCGCGGTCCTCGGTGAGGGGGAAGGGCAGGCGGCGCAGCCCGCGGTCGTAGCCGTGGTGCCAGGCCTCGTCGGCGGGCGCGATGACACGACGGTCCTCCGGTACGGCGGTGTTGGACCACCAGTAGACGGGGGCGGGCCGTTCGTGGGGGTTGCGGACACGGACCCCGACGTGGAGGAAGGCGGAGCCCTCCGGGAGCCAGAGGTCGACCTGGAAGGGCAGGTCCCGCAGGCGCTCCCACTCCCACAGCCGGAGCATCCGGCCGCCGTCGGGCGCGCGGACGACCGCCGCGTGCAGGGGTGAGCAGGAGAGGGTGGTGTGGCCGGTGGCGCCGATGTTCCACTCGATGCCGCCGGAGAACCAGGCGCCGTTCAGGGCGAAGGCCGCGGGCTGGAACACCGGGTTGCGGTAGAGGAGTTCGCGTCCGGAGGTCTTGTCGTACAGGGAGTGGACGCGGCCGCCGAGGCCGGGGAGGACGGTCGCCCTGAGCCGGTCGTTCTCGATGACGACCGCGTCGAGTTCGGTGGGCGTGCGTGCGCGCCCGTAGCCGTCCCGTACGGGGGCGGGCAGCAGGCTGCGCAGGGGTGCGCGGCCGATGCCCCGGGCCATGTCGCGCGGGAGTTCCGAGAGGGTCTGTGCGTCGACCGTGTGGGTCCCGCGGTGGGTCCGCAGGGCGGGCAGGGGGTTGTCCGGGCCCAACGGGGCCGCGGGCAGCGTCAGTACGGCACGTCGTACGGTCGTCATCCACCCATGGAACACGCCGGGGCCCGTCCTGACCAGGGGTTCGCCCGGCTACGACGGAGCGGTGACCGCCCAGCGCTCGTGGTCCCGCCAGGCGCCGTCGATGAACAGCATCGCGGGCGAGAAGCCCTCCAGGCGGAAGCCCGCGCGGCGGACCAGCGCCCGGGAGGCGGTGTTGCCGGGCTGGATGTTCGCCTCCAGGCGGTGGAGCTCCAGGGGCCCGAAGGCATGGGCCAGGAGCAGTCCGAGGGCCTCGGTGAGCAGTCCGCGTCCGGCGGCGTGCGCGAAGGCGCCGTAGCCGAGGGCGCCGCTGCGGAAGGCTCCGCGGACGATGTTGTTGATGTTGACGAAGCCGGCGATCCGCCCGCCGTCGCCCCCTTCGCCGTGCTCGCACACCAGGAAGCCGGCGCGCGCCGGATCCTCGATGAGCACGCCCGCGTAGGTCGCGTAGGCCTCGGTGGTGCACGGCGGGAACAGCCAGGGCCGGTGGAGCTCCCGGCTCTCGCGGGCGCGGGCGGTGAACTCCTCGGCGTCGTCCGGCGAGAAGGGACGCAGGCCCACCCGGGGCCCGGCGGCGAGGAATCGGGCAAGATCGTCGGGCATGGGGCAAGGCTAAGTCGTCGACGGAGCCCATGCCCGGCATATCCGGTCGACACCCCGACGCCGCTCGCGTTGGCTTGACCGCATGACCGAGCTTCGTACCGATCGTCTTCTGCTCCGCCACTGGCGGGAGTCCGACCTCGAACCGTGGGCGGCGATGAACGCCGACCCCGAAGTCCGTCAACACCTGGGCGAGTTGCTGACGCGGGAGCAGAGCGATGCGGTGGTGTCGCGCATGCGGGCCGAGTTCGACGCGCGCGGCTTCGGGTGGTGGGCGCTGGAATCGCGGGAGACCGGCGAGTTCATCGGCCGCGCCGGCCTGGACGAGGTGGACGCGGGCATGCCGTTCGCGGGCGTGGACATCGGGTGGCGGCTGACCCGCTCGGCGTGGGGCCACGGATACGCGACCGAGGCCGCACTGGCCTGCCGGGCCTTCGGCTTCGAGACCCTCGGCCTGTCGGAGATCATCGCGACGACGACGGTCCGCAACCTTCGCTCCCGGGCGGTGATGCGCCGGATCGGCATGACCCGGGATCCCGTCGACGACTTCGACGATCCGAGCGTGCCCGAGGGGCCGCTGCGGCGGTGTGTGCTGTACAGGACCCGCCGCGGAGAGGCGGACGGCCTGCGCGGCTGAGGCCGGTCCGCCGCGTCGCCGAGGCCTGTCCGACGGGTCAGGTCCGCTTGCGGCGGCGGTGTTCGGCGACCCGGGCACGTGAGGCGCAGGTGGTGGAGCAGTAGCGGCGCGGGCTGCCGGGGCCGGTGCCGAGGTAGAGGGTGCGGCAGCCGGGGGCCGCGCACTCGCCCCAGGTGGCGCGGCCGTGCTCGGTGAGGATCTGCGCGAGGGCCAGGGCGCCGGAGGCCAGGAACCAGTCGGCCCAGCCCGCGTCGTGGCGGTCGACGTGCAGGTGCCAGGGGTGGCCGTCGTGCCGGGACAGGCGGGGGGCGGCGGCGTGGTCGGCCAGGGTCTCGTTGAGGGCGGTGGCCGCCCGGTCGGTGTCGGTCTCGGTGAGGATGCGGGTCATCTTCAGGGCGGCGTCCCTCAGTCTCCGCAGGTCCGTGTCGGAGAGCGCCGTTTCCGTCAGGTCCTGCGGGCTCTCGCCGTGGCTCGCCAGGAGCGGCACCGCCACGTCGCGGGGCAGGTCGGGGTGGGTGCGGACGGCGTTCGCGAGGTCGATCAGGCGTTGGGCGGCCCGGAATCCCTGGATTCTCACGTCTGCGCTCCCTGCTCCACGACTCCGACGGTAACGTCTTCTCATCATAAGCCGTTACGCGATGGGGGTCGGATGTCGGAACGATCGGGTGAACGACGGCCTGACCGGTGGGGAGTGCCGCGCTACCTGGCGACCGCGTTCTTCGCGCGGCTGGCCGACGAGGGCACGGCCGTCGCCGTGGTCATGCTGGCCGTGTCCCGCACCGGCAGCGCGGCCCACGGGGCGTACGTCCTGACGGCCTGGATGGCGCCGCACGTCCTCGCGGCCCCACTGGCCGGCGCCACGGCGGAGCGCGCACGTCGGCCCCGGCTCTTCTACTGCGCCGCGCTCGGCGGCTTCGCCCTGTCGATCTCCGCCGTGGCGTTCGGCACGGGGCACCTCCCGCTCCCCCTGGTCCTCGCCGTCGCGGCGGCCGGGGGCTGCTGCGGGCCGGTCGTCTCCGGCGGGCTCTCCAGCCTCATCGCGCGGCTCGTCCCGGCGGGCGGGGAGCGCGACCGCGCCTACTCGTGGGACGCGGTGGTCTACAACGCCGCCGCCGTCGCCGGTCCCGGCGCCGCCGGGCTCCTCGCGGCGGCCGTCTCCCCGGTGGCGGCGATGCTCACCCTGTCGGCCGCCGCGGCCTGCGCCTGCGCACTGACGGCTCTGCTCCCCCTGCACGCGGCCCCCGGCACCGGTGCCGGCCCCGGGGCCGATCCCGTGACACCCGTACGGCTGCGCCGGGACCTGGCCGGCGGGATGGCCACCGTGTGGCGGGAGCGCGAGCTGCGTGCCGTCACCGCCGCGACCTGCCTGGCCTTCACCGGCATCGGGGCGCTGACCACGACCGGTGTCCTGCTCGCCACCCACCTGGGCAGCGCAGGAGCCGGCGGCCTGCTGATGACCGCGTTCGCGGTCGGCGCCCTGGCCGCGACGCTCGGCCTCACCCGCCCGACGCCCACCCTCACGCCACAGCGGCTGGCCGTCCTCGGACTGGCCGGTACGGCCGTCGGGCTCGTCGGCGCGGCGGGCGCCCCCTCCGTCCCCGTCGCGGCGGCCTGCTTCGCCGTGGCCGGCGCGTGCGACGGGCTCGTCCTGACGGCGACCCTCCGCATCCGCGCCGACCACTCCCCCGCGCACCGGCGCACGCAGGTGTTCACGATCGGCGCGGGACTGAAGATGTCCGCCGCCGCCGCGGGCTCCGCCCTCGCCGGAGCGGCCACCGCCGGCACCGCGCGCGAGTACCTGGCCGGCATCGCCCTCGTACAGGCCGCGGCGGCCCTGCTCTACGTCCTGAGCAGGCGCGAAACCCGTCGCGGCGGGTCGTCGCGCGAGGTCAGCGGCGGGCGGTACGGACGCGGGGCGGGCAGGTCTCGCCCCTCCGCACGACCCCGATCGTGACCGCGGTCCGCCGGTCGAGGTCCGTGCCGGGCGCGGGGTACTGCGTGCACACCTGCCAGTTCGGCGGCCACAGCACCCGCCGGTCCCGGCCGCTCGCGTCGTGGACGTCGAGGCGGGTCCGGCGGTCGAGCCGGGTGAAGACCCGCCACAGCGGTACGCCCAGCAGGTCCGGCATCACGCGCGCCCCGGTCTCGTCGCCCGGCACGGCGGGCTCCTCGGCCGAGGAGACGGCGACGGCCGCGAGCGCGAGGACGGCGGTCGCGCCCACGACGGCGGCGCGCCTCACTTCAGCCTCCGGGCCGCGGCGTAGTAACCGCAGGCGGCGCCGAGGAGGGCGGTCGCGAGGAGCGCCAGGTAGAGCGGCATGGACACCTCGGGGATCAGGATCCGGATCCTGACCTCCCGGGTGTTCTCGAAGATGAAGACCAGGGTGAGGACCGCGAGCACCGTCATCGCGATCCGGCCCGGGGTGAAGGCTCCGCTGAACCGGGACGTCCCGCCCGTGCGGGACGCCCCTGCCGTGTCCTTGGGACTCATGCCCGGCCCTCTCCTCCGTCGTGCCGTCGGTCCTGCCCGCCGGGTGTGCCCGCCGGTCCTACCCGGCCCGTGCCGCGGGACGAGCCGTGGGACCAGAATGGGTGAGCAAGCCCTTCCCGGACCGGTGGGAAGAGCCGTACGGGTGACTTGTCAGACAACGTGGGCCGACTACGGTGGTCCCGACACCGGTGGGCACACCGGCGGAACCACAGGAGGAGGCGGCCGTGGCGGTCAGCGGACAGCGGCGTCGGCCGGTCGTGGCGCTGTACGAACGGATCGCGGACGCCGTCCACGACGGCACCTACCCGCCGGGCTCGACCCTCCCCTCCGAGCCCAAGCTCGCCGCCGAACTGGGCGTGAGCCGGCCCGCCCTGCGCGAGGCGCTGCTGCTCCTTCAGGAGGACGGGCTGCTGACCGTGCGCCGCGGGATCGGGCGGACCGTCAACGACCGTCCGCCGCGCCGGGGTTTCGAGCACGTCCAGCCGCTGGAGGAACTGATCGGCGCGGGCGGTCCGCTGCGCGTGCGGGCGCTGCTGCGGACGGTGGAGGAGCCCACCGACTTCACGACCCAGCACCTGCTCGCCCCGGCCCGCGCCGAGCTGCGGTTCTGGGAGTCCGTGCTGACCGGGGAGGGTACGGCGGCGGCGCTCAGCCACGAGTGGGCGGCGGCCGACGACGTGCTCGACCGGGTCCACCCCGAGTTCGCCCGCGCCCTGCGCGGCGAGGAATCGGCCGCCTCCTCGATGCTCGCGGTCCTCCTCGGGGCCTCGCGCGAGACGGCGCTGAGCGCGCACAGCGGCATCACGGCGACGCTGCTCGGGCGGCGGCGCGGGGACCAGCTGGGCCGCCCGGCGGACACCCCGGCAGTCCTGGTCACGCAGGTCGTACGGGTCGGGGAGACACCGGTCCTGGCCGCCAAGCACATGCTGCCGACGGGCACCCCCGCGTTGCCGGTGCTCCACTCGCACTGAGCCGTACGGAAGGGGTCCCGAAGCCGGTACGGCACAGCCCCCGCACAGCCCTCGCCGCACGTCCTCCGGCCGTGGCGTACACTTCCCCGCCATGCACTTGTCTGACAACCCTGCCACGCCTGTCGCCGCCACTGTCTCCGAGTGGATCCGCCGGGCCCCCAAGGCCGTCCTCCACGACCACCTCGACGGCGGGCTGCGCCCCGCGACGATCATCGAGCTGGCACGGCAGCACGGCTACACCGCGCTGCCGACCGAGGACCCGGCCGAGCTCGCGGTCTGGTTCCGGGACGCCGCCGACTCCGGATCGCTGGAGCGGTACCTGGAGACCTTCGCCCACACCTGCGCGGTGATGCAGACCCGCGAGGCGCTGACCCGCATCGCGGCCGAGTGCGCCGAGGACCTGGCGGCGGACGGCGTCGTCTACGCCGAGATCCGCTACGCCCCCGAGCAGCACCTGGAGGGCGGGCTCACCCTCGACGAGGTCGTCGAGGCGGTCAACGACGGCTTCCGTGAGGGCGAGCGCCGGACCGGTGGCCGGATCACCGTCCGTACCCTCCTCACCGGCATGCGGCACACCGACCGCTCCCTGGAGATAGCGCACCTCACGGTCGCGCACCGGGAGAACGGCGTGGCGGGCTTCGACATCGCCGGCGGCGAGATCGGCAACCCGCCGGCCCGCCACCTCCCCGCCTTCCAGCACCTGAAGCGGGAGAACTGCCACTTCACGATCCACGCGGGCGAGGCCGTCGGCGCGGAGTCGATCCACGAGGCCGTGCAGGTCTGCGGCTCGGAGCGGATCGGCCACGGCGTGCGGATCACGGACGACATCGCGGAGGACGGCACGCTCGGCACGCTCGCCGCGTACGTCCGGGACAACCGCATCGCCCTGGAGGTCTGCCCGACCTCCAACCTCCAGACGGGTGCCGCGAAGGACTACGCCTCGCACCCGATCGACGAGCTGCGCCGCCTCGGCTTCCGGATCACCCTCAACACCGACAACCGCCTGGTCTCCGGCACCACCATGAGCGAGGAGTTCCAGCACATGGTGGACGCCTTCGGCTACGGCCCCGAGGTGTTCGAGGAGTTCACGGTCGCGGCCCTGGACGCCGCCTTCCTGCCGCTGCCGGAGCGGCAGCGCCTGATCGACGAGGTCGTCCGCCCGGGATACGCCGCGCTCTGACCCCGTCCCGCCGACCCGCCGGCGTCGGATCCCGCATCCGATGTCCGGCACCCGGCACCCCCACCGGCGCCCCCCGTGTTCCCACGGGGGGCGCTGCCGTGTCCCCGTCGGGCGGCACGCCCGCCGGCTCAGCGCAGCGCCGGCACGTCCAGGGTCAGGGTGCCCTCCTCCGCGTCGAGCACCGCGGGAACCCCGAGGGGCACGGTCAGGGCGGTCGCGCTGTGACCGAAGCCCAGTTCCTCCACCACGGGTACGCCGAGGCCGCCGAGCCGGTCGAGGAGGACCGCCCGCACGTCCTCGTACGGCCCGCACTCCTCCCACGAGCCGAGGGCGACGCCCGCGACGCCGTCCAGCCAGCCGGACCGCAGCAGCTGGGTGAGGATCCGGTCGAGGCGGTACGGCTCCTCGCCGACGTCCTCCAGGAGCAGCAGCCCGCCACGGGCCGAGGGTCTGCCGTACGGGGTGGCGAGATCGGCGGCGAGCAGGCTGACGCAGCCGCCGAGGGTGACCCCGCGGGCGCGGCCGGGGACGAGGGTCCGCGCGGTGTCCGGACCGAGCGTCCGTACCGTCTCGGGCTCGAAGAGGGTGGCCCGCAGCGACTCCTGGGTGCGCGGGTCCGCCAGGAAGGTGGCGGCGGCGACCATCGGTCCGTGGAGCGTGGCGGTGCCCGTCCGCACGGCGAACGCCTCGTGCAGGGCGGTGACGTCGCTGTAGCCGACGAAGGCCTTGGGCCCGGCGGCCCGGATCGCCGGCCAGTCGACGAGGTCCACCATGCGCTGCGCCCCGAAGCCGCCGCGCGCGCAGATCACGGCGGAGACCGAGGGGTCGCACCAGGCCTCCGTGAGGTCGCGGGCCCTCGCCCGGTCGGCGCCGGCGAGGTGGCCGAGGGCGGGGTGGGTGTCCAGGACGTGCGGGGCGACCACCGGGTCCAGGTCCCAGCCGCGCAGGATGTCGAGCCCGGCCGTCAGCCGCTCCTCGGGCACGGGTCCGCTCGGGGCGACGACGGCGACCCGCGCCCCGGGCCGGAGGCGGGCGGCCCGGTTCAGGGGTGCGGCCGCGGCGCGCGGGCCCGGCGCGGTCACGTACGGAGGTCCAGGTCGGGGACGTCGGCGCGGGTGATGCCGAAGGTCCGGACGTACAGGGCGAGTTCGGCTTCCAGTGCCCGGGTCATCGTGTCGGCCCTGCGGAAGCCGTGCCCCTCGCCCTCGAAGGCCAGATAGGCGTGGGGGACGCCCCGGCCGGCCATCCGGTCGAGGAGGCGTTCGGCCTGCGCGGGCGGGCAGATGACGTCGTCGAGCCCCTGGAGCAGCAGGAACGGGGCCGTGATCCGGTCGAGGTGCTCGATCGGCGAGCGCTCCGCGTACCGCTCGGGGACCTCGTCCAGGGGGCCCACGAGGCCGTGGAGGTACTGGGACTCGAAGTCGTGGGTCTCGTCGGTGGCCCAGCCCCGCAGGTCGAGGACGGGGTAGATGATCGTGCCGCAGGCGTAGACGTCGGTGCCGACGAGGGAGGCGGCGGCCGTCCAGCCGCCCGCGCTGCCGCCGCGCACCGCGAGTCGGGCGGGGTCGGCGGTGCCCTCGGCGGCGAGGGCCACGGCGACGGCCGCGCAGTCCTCGACGTCGACCACGCCCCACTGCTCGCGCAGTCGCTCCCGGTACTCCCGGCCGTAGCCGGTGGAGCCGCCGTAGTTGACCTCGGCGACGCCGATCCCGCGTGAGGTGAAGTAGGTGATCTCCAGGTCGAGGACGAGCGGGGCATGGCCGGTGGGCCCGCCGTGGGCCCGGATGACGTAGGGCGGCAGTTCGTCGGCGGGTCCGGTGCACCGCGGGTGGTGCGGCGGGTAGACCTGTGCGTGGATCTCGCGTCCGCCGGGGCCGGTGAAGGTACGGACCTCCGGCTCGGGGTGGTAGGCGGGGTCGACGGCGTCGGTGTGCGCGGCGCCGACGACGCGGGTGCGGCCGGTGCGGGTGTCGAGCTCGACGAGCTCGTAGGCGCTGCGCGGTCCGGCGGCGACCCCGACGACACGGGTGCCGTTCACGGCGAGGGTGGCGGCCCATTCGGTCCAGGGGCCCGGGGCGTCGGCGAGGGTACCGCTGTCGGGGTCGAGTATCCCGAGGGTGGTGGTGCCCTTGCCGTGGACGACGGCGATCAGGCCGTCGTCCAGGGGCGTGAACCAGGTCAGCCCGATCTTCCAGAGCGGTCCGGCGAACTCCTCCTCGCGGGGGTGGAGCGGCACCGGCTCACGGAGGTCCCCGTCGGCGGTGGGCTCCGCCCGGTAGAGGTTCCACCAGCCGGTGCGGTCGCTCGCGAAGAGGAGCCGTCCGGCGGTGTCCCAGGCGATCTGGGGGATCGACTCGGCGGGGCCGCCGGCGACGGTCCTGGCGCCGTGGAAGGTGCCGTCGGGGGCGACCTCGGCGAGCTGGACCTCGGTGCCGTCCCAGGGCATGCGGGGGTGGTCCCAGGCGATCCAGGCCGCCCTGCGCCCGTCCGGGGAGAGCCGGGCTCCCGTGACGAACCGGTGCCGTCCGTCGGAGAGTTCGCGCACCGCGGCGCGGTCCTCGGCGGCCGAGCCGTCCAGCGGCACGGCGGCGAGGACCCGGCGGACGTCGGTCGGCGCGGGCCCGGTGAACTCCTCCAGGACGGCCCACACCTCGCCGCGGTCCGGGTGGATCACCGGGTCGACCCAGCGCGCTCCGCCGCCGACGCCGGAGACGGGCGTGAGCGGCCGGGGCGCGGCGCCCGCGCCGGCCTCGGGCTCGTACGCGTACAGCCGCTGGTCGGGGAAGTGACTGAAGACCACGAGGGGGCCGCCGGTGGGCCGCGCGGTCGCGGCCCAGGGCTGCCCGCCGTACTCGACGACCCTGCTGCGGACGTTCCACGGGGCGGGGAGCACGCTCTCCTCGGTGCCGTCGGCGCGCCGACGGACGAGGGCGCGCCGGCCGCCTTCGGCGGGACGCGGCGCGGTCCACCACACTTCGTCGCCGACGGTGCCCACGTACTCAGGCCGTCCGTCGTGAGCGGCGGCGAGCGCGGCGTCGACGGGCGACGGCCAGCTGCCGTGGGCGGCCGTGGTCGTCGGGTGCGTCGCGTCCGTCGTGTGCTTCGTCTCTGTGGTGGCCAACTCGACTCCCCCGGGCGCTAGGCGGACTTCAGATAGTGGTCGAGCACCCGGACACCGAAGTGCAGGGCGTCGACCGGGACGCGTTCGTCGACACCGTGGAAGAGCGCCCCGTAGTCGAGCCCCGGGGGCAGCTTGAGCGGCGAGAAGCCGTAGCCGGTGATGCCGAGACGCGAGAACTGCTTGGCGTCGGTGCCGCCGGACATGGTGAACGGCACGACGTGTCCGGCCGGGTCGAAGCGCTCGACGGCGGCCCGGAGCTTCGCGAAGGTCGGCGAGTCGACCGGTGCCTCCAGGGACACCTCGCGGTGGACGTACTCCCACTCCACGTCGGGCCCGGTGAGCTCGTCCATGGTCGCGGCGAACTCCTCCTCGCCGCCGGGCAGCGTCCGTCCGTCGATGTGGGCGACGGCCCGGCCCGGGATGACGTTGACCTTGTAACCGGCCTCCAGCATCGTCGGGTTGGCGCTGTTGCGGACGGTCGGCTCGACGAGCGCGGCGGCGGGTCCGAGCTTGTCGAGGAGGAGATCGACGTCCAGGTCACGGGCGTGGGTGTCGACCTCGATGCCGTACAGCGCGGCGAGCTCGGTGAGGGCGGCGCGGACGGTGGTGGTGAGGCGGACCGGCCAGGAGTGCGCGCCGATCCGGGCGACGGCGGAGGCGAGGCGGGTGACGGCGTTGGCCGTGTTCACCTTGGAGCCGTGGCCGGCCCGGCCGTGGGCGGTCAGCCTGAGCCAGGCGGTGCCCCGCTCCCCCGCCGCGATCGGGTAGAGCGTCGTGCCGGGCTGCGGGTGGAAGCTGAACGCCCCGGACTCGCTGATGCCTTCCGTACAGCCCTCGAAGAGACCGGCGTGCCGGTCGGCCAGGAAGCCGGAGCCGTCCTCCGCGCTGGCCTCCTCGTCGGCGGTGTACGCGAGGACGATGTCGCGGCGCGGCCGGACGCCCTGGCGGGCCCAGGAGCGGACGACGGCCAGGACCATCGCGTCCATGTTCTTCATGTCGACGGCGCCACGCCCCCACACGACTCCGTCGCGGACCTCCCCGGAGAAGGGGTGCACGGTCCATTCGGCCGGGTCGGCGGGGACCACGTCGAGATGGCCGTGGACGAGGAGCGCGTCGGCCGAGGGGTCCGTACCGGCGATGCGCGCCACGACGTTGGTGCGGCCGGGGGTGCGCTCCAGGAGGGTGGGCTCGATGCCGACGGCGGCGAGCCGCTCGGCGACGTACTCGGCGGCGGGGCGCTCGCGGCAGGCGCCGTCGCCGTGGTTGGTGGTGTCGATGCGGATGAGCTCGGAGGTGAAGGTGACCACCTCGTCGAGCGCCGTCGTGTCCGGGCTCCGGACCTCCTCAGCCATACTGCTCCTCCACCGCGGCCGAGACGATGGTCGTGACCGCCTTGAACGTGCGAATTGCCTCGTACATCGTCTCGCTGGTGTACGCGACGCGCCGCTCCGCGCCGCGCGCCACGCCGGGAACCACCGTGGCGGCGGCGCCCAGGTGCTCCGCGTCGAACTCCAGCTCCACGGTGAAGGGGCCGCCGCGGACCGGCTCGTGGCGGACGGCGAGCCCGGCGCCGGTCTTCGCCGCCGCCCGGATGTCGGCGGCGGTTCTGGCCGGGGTCCGGCACACCGCGGCGTACCGCGAGACGAAGTCCTTCACGGCGACCTTGGGGGCCTCCGGCGCGTACCCGAGGGCGTCCTCGCAGGTCAGGTCGTCGCCGGTGACGAGCACGACCGGGACGCCGTACTCCGCGACCACATGGGCGTTGAGCAGGCCCTCGCTCGCCCGCTCGCCGTTCAGCCAGACGCCCGTGATCGAGTTGGCGAGATAGGTGTGGGCGAGGACCCCGTCGCTGCCCGCGCCCGTGTGGTAGCCGACGAAGGCGATGCCGTCGACGTCGCCGTGCTGCACGCCCTCGACCATCGAGAGCGACTTGTGCCGGCCGGTGAGCATCTCGGCGCGCTCGTCGAGCCGCTCCAGGAGGAGGTTCCGCATGGTCGAGTGCGCTTCGTTGATCAGCACCTCGTCGGCGCCGCCGTCGAAGAAGCCCAGAACGGCCGCGTTCACGTCGGACGTGAACATCGCGCGGCAGCGCTCCCACTGGGGGGTACCGGGCAGCACGTCGGCGGGCCAGGTCACCCCGGTCGCGCCCTCCATGTCGGCACTGATGAGGATCTTCATGTCTCGCACCGTACGCGCCGCCCGGCGGCCCTACCACCCCTGTGGACAACCGCCGTTGGAGTGGACCACTGACGGTCACCGGGACGGCGTACGGCTCACCCCGCGCCGTTCGCGTACCCCCTCGGGTCCTCCTCCGCGAGACGCCGCAGGGCGGCCGCGGCCCGCTCCTCGGGCGGGGTGCCGTCGTCCGGGAGGTACCAGAGGAACTGACGCACCCCCTGTTCCGTGTCGGGTGTCCCGTCGGCCTTCAGGGGCGGGCCGCCGAAGGTGACGACGGTGGTGTCCCGCACCCGGAAGTCCGTCGAGATCCACCCCCGCCCGAGCCCCCACCGGGCGAGCAGCCCGGGCCGCTCACGCAGTCCCGCGCTGATCAGCCAGGCGGTACGGCGGGCGGGCCAGCTCCAACTCTGGTCCCGCTCGGCGCGGGCGAGCTCGGTGTCGTAGGCCTCGGCGTCGAAGCGGTACGCGGGAAGGTCGGGCATGCCGGCCGGTGCGCCGGGCCGCCGCCAGCCGTCCCAGACGACGTGGGCGCCCTCGCGCCGCACGGTGACGTGGAGCGCGCCGCAGCAGCCCTCGGTGCAGTAGGCCTCGGCGATCCGCACCTCGCGGGGCTCGGGCCCGGCCCGCAGGGCGCCGTTCTCCAGGAGCCGCTCGGGCGGCTCGCCGGGCCCGCGGTCGAAGGCCTCGGGGACGAGGGGCCGCCCGTCGACGAGGAGGCGCGTCTCGACGCCCTCCGGGTCGCCCGGGTCGGACACGGCGACCTCGATGCGAAGCCGGGCGGTGCCGGCGGCCGCGGCGGGTACGGGTGGGCCCGCGGACTCGCCGGGGGCCGCGGCGCGGAGCTGTCGGGCGGTGCGTCGGACCCAGTCGGCGCGGGCCCGGTCCTCCGGGCCGTCGGGGCTCCCCGGCCGGCCGGGACTCCCGGGCTCGTCGGCGGCGTCCAGGAAGATGCCGATCACCTCCCGCCGGCGCCCCGGCGGCCAGGGGAGCAGGTGGGCGGCCCCGCTGTGCAGGCCGAGGGCCAGTGTGGTCAGGCGGGCCCGGTGGTCGAGGAGCGGGGGCAGCTCGTGGGCGCGGGCGGCCACCGCCTCGTGGAGGGCGACGGCTCCCTCGTACCGGCGGATCTCGGGCTCGTAGTTCCGGCCGGTGCACATGCGTGTGAGCAGGTGCAGGGCCGTGACGAGCAGGTCGGGGCGGTCCGGCTCCCGCCGGAGGAGCGCGGGCAGGTCGACGGCCTCCGCGACCCGCCGTGCGGGCTCGGGGCCCAGGCCCCGGGGCGTGGTCGCGAGCCCGGGGAGCCGGTCGCGTGCGGTCGCCTCGTCGCCCGCGGCCAGGGCGTCGGCGACCTGTCGGAGGGCGTCGCCCAGGGCGAAGTGGACCAGCCACAGCACGGCGGCGGCGCTCCGGTCCAGGGCTTCCAGCACCGTGACGGTGTGGCGGCCGAGCCCGTCGAGGAGGCCGAGGGTGCGCAGGTACGGCACGTCCTCGGGCTCGCCGAGCCGGGTCAGGAGGCCGAGCCCGGCGGCCACGGCGCGGACGGTCGTCCCGTGCCGGGTGAGGCGCCGCGCGAGGGTACGGGCCCGACCGCGGGCGTCGGGGTCCTCGGGTGGTGGCACGGCCGCGACCGCGGCGAAGACGGCCCGCTCACGGACGTGGGTCGCGGCGAGCGCGCGCTCCAGTTCCACGGCGGCCCGCTCGGGGTCCGGGGCGGCGAGGAAGGGGCGGAGGAGTGCGGGGAGGGCGAGGCGGGCCTCGCGGGCGGAGATCCGGTCGGCCGGGTCACGTGGGGGGCGCGCGCTGTCGGGCAGCGGGATGCCGCCCCGGGGCAGGGGCGCGTCGGGTGCGGTGTCGCGCAGGCCCTCGGCGTACGCGTACAGGGCGGGTGCGAGCGTCGTGCGCTCGTCCGGAGCGCTCATCGCGCGGGGTGGGACTCGATTCCGTAGGTCATGACGGCATCCTGGGGGTGGGCGGACCGCCCGCGCCACCGCTTTTCCCGGCGCCCGGATCGTGGAATCGGGCGAAACGCGACCAAGGGGTGCGTATAGGCTGTCGGCCGCAGTTCTCGTACCCGACCTTCCGGAGTGCTCTCGGTGACCATCGCCCTCGACCCGTCCGACACCTCCCCCGCCGTCCCCGCCCCTGCCGACTCGTCGGGGGAGTTCTGGGTCCAGCAGCCGGAGCCGGGAGCCGCGGGGCCCTCCGCGAACGAGCCCGAGGCGCAGGCCGCGGAGACCGCCGCCACCGAGGCCTCCGCCGACGACGAGGCCCTTGCCGCCGACGACGAGCCCACCGGCGCTACCGTCACCGAGGAGCCCACCGCGACTCCCGTCACCGACGAGCCCACCGACGCAGCCGTCACCGAGGAGCTCGCCTCCGACCTCGACCCCGTCGTCGTCCGGGACGCCCGGGACTTCGGCATCTACGCGCGCACCGGCGGCTGGGCGTTCGCGCTCAAGGTCGCGCGGAGCGTGCGCCCCGGCGGCCAGCACGCCGAGGGGACGGCCGCGACGAAGGTCTCGGCGAAGGCGTTCGCGGAGCTCGCGGGGTGCTCGCCGGAGCGGGTCATGCGGTACTACAAGGCCTGGGACATGGCGGCCGACGACGGCCTGGTCCCGCAGTTCGAGGTGCTCGTCCCCGGCGAGGACGTCGAGCTGCCCGACGCGGATGTCTGGCTCTCTTACTACACCTCCCGCAACAGCGCGTCCTCCGTGCGCGGCCAGGCGATCAGCGCCGCCGCCGAGGCGGAGGGCATCCGGCCGACGAAGGCGCTGGAGGTCGCCGAGAACCCGACGGCGCTGCGGGCCGCGATCCTCGCCGACCCGGGGACGGCCGAGGCGGCGCGCGGGGCGCTCCTCGACCGGATGAAGGAGGACCCGGCTCTCCAGACGGAGATGGCCCGGGCGATCGCGCGCACCGACGACCTGAAGAAGGCGGTGGCGAGCGAGGCGAAGGCGGCCGACCGTATCGGGTACGTCCGGCAGATCGTCGAGAACGGCCAGATCAGGACCCCGGCGGGGCAGACCGTGGAGGCGCCGGCCGAGCTGCGGGCCGAGGCCGAGCGGCACCTGTCGCTCCTCGACGAGCTCGACGACTCGGAGGAGGCGGGCGAGTGGGCCGGGGAGGCCTACGACACGGTCAAGGGCCTGGTCGCCAAGGCGGTCGAGGAGGACCCGGAGCTGCGGGTCCAGGAGCGGCGCACCAAGTTCTACAACAGCCTGCAGAAGGCGACGAAGGTCTTCGAGGAGCTGACCCTGGACGAGGTGATGGAGGAGGACATCTACGAGGCCGACATGCTCCAGCGCCTCGAAGCCCTCCAGGAGGCGATCGGCACCTGCATCAGCGCGCTGCGCAAGGCGTCGGGCGATTCCTGACCCGAGACCGACAACTCGATCGCTTGTCACACAGCGAAACGGAGGGTCGCCCTCGGCACGAAGCCGGGGACGACCCTCCGTCATGTCTCCTGGAAGCTGTCAGTCCGACGGGACCGTGAGCCAGCGGCTCGTCAGCTCCAGTTGTTGGCCTCGGAGAATTCCTCCAGAGCCGGTGTCACATCGGTTGAGAAAGCTTCCGAGAGGTCGCGCAACTCGGTCAGGGTCGATTCCGCCCCCAGACGTTCTCCTGCCACGCCTCGCTCTCTCAGCAAGATCGCGAGTGCCTGATCCTCGGCATCCCTCTCGCCCTGGACCAGGGGTCCAGGAGCCGGCTGAGGCTCACCGGCCCGCACGATCACGGGCTTCTCCCCGGAGAGCTTGAAATCAACCATGGAGAAAAGCGTTCGCATCGTTTTGAAGCCTGTTTCGATGCGATCGACGGACGGCCTCAAGGAAACTGCCAGCGCTTCCCCGACAAGACCGACAGCCATCTCCGCGTAGAACCCGGGAGACGCGGTGGGGTCCGCGTCTTCGAATTCACCCTCGTCATCTTCGACGAGAGAATCGAGGAGGGCTGAGCAATCGTCTGCCACGTCGTGACCAGCGGCCATACGCCAAGCGAGTTCCAGACCGGAATCAATCCAGTCCTGCTGCTCTTCGGATCCCATCACCCGGCAGAAAGCTGCCGCCCGCTCCGCTGTTGCGGCAGCAAGGAGGTTCAACTCGGCATCCGACGGGCCAGGAAGGTTCTCAATCACGACGTCCCGCTAATCTTCGCTCGAAATCCAGAAGTACCTGAACGGGGAATACTTGATGGTTCCGTGCCCTCCCATGAGGTTCACATCCCTCGTGTCCACCAGGGGGAGGCAGTGTTCGTTGCAGAAGTTGGTCGACGCCGCACCGAAGATCGCGTGCTCGTTCGAGGCCAGGTTACCGAGGATGGCTTCCTCGGCATGTCCTGCAGCTTGGACGAACTCCTCGCCGTCGCGGAGCGACCAGGCCGGCGGCTGCGCGGCCCCACCGCTGATTCCGATGCGAATCGTAACGCTCCGGGTGTCGGAGTTGTAGACGCCGATCACCGCGGTGACCCCCCTGTAGTTGGCGCCGGGGAAGTCGTCTCGGGTGGACTGCAGTTCCAGCGCTCGGTCGTGCGCGAGGCGGGCATCGTCTTCAGTCGCGACACCACAGTTGTGGACCAGGACGGATGTCGCCCCGGCCAGCACGTAGTACGTGTGGGTGTCCGAGACGGTCAGGTTGTGGACCGTCTCGCTCTGGGCCGTCCATCGCTGGACCGCGGCGACCTGAACGAAGACTCCGGCACTGGTCGAGAGCCACTCACCCGGCTTCAGGTGTGTGGCGTCGATCCACTTGCCCAGTTCGGGAACCCAGAAGGGGTGACCGTCGGTCGCGGTGACCTCGGCCGTCTTCGTGCCCTCCTGGCCGTCCGTGTCGATGGTGACCTTGACCAGGCGCTTGAGGCCCTCGCCCTTGATCTCCGCCGTGACCGTCTCGATCCGGGTCTCCCCGGTCTTCGGGTCGGTGGCGACGATCTTGTCACCCGTCCTGACGTCCTCGATGGCCTTGACGGAACCGTCCGCCATCAGCACCTTCGTGCCCGCCACGAAGCTGTTGTCACCCGTCTTGCAGGACCCGCCGCTGGACCCGCCGTTGCTACGGGAGGAACCACCGGAGCTTCCGCCTGGCTTCGACGTGCTGACCTTGCCGCCACCGCCGCCCTTGCCACCGCCCTTGCCGCCACCGGCCACGGACGAGGACTTCGGGGCCGCCTTGGCCTGAGCCCGCTTCTGGACCGGGTTACCGGTCTTCTTCTTCGCGGCCGCGGCAGCGTCGGCCTTCCGTTTCGCGGCTTCGGCTGCCTTCTTCTTGGCCCGTTGCGCGGCCTCCTTCTTCGCCTTCTCGATGGCGGCCTTCTTGGCTCTCAGAGCCGCCGCCTCAGCCGCCTTGGCAGCCTTGAGGACCGCTTCCGCGGCCGCCTTCGCCTTCTTGAACGCCTGGATGGCGTTGATCGTGCGGTCGACCGCCCTCAGGACGGACGGGATCTTGCCCAGCTTGGTCCACGGGATCGCCCCGATGATCATGCTGCCGCAGGACCACATGTCACCGCCGAAGCAGGCCATGGCGTCACTGAGTCCGATGAAGTCGCTCAGGACGCTCCATGCGGCGGCGAGGATCACCGAGGTGAGGGACTTGCCCATGGTGGCCTGCGCCTGTGCGACCTGTGCGGCGGAAAGACCCGCGCCCAGGAGAGCCGCCGCCTTCTCCGAGGCGGTCAGGGTGATCGCCAGACCCGTCGGGTCCGCATGGGTGACCGGGTTGTTGTGCGCGTAGACGTATCCGTTGGCCTGCAGAGGATCGTTCAGGTCCATCTGTGGGTCGGCGGAGAGGAACCGTCCGACGACAGGGTCGTACAGACGGGCGCCCAGCAGCGTGTAGCCGGAGGAGTCGTCCCTTGTCTTCCCCAGGAATCCGGTGTGCGTCTGCAGGTTGACACCGGACGTGCCGGCACCCCGCTGGTTGCCGAACGCGTCCTGCTTGCGGATCCGAACGTCCATCCCGCCACCGAGCAACACCTCGGTGTAGGTCGAACCCTGGTGGTCCGTGGTCAGGGCGACCAGTTGGTCCGCAGCCGTGCCGTTGGCGTAGCGCATGACCGCCCCGGCAGGGGTGGTGTAGGTGCGCTGCGAGTTGACGAGGGCGCCGCCCTGCTGGACGGTGACCTCCGTGTCACCCAGGTTCAGGGTGGCCGTCTTGCCCTTGATGGTGAGCAGGCGTTCGCCGGTGGGACCGTAGATGTGACGGGTGTCGTTCTGCGGCGCCCAGAGCTGCGCGGCGGAGGCTCCGTCGCACGCGGCCAGGACGATCGCCGTGGCGTTGGCCGAGTTGCCACCCTGTACCGCCAGGCACAGGTTGGACGCGACGTGCGTCAGCTGACCGGCGGCGTTGCGCTTCAGCTCCTGCGCCGTCGCCGCCGCAGCGGTGCCGGCGCACTTCTGGATCTGCAGTGCGGACCCGGCCGTGTTGGCGGCCGGCTGGAGGCACCAGTCGTCGTACACCGACAGCGTGCCCCGGTTGGGGTCGGTCTGCGGAGTCGCCGGGGTGCTCGGGGTGGGCGTGAACTTCCAGCTCTGCGCCAGGGTGGTGTTGCAGCTGTAGAGCTGGATCGGCTGCCCCGCGACCGCGAGACCGCTCTTGAGGTCGAGGCACTTGTCGGCCAGGCCCACGTAGGGGGTCTTGCCGCCGGTGCCCGCGCCCGTGATCCGGTCGATCTTGCCGTCCGGAGTCCAGGTCAGCGTCTGCTTGTCACCGTTGTCGATCGAGGTGACGGACTTCGTCTCACCCGTCAGCTCGTACAGACGCTCGGCCTCGGCCTTGACCTGCGCACCGGCAGGGGTGGTGTAGGTCTTCGAGACCTTGGTGAGCGTGTGCGGCTGGCTCTTGGCCGCGCCCACACCGTACTGGTACGTGGTGGTCGCGTCCTTGGCCGTGGCGCCGGTCAGGTCCTTCTCGACCAGCTTGGTGCGGTTGCCGAGGAGGTCGTACTCGTACTCCTGCCAGTAGCCGGAGTTGTCCTTGCCCGCGGCGACGTTGAGTGTGCCGTCCGGGTTCTTGGGAGCCGTGCAGTTCTCCTGGTCCTTCGAGGTCCAGGCGTTCTTCAGCTGGCCCAGCGGGTCGTACGTGAAGCACTGCCGCTCCTCGATCCCGGTGGCGTGCTCACGGATGCCCGTGACGTTGCCGGCAGGGTCGTAGGCGTACTCGCGCTTCGAGACCAGGTTGCCCTGGACCGGACCGGAACCACTGGTCTGCTCCCGGTAGACCATCTGGTTCTGGAGCTCACCGGTGGACTCGTCGAAGGAGTTCTGTGCCCACACCCGGTACGGCACCGCGCCCAGCGTCGAGCGCAGGACCTGGCCGTAGGGCGAGTAGAGCGTCTCGGAGCCGTACCAGTCCTTGCCGGAGATCGAGAGCGGGTTCCCCTCCTTGTTGTAGCGGATGACCAGCTTCTCCGCGTCGAACTTGCCGGCCTTCGGAAGGTTCGTCTCCTCCAACATGCCGTTGTCGGAGAACTTGTAGTCGTACTGGTAGTCCGCGGGGATGCCCCACGTGGTGGCCAGCGACGGGGGAAGGGACAGCGTCGTCGAGGTCGGCTGGTAGTCCTTCGTGTAGCCGTTGACCTTCTGGGTGTACGCCAGACCGTCCGTGTACCGGGTGGCGGAGGCGGGCATGCCCTTGCCCCCGGCGACGGTGTCGTACGCGAGCGAGGCGAGAAGCGTGCCGCTGGAGCCGCCCAGACGCTGTTCCTTGGGGCGGGACAGCTCGTCGTACGAGTTCCAGGTGATGACGCCCCGCGCGTTGGTCGTCGTCTGCGGCCGGTCGCGGTGGTCGTACGCCACCCGGGTGGTGCCCGCGTCCGGGTCGGTCGCGGTCTCGAGTCGGCCGCGCTTGTCGAACGTCCACGACCACGGGTGCGTCGGGTCGGTCGAGCTGGTCGCCTTCGTCAGGTGACCACGGCTGTCGTACGCGTAGCGCGTGGACGTGTAGCCGCCGGGCGCCGCCGGGGTGAAGTTGTCCGTGCGGACGGTGCGCCCGAGCGCGTCGGTGTAGACCTTGTAGGACGAGGCGCCCTGCGGGTGGATCACCTTCGACCAGTCGGGACCGTACTCGTAGCGGGTGGCCTTCTCGGGCACCTCCTGCGAGATGGCCTCGGTGGTCCCCGGGGCCTTCACCTTGAGGACCGGCATCTCCTCGAGCACGCGGCCGAGACCGTCGTACTCGTAGCGGGTGATGTTCGGGACCGTGGTGTCGGCGCGCGGGGTGAACAGCTCGCCGCTGGGGGCGTCCTCGTTGAGGTACGCGTTGTTGGTCTGGTAGATCTCACCGGCGCTGTTGTACAGCGTGTCGGTGATCAGACGGCCGCCGCCGTCCGCCTCCTCCTGCGACTGGCGCTCACGGCCGAGACCGTCGTAGATCGTGACGGACTTCTCGACCCGGTCCTCGTAGCCACGGCTGTAGGTCGTGATGTACGGGGGCTTGCGAAGCTTTCCGCCGTCCGGGTCGTTCGGGTCGGGCTGGTCGCCCGGAGTGACGTACTCGGCCCGGAAGTCCGGGACCGCGTTCGGCGACGGGGTCCGGCCGGGGGCCCATGCCTCGGCGAGACGGCCCAGCGGATCGAACGCCGCCTCGCTGACGTGGCCGTTGACATCGGTCGTCTTCAGCGAGACGCCGCGGCCCGGTTCCACCTCCTGGACCTGGGTGTGGCCCAGCGGGTTCGTTTGGGTGATCTTGAAGACCTGACCCGTCGGCGGGTCGAAGGTGGTCGTGTACTCCTTGTCGTCCACGTCGGTCTGCTTGGTGACACGGCCGAGGGAGTCGAATGCGACGGTGCCGCCGGTCTGCCAGCCGGTGCCGTCCGCGTTGATGGACCACGTCTCGGTGGCCAGGCCGCGGCCGGTGTCGGCGATGGCCGTGCCGTACGCCGTGTTGTCGTAGGAGGTCCGGCCTCCCGCGCTCAGCTTCGTGAGGTCGGACCAGTCCGCGGCGGCGCACGAGGTGGACGAGACGAGGACCTGCTTGGTCAGACCGATGATGTTCCGGGTCGTGTTGTGCAGGTACTCGAGCTTGGTGCAGGACTCGTCGCCGGTCTTGGTCGGATCGGCGTCGCCGAACGACTCCACCTGCGTGGGCAGGCCGTGGACGCTGTCGAACGTCGTCTTCGTGCGGACGGTCCGCAGGGTGCGGGTGTCGTCGCCCGTGCCCGAGGACTTCGTGTACGCGATCTCCTCGGGCTCGGTGACGCGCCACGCCTTCAGCGGGTCGAGGCCGTCGCCGCGGGTGCGGCTGGCGAGCTCGGTGGCCTCGGGGACGGTGAGGCTGCGGGTGAGCCAGTCGCTGTCGGCGTCGGCCGCGTCGGAGTAGCTGAACTCCTCGGCTATTCGCCCGGCGAAGGCCTCACGGTCGTAGACCGTGGCGCCGTCGTGGGTGAGCGTGGTGCCCGCGAGGTTCTTCATCGGGACGTTGTCGCCCATGCCCCGGTAGAAGCGGGTGACCGCCTTGGTCTTCGGTCCTTCTGTCCCCGGCGTGTCCTCGCCCGGAGCGGAACCCTCGCCGTTGTCGGCCGCGACCTTCCGCTCACCCGTGACGACGGACGTCTGCTCGAAGCCCGCGAACTGCGAGTAGGTCCGCGTGGACTTCTTGCTGAACTCCGCCTCGGCGAGCTTCCAGCCGGCGTTCTTGTAGTCGTACGACGTGCGCGTGGGGTGCGAGCCGTCGACGTTCGGCAGTTCCTCGATCGAGTCGACCACGTACTTGTGGAACCAGTCGATGTCCTCGACCTCGGCGTCCGGGTGCCAGAACATCGGGTAGCACAGGCGTGTGTTGGCCTTCAGTGCCGCCGTGTCCGTCTTGCCGGGCAGGCCCGTCCGGCTGGCGCAGCCGTCCGCCGCGTCGCCCCAGGTCGGCATCTTGTACGTGACGACGGTCTCGCCGCCGTACTCGTTGATGACGCGGCCGATGCGCAGCCGGGCGAAGCCGGGGCGCGGGTCGATCGGGTCGCCCTTCTCCTCCCCCGTCGTCTTCCGCAGGAGGACGCGGTTGGGCATCTCCTCCTCGTTGGACTCGAACCGGATCGGGTTGAGCGTGACCGCGGCGTCCGTGGAGCCCTTGCGGGCGTAGCCGGTGCGCTGGATGGACTCCAGCCACAGGGCCGTGTTCGGGCCGGTCTTGAGGACGGGGAAGCTCTGCTTGAGCTGGTACTTGTCGACGTCCTGGCGCGCGGTGGTGTCGGTGCGGCGCTGGGCCGAGGTGGTGATCTTGTCCAGGCGCTTGGTGGACCAGAAGGTCGGGCCGGCGTTCCAGCACTTCTTCTTGTCCGTCGCGGTGACCGCCTGGCACCGCAGGTCGGCGGGGGTGTCGTACCAGATGCGGTACTTGCCCGGGTCGCTCGACGTGAAGTTCTCCGGGCTGCAGGTGAGGCTGCCCTCGGCGTAGCAGCGCTCCTCGACGTCGAACCGCACGCGGGCCGGGGCCTCGGCGCTGAAGACGGTGTCCTTGCGCTGGCCGTAGTCGATGCGCTTCAGGTAGCCGCCGCGGTGGTACTCGACCGGGCCCTTGAAGTAGAAGTTCTTCGCGTAGTAGTTCTTCTCGCGCTCCCACCACAGCGACATGGCGTTGCCGTGGACGTCCTCGACGTAGTCGAGGTTCCACTGCCAGGCCTGGTTGCAGGCGGAGGCCTTCCAGTCGGCGGTCGTCGAGCCCTTGTAGCAGGGCTCGCCCGCGTGGTTGCCGTAGACCGGCACCGCGAGCACGGAGTTGGTGTACGGGTCGTCGGCGGAGCTGCCGTTGTCCGACCAGCCCGGGAGCTTGTTCAGGCCGAAGTGGTACTTCGTGCCGTCCTTGGTGGTGACGACCCAGTACTCGCCGTCGGCGTCCTTCATCTCCGGACGCGGGTCCTTGGACGTGTCCTTGAACCGCTCGATCTTCGAGCCGTCACCGTTGGCGCTGAACCACTTGCCCTTGGACTCGTCCCACACCAGCTCGGTGGTCATGCCGCCGAGCGAGAGGGTGGCGTTCTCCGAGCCCCAGCAGAGGTCGGCCGTCTTGTGGGTCGCGTTGTTCGACCCGGCCTTCTTGGAGTCCTGGCGGCAGTTGACGTAGGTCCGGCTGATGGAGCCGGGGTTGTAGTCCCAGCCGTCGCCGATCCAGGAGGCCTGGTTGTTCGAGGCCGAGGTGCGGCCGTCGACCGTCTGCGACGAGTAGCCCAGGCTGACCTTCGGGGTCAGACCGCCGGCGGCCTCCGGGACCTGCACCTGGTAGCCGTAGGTGAAGGCGCCGTTGGACGATCCCGCGGCCCAGGAGCCGGCGGACAGCAGCGGGGAGGCGGTGAAGTCGCCGCTCGCCGAGGCGCCGGTGTCCATCGCGCCGACGACCTGGCGGCCGGAGGTGTCCACGGCCTGGAGGGCGACCTGCTGAGCAGAGGCGCCGGAGACGGACGAGCGGCCGGCGCCGTCGTCGAGCAGGTTCGCGACCGGCACCGAGCCGGAAAGGATCTTGCGGGTCGGAGCGGCCTTCTTGAGCTTGACCTTGGTGGGGGCCTTGGCGGCCGGCACGTCCTTGACCGTGGAGCGCAGCCGCTCGATGTCGTCGGCGACCTCGGTCGTGCCGGACATGGTCTCCGTGCCGGAGTCCGGGGCGCAGTCACCGGAGTCCGGGGAGTCGATGACGCAGTTCGGCAGCAGGACCAGGCCGAAGCGCTCGGCGGCCTGGGGGCCGTAGCGGTCGGCGAAGCCGGTGGTGTCGACCTCCAGCGTGACCTGCGCGGCCGGATCGGCGGTCGCCGGCGGAACGACCTCCAGGATCATGCCGGGGACGCCGGTCTCCTCCGACGTGGTGGTCGACTTGACGGCGACCTGCCAGTCACCGGCGATGGCCGCCGGGTCCTGGCCGAGCGGCACGCCGACCGCGACCGGCAGGCCGGCGGACGTCGTCTCGTTCACCACCGGGACCGTGGTGCCCGGCTGCGTCTGCGCCGTGAGCGGCGCCTTGCCGGCGTCCTCCGCCCACGCGGCGACGTTCTCCGGCGCGTAGGGAACGACCTGCTGCTCGTCGCCGAGGCTCAGCGCCTTGTCGGCACTGGCGTCGTCGGCGAGCGCGGTGCTCTCCGGGATGTCCGGCAGGTCGACCTCGGAGGTCGTCTGCTCACGGCTCATCCCGTCGCCGGGGACGGCGAGGGCTTGCCCGCCCATGCTCGTCACGGTCAGTACCGATGACAGAAGAAGGACGGTCGCCATGCGGCTTCGCCGACGGCGCCGTCGTTGTGACTCTGTCAGGGCCAGGCGATTCCGCCCTACCCATGACAGTGGTTCTGAAGCACGCATCACGCGTCGACTCCCACCCAACGAACAAGACAACGGAGGAGGTGCGGAAACACCAAAGAGCACGCGCCTGGATCAGGCGCGTGCGTGCGAACTCTGTTTCATGTGCGGTTCATTGACAAGATCCGCCGAACTGTCGAGATCACTCGCAAGTGAGATGCGCCACGGTGCAGTCGCAAACAGAAGCTCACACTGCCGATCTTCGCGATAGATCAGACACCGAGCTCCATTAGCGACCTAAGGCAGCATCAGAACGGCTCGAAACAGACCGGATCGACTTCCCGGCAAGTCCGTTCCGCACAATTCATAACATCTTCATAAAGCCTGCAGGCATGGACGTCACGTGCCGAACGTGTGATCGTGTGCGCGCCTTGTGCCCCGCGGACGGTCCGTCGGGGTCGTCTGCGCTGTCCGAAATTCCCTCTGGTCCCACGGGAGTAGACCGCCGTGCCCGCGCCGCCTCGTCTTCTCAGCCCGTTCGTGCGCACGCGCACACGGCTCACACTCACCCTCGGCCTCGTACTGGCCGCCCTCACCGCCGCGCTCCTGCCCTGGTGGCAGCCGAGTACGCCTTCGACCGCCAGCTCCCCCAGCGCGCCCAAGTCCCCCCGCACAGAAGCCGAACAGGCGTCGACCGGGCCGAAGGACGAGGCCACCGCGTCGGCCGAGGCCAAGCGCACGGGCAAGCAGGTGCTCGTCGACACGGCGACCACCGCCACCGAGCAGATCTGGGCGCTGCCGAACGGTCAGATGCGCACCCGGATCCACGCGCTGCCCCAGCGCGCGAGGAACGCGCAGGGCAAGTGGGCGCCCATCGACAACACCCTGCGGAAGACGAAGGACGCCGGCACGCTGACCGTCCGCCCGGTCAACGCGGCCCTGCCGGTCCGCTTCTCCGGAGGCACCGCCGACGAGGACCGCGCCGACCGCTCGTACGCCCGGCTGCCGCTCGCCGAGGGCACGGGCGAGACGTCCGTGCTCGCCGAGCTCGACCTCAACGGCCACACCGTCGCCTACACCTGGCCCGGCGCCCTGCCGGAGCCGGTGCTGGACGGCCCGCGCGCCCTCTACTCCGAGGTGTTTCCCGGCGTCGACCTGCTCCTCGTGGCGCGTCAGGAGGGCGGCTTCGCCCAGCTCCTCATCGTCAAGAACCGCGAGGCCGCCGAGAACAAGCACCTCGCGACCGTCTCGTACGGCCTGCGGTCGACGACCGCGGTCTTCCGGCAGGACGCGAAGGCCGACCGGATCCAGGTCCTGGACAAGACGGGCAGGGAGGTCGGCACGATCCCGACCCCCTTCGCCTGGGACTCCAGCGGCCGGGACCCCGAGCTCAAGCCGGGCACCCCGCAGCGCACCTCGGTCGCCGGCCCCGCCGACGTCCTGAAGCTCTCGGGCCTGACGGGCATCGAGCCGGGCGCGCGCTCCGCCCCGCTCCCGGTCGCGCTCGACGGCGACGGCACCGGTGCGGCCACCCTGAAGCTGGGCCTCGGCCGGACCGGCCTCCTCGACCACCCGGACACGCAGTACCCGGTGTTCGTCGACCCGCCGCTCAACAGCGGCTGGGCGGCCTGGACGACGGCGTACAAGAAGTACCCGACCTCCAGCTTCTGGAACGGCACGAACTTCTCCTCCGGTACGTCCGACGCCCGCGTCGGCTACGAGAGCGACACCGGCGGTCTCGGCCGCTCCTTCTGGCGGATGAAGTTCTCCTCCACCTACGAGGGCGCGAAGTTCACCCGGGCCACCTTCAAGGTGAAGAACAACCACTCCTGGTCCTGCACCGCGCGGGAGTTCCAGTTCTGGCAGACCGGCTCCATCTCGTCCGGTACGACCTGGAACGCGCAGCCGAGCTGGTCGACGAAGCTGGACTGGCAGTCCTTCGCCCACGGCTGGTCCTCGACCGGCTGCCCGGACGCGTACGAGGCGTTCAACGTGCTGGCGGGTGTCCAGAAGAGCGCGGACGCCGGCCACTCGACCCTCACCTTCGGCATGCGTGCCACGAGCGAGGGCGACACCCAGACCTGGCGCAAGTTCCTCGCGACCTCCGCCGTGGTGGAGGGCGACTTCAACCGTCCCCCGTCCCAGCCGACCAACGGCACGTCCTCACCCGGCGGCGCGTGTGTGCCCGGACCGACCGCCAGCGCCACCATCGGCCGGACCACCATCACCCTGAAGGCCAAGGGCTACGACGCGGACGGCACCATTCCCAAGCTGCGGTTCCGCTTCTGGAAGTCCGGTGCGACCACCAAGACCGAGTACGTCGCCACCGCGGACTCCACCGGCTACGGCCAGATGGTCATCCAGGCCGACAACCCGCTGCTGACGGGCCTCCAGACCAACACCCTGTTCTCCTGGGACGTCCGTGCCGAGGACGCGGTCGCGGTCTCCTCGTTCTTCCCGGTCGGCGACGAGCCGTGCCGCCTCACCGTGGACCCGACCGCGCCGCCCCAGCCGGACATCACCAGCACCGTGTTCACCGAGGCCACGCCCGACGGCAAGACCTGGGCCAAGGTCAAGTACGGCACCCCCGGTGACTTCACCTTCAGCGCCACCGGCGCGACCAAGTTCAAGTACGCCTTCGAGGGCGAGGCCCTCGTCGAGACGCCGGCGCCGACGAACGGCAAGATCACCCTCACCGGCGTCCGGCCCCGGCACGCCGGCCCGACCGCCCTGTACGTCTACGCCTACGACGTCAACGGCAACCAGAGCCTGAAGGGCGACTACTCCTTCTACCTTCCGCCGCGGGACCGGGCCGACGGTCCGATGGACACCGGTGGCGACGACATCGCCGACCTGCTGGTGCTCTACCCGGACGGCAAGCTGAAGAACTGCGTGGGCGCGCCCGTCGATCCGGCGGTCGTCGACACCGGCGGTGAGCTGTTCAGCTGCCTCGCCGCCTCGTACGTGACCAAGGACAAGGCGGTCGACCCGCCGAACCACTGGATCGATTCGGCCGGCACGGCGTCGCTGATCGCGCACTACAACGACACGTACCCGGGCGACGGTTCGACCGACATGTTCGCGGTCACCCCGGACAAGAGGTTCTGGCTCTACCCGGGCGACGGCTACGGCAGCTTCAACGTGGACGAGCGGATCCCGGTCCGCCTGCCGGCCAACGCCCCGGCGCCGTCCACCTGGACGCAGCTGAAGGCGATCGGGGACGTCACCGGCGACAAGCTGCCCGACCTGACCCTGCGGGCCGGGACGCAGTTCTGGGTGCTGTCCGGCTACACCGGCGCCACCTTCCAGACCGCGACGCTGATGGAGGGCACCGCCTGGGCCCGCCGTGACATCGTCAACATCGCCGACATGAACAAGGACGGCACGCCCGACCTGCTGTGGCGCAACCTGGACAACGGCAACATGTACGCCCGCCACGGCAAGCCCGGCACCGGCGGCGTCGGCAGCCTCGACCTGGAGTCGGTCAGGGTGGCGGCCAACTCGGTCAACGGCGACGTGCTGTTCGGTACGACCTGGACCGAGACCAACGTCTCGACCGTGATCGGCATCCCCGACGTCAACAAGGACGGCGTGCCGGACCTCTGGGCCCGCTTCGGTGACACCGGCAACGTGAAGCTGTACTACCCGTCCACCACCAACACGAACGGTCCGGTCAGGACGGTCCTGGGTGTCGACTGGCGGGCCATCCGTGCCCTGGGCTGACACCGCCGTGGGCTGATCCGCCCCGGCCCGTCCACCCGCTCCCGAGCCCCGGCCGCCTGCCTCGCAGCAGGCGGCCGGGGCTCGCCCGTTCGGCGGGGACGGGCCGTCAGTCCCGGTGGCCGAGCTGGAGGTCGCGCTCGGTACGGCCGCCGCCGGCCATCTGGAGGACGGTCGCGACGGGCGGGTAGCCGGCCGCGATGACGGTGTACTCGCCGGAGGACAGGTCCACGAAGCGGAAGGTGCCGTCGGCACCGGTGGTGAGGGTGTCCATGACGTTCCCGGCGGCGTCGAGGAGGGTGACCCGGGCGTCCTCGACGGGGCGTCCGCCGCCGGCCCGCACGGTGCCGCGCAGCACCGCGCCGCCGGCCAGTTCGATGTCCTGGCGGGTCTCGCGGGCGGACTGGACGCTGACCGGGAGCGCGGCGGGCCGGAAGGCGGGGGCGCTGGCGGCGAGCGTGTACTCGCCGGCGACCAGTTCGGTGATGACGTACCCGCCCTCGCGTCCGCTGCGGGTGGAGGCGACGACCTCGCCGCGGACGTCGGTGAGGGTGACGGCGGCGTCCCGGACGGGCGTCCCGTCGGCGGTGACGACGCTGCCGGCGAGCCGCCCGGCGCCGCCGAGGACGACGTCGAGCTCCACGGGCCGGTCGCCGACGGTGACGGAGACCGCCTGCGGCTGGTGTCCGCCGGCCGCCGCGATGAGGACGTACGCGCCCCGGTCGGGCACGCTCAGCGCGTACCGGCCGTCCTCGCCGCTCGCCCCGCGCCCGACCTGCCGGCCCTGGACGTCGATGAGGGTGAGGGCGGCCCGGGGGACCCTGCTGCCGTCGTGGTGCTGCACGGTGCCGCAGACGGGGACGCCGGAGCGGGCCGGGCCCTCCTGGGAGGGTGCGGGGGCGGCGTGCCGGGCGTGCGGGACCGCCCGGGTGCCGCCGAGGCCGGTGGTCTCGACGGCCTCGGTGGCGGGGGTGTGGTGGGACACCAGCGGTTTCTCCTTGAGGAAGAAGGCGAGGACGAGGCCGAGCACGAGGACCGGCACGAGGTAGAGGAAGATGCGCGGCATCGCTTCCGCGTACGCCTCGATGTAGGCGTCGCGCAGGGCAGGCGGCAGGGTGTGCACCACCTGCGGGGTGATCGACTCGGCGGGCGGCAGGGACACCGGGGCTCCCTGCGCGAGGATCCCGGCCAGCCGGTCGCCGAGGGCGTCGTCGAGCCGGGCGGCGAAGACGGTGCCGAAGACCGCCGCGCCGACGCTGCCGCCGATCTGGCGGAAGTAGTTGTGCGCGCTGGTGGCGGTGCCGAGGTCGGCGGGGCGTACGGAGTTCTGCACGGCGAGCACGAGGACGGGCATGACCAGGCCGATGCCGGTGCCGAGGACGGCCTGCCAGAGGCTGTGCTGGAGGCGCGGGGTGTCGGTGTCCATCCGGGAGAGCAGCCACATGCCGAGGACGGAGACGGCCCCGCCGAGCACGGGGTAGATCTTGTAGTGGCCGGTGCGGGTGATGAGCCGGCCGGAGACGACCGAGGCGATGACGATGCCGCCCATGAGCGGCAGCATCAGGAGGCCGGACTCGGTGGCGGTGGCGCCCTCGACCATCTGCAGGAAACTGGGGAGGTAGCTGGCGGCGCCGAAGAGGGCGATGCCGACGACGGCTCCGACGAGGGAGGTGACGGTGAAGACGGAGTCGCGGAAGAGCCTGAGCGGGATGAGGGGTTCGGGCGCGACGTGCTCGACGACCAGGAAGAGCAGGGTCGTTCCGGCGGCGCCGCAGGCAAGTCCGAGGACGACCCGGGAGTCCCAGGCGTACTCGGTGCCGCCCCAACTGGTGAGCAGGACGAGGCAGGTGGAGGCGGCGGTGAGGAGCAGGGCGCCGAGGACGTCGAAGCGCGCGCGTGCGGTGGGTCGGGGAAGTCTGAGGACGACGGCGACGACGGCGAGGGTGACGAGCCCGAAGGGCACGTTGAAGTAGAAGCACCAGCGCCAGGAGACGTGGTCGGTGAAGAAGCCGCCGAGGAGGGGTCCGGCGACGGAGGCGAGGCCGAAGGCGGCGCCGATCAGGCCCATGTAGCGGCCGCGTTCCCGGGCGGGGACGATGTCCGCGATGATCGCCTGGACGCCGATCATCAGGCCGCCGGCGCCGGCGCCCTGGATCGCGCGGAAGGCGATGAGCTCGTCCATGCTGCGGGACCAGCCGGCCAGGCCGGAGCCGATGACGAAGACGACGATGGCGAAGAGGAAGACGCCCTTGCGGCCGAGGAGGTCGCCGAGCTTTCCGTAGATCGGCAGGCCGATGGTGGAGGTCAGCAGGTAGGCGGTGATGGCCCAGGACATCCGGTCCAGGCCCTGGAGTTCGCCGACGATCTTCGGCAGGGCGGTGGCCACGATCATCTGCTCCAGCGCGGCGAGGAGCAGCGCGAGCATGAGGCCGCAGAAGACGAGCCGGACGCGACGGGGGTCGAGGGGGACGGGTCCGGGTCCGGGCGGCGGCGCGAGGCCGCCGGGCGGGCCGTCCGCGCCGAGCGGTTCGTCGTCGGTGAGCGGGGCGTCCGCGGTGAGGGCTTCGTCCGCGGTGGACGGTTCCGCGCCCTCCGCGCCCTCGCCGGCCTTCACGACGGTGATCGCACCCACGTACCTGCTCCCCTCGACACGGCGTCTACGCCGCGCCATTCTTCGCATTGGGTGCGAAGGGGGAGCAAGTCGGGCGGTACGGGAGGTCAGTGGCGTCCCGGGCGGCGAACGACCCTGCGGTACGGCGCACTTGGGTCGCTCATCAGCGCGTTTTCGAGGAGGCCCGCGCCCCCTCGGCGCGCGGGGGCTCCGGTGCGGGGGCGCGGGCGAACCACTCGAATCGGTGAACGCCGGGAGCGTTACTTCTCGACCTCGTCCGCCAGCTTGGCGAGCAGGGCGTCGTAGATGCGGGCCAGACCCTTGGGCGCGAAGGTCCGCTCGAAGAAGCCTCCGACGCCGCCGGCGCCGTTCCAGACGGAGGTGACGACGGCGCGCGACTTGCCCTCGCCGGCGGGGGTGACGGTCCAGGTGGTGACCATGGACGAGTTGCGGTCCTTCTCGACGAGCTGTCCGTCGGTGGGCTCGGTGACCTCCAGGAGGCAGTCGCGGACGCGCTTGCTGGTGGCCTGGAGCTTCCAGTGGACGAGGGTGCCCTCGCCGTCACCGCCCTCGCGCACCTCGTACTCGCTGAAGTGCTCGGGGAGCACCTTCGCGCGCGTGCCGCTGTAGTCCGCCAGCGCGTCGAACACCGTCTCCGCGTCCGCGGCGATGATCCGTTCCGTCGTGGCCTCGACCTGCGCCATTGACTTCCTCCAGCTTGTGGTTCCTCGGGGGTGTGGGCCAAGCGAACCACGAGGGCTCCGGGGCACGAAATCCGGGTTGCGGTGATCAAGGGAACAGGTGTTCTATTCTGGGCGCAGGGTGGGGTCAGAAGCGAGGCAGAGCAACCGAGGAGGCGCCCGTGCGCTGGGACAATCTGGGCGACGGGCCGAGCGCGCCCGCCGACATCGCTCTGTTCGGTACGGACGCGGTGACCACGCGGACGTTCGACACCCCGGAGTTCCGGGGCATCACCTTCCACGAGGTGCGGGCCCGCTCGGTCCTCAACCGGGTGCCCGGCGCCTCCCGCATGCCGTTCGAGTGGACGGTCAACCCGTACAGGGGTTGCAGTCACGCATGTGTGTACTGCTTCGCCCGCAAGACCCACAGCTATCTGGACCTCGACACCGGGATCGGCTTCGACTCCCAGATCGTCGTCAAGGTGAACGCCCCGGAGGTGCTGGCCCGCCAGCTCGGCTCCGCCCGCTGGCAGGGCGCCCACGTCGCCATGGGCACCAACGTCGACTGCTACCAGCGGGCCGAGGGCCGCTACCGCCTGATGCCGGGCATCCTCACCGCCCTGCGCGACCGCGCCAACCCCTTCTCGATCCTCACCAAGGGCACCCTGATCCTGCGCGACCTGGAGCTGCTCACCCAGGCCGCCCGGGTCACCGAGGTCGGCATCTCCGTCTCGGTCGGCTTCACCGACCGGGAGCTGTGGCGGACGGTCGAGCCCGGCACCCCCTCCCCCGAGCGCCGCCTCGACGTGGTCCGCACCCTCGGCGAGCACGGAATCGACTGCGGCGTGCTCATGGCCCCCGTCGTCCCCTTCCTCGGCGACCGGCCCGAGCAGCTGCGCGCCACGGTCCGCGCGATCGCCGAGGCCGGGGCGAGTTCGGTCACCCCGCTCGTCCTGCACCTGCGGCCGGGCGCCCGCGAGTGGTTCATGACATGGCTGCGGCAGCACCACCCGCAGCTGGTGCGGCGGTACGAGCGGATGTACGCGGACGGGGCCTACGCACCGACCTGGTACCAGCGCCGGATCACCCGTCAGGTCCACGAACTGGCCGCCGAGTTCGGCATAGGCCCCGCCCACCGGGGCGGTGCACCACGCCGGATCGCGGTTCCGGAGGAGCCCGCGCTCGCGGCCGCGCCCGAGCAGCTCACACTGCTCTGATCATCGGACCGGTTCACCTGACACGCCGTCGGGTCCTCCTCTTTTCGGGTCAACTCTCGACGAAAGAGGTCCTCCCGCGGCCCGCGCGGGGCACGGACGCCCTATGACCCCACGCGCAGGAATGCTGATCGCCGCTGGAGCGCTGGTCGCCGGGACGGTCACCGTCCTGCCCGCCGCCCCCGCCGACGCCGCCGACCCGACCCCCCGACCGCTACCCAGGCTCGCCTGGACCGGCTGTGCCACCCAGGCGTACCCGAAGCTCCAGTGCGCCACCCTGAAGGTGCCGCTCGATCACGACGACCCGGCCGGCCGGAGCATCACGCTCGCCCTGACCCGGGTCCCGCACACCGCGAAGACCTTCCAGGGGCCGCTGCTCGTGAACCCGGGCGGGCCGGGCGGCAGCGGACGCACGATGGCCGGGTACGTGGCGGCCTCGCTGCCCCCGAAGGTGGCCGCCGAGTACGACGTGATCGGCTTCGACCCGCGCGGGGTCGGCAGGAGCGAGCCCGCGCTCGACTGCCGCCCGGGCCATTTCGCTCCGGTCCGCCCCGACTCGGTGCCGATCGGCGCCGACGCCGAGAAGGCGGCGGTCGACCGGGCCCGGTCCTTCGCCGAGGCCTGCGGCGAGAAGTACGCCGACGTCCTCCCGTACATCGACACCGTGAGCACCGCCAAGGACATCGACGCGATCCGGGACGCGCTGGGCGCCCCGAAGATCAACTACCTCGGCTACTCCTACGGCACCTACCTGGGCGCGGTCTACGCCCGGCTCCACCCGGACCGGGTGCGGCGCATGGCGCTCGACTCCGTCGTCAATCCGCACGGGGTCTGGTACGAGGACAACATCGCGCAGGACTACGCCTTCGACACCCGGCACAAGGACTTCATGGCCTGGGTGGCCCGGCAGGACGCGGTCTACAAGCTGGGCACCGACCCGGCGGTGGTCGAGGCCGCCTGGTACCGGATGCGGGACGCGCTGCGCGAGGCCCCGGCCGGCGGGAAGGTCGGACCGGGCGAGCTGGAGGACACCTTCCTGCCCGGCGGTTACTACAACGGCTACTGGCCCCGCCTCGCGAGCGCGTTCTCGTCCTACGTCAACGACGGCGACGCGGCACCCCTGACGGAGGCGTACGAGAGGTACGGGGAGGCCGACGCCGCCGCCGACAACGGCTACTCGGTCTACACGAGCGTGCAGTGCCGGGACGCGGCCTGGCCCCGCGACTGGAACGTCTGGCGCAAGGACAACTGGGACGTCCACGCGAAGGCGCCGTTCTCGACCTGGAACAACGCCTGGTACAACGCCCCCTGCGCCTTCTGGCCGGTGCCGTCCCTGACCCCGCCGGACGTCACCAACGACCAGCTGCCGCCGGTGCTCATCCTCCAGGCGACGGAGGACGCGGCGACCCCGTACGAGGGCGCCATGGCGCTGCACCGGCTGGTGCGCGGCTCCAGCCTGGTCGTCGAGGAGGGCGGCGGGAACCACGGGGTGACCCTCGGCGGGAACGACTGCCTCGACGACCACCTGGCCGCCTACCTCGCCACCGGCACGGTGCCGCGGGCCGAGGACGGCGGCGAGGTCGACGCGGTCTGCGAGGCGCTCCCGGAGCCGGAGCCCGAGCCCCTGGCCCCGGCCGGGAAGAAGGAGACCGGGAAGGACGTCGGGACGGACGCCGGGAAGGACACGGAGAAGGGAGCCGGGAAGGACGCCGCCTCGGTCCGACGGGTCGGCGCCCTGCACCCGGGGGCGGCGGCCGCCACCCTGCACGGCCTCCTGGGCCACGTCCGCTGACGACTCCCCCCGCCCGACCCACCGCCGGTGCCCGCGCCCCCTGGGGACGCGGGCACCGGCGGTGACGTCCTCAGGCGGAGGTGCCGTCCGCCCGTTCCGTTCCCGCCGGGACGGGCCGGGTGGGGACGGTGTGGGAGCCGGCGGCCGCCGCCGCGGCGTAGTGGGCGGCGGTGGGCGGGCCGGTGGGGCGGATGCGGCCGACCAGGAGGGTCAGGACGACCCCGAACGCGCAGAAGAGGGCCAGGCCGACGGCCGAGCGGGAGAACCCGGCCGCGAGGGCGTCCGCCACGGCGACGCTGTCCGCGTGCTGCCGGGTGTACACCGCGCTGAAGAGGGCGGCGGTGACGGCGGTGAGCACGGCCGATCCGACGTAGCGGCCCATGTTGGAGATGCCGGACGCCGCCCCGACCTGGTCGGTGGTGACGCAGGCGGTGGCGACGGAGGAGGAGGGCCCGTTGGCCAGTCCGAGCCCGAAGGCGAGCACGACCAGAGGCACGACGAACGCCGCGTAGCCCCAGGAGGACTCGACGAAGGCGAACAGCGCGAACGCGACGGTCGCGATCCCGAACCCCGCCGCGATGACCCTGCGGGCGCCGAGGCGGTCGACGAACCGTGTGATCAGGGGCGCGGTGACCACGATCCCGGCCGCGGCCGGCAGGGTCGCCATCCCCGCTTCGAGCGGTGTCATGCCCAGCCCGTCGGGGTTCTGGAAGTAGAGGCTGCACACGTACATGACCGCGTTGATGCAGCCGGCCACCACCAGGATCGCGACGCTCGACCCGACGAGGAACCTGTTGCCGAGCAGCGCCAGGTCGATCAGCGGCGCGCGCACCCGCTTCTCAACCGCGACGAACGCGACCACGGAGGCGGCCGAGACCACGAAGCAGACGAGGGTCGGCGCGCTGAGCCAGCCCCAGTCCGCACCCTCGGTCACGGCGAAGACGAACGGTACGAGGACGGCGGCGATCAGCAGGGTCCCGGCGACGTCGACGGAGCGGGGCCGCGAGGGGTCCGAGGACTCCTGCACCGTGCGCAGGGTCAGCGGCACGCAGGCCGCGGCGATGGCGGCGTCGATCCAGAAGAGCCCCTGCCAGCCGGTGACGTCGACGAGCGCACCGCCCACCAGGGGCCCGGCGGCGGCGCCCGCCGCCGACGCAGCGCCCCACAGCGACACCGCCTTCATCTGCGCGTCCCCCGAGGAGCCCGCGGAGAGCAGGCTGAGCCCGCAGGCCAGGATCGTCGAGCCGGCCGCGCCCTGGACCGCGCGCCCGGCGATGACCAGTCCGCCGCTCTCCGCGAGCGCGATCAGCACGCACGACGCCACGAAGAGCAGCAGGCCGCCGATGAAGATCCGGCGGCGGCCGAAGATGTCCCCCAGGGCCCCGGAGGTGACGATGACCGCCGCGCCGACGAGCGAGTAGCCGGTCACCGCCCACTGGAGCGTGGCCAGGGAGGTGCCGGTGTCCTCGCTGATGGCCGGCAGCAGGATGCTGACGGCGGACGTGTTCGCGTTCACGACGAAGGCCGAGACGCACGTGGCCGCGAGAACACCGGCGGAGGCGCGCGCGACGGCCGGGGCCCCACCCCCCGCGCCCGCGCTCAACCCGGGGCTCCCGCGCTGCCGAGGAATGCGTACCCCATGACACCCTCCAGGCACATAAATCGCCAATAACTGGACAAACAATCCATGGCCACTATCTGCCATGACGTCAGGGATTTCTCGGTGAAAGCCTTGGGGACACGGGCGCTGTCAGTGGCGTGCGCGAGGATGTGGGACATGACCAGTCAGCACCTCACCCACGTTCCCGCACCCGACGGCCTCGCGCCCAGCCCGCAGTACAGCCATGTCGTCTGGGGCACGGGCCGGTTCGTCGCGATATCGGGCCAGTGCGCGCTGGACGCCTCCGGCGCCGTGGTCGGGGAGGGCGACGCGGCGGCCCAGGCCCGCCAGGTCTTCGCCAATCTGGAGCGCTGCCTCACCGCCGCGGGCGCGGGCTTCGGGGACGTGGTGAAGCTGACCTACTTCGTCACGGACGTGGCGCACCTCCCGGCGGTGCGGGACGCCAGGGACGCGTACTTCGCCGGGGCGCCGCTGCCGGCGAGCTCGGCCGTGCAGGTCTCGGCCCTGGTCCGGCCGGAACTCCTCGTGGAGATCGAGGCCTTCGCCCTCGTCCCCGAGCAGGTCACGGCCGTGCCCGACGACGGCGGGGCGGATCTTCGTTTGATACGTTGACGCACATGTTCCTCTTCCGTGCCTAGGAGTCGGCGATCCGACGCACCGTGCCCACGCGGCGCGGTCCTCAGCCGACCCAGCACGCTCCGGCGCCGCGGGCCCCACCGCCCGGCGCCCTTCCGAGGAACACCCGAGGTATTCCGCCGTGTCCGCGACCTCCCCTGCTCTGTCCCCCACGCCCACCTACGCGGCGGTCCTGAGGATCCCGCATGTCCGCCGCACCTTCGGGGCGGCGCTGCTCGGGCGGCTCTCCAACGGGACGGCCCCGCTCTCCCTGCTCCTCTCGGTCAGGGCGAGCACCGGCTCGTACGCTGCGGCCGGCACGGTCATGGCCGCGTGGGGGCTGACCACCGTCCTGCTCTCGCCCGCGCGGGCGGCCCTCGTGGACCGCTTCGGACCGCGCCGGGCCCTGCCCCCGCTGGCGCTCGGATACGCGCTGCTGTTCATCGCGCTCGCGATGGCGGCCGCCGGGACCGCGCCCTCGTTTCTCACGCTCATGACGCTCGCCGGGGCGGCGGGCGCGGTGACCCCGCCGCTGGGCCCGGTGATGCGGGCCCAGTTGAGCGCGATGATCCCGGACCGGGATCTGCTGCGGCGCGCCTACAGCCTGGACACGGTGGCGGAGGAACTCCTCTTCGTCTCCGGTCCCTTGCTGGTGGGGCTGCTCACGGGGTACGCGCCGGCGGCGGCCGGGCTCGCGGTGAGCGCCGGACTCGTCCTGACCGGGACGCTCGCCCTCGTCTCGTCCCCGGCGGTGCGGGGCGGGGCCGGGAGGAAGAGGGCGGACGCGGGCGAAGCCTCCCGGGCGGGGACCGGGACGGCGCTCCCGGCGCGTGCCGGTGTCGTGCGGGCGGTCGCCGTCGCCGCCTCGATGGGCGTCTGCCTGGGCGCCTTCGACCTGCTGGTGATCGCCTTCGCCGACGAGCACCACCGGCCCGGGGTCGTGCCGTGGGCGATGTCGGCCCTGTCGGCGGGCAGCGCGGTCGGCGGTCTGGTGCTCGGCGCCGTGGACGTACGGATGCCCACCTCCGTACGGCTGTCGCTGCTCACGCTCGGGCTCGGCGCGGTCCTGGCGGCGGCGGGGCTGTCCCCTCATCCTTACGTCCTGGTCGGCTGCGTCGCGCTCGGCGGTCTGTTCCTGGCGCCCGCGCTCACGAGCGCCTATCTGCTCGCCGACGAGTCGGCGGGCCCCGGCCGTCGCACCCGGGCCGGGGCCTGGGTCAACACCGCGTTCAACGCGGGCACCACCGCGGCCACGGCCGGAGCGGGGCTTCTCGTCGGCCGGCTGCCCCTGGCCCTCTGTTTCGCGCTCGCGGCGCTGCCGGCCGTCGTCACGGCGGTCGTGACGCTGCTCCCGGCGCCGTCAGTCGCCGCCGCCGAGCCGGGCGAGTGACTCCTCGGCCGCGCGGCCGAGCCGGGGGTGCGGCAGCGCGGACTCCAATGCCGTGCGGGCCCGCGGGTCCCCGAGACTGCCGAGGCCCTCGACGCAGGCGAGTCCGACCCTCCAGTGGGGGTCGTCGGCCGGCAGCCGCCGCCGGAGGACGGTGATCAGGGCCGGTACGGATTCGGGGGCGCGGAGCTGAGCGAGGAGCCGGACGGGCAGGAGGGCGTAGGCGACGCGGAGTTCGTTGGTGGCGAGGGCAGCGGCGGCGCGGGCGGTGCGCGGGTCGCCGAGCCGGACCAGGGCGTGGGCGGCGGAGACGCAGCGCTCGGGGTCGCGGTGGTTGAGGAGGAGGACGAGCGCCTCGAAGGCCCGTGGGTCGCCCGCGAGTCCGAGCCTGAAGGCGGCGATCTCGTGGGCCCAGAGCGGCTGTCCGGGTGCGGTGAGGACCTGGTGGAGTTCCTCCGGGTCCGTCGTTCCGGCGAGTTCTCCGAATGCCGCCGGGACTTCTCCGGAGTCATTCTCGATCTCGTCGCGCAATCGATCGATCATCGAGCAGAATTCCGGATCCTCTGCGCTTTCCATGAATCCGAGCCTATCCGCGATCCAGATCACACTTTCCCAACTTGCCGGGACTGGCGCGCTCGTTACCGGCCGGTTAGTCTCAGGTGAGCGGGTCACCACCCGCGCTCCTCACAACAGCCTGGTGACGCAGCTGTTGTGAGCGTTTCGTCGGTTCGGCAGTTTTCGACGTGGCTCCGGGACAGAGTCCGTCGCCCTTTTCCCAGGGCATCGCCCGCTCCGTAGGGCATTGCCCTCTTCCGGGCATCGGCCCCTCCCAACGGGGCGGCGCCCTCGTTCTTTTCCTCCGCGCCCTTTCGCTCGCGCGCGCACTGCCCTCAGTCGTCACTCTTCCTCCCTGGAGTCCCCTGATGGACACCCCTCTCTCCACCATCGCCGTCGTCGGTCTCGGCACCATGGGCAGCGGCATCGCCGACGTCCTCGCCCGGGCCGGCCGTGAGGTCATCGGCATCGACATCGACGACACCGCCGCCGCCCGGGCCGTCGCCGCCCTGGAGGCCTCCACCGCCCGCGCCGTGGACCGCGAGCGGATCACCGAGGACGAGCGGCAGGACGTCCTGGCCCGCTTCCGCACCTTCTCCGACCTCCAGGCGGCCGCCGAGGCCGACCTCGTGATCGAGGTCGTCCCCGAGTCGTACGAGGCGAAGCAGGAGGTCTTCCGCGCGCTCGACGGGATCGTCCGCCCGGACGCGATCCTGGCCACCGGCACCAACGCGCTCTCCGTCACCCGGCTCGCCGCCGACTCCGCCCACCCCGAGCGGGTGCTCGGCCTGCACTTCTTCACGCCCGTGCAGGCGATGAAGCTGGTCGAGGTCGTCTCCTCCGTGCTGACCGACCCGCGGGCCGTCGACGCCGTCACCCGGCTCGCGCAGGACCTCGGCAAGGAGCCGGTGGCGGTCGGCGACCGGGCCGGTTTCATCGCGGACGGGCTGCTCTTCGGCTACCTGAACCAGGCCGCCGCCATGTACGAGGCCAAGTACGCCTCCCGCGAGGACATCGACGCGGCCATGAAGCTCGGCTGCGGTCTGCCGATGGGCCCGCTGGCGCTGCTCGACCTGATCGGCGTCGACACGGCCCGTACGGTCCTGGAGGCCATGTACGCCTCCTCGCACGACCGGCTGCACGCCCCCGCCCCGATCCTCAAGCAGCTCAGCGAGGCGGGCCTGACCGGCCGCAAGGCGGGCCGCGGCTTCTACACGTACGAGGCGCCGGGCTCCGGCGAGGTCGTGCGGGACGCGCTCACGCCGCTGACCTCGGCCGGCGCCGGTACCGCCCGCGAGGTCCGCTCGGTCGGCGTCGCCGGCTCCGGCACCATGGCCTCCGGCATCGCCGAGGTCTTCGCGAAGGCCGGGTACGAGGTCGTCCTCGCGGCCCGCTCGCAGGAGAAGGCGGACACGGCCAAGGCCCGGATCGCGAAGTCGCTGGGCCGCTCGGTCGACAAGGGCCGGATGACGGGCGAGGCCCGCGACGCGACGCTGGCCCTGATCACCCCGGCCGGCACGCTCGACGCCTTCGCCGACGTCGATCTGGCCCTGGAGGCCGTCGCCGAGGACCTGGAGGTCAAGCAGGAGCTGTTCGCGCGGCTCGACAAGATCTGCAAGCCGGGCGCGGTGCTCGCCACCACGACCTCCTCGCTGCCGGTCGTGGCCTGTGCCCGGGCCACCTCGCGCCCGCAGGACGTCATCGGGATGCACTTCTTCAACCCGGCGCCCGCGATGAAGCTGGTCGAGATCGTGCGTACGGTCCTGACGGCCGACGACGTCCACGCGACCGTCCGCGAGGTCACCGCGAAGATCCGCAAGCACCCGGTGGACTGCGGCGACCGCGCCGGCTTCATCGTGAACGCGCTGCTCTTCCCGTACCTGAACAACGCGATCAAGATGGTCCAGGAGCACTACGCGACCCTCGACGACATCGACGCCGCCATGAAGCTGGGCGGCGGGTACCCGATGGGCCCGTTCGAGCTGCTCGACGTGGTCGGTCTGGACGTCTCGCTCGCGATCGAGCAGGTGCTGCACCGCGAGTTCCGCGACCCGGGCCTCGCCCCCGCCCCGCTCCTGGAGCACCTGGTGGCGGCCGGCTGCCTCGGCCGCAAGACGGGACGCGGCTTCCGCGAATATGCCCGCCGCTGAGCCGCCCACAGCGGGCTGGGGCGGCCTGCTGAGCTCCCCGGGCGCCTCCGGTGCCCCGGGGGGCTCCCCGCCCCCACCTGGGCACACTCCCACTCCGATGCAGTACGTTCGGACCATGCCCAAGGCCACGAAGACACCCCGTGCCACGTCCCCGTCCGACGCTCCGGAGAGCGCGGCGGGCACCCGTGCCGCCGCCCAGCGGCTCAAGATGCGCCGGGAGCTGGCCACGGCGGCGATGGAGCTCTTCGCCACCAAGGGGTACGAGGCGACGACCGTCGACGAGATCGCGGCCACGGCCGGGGTCGCCCGGCGGACCTTCTTCCGCCACTTCCGCTCCAAGGAAGAGGCGATCTTCCCGGACCACGACGACACGCTGGTGCGGGCGGAGGCGGTGCTGAACGCCGCTCCGCCGCACGAGCACCCGCTCGACACCGTGTGCCGGGGCATCAAGGAAGTCATGAAGATGTACGCGGGCTCCCCCGCGGTCTCCGTGGAGCGGTACCGGCTGACCCGCGAGGTGCCGACCCTGCGGGAGCGCGAGATCGCCTCGGTGGCCCGCTACGAGCGGCTGTTCACCCGCTATCTCCTGGGCCATTTCGACGAGCGCGACCACCACGACGGCAACGACGACCCGCTGCTCGCGGAGGTGGCCGCCTCGGCGGTCGTCACCGCGCACAACCACGTGCTGCGCCGCTGGCTGCGGGCGGGCGGCCAGGGCGACGTGGAGGCCCAGCTGGACCACGCCTTCGCGATCGTCCGGGACACCTTCGGCAGCGGGATAGGCGCGGGCCGGCCGGCCCCGTCCCCGCAGCCCGAGCAGGCGCCGGTCGCCAGGGCCTCCACCACCGGTGACGTGGTGGTCGCCGTGGCCCGCACGGACGCCCCCCTCGACGAGGTCATGCGCACCATCCAGCAGGCGCTCCAGAGCCCCTGAGAACGCCTCGAACACCGCTCCACCGAGCAGGCCGCTCCCGGTTCCCGGGGGCGGCCTTCTTCGTATCGCCCCAGTTCAGGGCGGATTTCGATCGATCATCGCTCATCCGTGACGGGCGGATTGCATCTGAGTGAAATTGTTGGCACGCAGTGCCTTGTGCGGTGGCACGGCGTGTCATACGTTGATGTTGTCCGGGCGGCCGGCGAGCAGAGAACACCTCGTTCGCCGGCTGTCCCCACAAGCCGACGGCTCGTGCGCCCGGACGCCTGCGTCACAGGCACCCTCGCGCCACCAGCGCCGCGCCACCGCACCACCCGAGCCGAACCGACGGCACACCTCCACAGCAGCAGCACTCCCCGCCGTAACCCCCAGGCGTCCCTCCCTCAGGACGCTCACCGCCGGAGGCAACCCGTGAAGGAAATCCTGGCCGCGATCCAGTCGCAGGACGCCACGTCCGCCGACTTCGCGAACATCCCGCTCCCCGAGACGTACCGGGGCATCACCGTCCACAAGGACGAGGCCGAGATGTTCGCCGGGCTCGCCAGCCGCGACAAGGACCCGCGCAAGTCGCTGCACCTCGACGACGTGCCCCTGCCCGAGCTCGGCCCGGGCGAGGCCCTGGTCGCCGTCATGGCCTCCTCGGTCAACTACAACTCGGTCTGGACCTCGATCTTCGAGCCGGTGTCGACCTTCGGCTTCCTGGAGCGCTACGGCCGCCTCAGCGACCTCAGCAAGCGCCACGACCTGCCGTACCACGTCATCGGCTCCGACCTCGCGGGCGTCGTGCTGCGCACCGGCCCCGGCGTCAACAGCTGGAAGCCCGGCGACGAGGTCGTCGCGCACTGCCTCTCGGTCGAGCTGGAGTCCTCCGACGGCCACAACGACACGATGCTCGACCCCGAGCAGCGCATCTGGGGCTTCGAGACCAACTTCGGCGGCCTGGCCGAGATCGCCCTCGTCAAGTCGAACCAGCTGATGCCGAAGCCCGGCCACCTCAGCTGGGAGGAGGCGGCCTCCCCGGGCCTCGTGAACTCCACCGCCTACCGCCAGCTGGTCTCCAACAACGGCGCCGGCATGAAGCAGGGCGACAACGTCCTCATCTGGGGCGCGAGCGGCGGCCTCGGCTCGTACGCCACGCAGTTCGCCCTCGCCGGCGGCGCCAACCCGATCTGTGTCGTCTCCTCCCCGGAGAAGGCCGACATCTGCCGCTCCATGGGCGCCGAGGCGGTCATCGACCGCAACGCCGAGGGTTACAAGTTCTGGAAGGACGAGAACACCCAGGACCCGCGGGAGTGGAAGCGCTTCGGCTCCAAGATCCGCGAGCTGACCGGCGGCGAGGACATCGACATCGTCTTCGAGCACCCGGGCCGCGAGACCTTCGGCGCCTCGGTGTACGTCACCCGCAAGGGCGGCACCATCACCACCTGCGCCTCGACCTCGGGCTACATGCACCAGTACGACAACCGCTACCTGTGGATGTCGCTGAAGCGCATCATCGGCTCGCACTTCGCGAACTACCGCGAGGCCTGGGAGGCGAACCGCCTGATCGCCAAGGGCAAGATCCACCCCACCCTGTCGAAGGTCTACTCCCTGGAGGAGACCGGCCAGGCCGCCTACGACGTCCACCGCAACCTGCACCAGGGCAAGGTCGGCGTCCTCGCGCTCGCGCCGCAGGAGGGCCTGGGCGTCAGCAACCCCGAGCTGCGTGAGAAGCACATCGACGCCATCAACCGCTTCCGCAACATCTGACCCCGGGACCATAGATGACTGAGCGCCAGAAGGACCGGCCGTGGCTCATGCGGACCTACGCCGGTCACTCGACCGCCGAGGCGTCCAACGAGCTGTACCGGCGCAACCTCGCCAAGGGGCAGACCGGCCTCTCGGTCGCGTTCGACCTGCCGACGCAGACGGGCTACGACCCCGACCACATCCTCGCCCGCGGCGAGGTCGGCCGGGTCGGCGTCCCCGTCTCCCACCTCGGTGACATGCGACGGCTGTTCCAGGACATCCCCCTGGAGCAGATGAACACCTCGATGACCATCAACGCCACGGCGATGTGGCTCCTGGCGCTCTACCAGGTGGCCGCCGAGGAGCAGGGTGCGGACATCACCAAGCTCCAGGGCACCACCCAGAACGACATCGTGAAGGAGTACCTGTCGCGCGGGACGCACGTCTTCCCGCCCGGCCCCTCGCTCCGCCTCACGACGGACATGATCGCGTACACGGTCAACAACATCCCGAAGTGGAACCCGATCAACATCTGCAGCTACCACCTGCAGGAGGCGGGGGCCACTCCGGTCCAGGAGATCTCGTACGCGATGTCCACCGCGATCGCGGTGCTCGACTCGGTCCGCGACTCCGGTCAGGTCCCGGAGGACCGCTTCGGCGAGGTCGTCGCCCGCATCTCGTTCTTCGTGAACGCGGGCGTCCGCTTCGTCGAGGAGATGTGCAAGATGCGCGCCTTCGGCCGCATCTGGGACAAGATCACCCACGAGCGGTACGGGATCGAGAACGAGAAGCAGCGCCGGTTCCGCTACGGCGTACAGGTCAACTCGCTCGGCCTGACCGAGGCCCAGCCGGAGAACAACGTCCAGCGGATCGTCCTGGAGATGCTGGCCGTCACCCTCTCCAAGGACGCCCGCGCCCGGGCCGTGCAGCTCCCCGCCTGGAACGAGGCGCTCGGTCTGCCCCGGCCCTGGGACCAGCAGTGGTCGCTCCGCATCCAGCAGGTGCTCGCCCACGAGTCCGACCTGCTGGAGTACGAGGACATCTTCGCCGGCTCGCACGTGATCGAGGCCAAGGTCGACTCGCTCGTCGAGCAGTGCCTGGCCGAGATCGAGCGGATCCAGGAGATGGGCGGCGCGATGGCCGCCGTCGAGTCCGGCTACCTCAAGTCGCAGCTCGTCTCCTCGCACGCCGAGCGGCGCGCCCGGATCGAGGCCGGCGACGAGAAGATCGTCGGCGTCAACATCTTCCAGTCGACGGAGGAGAACCCCCTCACCGCCGATCTGGACACCGCGATCATGACGGTCGACCCGGCCGTCGAGGCGCGGGTGGTGGGCTCGCTGAAGACGTGGCGGGACAACCGCTACCAGCCGCCGTTCAACCACCCGCGCCCCTGCAAGGCCCTCGAACGCCTCAAGGAGGCCGCCAAGGGCACCGGCAACCTCATGGAGGCCACCCTCGAGTGCGCCCGCGCCGGGGTCACCACCGGTGAGTGGACCGAGGCCCTGCGCGAGGTCTTCGGCGAGTTCCGGGCCCCGACCGGCGTCTCCTCGGCCCCGGTCGCGGTGACGGCGGAGGCGGGCACCCCGCTGGCCCTCGTGCGGGAGAAGGTGGCGCGGACCGCCGAGGACCTCGGCGCCGGGCGGCTGCGGCTGCTCGTCGGCAAGCCGGGCCTGGACGGGCACTCCAACGGCGCCGAGCAGATCGCCGTACGCGCCCGTGACGCCGGTTTCGAGGTCGTCTACCAGGGCATCCGGCTGACCCCCGAGCAGATCGTCAACGCGGCCCTCGCGGAGGACGTGCACTGCGTGGGCCTGTCGATCCTCTCCGGCTCGCACGCCGAGCTGGTCCCGGACGTCCTCGACCGCCTCCGCGAGGCCGGCGCGACCGATGTGCCGGTCATCGTCGGCGGGATCATCCCGAACGCCGACGCCGCAGATCTGAGGCGTGCGGGTGTCGCCGCCGTCTTCACACCGAAGGACTTCGGCATCACGGAGATCATCGGCCGTATCGTCGACGAGATCCGGCAAGCGAACAAGCTCAGCCCCCTTGAAAGTACGGAGGTCCCCGCATGACCAGCCCCGTGAACCGTCTGCGTCCGCGCCGCTCCTGCCTCGCGGTCCCCGGCTCCAACCCGCGGTTCCTGGAGAAGGCCCAGGGCCTCGCCGCCGACCAGGTCTTCCTCGACCTGGAGGACGCCTGCGCGCCGCTGGCCAAGCCCGAGGCACGCCACACCATCGTGAAGTTCCTCAACGAGGGCGACTGGACCGGCAAGACCAGGGTCGTGCGGGTCAACGACTGGACGACCCACTGGACGTACCGCGACGTCGTCACGGTCGTCGAGGGCGCCGGCCAGAACCTCGACTGCATCATGCTGCCGAAGGTCCAGGACGCCCAGCAGATCGTCGCCCTGGACCTGCTGCTCACCCAGATCGAGAAGACGATGGGCTTCGAGGTCGGCAAGATCGGCATCGAGGCGCAGATCGAGAACGCCCAGGGCCTCACCAACGTCAACGCGATCGCGCAGGCCTCCCAGCGCGTCGAGACGATCATCTTCGGCCCGGCCGACTTCATGGCCTCCATCAACATGAAGTCGCTGGTCGTGGGCGAGCAGCCGCCGGGCTACCCGGCCGACGCCTACCACCACATCCTGATGAGCATCCTGATGGCCGCCCGCGCCAACAACCTCCAGGCGATCGACGGCCCCTACCTCCAGATCCGCAACCAGGAGGGCTACAAGGCCGTCGCGCAGCGCGCCGCCGCCCTCGGTTTCGACGGCAAGTGGGTGCTGCACCCGGACCAGGTCGCCGCCGCGAACGAGATCTTCTCGCCCTCGCAGGAGGACTACGACCACGCCGAGCTGATCCTCGACGCGTACGACTACTACACGTCCGAGGCCGGCGGGAAGAAGGGCTCCGCGATGCTCGGCGACGAGATGATCGACGAGGCCTCCCGCAAGATGGCCCTGGTCATCTCCGGCAAGGGCCGCGCCGCCGGCATGCAGCGCACCAGCAAGTTCGAGATCCCGGAGGCGTAGCACCATGCAGTTCGGCCGTACCTACGAAGAGTTCGAAGTCGGTGCCGTCTACAAGCACTGGCCCGGAAAGACGGTCACCGAGTACGACGACCACCTCTTCTGTCTGCTGACGATGAACCACCATCCGCTGCACATGGATGTGAATTACGCCGAGAACACGACGGACTTCGGGAAGAACGTCGTCGTCGGCAACTACATCTACTCGCTGCTGCTCGGCATGTCCGTGCCGGACGTCTCCGGCAAGGCCATCGCCAACCTGGAGATCGAGTCGCTGCGGCACGTGGCGCCGACCTTCCACGGCGACACGATCTACGGCGAGACGACGGTCCTGGACAAGACCCCGTCGAAGTCGAAGAACGACCGCGGCATCGTCTACGTCGAGACCAAGGGCTACAAGCAGGACGGCACCCTCGTGTGCGTCTTCCGCCGCAAGGTCATGGTGCCCACCGAGACGTACATCAAGGAGCGCGGCGGCGAGCAGCCCGGCCGCCCCGAGCTGATCGAGCCCGCCAAGAAGACGGAGAAGTAGCCATGGCCCGACTCGCCCAGACCGCCGGGCTCACGGACGTCCAGCAGGAGATCCTCAAGACCGTCCGGGAGTTCGTCGACAAGGAGATCATCCCGGTCGCCACCGAGCTGGAGCACCGCGACGAGTACCCCCAGCAGATCGTGGACGGGCTCAAGGAGCTCGGTCTCTTCGGTCTGATGATCCCCGAGGAGTACGGGGGCCTGGGCGAGTCGCTGCTCACCTACGCGCTGTGCGTGGAGGAGATCGCCCGCGGCTGGATGTCGGTCTCCGGCATCATCAACACGCACTTCATCGTCGCGTACATGCTGAAGCAGCACGGCACGCAGGAGCAGAAGGAGTACTTCCTTCCGCGGATGGCGGCCGGCGAGACGCGCGGCGCGTTCTCGATGTCGGAGCCGGGCCTCGGCTCGGACGTGTCGGCCATCACCTCGAAGGCGGTCAAGGACGGCGACGAGTACGTCCTGAACGGTCAGAAGATGTGGCTGACGAACGGCGGAACGTCAACGCTGGTCGCCGTTCTCGTCCGAAGTGACGAAGGACACCCGGAGGGCACCGCCCCCCACAAGTCGATGACGACCTTCCTCGTCGAGAAGGAGCCCGGCTTCGGAGAGGTCCGCCCCGGCCTCACCATCCCCGGGAAGATCGACAAGATGGGTTACAAGGGCGTCGACACGACCGAACTCATCATGGACGGACTGCGCATTCCGGCCAATCGGGTCCTCGGCGGCACGACGGGCCGCGGGTTTTACCAAATGATGGACGGCGTGGAGGTCGGCCGTGTGAACGTGGCGGCGCGTGGTTGCGGTGTCGCGCAGCGTGCTTTCGAACTGGGTGTCTCGTATGCCCAGCAACGTCACACTTTCGGCAAGCCGATCGCCGAACACCAGGCGATTCAGTTCAAGCTTGCCGAGATGGCTACCAAGGTCGAGGCCGCTCATGCCATGATGGTGAACGCAGCACGCAAAAAGGACTCCGGGGAACGAAACGACCTCGAAGCAGGGATGGCGAAGTACCTCGCCTCCGAATACTGCAAGGAGGTCGTCGAGGATGCCTTCCGCATTCACGGCGGGTACGGGTTCTCGAAGGAGTACGAGATCGAGCGTCTCTACCGTGAGGCGCCGATGCTGCTCATCGGTGAAGGTACCGCCGAGATCCAGAAAATGATCATTGGTCGTCGGCTCCTGGAGGAGTACCGATTCCAGGGCTGATTGTCGCTTTTGAGTCGGTACGGCCGCGAAGAAGATCACACCCCGTGTTCGTCTTCCGGCCGTCGACTCGGTTCCTGGCTTGCCCAGTTGCGCCCCGCAACCGATAGCATCGCCGGAAAGCCGCCGTCCCCCCGTTGCCAGTGCGGCATCATCCGCTACGAAGGTCATCCATGCCCGACAGTCGAACCTCTGCACATCGCGACAGCCTCAAGGGCGCACGCATCGCACGCGGAGCATCGCCGTGGCTTCTGCCGACCGTGGCCACCGCGGCGCTCAGCCTCGCGCGCTCCCGCAAGTCGAGGCGCGCCGCGGCCATCGCCGTGCCGACCACCGCTCTCGCGGCCGGCATGCTCTGGTTCTTCCGCGACCCCGAGCGCGAGATCGCTCAGGGCCGGGTCATCTCCCCCGCCGACGGTGTGGTGCAGAGCATCATGCCGTGGAAGGACGGACGCACCCGGGTCGCCATCTTCATGAGCCCGCTGAACGTCCACGTCAACCGTGCGCCGCTGTCCGGCACGGTGACGTCCGTGGAGCACGTCCCCGGCGGGTTCGTCCCGGCGTTCAACAAGGAGTCCGAGAACAACGAGCGCGTGGTGTGGCACTTCGACACCGAGCTCGGCGACATCGAGATGGTCCAGATCGCGGGCGCCGTCGCACGACGCATCGTGCCGTACATCCCGCAGGGGACGAAGGTCGAGCAGGGTGACCGGATCGGTCTGATCCGCTTCGGCTCGCGGGTCGACATCTACCTCCCGGAGGGTGTCGAGGTCGCCGTCGAGGTCGGCCAGGCCACGACCGCGGGGGTGACTCGCATTGACCGTGATTGATCCCGACACACGGGCTGCCGAATGGGTTGCCGACGCCGAGGCGGAGGCGGCCGACGAGGCCGAGGAGATGCCGCTGTCGTTGAGGCTGTCCATAGCGGACGCCCTCACGCTCGGTAACGCCACGTGCGGCTTCATGGCGGTCTACTTCACGACGACCGGCATCCTGATCCCGCACCTCACCGGCAGCACGGAGACCGGCATGGCGCGCAACAGCGCCGCCACCGCCGTGATCCTGATGCTGGCCGCGGCGATCTTCGACCTCTTCGACGGCATCGTGGCGCGCAAGCTCCGCAGCTCGCCGATGGGCGCCGAGCTCGACAACCTGTCGGACCTCATCAGCTTCGGTCTGGCCCCGGCCTACTTCGTCCTCGTGTACGGAATGGTCGCGGTGCCGGACGGCGCGCAGCAGAAGGTCTCGGCGGTGGCCGCGGTCGCGGTGCTGCTCGCCGTGGTCCTGAGGCTCGCGAGATTCTCGTGCGTGACGATGAAGGACGGCATGTTCCAGGGCATGCCGAGCCCCTTCGGCGCGCTGACGGTCGTCTCGATCGTGCTGCTGGAGCTGCCGTTCGTCCCGACGCTCCTCGCGATCATCGGGGTGGCGTGGCTGATGGTGAGCCGGGTCGAGTACCCCAAGCCGCGGGGCGTCCTCGCGGTGGCGATGCTCGCCTGGATCGTCGGTGCCATGGGCATGCTGGCCGCCTGGGCCTTCGACGCCCCGGGCGGGGCGTTCCTGCTCCAGACCGGGTGCGCGCTCCAGGTGGTGATGGGCGCCGTGATCCCCCTCTTCGCGACGGCCCGCCGGGTGAACACCTTCCGCGGCAACCGGCGCGAGAGTCGGGAGGCTCGCGCGGCGCAGCTGCGGTAGCGCGACGAACGAGTGGTACGTGAAGGGCCCCGGGAGGCGATCAGCCTCCCGGGGCCCTTACGTGTGCCCGGAGGGCGTGCCGGCGGGTCCGGGCCTGTGCCGTCAGCCGAGGCGCTTGTAGTAGAGCGTGGTGGGGCGGAGGGTGCCGGCCGGGTCGGCGGCGAAGTCCGGGATCGTGCCGGCGGCCGTCCAGCCCGCTCCCCGGTAGAGCCGCTCGGCCGGGCTGCCGGTCTGGGTGTCCAGGACGAGCAGGGTGAGGCCGGTGGCGGCGGCGTGGGCCTCGGCCGTGGCGAGCAGGCGGTGGCCGAGGCCCTGGCCGCGGGCGGAGCTGTGGACGAGGAGCCGGGCGATCTCGCCGCGGTGCCGGCCGTTGGCGGTGCCGGTGCGGACGAGGGTCACGACGCCGGTCAGGCCGCCGCCCGGGGCGTGGGCGGCCCAGACGTCCCGTACGCCGGCCGCGGCCTCCTCGGCGACGTCCGACCACCAGGAGGCCGCCCGGGCCGCGTCCAGGGGCGCCAGGAAGCCCACGGAGGCCCCTCCGTCGACGGCGTCCACGAGGAGCGCGGCGAGACCGTCGGCGGCGTGGGCCCGTACGGCCTCGGGAGACAGCCGCTCGACCGTGTCGAGGGGCTTCTCCGGGCGTCCGACCGTGTCGAGGGGCTTCTCCAGGCAGAGGAGGTCCGGCCGGTCGTCCCAGGAGGCGACGACGCCGAAGCCGAGGCCGCGGTAGAGGGCGAGCGGCTCCTCGCGCCAGGACCAGACCGTGAGGCGCACGGCGGGCGCGCCGGAGGCGGCGGCGCGGCGCAGGGCCTCGGCCATGAGCATGCGGGCGAGCCCCTTCCGGCGTGCCCCGGGCGCGACCCAGAGCCGCTTGATCTCGGGCGGGCGGCCGTCCCGGGGCGCCTTGAGGACGACGCAGCCCGCCGGGGCGTCGGCGCCTGTGGGGGTGGCCAGGAGGACGGTGTCGGCGGCGAAGGCGGTGGCGGGGTCCTCGGCCTCGGCGCGGTACACGGCCGGGAGCTCCGCGACCGTCTTCACGGCCGCGCCCTTCTCGGCCTGGTTGACCAGGTGGTAGGCGCCGAGCAGGCCGGCCAGGCCGGGGTGGGAGCGGTTCTCCTCGATGCCGATGTGCGCGGTCGTACGTGCAGTCATGGCCCGAGCTTCACACCGGGATGTTTCCGGGAGGTGAAGATCTTCTACGGTGGGCGCATGCGTGTACTGGTCGCGGGCGCCACGGGCGCCGTGGGTCGTCAGCTCGTCCCCCGCCTCGCGGCGGCGGGGCACGAGGTCGTGGGGATCTCCCGGCGCGGTCCACGCCCGGTGGACGTGCTCGACGCCGGGGCGGTGCGGCGCGCGGTCGCCGAGGCCGCGCCGGACGCCGTGGTGCACCAGCTGACGGACCTGGGCGGCGCGGACGGCGCCGCGAACGACCGGGTGCGGGTCGAGGGCACCCGGAACCTCGTGGACGCGGCCCTGGCGGCGGGCGTCGGGCGGATCGTCGCGCAGTCGATCAGCTGGGCGTACGCCCCCGGGGACGCGCCCGCCGACGAGTCCGTACCGCTCGACGGGACGGAGGAGCCGCCCCGGGCCCGGATCGTCGCTGGGGTGCGGGCGCTGGAGTCCGTGGTGTCCGAACTCCCCGAGGCCGTCGTCCTGCGCTACGGGATCCTCTACGGGCCCGGTACCTGGTACGCGCCGGGCGGCGCGGTGGCCGCCGCGCTGGCCGGGGACCCGGGGGCCCGGTTCCTGGGCAGCACGGCGGCGGACGCCTCGGTGAGCTCGTTCGTGCACGTCGGCGATGCCGCGGACGCGGCCGTACGGGCCCTCTCGTGGCCCTCGGGGGCGTACAACGTCGTGGACGACGAGCCCGCGGCCGGTCACGACTGGCTGCCGGTCCTGGCGGGGGCCCTGGGCGTCCCCGCCCCGGAGCGGACCACGGGGCGGACCCCGTGGGCCCGGGGCGCGGTGAACGCCCGGGCCCGGGCCCTCGGCTGGGCCCCGGTCCGCCCGTCGTGGCGGACCGGGTTCACGGATCAGGGCGTGTAGGACTTCGCCGCGTCCGCGACGAAGGGCTGCCGGACCGTGCGCATGCCGCCGGGGACGGACTTGTCCGGCTGGATGATGACGGACTCGCGGGAGGACGGTGCCTTCGGGTCGCCCAGGTCGTGGGTCATGCCGAAGCCCGCGTCGTAGGCCTTCAGGGTCAGGAGCGCCTTGTCGACGCCCTCACGCGTGAGGTCCTTGTCCGCGCAGGCCTTCTTCAGGGCCTCGCCGAAGACCCCGGCCGCGGTCCAGCCGGCGACGATGCCGTTGTCGAGGCCGTCGCCCGGGTAGGCGGCCCGGTAGTCGGCGACGAGCTTCTTCGCCGTCGGGGTGTCCGCGCCGATGGGCAGGCTCGGCGAGGCGAACCAGTACATCTTCTCCAGGGCGGGGCCCGCCTGGGTGCCGAGGAGCTGCGGCGCGAACGCCGAGTTGTTGCCGATGACCGGGACCTTGAGTCCGGTGGCCGCGGCGACGCCGACGAGCGAGGCGGCCTGGCGGGGGCCCGCGCTGATGACGACGGCCTTGACCCCGGCCTGCTTGAGCGCCGAGACCTGGGCCGACATGTCGTTGTCGGTGGGCTTGATCTTCTGCTCGACGACGGTCAGGCCGGCCTTCCCGGCCGCGTACTTCGAACCCTTCAGGGCGTTCTCGCCGTAGTCGCCCTCGAAGTAGACGTGGCCGAGCTTGTCGCCGGACTCGAGGCCCTTCTCCTTGAGCAGGAAGTCGACGGCGTTGATCGTCTCGACGTCGTACGTGGCGCCCAGGACGCGGATGTACGGGGAGCCGAGCAGCGAGGCCGACCAGGCCTGGGGCAGGACGAGCCCCTTGTCCTTGCCGTCGACCTGGGGCTTGACCGCGGCGACGAACGGGGAGCCGATGAACTGGGTGTAGCCGACGACCTTGGGCTCCAGCTCGGTGTAGGCGGAGAGCGCCTTCTGCGGGTCGTAGCCGTGGTCGCGGACCGTGAGCTCCAGCTGCCGGCCGCAGATCCCGCCGGCGGCATTGACCTGCTTCACGTACAGCTGCTGGGCCTGGGTGACGCTCTTCCCGAGGGTCGCGTAGACGCCGGTCATGTCGGTGAGGGCGCCGAGGGCGATCGTCTTGTCGGTGATGCCCTCGCCGGTCTTCACCCCGCCCGCGCCGGTCTGCTTGCCGTCGCCCGTCTTCGCCTTGGAACTGCATCCGGCGGCGGTGAGCGCGACCAGTGCGGCGAGCGCGGCGGCCAGGCCCCGCACGGCCTGTCGTCGGTGGTTCATCGTGCCTCCCCTGAGGGTTCGGTGGTCGGGGTGTCGGTGGGTGTGGGGCTCTGGGGTGGGGGGCTCTTCGGTTTTCGCGCGGCGAGGCGGGCCAGGCCGCCGGGCAGGAACAGCACCACCGCGACGACGGCCGCGCCGTAGAGGTAGCGCGAGGCCTCCCCCGGTGCGATCCCGCCCGTCCCGGGGGCGGAGACCAGGGGCAGCGCGTCGCTGTACCGGGTGAGGAGCTGCGGCAGGAGGGAGACGAAGACGCCTCCGGCTACCGCGCCGGCGACCGAGCCGAGACCGCCGATGACGATCATGGCCAGGTATTCGAGGGACAGCGCCATGCCGAAGTACTCCGGCACGGTCCGCTGGAAGACCAGGGCGAGCAGGACGCCGGCCAGGCCCGCGTACATGGACGAGAGGACGAAGACGGCGGCGCGGTAGCGGGCGACGGGGATGCCCATGACCCCGGCGGCGATCCGGTGGTCCCGGATCGCGTTCATCGCGCGCCCCGGGCGGCCCCTGAGGACTCCGCGGGCGAAGAGGACCCCGCCGAGGAGCAGGGCGAGTCCCAGGTACCAGAGCTTCTCGACGGCTCCGAACGGGACCTGGGCGACGAGGAGTTCGCTGTCGTCGAAGGTCAGGCCGAAGAGGGAGAGCGGTGGCACCGCGCGGCCGTTGTAACCGCCGGTGAGGTCATGGGCGTTGAAGAGCACGTGCTGCCCGATGAAGATCAGCGCGAGGGTGGCGATGCCGAGGTACGCGCCGCGCAGCCGGCCGGCGATGGGGCTGAACACCCCGCCGGCCAGGCCCGCGAGGGCCACCGCGAGGACGGCGGCGAGCCAGCCGGGCAGGCCGAGACCGGCGAGTCCGTCCGTGCCGTCACCGGCGAAGAGGCAGTAGCCGTAGGCGCCGACGGCGAGGAAGAAGGCGTGTCCCATGGAGAGTTGGCCGGTGGCTCCGGTCAACAGGTTGATGCCGAGGGCTCCCAGGGCCGCCGCCATGGCGAACAGCCCTGCCTGGAGCCAGAACCGGTCCAGGTAGAACGGGAGCGCGACGAGGACGAGGGCGGCCGCGGCCCAGCCGTACACCGCGGGGGTGCGGACCCGCAGGCCGCTCCGGGTGAGGGTCTCAGACACGGGCGAGCTCCTTCGTGCCGAAGAGTCCGGCCGGGCGGATCAGCAGCACCGCGACCATGACGAGGTAGGGGGCGAGGTCGCCGATTCCGCGGCCGAGGAAGGCCAGGTCGCTCTGGTAGCCGGTGGCGAGGGACTCGGTGATGCCGACGAGGAGTCCGCCGACGAGGGCGCCCGTGGTGGAGTCGAGGCCGCCGAGGATGGCGGCGGGGAAGGCCTTGAGGGCGGCGAGCGAGGTGGCCCGTTCCAGGCCGGGCGTCGGGAAGACCGTGAGGAACAGCGCGGCGACGGCGGCGAGGGCGCCGGCGACCGCCCAGGCCCCGAGCGAGACCCGGCCGAGCCTGATGCCCATGAGGGCGGCGGTCTCCTGGTTCTCGGCGGCGGCGCGCATGGCGACGCCCCAGGACGTGTAGCGGAAGGCGAGCAGGAAGGCGGTGATCAGGAGGGCCGCGACGAGGAGCGCGGCGATCCGGGTCTGGGCGATGGTGACCGGGCCGACGGTGAGGACGGCGTCGCCCCACGGGTCGCCGAGGGCGAGGATGTCGGTGCCGATCCGCCGCGTCAGCTCGGTCGCGAGCAGGATGTCGACGCCGATCGTGACGATCGCGAGGACGCTGTGGTCGGCGCCCCGGTGGCGGCGCATCACGAAGAACTCGACGGCCGCGCCGACCACCGCCGCACCCGCGATGCCGGCGAGCAGCGCGGGCCAGAAGCCGATCTCGTCGTGGAGCACGGCGGTGACGTAGCCGCCGGCCAGGAGGAGGGAGGCGTGGGCGAAGTTGACGACCTCGGTGGCGCGGAAGATGACCACGAAGCCGAGGGCGATGAGGGCGTAGATCGAGCCCAGTGAGACGCCGTTGATCAGGAACTCGGCGAAGGTGCTCACGCGGCGGACTCCTCTCCGAGGTAGGCGCGGACGACCGCCGGGTCGTTCTGGATGTCGCCGGGGGTTCCGTCGGCGATGCGGCGGCCGAAGTCGAGGACGGTGACGGAGTCGGCGAGCCGCATCACCAGGCCCATGTCGTGCTCGACGAGCAGGACCGAGATGCCGAGGCCGTCGCGGACGCCCGCGATGACGGAGGCGGTACGGCGCCGCTCGTCGGCGGTCATGCCGGCGACGGGCTCGTCGAGGAGCAGCAGCTTCGGCTCCATGCAGAGGGCGCGGGCCAGTTCGGCGAGCTTCTGCTGCCCGTACGGGAGGGAGCCCGCGGGCTGCGCGAGCTGCTTCTCCAGCCCGACGAACGCGGCGACCTCCCGGACCCTGGCCCGGTGGCGGGCCTCCTCGCGGGCGGCGGAGGGCAGCCGGAGGCCGGCGGCGAGGAAGCCGGTGCGGGTGAGCCGGTGGCGGCCGAGCATCAGGCTGTCCTCGACGGTGGCGCGGGGCGGCAGGGCCAGGTTCTGGAAGATCCGGCCGACGCCGAGGTCCGCGATCCGGTGCGGGGGCAGGGCGGTCAGCTCGTGCGGCCCGAGGCGGACGGAGCCGGCGGTGGCCCGGTAGACACCGGAGAGCACGTTGAAGCAGGTGGACTTGCCGGCGCCGTTGGGGCCGATGAGGGCGTGGACGGTGCCGGGCCGGACGGTGAAGCCGATGCCGTCGAGGGCGGTGAGCCCGGCGAACCGTACGGTCAGGTCGCGGACTTCAAGGGCGGGCGGCGGTGTCTCGGTCATCGGGTCTCCTCCCAGCGGGACAGGACCGGGTGCGCGGCGCGGGCCCGGGCCGCGTCGGCGGCGGCGTCCTCGTCGACCACGCCCAGGTAGCGGCGGCGGACCTCGTCGGAGGCGGCGAGTTCGGCGGCGGGCCCCGAGAGGGTGACCTCGCCGACCTCCAGGACGTACGCGCGGGAGGCGAGGCGCAGGGCGAGCGCCGCGTTCTGCTCGACGAGCAGCACCGCCGTGCCCTGGGCGTTGATCTCACGGACGGCGTCCGCGATCCGGGCGGCCATGAGCGGGGCGAGCCCGAGGGACGGCTCGTCGAGGAGGAGCAGGCCCGGCGCGGCCATCAGGGCGCGGCCGACGGCGAGCATCTGCTGTTCGCCGCCGGAGAGCAGCCCCGCCTGCTGGCGGGCGCGGTCGGCGAGGACCGGGAAGAGCTCGTGGACGCGGCGGAGCGCGGCGGCCTTCGCCGCGCGGTCGCCGCGGCGGCCGAGTGCGCCGGCGCGCAGGTTGTCCTCGACGGTCATCCGGGCGAAGACCTGGCGGCCCTCCGGCACCTGGGAGACGCCGGCGGCGACGACCCGGTCGGGCGGCAGCCCGTCGAGCGGCCGTCCCTCGCGGCTCACCGTCCCGGAGACCACGGACCCGCCGTGGAACCGCAGGGTGCGCGAGACGGCCCGCAGCAGGGTCGACTTGCCGGCGCCGTTGCCGCCCAGGACGGTGACGACGGCGCCCGCCGGCACGGTCAGCGACACCTGGCGCAGTGCGCGCACCGGTCCGTATCCCGCCGTGAGGTCCTTGACCTCCAGGGCGGGTGCGGTTCCTCCCATGGATCCCCTTCCCCGGCCGCCTTTGTCGCTCGGCCGTTCAGTGGCGCTCACCCCAGCACCGCGCCGGACCGCCCGTCCACGCCCGGCGGCCGAATCGCTGCCGGTGACCAGCGGGGACGGCGACGGGCTGTGCATGCGCACAACGCTGCGCGTCAGGGGTGTGCCGAGGGGCCCGGCGCGGTGGATCCTCCGGGCATGGGACGGCGCAGACGGCGGACCGGTGACGACTGGAAGGTGCTCGCCGAGGCGTGCACGACGCTTCTGGAGCGGGTGCCGGAGCTGGTGGACGAGCATCTGAGGGAGCTGCACGCGTACGAGCCCGCCTACGGGCGGATCCTGCCGTACGACCAGCACTGGCAGGAGGCCCACGAGGCGATGCGGATCGGGGTCGAGATGATCTCGGCGCCCCGGAACTCGCCCCGGCGGGATCTGGAGCACGCGGAGGAGATGGGCCGTCGGCGGGCCGCGCAGGGCATGCCGCTGGAGCTGGTCGTGCACGCGTACCGGCACGCCGGGCACCTCGTGTGGGACGCGCTGATCGAGGGCGCGGGGGCGGACGCGGCGCAGCTGGCGGCGCTGATGCAGTCGGCGACGACGGTGTGGTCGGCGGTGGACGCGCAGGCGGACACGGCGTCGGAGGCATACCGGTCGAGGGAGGCGGAGCTGCGCCGCCGGACCGACGAGCAGCTCCAGGCGCTCCTGGACGCGCTGCTCCAGGGGCAGCGGTCGCCGGAGCTGGTGGCACGGGCGGCGGCGGGGCTCGACCTGCCGGAGCAGGGGCGGTACGCGGTGGTGGTGCTGCGCTACGACCGGCGGGAGGAGCGGGAGCCGTTCCACCGGCAGGTGCAGGGCGAGGGCGTGCGGTTCCTGTGGCGGATGGGCGCGGACTGCGAGATCGGGGTGGTGGCGCTGGCCGGGGAGACCGGTCTGGACGCGCTGTCGGAGCTCCTCGACGGGCGGTGCCCGGGGCCGGGCGGGATCAGTCCGGTGGTGGTCGGCCTGACCGAGCTGGGCCGGGCGCGGCGCCTGGCGGAGCTGGCCCTGCGGACGTGCCCGCCGGGGAGCCGGGAGATCGTGCGGCTGGACCGCCGGATGGCGGGTGCGCTGGTGGTGGGCCAGCCGGAGGTGGCGAGCCTGCTGGTCTCGGACGTCCTGGGCGGTCTCCTGGAGCTGGACCCGGCGGACCGGGCGGTCCTGCTGGAGACGCTGGACGTGTGGCTCGACTGCGAGGGGTCGGCGGGGCGGGCGGCGGGGCGGCTGTACTGCCACCGGAACACGGTCTTCAACCGCCTGCGCCGCCTGGAGCAGCTGACGTCCCGGTCCCTGTCCCGCCCTCGGGACCTCACGGAGATGACCCTGGCCCTGGACGCCTTCCGGCTGACGGCGTCGGGGTGAGGGGTACGCGTACGGCCTGCGGGCCCGGAAGCCGTACGCGGTTACGGGTACGGGCCCGGGGCGGTGCGCCCCGGGCCCGTACCCGTCATCGTGCGTATGCCTACGACAGGAAGTCGGTCGCGATGGCCGCCGCGACCTCCTCCAGGAGCGGGCCCGCGTTCGGCATGGACTTCGCCGGGTCCGGTTCCAGGGCCGTGAGGGGGTAGGCGCGGCGGATGCCCGCCTTGCCGAGGGCCTCCGGGGCGAGGGCCAGGCGGCCGCAGACCGCGACGACCTCCTTGCCGGCCGCGCGGGCCGCCGCGGCGACGCCCGCCGGTGCCTTGCCGTGGAGGGTCTGCTCGTCCAGGGAGCCCTCGCCGGTGATGACGAGGGTGGCCCGCTCCAGGGCGGGGGCGAAGCCGAGGACCTCCAGCATCAGCTCGATGCCGGGGCGGAAGCTCGCGCCGAGGATGAGCGCGCCGTAGCCGATGCCGCCCGCGCCGCCGGCGCCGGGTGCGACGGCCGCCTCGGCCGCCTTGGGCCCGATGGCCTTCTCCAGGACGGTGGCGAAGTGCGCGAGGGCCGCGTCCAGGGTGCGGACGTCGTCCGGGGTGGCGCCCTTCTGGGGACCGTAGACCGCGGGGGCGCCCTTGGGGCCGGTGAGCGGGTTGTCGACGTCGCTCGCGAGGATCAGGTCGACGTCCGCGAAGCGGGGGTCGAGCCCGGAGAGGTCGGCCGTGGCGAGGTCGGCGAGCGGCGCGCCTCCGGGGCCGACGGGCTCGCCGGCCGCGTCGAGGAAGCGGGCGCCGAGCGCGGCGAGCATGCCGGCGCCGCCGTCGGTGGTGGCGCTGCCGCCGACGCCGAAGACGATGGTGGTCGCGCCGGCGTCGAGGGCCGCGCGGAGGAGCTCGCCGGAGCCGTACGTGGTCGCCGTGAGCGGGGCGAAGACCCCGGCGGGCAGGAGCTGGAGGCCGGAGGCCTCCGCCATCTCGACGACCGCCGTGGTGCCGCGCAGCGCGTAGGCCGCGGTGACCTGCTCGCCGAGCGGTCCCGTCACGCGCACCTCGCGGCGCTCGAATCCGGCCGCGACCGCGGCCGCGACCGTGCCGTCGCCGCCGTCGGCGACGGGCAGGGTCTCCACCGTCAGCTCGGGGACGACCCGTCGCAGTCCTGCTGTGACCCGCTCCGCGACCTGTACGGCCGTGAGCGAACCCTTGAACTTGTCAGCCGCCACGAGCACGTGAGCGACCTGAGTTGCTGCTCCGTCCGTCACCTTGCATCCCTTGCTTTCGAACGTGCAGTCGCGCCAGGGCAGACCCTATCCGTACCGCCAGACGGCGTGCCACCCCCTGATAAGGCGATATTCCGCACCATAGTGGGTTCACATGAGTACGGAACCGACGCAACCGGTCGAACGGACCCCGCCTGATCGGTACGCGCCCGACGGCAAGGTCATCGGGATCGGGGTCGCGGCCGTCGTGGCGGTCGTCGCCTGGGCGGCCCTGGGCGAGGACTCGTTCGACAGCGCGTCGTCCACGGCGCTGCGGTGGGTGCTGTCCAATTTCGCGTGGCTGTTCGTGATCGCCGCGGACACCTTCCTCGTGCTGTGCGTCGTGATCGCGCTGAGCCGTTTCGGCCGGATCAGGCTGGGCGCGGACGACTCGGAGCCCGAGTTCACGAACCTCGCGTGGATCGCGATGATGTTCAGCGCCGGCATGGGCATCGGTCTGATGTTTTACGGGGTCGGGGAGCCGCTCCAGCACTTCCTGAACCCTCCCCCGGCGAGCGGGATCCCGGCGGGGACCGGCGCGGCGGCCCGTACCGCGATGGAGTACTCGTTCTTCCACTGGACGCTCACCCCGTGGGCGATCTACGGCATCGCCGGGCTCGCCCTGGCGTACGCGGGCTTCCGCAAGGGCCGCGGCAACCGGCTCAGCTCCGCGTTCGTGCCGCTGATGGGCGAGCGCCGGGCGGACTCGTGGCCGGGGAAGGCGGTCGACCTGCTGGCGGTCTTCGCGACCGTCTTCGGCACGGCGACGAGCCTGGGGCTCGGCGCCCTCCAGGTGGCCGAGGGGCTGAACCTGACGATGGGCGTGGAGAACTCCACCTCCACCCAGCTGATCATCATCGTGTCCCTGTCGGCTGCCTTCGTCCTGTCGGCGTTCTCGGGGCTCAACAAGGGCGTGAAGTGGCTCTCCACGCTGAACATCGTCCTCGCCGCCTGTCTGATGCTCTTCGTCTTCCTGCTCGGACCGACCGTGTACGTCCTGGACACCGTCCCTGCCTCGGTCGGCGGCTATCTGCACCAGCTGCTGCCGATGGCGAGCCGGACGGGTGCCTTCACCGACGCCGACTGGCTGGGTGTGTGGACGATCTTCTACTGGGCGTGGTGGCTGTCCTGGGCGCCCTTCGTCGGCACGTTCATCGCCCGGATCTCGCGCGGCCGGACGATCCGCGAGTTCCTGATGGGCGTGCTGCTGGTGCCCTCCGGCGCGACCGTGGTGTGGTTCTGCGTCATGGGCGGGACGGCGATCCGGCTGGAGTCGACGGGCGAGGCGGACCTGGCGGCGGCGGTGCAGGACGGGGTGGAGGCCTCGCTGTTCGCGATGCTGGACGCGCTGCCGATCGGCACGGTCACCTCGGTCCTCGCGATGATCCTGGTGATGACGTACTTCGTCACGAGCGCGGACTCGGCCTCCCTGGTGATGGGCTCGCTGACGAGCCGGGGCTCGCTCCATCCGCCGACCTGGCTCGTGGTGACCTGGGGCGTCCTGATGGCGGCCGTGGCGGCGGTGCTGCTGCTCGTCGGCGGGCTGAACTCGCTCCAGACGGCGACGATCCTGGTGGCGCTGCCGTTCGTGGTGGTGATGCTCGTGCTGTGCTTCGCGCTCCTGAAGGAGCTGCGGGAGGACCCGGGCGCGGGCCCGGTTCGGCACCACGCGCTGCACGGGCTGCGGGACGCGGTGCGGACGCTGGTCGGCGAGGCGATGACGGAGCAGGCCGGGGACCGTCACCCCCGCCCGCGCCGGGCCGCGCAGGCCCGTGCCGACGGGGAGCCTCCCGAGGGCGAGGGCTGACATGTCGTCCGCCCTCGCGTACGAGGAACTGGCCGACCGGATCCTGGGCGGCTGGACCGGCAGGATCGCCGGGAACATGCTGGGCAAGCCCGTGGAGCGCGGGGACCACTGGACGCGCGAGCGCATCGACGCGTACCTGCGGCTCACGGACGCGCTCCCGCTGACCGACTACCTGCCGCCCCCGCCGCCCGGGGCGACCGGTTTCGAGCTGCGCCCAGAGTGGCCGCGGTGCGTGCGCGGCCGGATCGACGGGAGCTGCCGGGACGACGACGTCGACTGGTCGGTGCTCGGGCTGCAGCTCCTGGAGACCCACGGCTTCGCGTTCACGACCGAGCAGGTCGGCGAGGAGTGGCTGTCGCGGCTGCCGTATCTCCAGACCTTCACGGCCGAGCGGGTCGCCTACCGCAACCTCGCGAACGGGCTTCGGCCGCCGCTGACGGCGACGTACGACAATCCGTACCAGGAGTGGATCGGGGCGCTGATCAGGGCCGACGTCTACGGCTGGACCTGCCCCGGGAATCCGCGCCGGGCGGCCTCGCTGGCCCGCCGGGACGCGGTCCTCTCGCACACCGGGAACGGCGTGTACGGGGCGATGTGGGCGGCGGCGATGATCGCCGCCGCGTTCACCGCGCCCGACGTCCGGTCCGTCCTGGAGGCGGGTCTGGAGCGGATCCCGGCGAGCAGCCGGCTGGCCCGGACCGTGCGGGCCACGATCGCGCTGTACGAGTCCGGGCTCGGCCGGTCCGAGGCGCTCGACGAGCTGGCGGGGCGGACGGCGGGGCTCGGCTGGATCCACACCGTCCCGAACGCGGCCGTGCTGACCGCCGGGCTGCTGTACGGCGAGGGGGACTTCACCCGCACGATCGCGCTCACCGTGCGCGGCGGCCTCGACACGGACTCGAACGGCGCGACGGCGGGTTCGGTGGCGGGCGTGATGTGCGGGGCGGCGGCGATCCCGCCGCAGTGGTCGGAGCCGCTGCGGGACCGGGTGAGCAGCGCGGTCTTCGGCTACGACGGCGTGGGGATCGGCGAACTGGCCGGGCGGACGCTGCGGCTGGCTACGCTGACGGAATGACCGTCACCGACTACGCCACGTACATCGCCGGCCTGCCCCGCGTCCTGGCCGGCGCCGCCGCGCTCTTCCGGGACGCGGACGGCCGGGTCCTCGTCGTGGAGCCCAACTACCGCGAGGGCTGGACCCTGCCCGGCGGCACGATCGAGTCCGACAGCGGCGAGACGCCCCGGCAGGCCGCCCGCCGGGAGACGGCGGAGGAGATCGGCCTGGACGTGGAGCTCGGACCGCTGCTCGCGATCGACTGGTCGCACAGCACCGCGCGGCCGCCGGTCGTGGCGTACGTGTACGACGGCGGGGTGCTGGCCGAGGAGCGGTTCGCGGAGATCCGGCTCCAGGAGGAGGAGCTGCTCTCCTGGAAGCTGATCGGCCGCGAGGAGGTCACCGCGCATCTGCCGGGCAGCCTGGGCCGGCGTGTCCTCGCCTCGCTGGACGTCCTGGCGGGCGGGCGGGGGCCGGTGGAGCTGGAGAACGGGCACCCGGCGCGGGGGTGAGGCGCGGCCGGGCCCGGCTCAGCCCTGCGGGGGTTCGGGCGGGAGGAGTCGGCCGGTGCGGTGGGGTTCGTCGCGGCCGGCGACCCGGGCCTCGGTGCGGTGTCCCTGCGCGATGTAGTCGCGGACGACGGCCTCCACGGCGTCCTGCGGGTTGCCGACGCCCGCCAGGACCATGACTTCCACGACGAGTTCGGCGTCGAGCGCGATGTTCACCTGGGCCATGCCGGGAACCTGACACCGGGAAACCCGTTCGCGGAGCGGTTCGTCGGTGCCTAGTTTGGGCGTATGACGATGGTCGCGATTCTCAGTGGGGCCGGTATCTCGACGGACTCGGGCATCCCCGACTACCGGGGGCCGAACGGCGTGTGGCGGAAGGACCCGGAGGCGGAGCGGCTCGTCACCTACGGGCCGTACATGGCCGACCCGGAGATCCGCCGCCGCTCGTGGCGGATGCGGCTCGACGGTCCGGTCCTGCGGGCCGAACCGAACGTGGCGCACCGCGCGATCGCGGAGTACGAGCGGACGAGCGGCAACGCGCTGCGGGTGATCACGCAGAACGTGGACGGGCTGCACCAGGCCGCCGGGGTGTCGGAGCGGAAGGTCCTCGAACTCCACGGCTCGGCGCGGTCGGTGGTGTGCACGGCCTGCCACGCCCGGTCCTCGATGGCGGAGGCGCTGGACCGGGTGCGGGCCGGTGAGGCGGACCCGGAGTGCCGGGTGTGCGGCGGGATCCTGAAGTCGGCGACGGTGATGTTCGGGCAGGCGCTCGATCCGGTGGTGCTGCGCCAGGCGATGTCGATCGCCAAGGCCACCGAGGTGTTCGTCGCGGTCGGCAGCAGCCTCCAGGTCCAGCCGGCGGCCTCCCTCGCGGGGATCGCGGCCGAGCACGGCGCCCGGCTGATCATCGTGAACGCCGAGCCCACCCCGTACGACCCCATGGCCGATGAGCTCGTACGGGAGCCGATCGGCACGGCGCTGCCCGCGCTGCTCGACCGGCTCCGGTGACCGCGGGGCGGTCTAGGGCGTGTCGTCAAACTCCCGTCGTCCGCCCGAAGGGCGGGGCAGGCGGGAGTTCGACGACAGGACCTAGCGGTCTAGAAGAGGGCCGCGGGTTCCTGTGTCCCCGATTCCAGGGCCAGCAGGCGCTGCTTGCGGTCGAGGCCGCCGCCGTAGCCCGTGAGGCTTCCGCCGGCGCCGATCACGCGGTGGCAGGGGACGACGATGCTCACCGGGTTCTTGCCGTTGGCGAGACCGACGGCCCGTGAGGCGGTGGGGTTGCCGAGGGCCTCGGCCAGTTCGCCGTACGTGCGGGTCTCCCCGTACGGGATGCGGCACAGCTCCTCCCAGACCCGCAGCTGGAAGGGGGTGCCGACCAGGTGGAGCGGGAGGTCGAACTCGGTGAGCCGCCCGGCGAAGTAGGCGTCGAGTTGGCGGATCGCCTCGCCGAAGGGGCGGGGGTCCGGTTCGCCGAAGGTCTCCTCGGGCGGGCGGTGGCGCTGGCCCGTCATGTGGATGCGGCTGAGGACGCCGTCGACGGCGACGAGGGTCAGGGGCTCGTAGGGGCTGTCGACGACGGTGTGCTGGACGGTGGGCACGAGGGGGCTCCTCAGGCGGGGAGGTGGTTGATCGGGTGGGCGTCGGTGGCCCAGAGGTACTGGACGGCGTAGGCGCGCCACGGCCGCCAGTCGGCGGCGCGGGCGGTGAGCGCGGCGGGGGTGCCGGGCAGGCCGAGTCCTCCGGCGGCGCGGCGGACGCCGAGGTCGCCGGGGAGGAAGGCGTCGGGGTCGCCGAGGGCGCGCATCGCGATGATCTCGGTGGTCCAGGGGCCGAAGCCGGGCAGGGCGAGGAGCCGGGCGCGGGCCTCCTCGCGGTCGTCGGCGGGGCCGAGGGGCAGGGAGCCGTCCGCGAGCGCCCCGACGAGGGTGAGGAGCGTGGTGCGGCGGCTGCGGGGCAGGGCGAGGGTCCCGGGGTCGAGGCCGGCGAGGGTCTCGGGCCCGGGGAAGAGGTGGGTGAGGCCGCCCTCGGGGTCCTCGACGGGGGTGCCGTACGCGGTGACCAGCCGGGCCGCGTGGGTGCGGGCCGCGGCGGTGGAGACCTGCTGGCCGAGGACGGCCCGTACGGCGAACTCGGCGGGGTCGACGGTCCCGGGCACGCGGCGGCCGGGCGCCGCGTCGACGAGCGGGGCGAGCAGCGGGTCCGCGCGCAGCCGCTCGTCGACGGCGACGGGGTCGGCGTCCAGGTCGAGGAGTCTGCGACAGCGGCTGATGGCGTGGGTGAGGTCGCGCGGGTCGGTGAGGAACAGCCGGCAGGCGATGTGGTCGGCGCGGGGTGCGAGGGCGACGATGCCGTGCCCGTACGGGAGGCTCAGGGTCCGCCGGTAGGCGCCGTCGCGCCATTCCTCCACGCCGGGGACGGCGGTGGCGGCGAGGTGGCCGAAGAGGTTGGACGGTTCGAGGGGCGCGCGGAACGGGAGCCGGAGGCTGATCGCCCCGGGGGTGGGGGCGGTCTTCTCCGGGCGGGCGCGGGCCGCGCGGGCGCGGAGCTCCCCGGGGGTGAGGGCGAAGACCTCGCGGACGGTGTCGTTGAAGGTCCGGATGGAGGAGAAGCCGGCAGCGAAGGCGATCTCTCCCATCGGCAGCGGGGTGGTCTCGATGAGGACCCGGGCGGTCTGGGCGCGCTGGGCGCGGGCCAGGGCGAGGGGTCCGGCGCCGAGCTCGGCGAGGAGCTGGCGCTCGATCTGGCGGGTGGACCAGCCGAGCCGCCGGGCGAGCCCGGGGACGCCCTCGCGGTCGACGACGCCGTCCTGGATGAGGCGCATGGCGCGGGCGACGGCGTCGGCGCGGACGTGCCACTCGGGCGAGCCGGGGCTGGTGTCGGGCCGGCAGCGCTTGCAGGCCCGGAACCCGGCGCGCTGGCAGGAGGCGGCGCTGGGGTGGAACTCCATGTTCTCGGGCTTGGGCGGGACGACCGGGCAGCTGGGCCGGCAGTAGATCCGGGTGGTGCGGACGGCGGTGAAGAACACGCCGTCGAAGCGGGCGTCCTTCGACTGGACGGCCCGCACGCAGCGCTCGGTGTCGGTGTGCATGGTTCCAGGATCGGGGACGGGCGGCTCACGGGCTGGCGAGAAAACGACATGGACGTCGCGGCCCTCCGCCCCCCTCCACAAGGTCAGACGGTGACGGTGCGGTAGTGGGTGGTGAGGCGGCCGTCCTCGCCGAGGACGTGGAAGGCGAGCGCGGGCGGCAGGTCGTGGTGGACGTGCGGGGAGTCGGGGCCCGGGTTCTCCCAGGGGAGGCGGATCGCGGAGACGACACCGGGTGCCACGAGCAGCGGGCGCCCGGCGAAGGTGGTGGCGGCGGCCGTGTGGGCGTGGCCCGCGAGGAAGGCCGTGAGGTGGGGGTGGCGGTCGGCGAGGGCGGCGAGCCGCTCCGCGCCGGACTGCCGGATCTCGTCGACGTACGGGGTGTGCAGCGGGACCGGCGGGTGGTGGAAGGCGACGAGGACGGGTACCTCGTGCGGGGTCGCGGCGAGGACGCCGTCCAGCCACTCCAGCGTCTCGTCCTCCAGGAAGCCCTCGTCCTCGCCCGGCACCGAGGAGTCGCAGAGGGCCACCACGAAACCGTCGCCCCGGAGCAGCTGGTTGACGGGCGCGTACGGGCGGTCCTCGGCTTCCTCGGTGGCCTCGCCGTCCTCGGTGGCGCCGGGGCCCCGGGGGCGCAGGACCTTCCGGAAGGCGGCGCGGTCGTCGTGGTTGCCGGGGCAGACGAGCACCGGGTGACGGGAGCTCAGCAGTTCCCGGACGAGGGCGTACTCGTCGGCCGTCCCGTGATCGGCGATGTCCCCGGTGACGAGGACGGCCGCCAGGTCGTACGGCAGCTCTTCCAGGTAGCGCATGACGGCGCGGGTCCGGTCGGCGCTGCGCTGCTCCCCGTCGACATGGATGTCGCTGACCTGGGCGATGACGATCACGGGAATCGGTCCTCCGTCGGTTCGGCCGAGCGCTTGAGGGCATGACCGTAGACGCTCACGTTCCTGACCGTAAGGGCCGGTTCGTGAGCGGTGGCCTGCTTCCGGCGCGCCTACTCGAACCGGGTGGTGTCCCCCGCCCCGCGCCGGACGATCTCGGGCTCGCCGCTGGAGAAGTCGACGACGGTGGTCGGTTCGGTGCCGCAGTCGCCGGAGTCGACGACCACGTCCACCTGGTGGTCGAGGCGCTCCTTGATCTCCCAGCCCTGGGTGAGGGGTTCGGCCTCGTCGGGCAGGAGGAGGGTGCTGGAGAGCAGGGGTTCGCCGAGCTCCGCGAGGAGTGCCTGGGTGACGACGTGGTCGGGGATGCGGACGCCGACCGTCTTCTTCTTGGGGTGCAGCAGCTGGCGCGGCACCTCCCTGGTCGCGGGCAGGATGAAGGTGTACGGCCCGGGGGTGGCGGCCTTGATCGCGCGGAAGACGTCGTTGTCGATCTGGACGAGCTGGCCCAGCTGGGCGAAGTTCTCGCACATGAGCGTGAAGTGGTGCCGGTCGTCGAGGTCGCGGATGGTCCGGATGCGGCTGATGCCGTCGCGGCTGCCGAGCCGGCTGCCGAGGGCGTAGCAGGAATCGGTCGGGTACGCGACGAGCGCCCCGTTCCGGATGCTGTCGGCGACCGAGCCGATGGTGCGCGGCTGGGGGTTGTCGGGGTGCACGTCGAAGTACTTGGCCATGGGGGCAGTCTAATTTTTTCGGGCGGAGGCGCGCAGCCGCCGCCAGACGGCCTTCGCCGCGTTGTGCCCTGACATGCCGTGGACTCCGGGGCCGGGCGGGGTGGCGGAGGAGCAGAGGAAGACGGCCGGGTGCGGGGTCGCGTAGGGACGGAGCGAGAGGGTGGGGCGCAGCACGAGCTGCAGGCCTCGGGCGGCTCCGCAGGCGATGTCACCGCCGATGTAGTTGGCGTTGCGCTCGGCGAGTTCGGCGGGTCCGGCGGTCGCGCGGGCCAGGACGCGGTCGCGGAAGCCGGGCGCGAAGCGCTCGATCTGCCGCTCGATGGCGTCGGTGAGGTCGCCGCGCCAGCCGTTCGGCACGTGTCCGTAGGCCCAGAAGACGTGCTTCCCCTCGGGGGCGCGGGAGGGGTCGACGAGGCTGGGCTGGGCGGTGATGAGGAAGGGGGTGTCCGGGGCGGTGCCGGAGGAGGCCTGGTGCAGGGCGGTGTCGATCTCGCCGGCGGTGGGGCCGATCTGGACGGTGCCCGCGCGCCGGGCTTCCTCGGCGGTCCAGGGCACGGGGCCGTCGAGCGCGTAGTCGATCTTGAAGGCGCTGGCGCCGTACCGGTAGTGGTCGTAGTGCCCGCCGAAGCCGGCGATCCGGGCGAGGGCGGTGGGCGAGGTGTCGAACACGTAGGCACGGGCGGGCGGCAGGTCGTCGAGCCGCTTGACCTCGAAGTCGGTGTGGACGGCGCCGCCGAGGTCCTTGAGGTACGCGGCGAGGGCGTCGGAGATCGACTGCGAGCCGCCCCGGGGCATCGGCCAGCCGCCCGCGTGCGCGGCGAGCGCGAAGACGAGGCCGACGGCCCCGGTCGCGAAACCGCCGAGCGGGGCGATGACATGGCCGACGAGCCCGGCGAAGAGCGCGCGCGCCTTCTCGTCCCGGAAGCGGCGCGTGAGCCACGTGGAGGGCGGCAGTCCGTCGAGCCCGAAGCGGGCGAGGGTGAGGGGGTCGCTCGGCAGCGCGGTGAGCGGCAGCTGCATGAAGTCCCGTGCGAGGGTGTCCCACTTGCCGAGGTAGGGGGCGACGAGCCGGCGGTACGCCCCGGCGTCGCGCGGCCCGAAGGAGGCTGCGGTCTCGGCGACGGAGCGGGCGAGGACGGCGGCGGTGCCGTCGTCCCAGGGGTGGGCCATGGGCAGTTCGGGGTGGAGCCACTCCAGGCCGTACCGCGCCAGCGGCATGGTCCTGAAGACCGGCGAGCCCGCGCCGAGGGGGTGCACGGCGGAGCAGGGGTCGTGGCGGAAGCCGGGGAGGGTGAGCTCCTCGGTCCTGGCGCCGCCGCCCACGGTCGACTTCGCCTCGAACACGGCGACGGAGAAGCCGCGCCGGGCCAACTCCACGGCCGCGGTGAGTCCGTTGGGCCCGGCCCCCACGACGACGGCATCGAGCATCGACGTCTCGTTCCTCACCTCGGACTCCTTCGTCAGCCGATGGCCAAGGCTCTCAGGATAGGCCGGTGGTCGCCTCCGTCTCACGCGCCCCCGAGGAGGCTCCGGATCCGCTCGGCGGTCTCCGCGTCCCTGGCCGCCGTGAACGGCAGCGCGTTCCCTCCGGTGACACGGAACAGCTCGCCCGCGATCGTCGTCTGCGCGCCGCCCGCCTCGGCGACGAGGAGCAGTCCGGCGGCGTGGTCCCAGGCGTACTCCCAGGAGAAGGCCGTGGCGTCGAGCTCACCGCGGGCCACCGCCAGGTACTCCAGTCCGGCCGAGCCGCAGGGGCGCGGGGCGACGCCCTCGACCCGGAGGCCGAGCAGGGCGCGCTTCTGCTCCGGGGTGGTGTAGTCGGGGTGGGAGGCGGCGACCTCCAGGACCTTGCCGGGCACGGGTGAACCCGACCGTATCGCCTGCCCGTTGAGCGTGGCGCCGCGGCCGCGCACGGCGACCGCCAGCTGGTCCAGGGCCGGCGCGAAGGTCCAGGAGGCGAGGAGCTCGCCGCGGACGGCGAGGGCGACGAGGGTGCAGAAGCCGGGGTCGCCGTTCACGAACTGGCGGGTGCCGTCGACCGGGTCGACGATCCAGACGGGGGCGTCGCCGCGCAGCGCCTCGTACACCGAGGGGTCCTCGGCGACGGCCTCCTCGCCGACGACGACCGAGCCGGGCAGCAGTGCGGTCAGCGAGGCCGTGAGGTGGGCCTCGGCGGCCCGGTCGGCGACGGTGACCAGGTCGTGCGGCCCGCTCTTCTCCAGCACCTCGTGCGCGGCGAGCTGCCGGAAGCGCGGCATGATCTCGGCGGCGGCCGCCTTGCGGACCGCCTCCTCCACCTCGGTCGTGCGGCCGCCGAGGACGTGCTCAAGGAACTCTTCGATCATGCCTCCAGCTAAGCACGGGGGGCTGACAACCGGAATGCCGCACTTGTCACCCGCTGTTCTCCCTGCGAGTACCCTTTGGCCGAGTTCACCCCTTACCCACAGGGAGATTCCGTGCACGGCGCGTTCCACGGCGAGTACAAGGTCCCCGGCGGCAAGCTGGTGGTCGTCGACCTCGACACCGAGGACGGCGTCCTGCGCAACGTCCGCGTGGCGGGCGACTTCTTCCTGGAACCCGACGAGGCGATCCTGGCGATCGACCGGGCCCTGGAGGGCGCGCCGGCCGACACGGACGCCACCGGGCTCGCGGCCCGGATCGACGCGGCCCTCCCGCCGGGCACGCAGATGTTCGGGCTGACCGCCGAGGGCGTCGGGGTGGCGGTCCGCCGGGCCCTCGCGCACGCGACGGACTGGACCGACTACGACTGGCAGCTGATCCACGAGCCGCCGCGCCCGCCCGCCCTGCACATGGCCCTCGACGAGGTCCTGACGGCCGAGGTGGCCGCCGGGCGCCGTCCGCCGACCCTGCGCGTCTGGGAGTGGGGCGCCCCGGCGGTGGTGATCGGCAGCTTCCAGTCCCTGCGCAACGAGGTCGACCCGGTGGCCGCGGAGCGGCACGGGATCCAGGTGGTGCGCCGGATCAGCGGCGGCGGGGCGATGTTCATCGAGCCGGGCGACACGATCACGTACTCGCTCTCCGTGCCCGACGCGCTCGTGCAGGGGCTCTCGTTCGCCGACAGTTACGCCTACCTCGACGACTGGGTGCTCGGCGCGCTCGCCGACATGGGGATCAAGGCCTGGTACCAGCCGCTGAACGACATCGCGACGGAGGCGGGGAAGATCGCGGGCGCGGCGCAGAAGCGGATGGTCGGGGGCGGGGGCGCGATCCTGCACCACGTGACGATGGCGTACGACATCGACGCGGACCGGATGACGGAGGTGCTGCGGATCGGCCGCGAGAAGCTCTCCGACAAGGGCACGAAGAGCGCGAAGAAGCGGGTGGACCCGCTGCGGCGGCAGACGGGGCTGCCGCGCGAGGCGGTGATCGAGCGGATGATCGCCTCCTTCCGCGGCCGGTACGGACTGTCGGAGGGCGCCCTCACGGAGGACGAGCTGACGCGGGCCAAGGAGCTGGCGGAGACGAAGTTCGGCACGGCGGAGTGGACGGCGCGGGTGCCGTAGGGCCCCGGGCCGGGGGCGGGGGCGGGCCCAGGGGCGCGTCCAGGGCCGGGGCGGGCTGCCTACGCTGTCGGCATGCTGATGCGTGTTCACGGTCCCGCGAAGCCCGGTCTGCGGATGGAGAGCGCCGACGGGCGGCGGCTCGTACTGATGCGGGGCGGGGTTCCCGTGCTGTTCGCCCGGCAGCGGGTCACCCGGTACGGGGTGCACTACGCGCGGACGGGCCGGTACGTCTCGCCGCTGGCGCCCCTGCGGGCGGAACTGTCCCGCACCGTCGCCGAGTTCGCGGAGCCCGGCTCGGAGGAGTGGACGGAGCGCTGGGCCGCGCACGGCGGTGCGGCGCTGCGCGCGGCGGACGACGGGCCGCTCCACGAGGGCGAGTGGCACCTCGCCCCGGACGCGGACCGCTGGTTCATGGACGGAAACTGGCCGAAACTGCTCGCCCATGACCCGGACCGGGGCCACCTCACCTGGTTCGGGTACGGCGACCCGGTGGAGGACGCGCGGGACCTGCTGCCGCTGCGGGCGCTGTCGCACCCGGAGGCGCCCCGGGTGAAGGCGTACCGCCGCCAGTACCGGGAGGGGATCCTGCCGCCGGTGTTCGCGTGGTGGATCAGCGGGCTCAACTCCCCCGTCGTCCTCGACGGCCACGACCGGCTGACGGCGGCGCTCGCGGAGGGCGGCCGCCCCCGGGTCCTGCTTCTCTCCCGGGCCATGGACGCCGCCCGGATCGCGCTCTGGGTGGAACGGCCCGTGGCGGAGTACGTGCACCGGGTCGCCGCGCTGGACGGACCGCTCGGCGCGAACCGCGTCGCGCACGTGAGCCGACAGTTCGCGAACACGCTCCGGGCGATCGTCCAGGCCCCGGCCGTGACCCGCGCCTGGCCCTTCCCGGGCGGGCCCGCGGCCTGGGACGCGGCGGTGGCCGCGCACGTCCCGGGCTGGGCCCCCGACGCGGAGCGGTGACCGCGTCCCGCCTTGATCGTTGAAGTCCGGACGGGCCGGAACAGGCCGTGGTGACGGGCAGAGGAAACGTCTCCGCATGCCACCGCCGGCCCCGGGAAACCGCCGCCGACAGTTCGGAGATCTCGTGGGACGGATGAGACGGATGAGAAGGCTGCTGGCCGTGGTCGCGGGGGCGGCGCTGGCCGTGGGCCCGTTCGGGCCCGCCCCGGCGCACGCGATCGTCGGAGGGCGGGAGGCGACGCCGCACCAGTACCCGTTCATGGCGGGGCTGGTGGACCTCGCCGAGCAGCGGGTGGTGTGCGGCGGTGCGCTGGTCGGCGACCGGTACGTGCTCACCGCCGCACACTGCCTGACCGGCTCCTACAGCAGCACCGCGCGGGTGGGCGTCCTCCTCGGCGACCACGACCTGACGACCGGGGACGACAGCCCGTACACCGTCATGGCGACGCCGGAACGGTTCGTCGTGCACCCCGACTACGACCCGGCGACCCAGGCGAACGACATCGCGCTCGTCCGGCTGGACCGCCCGGTCGAGTACAACCGCGGCGTGAGCCCCGTCGGGCTGCCCGCCCCGTACGCGCACGACACCTTCGACCACACGCAGGTCGAGGTCCCCGGCTGGGGCGCCACCTCCTTCGGCGGCCGGACCTCCGACGTCCTGCGCACCGTGGTCCTCGGCACCATGAGCAACCCGACCTGCGTGGACCGGGGCATGTCGCAGGTCTCCTCGCCGCAGATCTGCACCTACGCCCCCGGCCGGGACACCTGCCTGTACGACTCCGGCGGCCCCCTGGTCCACAAGGTCGGGCGCAAGCCGTACCTGGTCGGCCTGGTCTCCTACGGCAAGGGGTGCGCGACCGACACCCCCGCCGTGAACACCCGTGTCTGGTCCTACCTCAGCTGGATCGGCCGGACGACGGGGAAGCGCCCCGCCGCCTCATGAGCGCCGTGTAGAGGAGCAGGGAGACGGCGAGGCCGACGGCCCAGCCGTAGTCGGCGAGGGGCTTGAGGAAGGGGACGAGGCCATCCTCGGGGAAGGGGCCGGTGCCCGGGGCCGAGTGGGAGCCGCCGACGGCGAGGACGCCGCCGGCCGCGAACGCGAGGACGGCCGCCGGGTTCCAGCCGCCCCGGTACCAGTACGGTCCGTCGGCCCGGTACAGCCCTTCGAGGTCGAGGGCGGTCCGGCGGACGAGCCAGTAGTCGGTTATGAGGATGCCGGCGACGGTGCCGAGGAGGCCGCCGACCAGACCGAGCCAGGTGAAGATGTACAGCTCCGGGGTGGCGGTGAGCTTCCACGGCATGATGAGGACGCCGACGACCCCGGTGATCAGCGCGCCCGTGCGGAAGTCGACGAACCTCGGCGCCAGGTTGGCGAGGTCGTACGCCGGGGAGACGACGTTCGCCGCGATGTTGACCGACAGCGTGGCGACGAGGACGGTCACCAGGGCGAAGAGCAGGCCGAAGACGTTGTCCGCCTTGGCGGCGAGCGCCACCGGGTCCCAGACGGGCGCTCCGTACACGGCCTGCGAGCCGGAGGTGACGAGTACCGAGAGCAGCGCGAACAGGGTCATGGTGGTGGGCAGACCCAGGGTCTGGCCCCAGACCTGCGCCCGCTGGCCCGCGCCGAAGCGGGTGAAGTCGGGGATGTTGAGGCTGAGCGTCGCCCAGAAGGCGATCATGCCCATGAGTGCGGGGAAGAAGACCGGCCAGAAGTCCGCGCCCCAGCCGAGCCGGGAGGGCTGGTCGAGGAGCGGGCCGAGGCCGCCGGCCTTGACCGTGATCCAGGCGAGGAGGGCGAACGCGCCGACGATGACGAAGGGCGCGGCCCAGTTCTCGAAGCGGCGCAGGGCGTCCATGCCCCGGTAGATGATGGCCAGTTCGAGCGCCCAGAAGAGGACGAAGCAGAGCCAGAGGGTCCACGGCTGGCCGCCGATCCTCGACGCCTCGGCCCAGCTGCCGCCGAAGACCTTGTCGAGGAGGATGAAGACGCCCTGGCCGCCGATCCAGGTCTGGATGCCGAACCACGCGCAGGCGACGCCGGCCCGGACGAGGGCGGGCAGGTTGGCGCCGCGCAGGCCGAAGGAGGCGCGGGCCAGGACGGGGAAGGGGATGCCGTACTTGGGTCCCGCGTGCCCGGTCAGGAGCATCGGCAGCAGGACGATGACATTGGCGAGGGCGATGGTGAGGACGGCCTGCTTCCAGTCCATGCCGAGGGCGACGAGACCGGAGGCCAGCATCCAGGACGGGATGTTGTGGGCCATGCCGACCCAGAGGGCGGCGAAGTTGTACGTGGTCCAGCGGCGCTCCGCGACGGGCACGGGCAGCAGGTCGTCGTTGACGAAGCGGGGGTCGGCGGGAGCGGTGCCGGGTGCGAGTTCGATCCGGCCGTCGACGGCGGCGGGCCCGGAAGGACCTCCGGGTCTTCCCGGGGGGACGGTTGCGGTCATACGGAGGAACCCTTCGTTCGGCGGGGAGGACGGAACGAGGCGTCGCCCGGGGAGGGCGGAGGGGTGCCGTACCGGTGGGCTCCGTGACGCACTGTCAAGAGCCTCTTATGGCCAGGGAATGGTTGGGCCCCTGGGGCGGACGAACGATTCTCCCACTCGACGTGCAGCGCGGGGTAGACCTCGGTGACCACGGAACCCGGCGGTCGATATCGCTTCGGTCCGGGGCCGGATCGGCGGGCGATATCGGGCCGACAAGGCCTCCGGCCAGCTTCTGGAGTCCGGAAACGGGTGTGCCAGGAGAGGGGGGCTCATGGACTTTCGGCTGCTCGGGCCGATCGAGGCGGAACGGGCCTGCGGCGGTGCGGTCCCGCAAAGCCGAGTCGCTCGCCCACCGCGCCTCCCCCGGTCGCTGGATCGGGCAGGACAGCATGATCACTCTGACGAGTCCGGCGTCCCGGCCGCGGGGGTCCGGTGCGGGACGTGATTCAATCTCTCTCGATCATTGAGATTGTTAACCGTCGAGCTATCGAGATGTCCGGGAGTTCTCATGTCCACACCGTCGCGGTGGGCGAGCAGACTGCTGCCGCTGCTGCTGCTCGTCGTCTGGCTCGCCGTCGGAGGAGGGCTCGGCCCGTACGCCGGCAAGCTCGGCGAGGTGGCGACCAACGACCAGGCCGCCTTCCTGCCCCGCAGCGCCGAGTCGACACAGGTCCTGCGGGCCCAGGAGGCGTTCCGCCAGGAGGAGACGCTGCCCGCCCTGGTCGTCTGGACCGCCACGGACGGGGGGCCGATCGGCCCGTCGGCGCAGGCGGCCGCCACCGGGGCCCTGGCCTCCCTGAAGGGGGCCGAGGGCGTGGTCGGGGCGCCCTCCCCGGCGATTCCGTCGGCGGACGGCGAGGCCCTGCGGGGGATCGTCCTGCTCCGCCCGGACCTCGGTGACGAGCTGCCCGCGACGCTGGAGAAGGTCGACGCGACGGTCTCCGCCGTGCCGGGCACCGAGGCGTGGCTGGCCGGCCCGGCCGCCACCCAGGCGGACCTCGGCGACGCGTTCGCCGGCATCGACGGGCTTCTCCTCGTCGTCGCCCTGGTGACGGTCCTGGTGATCCTGCTGCTGGTGTACCGGAGCGTCCTGCTCCCGCTGATGATCATCATCGGCGCGGTGTTCGCCCTCGGTCTGGCCTGCGCCGTCGTCTACGTGCTGGCCGACCACGACATCGTGCGGGTCGACGGCCAGGTGCAGGGCATCCTGTCCATCCTCGTCATCGGCGCCGCCACCGACTACGCCCTGCTGCTCGCCGCCCGCTACCGGGAGGAGCTCGGCGCGCGGGACGGCGACCGCATCCCGGCGATGCGCGCCGCGCTCAAGCAGTCCTTCGGGCCGATCGTCGCCAGCGCCGCCACCGTCGCGCTCGGCCTGCTCGCCCTCCTGTTCAGCGATCTGACCAACAACCGCGCCCTCGGCCCCGTCGGTGCCATCGGCATCGCGTGCGCGGTACTGAGCGCGGTGACGTTCCTCCCCGCCGTCCTGGTCCTGCTCGGCCGGGCCGCGTACTGGCCGGCCCGGCCCAAGGCGGCGGCCGGGGACGACGCGCACCCGGTCTGGCGCAAGGTCGCGGCGCTCGTCGACCGCGCGCCGCGCAAGGTCTGGGCCGGCTCCCTCGTCGCCCTGCTCGCCTGTGCGGCCTTCTCCCTCACGCTCGACTCGAAGGGCGTTCCGCTGGACGAGATCTTCGTGAAGGACGCCCCTTCCGTCGCCGCCCAGGCGCGTCTCGGCGAGCATTTCCCCGGGGGTGCCGGCAACCCTGCCGTCGTCATCGCCGACGCCGACGCCGCGGAGAAGGTGCGCACCACCGCGGAGGGTGTCGAAGGAGCCGACTCCGCGACCCTCTACGCCGCCCCGGGCAGCCCGGAGCCGCTGGTCGCGGACGGGCGCGTCCGGATCGACGTCACCCTCGCGGACGCGGCGGACTCCGATGCCGCCAAGGACACCGTCGCCGGCCTCCGGACCGCCCTGCACGCCGTGCCGGGGGCCGATGCCCTCGTCGGCGGGTACACCGCGCAGCGTTACGACACCCAGGTCACCGCCGAGCGGGACAGGAAGCTCATCGTCCCGGTCGTGCTCGCGATCATCCTGGTGATCCTCGTCGGCCTGTTGCGCTCCCTGCTCCTGCCCGTGCTCCTGGTGGCCACGGTCGCGCTCAACTTCCTGGCCACGCTGGGGGTTTCCGCCCTCGTGTTCGAGCACGTATTCGGCTTCACGGGGACCGACTCCGCCGTGCCGCTGTACGGCTTCGTCTTCCTGGTCGCCCTCGGCGTCGACTACAACATCTTCCTCATGTCGCGGGTGCGCGAGGAGACGGAGCTGCACGGCACGCGGGAGGGCGTGCGGCGGGGCCTGGTCGCCACCGGCGGAGTGATCACGTCGGCCGGTGTCGTCCTCGCCGCCACGTTCGCCGCGCTGGGCGTCATCCCGCTGGCGTTCCTGGTGCAGATCGCGTTCATCGTGGCCTTCGGCGTCCTGCTCGACACGCTCGTGGTGCGCTCGCTCCTGGTGCCGGCCCTCGTCCGAGACATCGGCCCGTCGGTCTGGTGGCCGGGCGCGCTCCGTCACCGGCCCTGACCGCCGTACGGGGGCACCGCCTCGAACGCACCGCGCGGTTTTCGATGCGGAAACGATGCGAGTTGCCCCACAGGTCCCGTGCGTCGGAACGTGAAGACGCACGGGACCGGTGAGGTCCCGCCGGACACCGCCTCCCCCGGCAGCACGAGCCCGGGAGGAGGCACCACTCTCCGGAGGAGGAACCGTCATGACCGCACACCGGATCACCGGCGACCTCGCCGCCCCGACGGAGCGCCCCCGGCAGCGGCCGCTCGACGACGGTGCCGACGACCGGATCGCCCGCGGACTCGTCGCGGGTGACGAGCGCTGTCTGGACGCGGCGTACCGGCGATGGGGCCGGCTGGTCCACACCCAGGCCGCCCGGGCGCTGGGGGATCCCCGCGAGGCGGAGGACGTGACCCAGCAGGTCTTCGTCGCCGCGTGGCGCGGACGGGCCAACTTCTCCCCCGACCGGGGCAGCCTGCCGGCCTGGCTCACCGGCATCACCCGCCGGAAGACCGCCGACGCGCTGACCGCCCGCACCCGCCGCACCCGGCTCGCGGCGGCCCTGGGCGCCTCCCTGGAGCACGAGGGCGGCTCCGTCGAGGAGCCCGAACGGGTACTCGACCGGATCGTCGTCACCGAGGAACTGGCCAGACTCCCCCGCGTCCAGCGCGACGTCCTGGAACTCGCCTACTTCGCCGACCTGACGCAGGTGCAGATCGCCGACCGCACCGGCATGCCGCTGGGCACGGTCAAGAGCCACGCCCGCCGCGGTCTCCGGAGCATGCGCCACAACCTGGCCCTCGCCACGGCCACCGGCTGAGCCGGCCCATCCGGACGGGCGAGGGCGACGAACCACCGAAGAGGCCACGCCGCCGCCGTACCGGCCGGCGGCACGGCCGACACACGAGGGGCGGAGACGATGAACGGACGAAGCGTCGCGGTGGTGGGGGCGGGAGTCGCGGGACTCACCGCCGCCCACATCCTGTCCCGCGCGTACGACGTGGTGGTGTACGAGGCCGAGGACCGGCTCGGGGGCCACGCGCACACCCATGAACTGCCGGCCCCCGAGGGCGGGACGCTCCATGTGGACACGGGCTTCATCGTCCACAACGAGCGCACGTACCCCCACCTCCTCCGCCTGTTCCGCGAACTCGGCGTCGCCACGCAGGACTCCGAGATGAGCATGTCCGTCCGCTGCGACGGCTGCGGCCTGGAGTACGCCGGCGCGCGCGGACCCCGCGGCCTCCTCGGCGGGGGGAACGCCCGCCGGGGCCGCCATCTGCTGATGCTCGCCGACGTCCCCCGCTTCCACCGCGCCGCTCGCCGCCTGCTGAACGACGACGACACCACCCGGACACTCGGGGACTTCCTCACGGCCCACCGCTTCTCCGCCTACTTCGTCGGCCACTTCGCGATCCCCCTCGTGTCCGCCGTCTGGTCGTGCGCCCCCGGCACCGCCCTGCGGTACCCCGCCGCGTACCTGTTCCGCTTCCTCGACCACCACGGACTCCTGTCGGTGACCGGTTCCCCGCAGTGGAAGACCGTCCGCGGCGGCTCCGCCGCGTACGTCGAACGCGTCGCCAAGTCCGGAGCCTCCTTCAGGACCGCGACCCCGGTGCGCGCCGTCGTGCGGGGTGCCGACCGCGCGACGGTCGTCACCGCCGACGGCGAGTCCGCGGAACACGCGGCCGTCGTCGTCGCGGTCCACGCCGACCAGGCCCTGCGCCTCCTCGCCGACCCCACCGAGCAGGAGCGGCGCGTCCTCGGCGCCTTCTCCTACTCCACCAACCCCACCGTCCTGCACCGCGACACGACGCTGCTGCCGCGCTCGCCCCACGCCCGGGCCTCCTGGAACTACCGGCTCCCCTCCTGCACCGCCCGGCCGGACGCCGTGCAGGTCAGCTACGACATGAACCGGCTCCAGCGGCTGACCGCCCCCGAGCCCCACATCGTCACGCTCAACCCGGACGGCCGCCTCGACGAGTCCACCGTCCTGGCCCGCATGACGTACGAACACCCCGTCTACACACCGGAGTCCGTCGCCGCACAGCGGCTGCTGCCGTCACTCCGCACCTCCGTGACCGCCTACGCGGGCGCCTACCACGGCTGGGGATTCCACGAGGACGGCTGCCGCTCCGGCGCCGAGGCGGCCCGGCACCTGGGGGTGACGTGGTGATGACCGCCGCCTCCCCGCCGCCCGTCCCGGCCCTGTACGAGACCGAGGTCGCCCACACCCGCGTCACGCCCTTCCGCTACGCCCTGCGCCACCGCACCTACCTCTGGCTGGTCGACATCGACGACCTGCCCGTACTGCCCCGGCCGCTGCGCCCCCTCGCCCGCTTCGACCCCCGCGACCACTTCGACGGCACCGCGCCCACGCTCCGCTCCGGCCTCGACGCGTACCTCGCCGCCCACGACGTACGGGACGCGGACGGCGCGGTCCTGATGCTCGCCCACGCACGGGTCCTCGGGCACGTCTTCAACCCGCTCACCCTGTACTGGTGCCACGACCGCGACGGCCGGCCCGTCTGCGTCGTCGCGGAGGTGCACAACACCTACGGCGGGCGCCACTGCTATCTGCTGCGCCCCGACGGCCTGGGCCGCGCCGAGGTCGCCAAGGAGTTCTACGTCTCGCCGTTCCTCGACGTCGAGGGCGCCTACCGGATGCGGCTGCCGCTCCCCGGCGACCGCCTCGACCTCACGGTCCAGCTCCGTCGTCCCGACGGCTCCCGCCCCCTGACCGCCACCGTCCGTGGCGCCCGTCGGCCCGCCCGGGCCCGCACGCTGCTCGCGGCCGCGGCACGGCACCCCTGGTCGACCCTCGCCGTGTCGGTCGGCATCCGCCGGCACGGGATCCGCCTCTATCTCAAGGGGCTTTCCGTCCGCCCGCGCCCGCGCACCGCCCCCACCCTCCAGGAAGGCACCGGCCCGTGACCCTCACTTCTCCGGCGACCCCGCCCACCGCCCGGGAGGGCGTCGTCGAGGTGGACCCCGAGCGCTGGCCCGACGTGGCCCGGCCGCCCCGGGCGTCCTCCGCACGCACCGCGGTCGCGCGCCGGCTCGTGGAGCGGGCCTTCGCCCGGCTGCCCCTGCGGACGGCGAGCACGGCGGAGGCGCCCCCGGTGCCCGAACCACGGGACGGGAGGGAGCCGGAGCCGACCCTGACGCTCCACGACCCCGACGCCTTCCACCGCCGGATCGGCGCCGACGGCCTGATCGGCTTCGGCGAGTCGTACATGGCCGGCGAATGGGACGCCGACGACCTCGTCGGCGTCCTCACGGTGCTCGCCCGCCACGTCGACGAGCTCGTTCCCGCGCCGCTGCGCCGGCTGCGCGGAGCCTGGGTCCGGCGCAGGCCCGAGGCCGACCGCAACACCCCCGACGGCGCGCGCCGGAACATCCAGCGCCACTACGACCTCTCCAACGAGCTCTTCGCCCTCTTCCTCGACCCCGGGCTCAGCTACTCGGCCGCCGTCTTCGACCCGCTGCCCGAGCCGGGCCGCCGCCTCGGGGACGGGGAGTTCACCGCCGCCCAGCACCGCAAGATCGACCGGCTCCTCGACCTGGCCGGGGCCGCCCCGGGCACCGAACTCCTGGAGATCGGGACCGGCTGGGGCGAGCTCGCCGTCCGGGCCGCCGCCCGCGGCGCCCGCGTCCGCACCGTCACCCTCTCCGGGGAGCAGCGCGACCTCGCGCGCCGACGCGTCGCGGACGCCGGGCTCGCCGACCGGGTGAGCGTGGAGCTCCTCGACTACCGTGCCGTCCAGGGGAGTTACGACGCCGTCGTGAGCGTCGAGATGATCGAGGCCGTCGGCGCCGCGTACTGGTCCGACTACTTCACCGCGCTCCGCCGCCTCCTCGCACCCGGTGGGCGGATCGCGCTCCAGAGCATCACCATGCCGCACGAACGGATGCTCGCCACCGCGCGGACGCACACCTGGATCAGCAAGTACGTCTTCCCCGGCGGGCTGATCCCCTCCCCGGAGGCCATCGCCCGCGAGAGCGAGGCCGCCGGGCTGCGCATCACCGACGACACCGGGTACGGCGACCACTACGCCGAGACGCTCCGCCAGTGGCGGGAACGCTTCCTGTCCCAGGAGCCGGCCGTCGCCGCGCTCGGTTTCGACCAGGTCTTCCGGCGCATGTGGGAGTTCTACCTCGCCTACTCCGAGGCCGGCTTCCGTTCCGGCTACCTCGACGTCCGCCAGCTGCGGCTGACCGCCGGCCGGGAGGCGTCATGACCGCCGTCGACGCCGGCGCCCTCGGCCTCGTCCTGGCCGCCTCGGCGGGCACCGCGCTCGCCGTCATGCTGGTGGCCTTCGCGATCGGCACGGCCAAGGGCCTGCACCGCGTCGTCGACGTCGCCTGGGGGCTCGCCTTCGCGGCCGTGGCCGTCGTGGCCCTGCTCCTCTCGGACGGCCACGGCGACGACGGCCGCCGTACGCTCGTCGCGCTCGCCACCGTCGTCTGGGGCGGGCGGCTCGCGGCCCACATCGCCCGGCGCGGACGCGGCCACGGGGAGGATCCCCGGTACGCCAGGATGCTCGCCCGAGCACGCGGCAACCGCACGCTGTACGCGCTGCGGACCGTCTACCTCCTCCAGGCGGGCCTGGTCTGGCTCGTCTCGCTGCCCGTCCAGGTGGCGGTCCTGCTGCCCGAACCGCTCGGGGCGACCGACGTCCTGGGCCTCGCCGTGTGGGCGACCGGTCTCGGCTTCGAGGCGGTGGGGGACCACCAGCTCGCCCGGTTCAAGGCCGATCCGGCGAACCGGGGCCACGTCATGGACCGCGGGCTGTGGAGCTGGACCCGGCACCCCAACTACTTCGGCGACTTCCTCGTCTGGTGGGGCCTCTACCTGACGGCCTGCGCCACCTGGCAGACCGCCCTGCTCACCGTCGTCTCCCCGCTCGTCATGAGCGCCCTGCTCGTCTTCGGCAGCGGGAAGCGCCTCCTGGAGGCCCACATGGCCGACCGCCCGGGGTACGCCGCCTACCGGGACCGCACGAGCGGCTTCCTCCCCCGGCCTCCCCGTACGCGGAACACGCGCCGGACCGCCGACGAGCGGAGCTGACCGGGAGGCGCCGGGCCGCCCCGCGCACCGACGGCCCTGCTCGGCCCTGGACGCGACCAGGCCCGGCCCCGCCCTCGGCACACCGGGCCCCGCTCAGCCCCCGGTGTGTCCGGCCCGCTCCCCGTAGAGCCGGCCGATCGCGTCGAGGGCCTCGCGCAGGCCGGTGGGCCGGATCATGCCGTCGGCGGGCCGACGGCCGAGCCAGCCGGGGCCCGCGAGCACGACCAGGGGAGCGGTACGGGCCCCCCGCACCCCGAAGGCCGTTCGCGCGACGTGCCGGGCCAGGGCGTGGTCCGCGGTGGACCTCGCCTGCGACCAGAGGGCGACGGCGGCCGGGCCCGACCGCCGGACCGCCGCGTCCAGGGCCTCCGCCGGCACCGCCGCGCCGAACATCCTGGTCGGCAGGCCCTGTTCGGCCAGGCCCGCCGTGAGTGCCTCCAGCGGCAGCGTGTGCTGCTCCGCGGGGACGCAGGCCAGTACGACGGGAGCGGCCGGGGAGGCCGACGCCGGGCCGGTGACGGCCGCCCGGCGCAGGGCGGTGGAGACGTGCCACGACAGCAGGTGCTCCACCTCGACGTAACGGTCGCCGGAGGACTCCCACTTGCGGCCCACCGCGTGCAGCGTCGGGACCATCACCTCCTCCCAGGCGGTGACCAGCCCGTACTGCGCCAGCACCTCCTGGAGCAGCTCCTCCATGGCCGGACCGTCGAGTCGCACCGCGGCGCGGGCCAGCCCACGGGCCTCCTGCCGTACGTCCCCCAGCGGCAGTCCGCCGCCCGGCCCGGCACGCTGCGGCGCCCCGCCCGCCGGTACGGGAGCCGGTGCCACCGTGTCCGGCCTGCGCTTCGCGGCACGTGCCGCCTCGGCGGGCGGGACGCCGGAGGCCGTGAGGCGGCACATCTCCTCCAGCATCGCCACGTCCGCCGGGCTCCAGCGCCGGTGCCGCCCGTCCGCGCGCACGGCGGGACCGATGCCGTACCGCTGGTCCCAGGAGCGCACCGTGGTCGGCGACACCCCCAGACGCCGTGCCACGGCGCCCGTCGTGATCCCGTGTGTCGTTTCGGCCATGCCTCCACAGTACGACGCAGAAACGCTGCGAGTGGGGCGGACGGCGGGCCCTCAGCCGTACCCCGCGACGCCGGCCGGGACCGCGGCCCGGAAAAAGGTGCCGCCGGCCCCATCCGACGAGGTGCTCCGGGCCGAATGTCTCTGTGAGAGGACAACCGATCCACGGCCACGGACGGCTCTGCGTCAGGCCGGTGGGAGGAGCACGCCATGAACACCACGCTCACCCGACGTCGCGTATCGGCCGCCCTGGCCGCCGCGGCCCTCTCCCTCTCCGTGGGAGTACTGGCGCCCCCGGCGTCGGCCCAGGACGGCGACGACACGTTCGGTCCCGGCTGCGCCTCGGTGCCCAAGGAGGGTGCCGGTTCGTTCGCCGGGATGGCGGAGGAACCGGTGGCGACGGCGGCGTCCGACAACCCGGCGCTGTCGACCCTGGTCACCGCGGTGCAGAAGGCCGGTCTCGTCGACACGCTCAACAACGCCGAGGACATCACGGTGTTCGCGCCGACGAACGACGCCTTCGCCAAGATCCCGAAGGCGGACCTCGACAAGGTCCTCGCCGACAAGGCCACCCTCACCAAGATCCTCACGTACCACGTGGTGGACGAACCGGTGGAGAAGGCGGACCTCGCAGACGGATCCTTCAAGACGCTCCAGGGCGGCACCCTGACGACCTCGGGGTCCGGAGACTCGTACAAGGTGAACGACACCGCGGCCATCGTGTGCGGCGACGTACAGACCTCCAACGCGACCGTCCACATCATCGACACGGTGCTGATGCCGAAGTGAGCACGACCGACGGCGCCGTCGCGTGGCGCCGTACACGGGCCCGGGCTCAGCGGAAGGACGGGATGATGTCGGTGCCGTAGGCGTCGATGGTGCCCTCGCGGTTGTCGTGCATGTCGTAGACGGCGAACTGGTGGACGCCGAGGTCCTTGAGGTGGCGGAGTTTCGCGATGTGGGCCTCGGCGGGGCCGAGGAGGCAGAAGCGGTCGACGATCTCGTCGGGGACGAAGGTGGTGTCGGGGTTGTCGGCGCGTCCGTGGTGGGAGTAGTCGTAGCCCTGACGGTCCTTGATGTACGCCGTGAGCTCCTCCGGGACCATGGAGGAGTGCTCGCCGTACTTGGCGACCAGGTCGGCGACGTGGTTGCCGACCATGCCGCCGAACCAGCGGCACTGGTCCCGGGCGTGTGCCAGCGCCTCGGGCGAGTCGTCGGCCGTGACGTACGCGGGGGCGGCGACGCAGATGGTCAGGGCGTCGGGGTCACGGCCGGCGTCCTGGGCGGCCTTGCGGACGGCCTTGACCATCCACTCCGTGAGGAACGGGTCGGCGAGCTGGAGGATGAAGCCGTCCGCCTTCTCACCGGCCAGGGCGAGGGCCTTCGGCCCGTACGCGGCCATCCAGACGGGCAGCTTGCCGTTCTTGATCCACGGGATGCGGATCGGGTTGCCGTCCACCTCGGCCTCGCGGCCCTCCGCCAGGTCGCGGATGACCTCGATGGCCTCGCCCAGGCGGGCCAGGGTGTTGGGCCTGCGGCCGGCGACGCGCATGGCGGAGTCGCCGCGGCCGATGCCGCAGACGGTCCGGTTGCCGTACATGTCGTTGAGGGTGGCGAAGGTGGAGGCCGTGACCTCCCAGGTACGGGTGCCGGGGTTGGTCACCATGGTGCCGACGTGGAGCTTGGTGGTGTTGGCGAGGATCTGGCTGTAGATGACGAAGGGTTCCTGCCACAGCACGGCGGAGTCGAAGGTCCAGCCGTAGCGGAATCCGTTCCGCTCCGCCCGGCGCATCAGGCCGACGACCTGCGAGGCGGGCGGGTCGGTCTGCAGGACGAGTCCGAAGTCCACGCGGGGACCTCCTTGTTCGGGGTTCAGTTCAGGTACTGACAGGTGGAGCGGGGGGTGAAGGCACCGTGTCCGGCGTGACCGACGTACTTCCGCTGGTCGATGACGAGCTCGCCGCGCGAGAGGACGGTCTCGACCTGCCCGGTGATCGCCTTCCCCTCGTACGCGGAGTAGTCGACGTTCATGTGGTGGGTGGCCGCGGAGAGGGTCTGGCGGGCGTTCGGGTCGTAGATGACGAGGTCGGCGTCGGCGCCGGGCGCGATCGTGCCCTTCTGCGGGTAGAGGCCGAACATCCGGGCGGGCGTGGCGCAGGCGATCTCGATCCAGCGGCGCCTGGAGATGTGCCCCTCGACGACCGCCTGGTGGAGGAGGTCCATGCGGTTCTCCACGCCGGGCAGGCCGTTGGGGATCTTCGAGAAGTCCCCGCGGCCGAGGTCCTTCTGTCCCGTGAAGCAGAAGGGGCAGTGGTCGGTGGAGACCACCTGGAGGTCGTTCGTCCGCAGACCGCGCCAGAGCGCCGCCTGGTGCTCCTTCGGGCGCAGGGGCGTGCTGCACACGTACTTGGCGCCCTCGAAGTCCGGCTCCGCCAGGTTGTCCGTGGAGAGGAACAGGTACTGCGGGCAGGTCTCGCCGAAGACGGGAAGCCCCTTGTCGCGGGCGGCGGCGATCTCGGCGACCGCCTCCTCGGCGGAGACGTGGACGACGTAGAGCGGTGCGCCGGCGACCCGGGCGAGCTGGATCGCCCGGTGGGTGGCCTCGGCCTCCAGCAGGACCTTGCGGACCTCCCCGTGGTAGCGGGGGTCGGTCTCGCCGCGGGCGAGCGCCTGCTCGACGAGGACGTCGATGGCGATGCCGTTCTCGGCGTGCATCATGATCAGCCCGCCGTTGTCGGCGGAGCGCTGCATGGCGCGGAGGATCCGGCCGTCGTCCGAGTAGAAGACGCCCGGGTAGGCCATGAAGAGCTTGAACGAGCTCACGCCCTCCTGGACGAGCCGGTCCATCTCCTTGAGCGTGTGCTCGTTGACGTCGGAGAGGATCATGTGGAAGCCGTAGTCGATCGCGCAGTTGCCGTCGGCCTTGGCGTACCAGGTGTCGAGCCCCTCGCGCAGGCTCTGGCCGACGGTCTGGACCGCGAAGTCGACGATCGTGGTGGTGCCGCCCCAGGCGGCGGCGCGGGTGCCGGTCTCGAAGGTGTCGGAGGCGGCGGTGCCGCCGAAGGGCAGCTCCATGTGGGTGTGGGCGTCGACGCCGCCGGGCAGCACGTAGCGGTCGGTGGCGTCGATGGTCCGGTCGGCGGTCCAGCCGGCCGCCACGTCCGAGCCGTGGGCGGCGAGGGCGACGATCCGGCCGTCCTCGATCAGCACGTCGGCGTGGAGTTCGTCGGTGGCGGTGACGACGAGGCCGCCCCTGACGAGGGTACGGGTGCTCACGGGACTCTCCTGCCTGAGGAAGGGTGAACTACAGGGTTCCGAGGGCCTCTTCGAGGATCGCGGCGCCTTCCTCGGCCTCGGCGACGGTGAGCGAGAGCGGTGGGGCGACCCGCAGGACGCTGGTGTTGTGGCCGCCGCCCTTGCCGATGAGCAGCCCGCGCTCGCGGGCCGCCTCCAGGACGGCGGAGGCCGCGTCCGGGTTCGCGCGGTCGGTGCCGGGCTCGGTGAGTTCGATGCCGACCATGAGGCCGCGGCCCCGTACCTCCCGTACGGCGTCCACGCCCGCGGCGGCGGCCCGCACGCGCTCGATGAGGAGGCCGCCGACCCGGCGGGCGTTGCCCTGGAGGTCGTGTTCCAGGAGGTAGGCGAGGTTGGCCAGGCCCGCGGCCATGGTGATCGGCGAACCGCCGAAGGTGGAGATGGAGTTGGCGTCGACGCAGTTCATGATCTCGGCGCGGGCGACGACCCCGCCGACGGACATGCCGTTCCCGATGCCCTTCGCGAAGGTGAGGATGTCGGGGGGTCCGGCCTGGCCGTGGGCCTGCCAGCCCCAGAAGTGGTCGCCGGTGCGGCCCCAGCCGGTCTGGACCTCGTCGGCGATCCAGAGGATGCCGTGCCGGTCGAGGACCCGGCGGAAGGCGGCGTACAGGCCGTCGGGCGGGGAGGTGAAGCCGCCGACGCCCTGGACGGGTTCGGCGATGAGGGCGGCGACGTCCCGGGTGTGGCCGAGGAGGTCTTCGAGGTCGGCGACGCAGGCCTCGACGAACCGTTCGTCGCTGTACTGGGCGTAGGGGCCGCGGGTGCGGACGCCGCCGTGCACGTAGAGCGTCTGGAGCGGGGAGAGGCCGGTCGGCGACCAGGCGCGGTTGCCGGTGATGCCGACGGTGGAGAAGGAGCGGCCGTGGTAGCTGTTGCGCATCGCGAGGATCTGGTTCGAGCGGCGGTACGCGGTGGCCAGGAGCAGGGCCGTGTCGTTGGCCTCGGTGCCGGAGGTGGTGAAGAAGACGCGGGCGTCGGGGATGCCGGAGAGTCCGGCGATCCGCTCGGCGAGCTCCACCATGGGCCGGTTGAGGTAGAGCGTGGAGGAGTGGACGATCCGGCCGGCCTGGTCGGCGACGGCCTTGGTGACCTCGGGCAGGGCGTGCGCGGTCATGGTGGTGAGGATGCCGCCGAAGAAGTCGAGGTACTTGCGTCCCTCGGCGTCCCAGACGTGGCGGCCCTCGCCGTGGGTGATCTCGATCGGGTCCTTGTAGTAGAGCGCGACCCAGTCGGGGACGACGGCCCTGTGCCGGTCGAAGAGGCTGCTCACGGCTGCACCAGCCCGTCGTACGCGTCGGGGCGGCGGTCCCGGTAGAAGGCCCATTGCTGCCGCACCTGTTCGATGAGGCCGAAGTCGAGGTCGCGGACGACCAGTTCCTCCTCCTTGTCGGAGGCGACGTCGCCGACGAACTGCCCGCGTGGGTCGACGAAGTAGCTGGTGCCGTAGAAGTCGTTGTCGCCGTACTCCTCGATGCCGACGCGGTTGATCGCGGCGACGAAGTACTCGTTGGCGACGGCGGCGGCGGGCTGCTCCAGTTGCCAGAGGTAGGAGGAGAGGCCGCGGTGGGTCGCGGACGGGTTGTAGACCAACTGCGCTCCGTTGAGGCCCAGTTGGCGCCACCCCTCGGGGAAGTGGCGGTCGTAGCAGATGTAGACGCCGATCCTGCCGACGGCGGTGTCGAAGACCGGCCAGCCGACGTTGCCCGGGCGGAAGTAGTACTTCTCCCAGAAGCCCTTGACCTGCGGGATGTGGTGCTTGCGGTACTTGCCGAGATAGGTGCCGTCGGCGTCGATGACGGCCGCGGTGTTGTAGTAGAAGCCCTCGCCCTCGACCTCGAAGACGGGGACGACGATCACCATCCCGGTCTCCCGGGCGAGCGCGGACATCCGCCGGACGGTGGGGCCGTCGGGGACGGGCTCGGCCCAGCGGTAGTGCTCGGGCTCCTGGACCTGGCAGAAGTAGGGGGCGTTGAACACCTCCTGGAAGCCGATCACCTTGGCGCCCCGCCGGGCGGCCTCCCGGGCGTGTTCCTCGTGTTTGGCGATCATGGATTCGGTGTCGCCGGTCCAGGTCGCCTGGACGAGCGCGGCGCGTACGACGTCGGTCATGAGCTGCTCCTTCGGCACGGCGTCAGAGAGCCTCTACGCCCGTAGACGCGGGGCGTAGGAGGAGAACGTAAGCCCCGTCACACCCCGGAGCAAGACCACCGTCGCGAAGCGGCGGCGTCGATCATGTTTCATACCCGAGTGGTCCACGTCGGACACGTACCGACACGTACCCGCAAGTAATGACACGCGCCGCCGGGACCCGGGATCAGGCTCCCGACAGGCCCGCCACGCGCAGGGCGTGCAGCAGGTCGCGCTCCCGGGCGGCGGACACCGCGCGGGCCGCGTCGAGGAGCCGGGGGGCGAGTCCGCGCGGGTCCTCGCCCGCGAGGCGGGCCGCGTCCTCGGGCGTCCTGACCCGGACGAAGGCGGTGAGCAGCGCGTGCGCCTCGCGCTGGTGGCCGTCCGCGCGCAGGGCGGCGCAGGCCCCGGCGAGTTCCTCCACGGGGCGGGCGACGCCCTGCCGGAGGAGCTGCTCGCAGTCGGCGGTCCGGCCCGCGTCGGCGAGGACCCCGGCGACGGCGGCGAGCCGCCCGGGCGGCAGCGAGGCCGCCTCCCAGAGCAGGGTGGACCAGTCGGCGCCGAGCCCCGCCCGGTCCAGCTCGGCGGCGAGGGCGGGCAGCCGGTCCGGCGGGCCGGAGAGCGCCTCGCAGAGCAGGGCGTGCGCCTCGCCGCTGCGGCCCCGGGCGCGGAGGCGCCGGAGGGCGTAGACGGCGTTGGCGGCGGCACGGTGGGCGGAGTCGCCGGGGGCTTCGGACGCGAGAGCGGCGTCGGACACGGGCGCGGGGGCCTGGGCGAGCGCCTCCGCACCGGGCTCGCCGCCACCGCCGAACCGCGCGCCCCTCGGGGCCGCTCCCCCGGTGGGCAGTACGGGAACGGCCACGGCGGGCGCCGCCTCCGCCTCGACGCTCTCCTCCAGCCAGGCGTACCGGGCGCCCCGGGGCCGCCGCTTGGCGGGCGCGGGTGCCGCCGGGGCGGGAGCCCGGGCCCCGCCGGATGCCCGGGCCGGGGCGGGGTCCTCGACGGAGGGCCGAACGGCGCCCGGTGCCGGGCCACGATCCGGGCCGGAGACCGGCCCCGGCACCCCGGACCGCTCCCGCGCGGGTCCGGCCGTTGCCCCGAGGCGGGACAGGCGGGCGGTCAGTTCGGCGACCCTGGCGGCGGCACGCGTGTGGTCGTCGCGGATCCACGCGAGGTCGTTCTCCAGGGCGGCCGCCTCCGCCGGGCCGGTGGCGGCGCCGAGGCGCTCCCCCAGTTCACGGGCGCGGGACTCGGCGTACCGGCGCTCCCGCTCCATCAGCTCGCGGCGTTCGGCGAGTGCGGCGGCGCCGCCGGGGCGGCGGTCGTGGGCGGTGGCCGCCGCCGTGTACAGCGCTCCGGCCCGGGCGGCGAGCGGCCCGTCGGCGGGCTCGCCGGCGTCCTGGAGCAGCGACTCGACGACGTCCCAGGGGAGGATCTCCGCGCCGTCGAAGCAGGCCCGCAGCCCCTCGGGGTCGCGTTCGGCGAAGACTCCGTACCAGCCGGCGTCCGGCCGGAGCCGGCCTGCGAGCTCCGTCAGCCAGTGCGCGAAGGTCGCGACTTCCACCGGGAGTTGATGTACCGTCATGCGTTCCGCACCTGCCCCGCCGTCGACTGGAACCTGCCGGCCGCGGGTATTGGACCGCAGTCGTGTTACGGGACGACTACGGTCCGTTTTCATGCGGGTGCCTCACCCGGCGAATTCCCCGGGGTCGAGGCGCACGACGATTCCGGTGTGCGGGCGCTTGCCGAGCCGGACGATCATGGCGGGCACGTCGGTCAGCCAGTACTGCCACGTGTACTTGCGCGAGAGCAGCGAGCGGATCCGGTTCAGCTCCTCCCCCTCGACCAGCCGGCCCACGCCGGCGTGGCGCGTGGCCCCCTCGGCGACGTTCCCGCGCACGTCGCAGACGGCGACCTCGACCCGCGGGTCGTTCCGGAGCCGCTTGACCTTCCAGGAGTCGGTGCGGGTCCACGCGTACAGCTCGGAGCCCTCCACCGCGTACCAGACGGGCGTCGCGACCCCCGTCCCGTTCTTGCGGAAGGTCGTCAGACTCACGTAGCGGCCGCGCCGCAGCTCCTCGGGCATCATGGCGGGAGCCTAGGCGAAGGCGGCCGCCAGGGCCCCGCCTACACCGGACTCGGGACCGCGCCCGGGGCCGGACCCGGAACCGCGCCCGGGATCGGGGCCGGGGTGCAGAGCACCACGAGTTCGTCCATGGAGAGGTCGAGGACCCCGGCGAGGGCCGCGACGGTGAAGAAGGCCGGCGTCGGGGCCCGCCCGGTCTCGATCTTGCGGAGGGTCTCGGCGGAGAGGCCGGCCGCGGCCGCGATCTCGACCATGGACCGCTCGCCGCGCGCCGAGCGCAGGAGGAGGCCCAGGCGCTCGCCGCGCTCGCGCTCTTCCGGGGTCAGGGGTGTACGCACCATGACGTCATTCTAATACCGGTATAGTAATTGGCATGGTGGAGATCAAGACGAACGAGTCCCTGGCGGCGATGCGCGAGTCCGGGCGGGTGGTGGCCCGGGCCCTCGCGGCCGTACGGGCGAAGGCGGCACCCGGTGTCGCACTGACCGAGCTGGACCGGGCCGCGCGCGAGGTCCTGGCGGAGGCAGGCGCCGGTTCGCCCTTCCTCGACTACCACCCGGACTGGGCCCCCGTGCCCTTCCCCGCGGTCGTGTGCCTCTCCGTGAACGACGCGATCGTGCACGGCATACCGGACGGGACCCGGCTGGCCGACGGCGACCTGGTCTCCGCGGACTGCGGGGCGCTCCTGGGCGGCTGGGCGGGCGACTCCGCCGTCAGCTTCACGGTCGGCCGGGCCCGCCCGGAGGACACGCGGCTGATCGCCGCGGCGGAGGAGGCACTGGCGGCGGGCATCGCGGCGGCCGTCGTGGGCAACCGGATCGGCGACATCGCGCACGCGATCGGCCGGGTCTGCCGGGGCGCGGGGTACGGCATCCCGGACGGGTTCGGCGGCCACGGCATCGGCCGGACCATGCACGAGGACCCGGGCGTGCCCAACGAGGGACGCCCGGGTCGCGGCATGAAGCTGCGGCACGGCATGGTGCTCGCGATCGAGCCGATGCTCATCGGCGGCGGTACGGACGACCACTACACGGCGCGGGACGGCTGGACGATCCGTACGCTCGACGGCTCGCGCGCGTCCCACGCCGAGCACACGGTGGCGATCACGGACGACGGCCCGCGCGTGCTCACGGCCCTGTAGGACGCGCGCCCGCAGGAACCGGCGCCGGGACGCACGCCGAGGGGACGCCCGCCCCTGCCGGCCGCCGGGATGTCCCTACCGGCCGCCCGCGGGTCGGACGACCATCGCCGAGCCGCCGCCCCTGCGGACCGTCTCCGCGGCGGCCACCCAGCGGCCGTCGGGCAGCCGCTGGACGCCCGTGGCGGCGCCGATCTCCGGGTTCTGCCGGAAGCCGTGCCCGATGGCCTCCAGCTCGGCCCTCAGCGGGCTGTTCCACAGTCCGGGTTCCAGCTCGGTGGTGGCCTGGTTGCGCTGGCTGGCGCGGGGCGCGGCGATCGCGTCGACCAGCGGCAGGCCCCGGTCGAGGACCCCGGTGAGGGTCTGGAGGACCGTCGTGATGATCGTCGCGCCGCCGGGCGAGCCGAGGGCGAGGATGGGCCGGTCGTGCCGGTCGAGGACGATCGTCGGGGAGATCGAGGAGCGCGGCCGCTTGCCGGGGCCCGGCAGGTTCGGGTCGTGGACGGCCGGGTTCGCGGGGGCGAAGGAGAAGTCGGTCAGCTCGTTGTTGAGCAGGAAGCCCCGCCCGGGCACGGTGATCCCGCTGCCGCCGGTGGACTCGATGGTCAGGGTGTAGGCGACGACGTTGCCCCACTTGTCGGCGGTCGTCAGATGGGTGGTGTTCTCGCCCTCGTACGTGGTCGGGGCGGCGGTCCCGCCGCTCGCGCAGGGCGCGGGGTCGCGGGGGTCGCCGGGCGCGAGCGGGCTGGTCAGGACGGCGTCGTCGCGGATCAGGCAGGCGCGGGAGTCGGCGTACCGCTGGGAGAGCAGTTCGCGGGTCGGCACGGACTCGAAGGCGGGGTCGCCGACCCAGCGTCCCCGGTCGGCGAAGGCGATCCTGCTCGCCTCGATGTGCCGGTGGAGGTACCCGGCCCGGGTGGCGGAGGCGAGGTCGGTGCCCTCCAGGATGTTGAGCGCCTCGCCGACGCTCGTGCCGCCGGAGGAGGACGGGGCCATGCCGTAGACGTCGAGTCCCCGGTACCCGACCTTCGTCGGCCGACGGAACTCGGTGCGGTACGAGGCGAGGTCACGCTGCGTCAGGTCGCCCGGCCGGACGTTCCGGGCGGCGTCCTCGCGGACGGGCGGCTTGCGGACGGTGTCGACGATGTCGCGGGCGAGCGGGCCCCGGTAGAGCGCGCCGACGCCTTCGCGGCCGAGCGTCTCGTACGTCCTGGCCAGGTCGGGGTTCTTGAACACCGATCCGACGACGGGGAGCTGACCGCCGGGCAGGAAGAGCTCTGAGGTGGCCGGGAAGTCGCGGAAGCGGGCTTCGTTGGCGGCGGTCTGGGCCCGGAAGGTGGGATCGACGGTGAACCCGTCGCGGGCGAGCCTCTCGGCCGGCGCGAGGAGGGTGGCGAGCCGCTTGCTGCCCCAGGCGTCGAGGGCGGTCTTCCAGGTCGCCGGGGTGCCGGGGGTGCCGACGCCGAGTCCGCTGGTCATGCCCTCCTCGAAGGGGATCGGCCTGCCGTTCTCCGTGAACAGGCCCGCGTCGGCGGAGCGGGGTGCGGTCTCCCGGCCGTCGACGGTGTGGACCGTACGGCTCTTGGCGTCGTAGTACACGAAGTAGCCGCCGCCCCCGATCCCGGCGGAGTACGGCTCGGTGACGCCGAGGGCCGCCGCGACGGCGACGGCCGCGTCCACGGCGTTGCCGCCCTTGCGGAGGACCTCGATGCCGGCGGCCGAGGCGTCGGCGTCGACGCTGGCGACCGCTCCCCCGTGACCGACGGCGACGGGCTCCTTGACCGGTGGCGGCGCGGCGGCCGGCGGCGACTGGGCCGGGACGGCGGCGCCCATCGAGAGCACCGTCGCCGTGACGGCGACAGCGGAGACCATTCCAGCGGCGGAGCGACGCATTCCTACCTCCAGTCAACGACCGTCCGCGCAGCGTAACTTCCTCCCGCCCCTTCCGTCAGGACCGCCTCGAACAAGGTGCCGGTCCGCCGATAGCATGCGCGCCCATGAACGAAGACGTGCGGAACATCGTGCTCGGGGTCCTGGCGACCGGGGTCAGCGCCTCCTTGGGATGGCTGGCCCGCACCTACCTCTGGCGGCGGGGGCTCCGCCGCAAGCAGGCCTTCTTCGGCCTGCCCTCCGGCTCGGAGTGCCTGCTCGTGGTGAACCGGATGGCCGGCAGCGAGCGCAGCGTGCACGCCACCGATGTCTCGGCGCTGCTCGAACTGTCGGCACTGGTCAAGGACTGCGGGGCCCGTCCCCGCATCGTGCAGCACGACACGGCCCGTCAGGGCCTCGGCGAGATAGCCGAGTTCTGCATCGGCGGCCCCTACTCCAACCGGCGCATGGCAGCCCATCTTCCGAACCTGCTGCCGGGACTCACGATGAACGTCGAGCAGGAACCGAGCGAGGACCGGGGGATGCTCACCGTGGCGGGCGAGACCTACCGCGCGGAGTGGGGAGTGACCGAGTACGTCGTCCTCGCCCGCCTCACCCGCGGCGAGGGCGTCCGTCCCGTGTTCCTGCTCTGCGGCCAGGCCGCGGTCACCAATCAGGCGGCGGCCAGACATCTGGCCCGCCACCACAGGGAACTGGCCGGCACGTACGGGGCCGACGGCTCCTTCGCACTGCTCCTGAAGGTGGTCAACTCGCAGGCCTACGGCCCCGACGTCGTGGAGCTCGTCGCCGACGTCACGCGGGCCGCCCTGTCGGCCCCTCCAGCCGTACCGGCAGCGACTTGATCCCGTTGATGAAGTTGGACACGAGGCGGCGGGGCGGGCCGGCGGGGGTCAGTCCGTCGCAGGCCGCGCGCACCTCCTCGTACAGCACCCGGAGCTGAAGCCGGGCGAAGTGGGCGCCGAGGCAGACGTGCGGGCCGTCACCGAAGGAGACGTGCGGGTTCGGGCTCCGTCCGAGGTCGAGCCGGTGGGGCTCGGCGAAGACGCGCTCGTCGTGGTTGGCGGAGGCGTGGAAGACGACGATCTTGTCACCCGCCCGGATCGGCTGCCCGGCGAGCACGGTGTCCCGGGCGGCCGTGCGGCGGAAGGACAGCACGGGCGGGTGCACGCGCAGGAGTTCGTCGACGGCCGTCTCCGTGGAGACCTTCCCGCCCCACAGGCGGGCCTGCTCGCCGGGGTCCTCGGCGAGGGCGAGGAGTCCGCCGGGGGCGGCGCTGCGGACGGTGTCGTTTCCGGCGACGGTCAGCAGGAAGAAGAACATCTCCAGTTCTGCGTCGGCGAGTTCGGAGGTGGCCAGTGAGGTCATCACGTCGTCGGCGGGGTGCGCGCGCTTGTACGCGGCGAGTTCCTGCGCGTAGCCGAACATCTCGGCGAGCATCGCGGGCGACCGGGGGTTGACGGGCCGTCCCCCGGCGTCGAGGACGGGCGGTTCGTCGGGGTCCTGGTAGGCGATGACGCGTTCGGTCCAGGCGTGGAGCAGCCCCCGGTCGCTCGCCGGGACGCCGAGCAGGTCGGTGAGGTTGAGCAGGGCGTAGTCGTCGGTGACGGTCCGGACGAGGTCGACCTCGCCACCCGCGCCGTCCGCGGCCGCGAGCGCCTCCGCGAGGAGTCCCCGGGCGCGCTCCCGAGCGGTGACGGCGAACCGCTCGATCCGCCCCGGGGTGAAGGCGCGGCTGACGAGCCTCCGCAGCCCGCCGTGCTCGGGCGGGTCCTGATTGAGCATCATGCGGCGGATGAAGGGCAGGTCGGCGGGGTCGGGGTCGCGGATCTGCGTGGCGCCGAGGGACGAGGAGTACGTCCGGGAGTCCTTGAGCACCCGGACGACGTCGGCGTGCCGTGTGACCGCCCAGAATCCGGGTCCGGCGGGCCACCCCAGGATCTCCGGCTCCGCCTGCCGGGCGACGGGCGCGTGGTCGCGCAGCGCGCGGAAGCGGTCGTGCGGGATCCCGGCGGCGTAGATCCGCGGGTCGAACACGTCGGGCAGGTCGTCCGCGTCCCCCACCATGCCTCCCGTCAGGGGTCGAACAGAGGTGAAGACGTTTCCATCATGACAGGTCAGAGGCGGTTTTCGTAGGACTGATCGCACAGTTGTGAAACCTTGCCCGGCCCGTTCCGCGACTCCCAGAATCACCGTCATGAATCACTCCGAGAACGTCGATCACGATGCGGTGCTGCGGGCACGGACGATGCTGCTCGGGTCGGGCCGGCTGTCCCGGTCCCAGGAGGTCGACGCGTACCGCGTGCTGGCGAGGGTGAGCCCGGCCGCCTATCTCCCGAAACTGGTGCGGGCGTTGACCTCGTACGACTACGAGCCGGGGTTCCGGGACCGTCCGGAGGTGCGGATCGTGTGGTACGCCGAGGCCGCGGAGGCCGCGCGGGGCCTCGACACCTCCGAGCACGCGGGGGCGACGCTCCTCTGCAGCGCCCTGAACGCGTACCAGCACACGCTGTTCGTCCTCGGACGGCGCTCCGAAGGGCTGGCGGTGTGCGAGGAGTTGGCCGAGGTGGGGCGGCGCAGCCTGGCTGTCCGGGGTGCGGCGAGGAACGGCTTCGGAGGCCGGCTGGCCGCGGTCCTGGCCGAGGAGGGGCGGCACGGCGAGGCGGCGGACGTCTGCGCCCTGGACGCACGGGCCGCGCGGTCCGGGCCTTCCTTCGGCGACCTGGTGGCGTGGTCCGCCGCGCTGGACGCCGCCGGGCGGCACGAGGAGGCCCTGGAGGTGACCGCCCGGCTCGTGGACGACACCCGGCGCGAGGCCGAGGAGGGCTCGGCGCCCCGGGCCCTCCTGGTGTGGGGGCTGGTGCACCGCTCCCGGATGCTCGACGCCGCCGGGCGCGGCGCGGAGGCGGGTGCGGACCGGCGGGAGGTCCTCGTGCTTCTGGACCGGCTCGCGCGGTCCGGCGACTCCGGCGATCCCGGCGACCTCCGCGCACGATGGGCGACCCTGCTCGCCCTGTCGGGCCGGGCCGGCGAGCCGGCCGGGTCCCGGGAGGCACCGGCGCCACCGCTCGGCCATGAGCTCCGCAACTGGTCGAACGACACCCTCAAGGCGTACTTCGACGGCGTCCCCGCACGCGCGGAGGAGGGCGGGGAGCCGACGCCCGACACCCCGGCACTCGACCACCACCGGCTGACGCTCCGGTCGGCGCTCTTCCAGCTCCGGCATCCCCTGGAGTTCGAGGAGGCGCTCCGCCCGCTCTTCGACGAGGGTGTCGCGCTCGCCCGCCGACGGACTGCGGACCCGGGCGCGTGCGTCCGCGCCCTGACCGACCGCTCGACGTTCCTGGTGGCCGTCGGGCGGTACGAGGAGGCGCGCGCCGACTTCCGGGAGGCCGTCGCCGTCCTGGACGCGGAGGCCGCCACTTTCCACACCAATCGTTACCCGCACGTAACTTACTGACCGGTTACCCCGGGTACGGCCCCGCGGTTACCGTCGGGTCACTTTCACTGCCCCCCATCAGTGCCCGTACTGCCTCCCCAGCAGTACCCCAGTGAGGAGTGACCCGTGCGACGCACACCCCTGGCCCTCGCCGTCTCGGCCGCCCTCGTGGCCGGGACGGCCCTCGGCCTGGCACCCGCCGCCCAGGCCGCCGAGAGCGGCATCCGGTTCGTCGACATCACCGGGGAGGGCGGCACCGTCCTCAAGGCGAACGTCGTCACCCCCGCCGGAGCCGGCCCCTCGGCCCGCCTCCCCCTGATCGTGCTGCCCACGAGCTGGGCCGTGCCCCAGATCGAGTACCTCGCCCAGGCCAAGAAGCTCGCCGACTCCGGTTACATCGTGGTGAGTTACAACTCGCGCGGCTTCTGGCAGTCCGGCGGCGAGATCGAGACCGCCGGGCCGAAGGACGTCGCCGACGCCTCGAAGGTCATCGACTGGGCACTCGCGAACACCCCGGCCGACGCCGACCACGTCGGCATGGCGGGAGTCTCGTACGGCGCGGGGATCAGCCTGCTCGCCGCCGCGCACGACCCCCGGGTCAAGGCCGTCGCCGCGCTCAGCGGCTGGGCCGACCTCATCGAGTCCATCTACAGCGGCCGCACCCAGCACCTCCAGGCCGCCGCCCTGCTCGGCGGCGCCGGCTATCTCACCGGGCGTCCCGGCCCCGAACTCAAGGAGATCCTGGGCGACTTCCTCTCGTCGAACCTCGACAAGGAGGACGAGATGATCGCCTGGGGCCGCATGCGGTCCCCCGCCACGTACCTCGACCGGATCAACGCCAACGGCGCCGCGATCATGCTCGGCAACGCCTGGGGCGACACCATCTTCCCGCCCAACCAGTACGCGAGCTTCTACGAGAAGCTCACCGGCCCCAAGCGGCTGGAGTTCCGCCCCGGCGACCACGCCACCGCCGAGGCCACCGGGCTCCTCGGACTCCCCAACGACACCTGGACCAACGCCCACCGCTGGTTCGACCGGCACCTCAAGGGCGTCGACAACGGCATCGACCGCGAGCAGCCCGTACAGCTCAAGTCCCGCTCCACGGACGGCTACGAGGGCTACCCCGACTGGAAGTCCGTCCACGCCGACCAGCGGAAGTTCGATCTCGACGGCACGCAGCGGATCTGGGCGAACGTCGACTCCGGAGCCAACGGCGGCGTCACCCTGCTGACCAACCTCCTGGACCAGTTCCTCCGCACGCCGCCGACCGTCTCCGTCCCCCTGCTGCCCCGCGCCTTCGCCGGCGTCTGGCAGTCCGAGCGGTACACGAGCCCGCAGCGGGTGCGCGGGACGGCGAAGGTGCACACCACGGTCACCTCCACGAAGGAGAGCGGCACCCTCGTCGCGTACCTCTACGACGTGGGCCCGCTCGGCATCGGCAAGCTGGTCAGCAACGCCCCGTACACCTTCCACGGCGAGACGCCGGGGCAGCCGTTCGCCGTCGACCTGGAGCTGTTCTCCACGGCGTACGACGTGCCGGCCGGCCACCGGCTCGCCCTGGTCGTCGACACCGTCGACGCGCTCTACATCGAGCACAACCCGACCGGCGCGCAGCTGACCTTCTCCTCCCCGTCGGCCGACCCGTCGTACGTGTCGGTACCGATGCGGGAGAAGTGATCACCGGCTGCTGCCGGGCGGGCAGGGCTTCACAGCAGCTACTGCGCTCCCGGCAGCAGCGTTCCCGGTTCGGCCGGCGCGACGTCCACGGCCTTCGTCTTCGGGCTGCGGCGCTCTCGGCGGGCCACCCAGGTGGCGAACCAGGAGAGCAGCATGCACAGCCCGATGTAGATCGGTGAGACGACCAGCACGACGGGGATGAACGGCAGGTCGTAGTCGAGGTTCGACGCGATCAGCTTGCCCGCGTGCAGGAACTCCTCGTAGGTGATGAGGAAGCCGAGCGAGGTGTCCTTGAGGGCCACCACGAGCTGGCTGATGATGGCCGGCAGCATGGCGCGCACGGCCTGGGGGACGAGGACGTAGGTCATGACCTGCGTCTTGCGCATGCCGAGCGCGTACGCGGCCTCGCCCTGGCCGCGCGCGACGGCGTGGACGCCGGTGCGGAAGACCTCGGCGAGCACCGAGCCGTTGTAGAGGGTCAGTCCGGCGACGAGCGCGGGCAGCGGCTGCACCTTCAGCGCCACGAAGATGAAGAAGATCATCACGAGGACGGGCATCGCGCGGAAGAACTCGACGAAGACGGTGGAGGTCCACCGCAGCACCCGGTGCTCGGAGAGCCGTCCGGCGGCGAGGACCGCGCCGAGCGCGAGCGAGAGGACCGAGGCGTACGCGAAGGCCTTGAGGGTGTTGCCGAGGCCTTCGAGCAGCAGCTCCTGGATGCCCTCGTAGAGGAAGGGCGACCACTTGACGGAGGTGAACTGCTCGGTGTCGAGGAGGAGGTGGAGGAACCAGCCTGCCAGCGCGAGGATCACGACGGTGGACGCGAGGCCGTAGAGCAGGTGACGTCGCCGGGCGCGCGGCCCGGGGATGTCGTAGAGGGCGGTGGACTCGGTCATCGGGCGACTCCCCAGCGCTTCTCCAGGACGTGGAAGAGGGCGCTGATGGTGAGGGTGATGATCAGGTATCCGACGGCGATCCAGACGAAGGTCCAGACGATGTTGTAGCCGAGCTCGCTCAACGTCTTGTAGGTGCCGAGGAGTTCGGTGACGCTGAACGCCCCGGCGATCGCCGAGTTCTTGGCGAGGGCGATCAGGGTGGATCCGATGGGCGGGATGACCGTGCGGAAGGCCTGCGACAGGACCACCGACCCGAGGGTCTGCGTGAAGGTCATGCCCAGACTGCGGGCCGCCTCGCCCTGGCCGCGCGGCACGGTGTTGATGCCGGAGCGCAGGACCTCGCAGACGAAGGCGGAGGTGTAGCAGCCGAGGGCGAGGACCGCGAACACCTCGAAGGGCAGGATGAGTCCGAAGCGGGGCAGGCCCAGCATCACGGCGAAGAACAGCAGGGTCAGGGGGGTGTTGCGCAGGACGGTGACCCAGACCGTGCCGAAGACCCGGAAGGAGCCCACGGGCGCGACCCGGAAGGAGGCCATGACGAAGCCCAGCACGAGGGCCAGCGCGGAGGCGTAGACGGTCAGTTCGACGGTGCCGAGGAACCCCTCGCCGTAGAGCGCGAAGTTGTCGGTCAGGACGTCCATGTCAGTGACTCCATGTGGGGGTCCCTCCGGTCAGCTCGCCGGGTAGCGGTCGATGGCGGGCGGCGTCGGGGCGGGGACCCCGGAGAGTCCGAGGGTGGCGTCGTACGCCTTCTTCCAGTCGCCGTTCCTCTCGTGTGCGGCGATGGCGTCGTCGAGGGCGAAGCGCAGGGCGTTGTCGTCGCGCGGGACGCCGATGCCGTACGGCTCCTTCGAGAACGGCTCGCCGACGACCTTGAGTTCGTCGGGGACTTTGGCGGCGTACCCCATGAGGATGGTGTCGTCGGTGGTGACCGCGTCGACCTGGTAGGTCAGCAGGTTGTCCACGCAGACGGAGTAGGTGTCGTAGGCGACGAGTTCGGCCTTCGGGTAGTCCTTCTCGACGCGCTGGTACGGGGTGGATCCGGCGGCGGAGCAGACCCGCTTGCCGTCGAGGTCCTGGGGTCCGTCGATGTCGTGCTCGTCGGTGCGGACGAGGAGGGACTGACCGGCCTCGTAGTAGGGGCCGGCGAAGCCGACGAGCTTCTTGCGGTTGTCGTTGATGGTGTAGGTGCCGACGTAGTAGTCGATCTGGCCGTTCTGCAGGGCGGTCTCGCGGTTGGCCGAGGCGATCGTGCGGAAGTCGATGCCGCCCGGTTCAAAACCGAGGGAGGCCGCCATCATCCTGGCGATCTCGATGTCGAAGCCTGAGTAGCGGCCGGTGGCGGGGTCCTTCTCGCCCATGTACGGCTGGTCCTCCTTGGCGCCGACGACGAGCCGGCCGCGCTTCCTCGCCCGGTTCCAGGTGCTCGAATCGGGCAGCCTGAAGCCCGACTCGACCTTGTAGACGGGGAGTTGGTCGGGCTGCGGGCCCTTGACGGGCGGACTGCCCGGCCGGCCGCAGCCGCCGGCCGCCGCCGTGGCGGCCAGCAGCAGGGCGAGCGCGGCCCGGACCCGGTGCGTACGCTGCATGGTGACCGCCCGCTCAGTGCTTGAGGATCTTGGAGAGGAAGTCCTTGGCGCGCTCGCTGCGCGGACTCGTGAAGAACTCCTCGGGCGTGCGGTCCTCGACGATGCGGCCGTCGGCCATGAAGACGACCCGGTTGGCGGCCGAGCGGGCGAAGCCCATCTCGTGCGTGACGACGACCATCGTCATGCCGTCCCGGGCGAGTTGCCGCATGACCTCCAGGACCTCGTTGATCATCTCGGGGTCGAGCGCGGAGGTCGGCTCGTCGAAGAGGAGGGCCTTGGGGTCCATGGCGAGGGCGCGGGCGATGGCGACGCGCTGCTGCTGGCCTCCGGAGAGCTGCGCCGGGTACTTCTCGGCGTGCGCGGCGAGGCCGACCCGGTCGAGGAGTTCGCGCGAACGCCGGTCGGCCTCCTCCTTCTTGCGCCTGCGGACCTTGATCTGCGCGAGGGAGACGTTGGCGAGGACGGTCTTGTGCGCGAAGAGGTTGAAGGACTGGAAGACCATGCCGACCTCGGCCCGCAGCCGGGCGAGCGCCTTGCCCTCGTCGGGGAGGGGCCGTCCGTCGATGACGATCTCGCCCGACTCGACGCGCTCCAGCCGGTTCATCGCCCGGCACAGGGTGGACTTCCCGGAGCCGGAGGGGCCGATGACCACGACCACCTCGCCGCGACCGACGGTGAGGTCGACGTCCCTGAGGACGTGCAGCGCACCGTAGTGCTTGTTGACGCCACGCAGTTCGATCAGCGGATCGACGACGGCCATACGCTGCCCTGCCCCGTTTCTCAGCGGTGTCGCGGTCAGCGCAAACTATTCACCAGGAAAAGGGACTTCACGACCGACACGCATGAAACCGGAATAAGCCGTATTTACTGCAGGGGGGTGGCGCGGGGAGGATGCGGCGGGGGCCGGGGAGGGTGCGGCGGGGGCCGGAGGGGGCGCGCCGCGTCAGTACTCGGCGGCCTCCGCGTACACCTGGTACAGCTCCGGCGCACCCGTCATCGCCCAGTCGAGACCGGCCTCGACGACCTGGATCTCCCGGCCGGAGGCGAGGCGCACGACGGGGCCGCCGCCGGGCCAGACCTGCCAGCGGGCCCCGGGAACGTTCCGGACGATCACGGTGCCGAGGTAGAGACCGGCGTCGTTGCCGATCCAGGGCAGCTCCTCCGGGTCGTCGCGCCAGCGGGGCGGCAGCTGGTCCAGCTCCTGGAGGGAGCGCGGGGTGTCGTCGAGCGCGACCCCGGCCTCCTCGACGCGGGCGCGGAGCAGCTCGCACTCGGCGAGCAGCTCCCCCACTCCCTCGGGGTCACGGTCGAACGCCGCGACCAGGGGCCCGTCGGATTCCTCGGTCTCATGACGCTTGCGCCAGTGGTCCAGAAAGGGAATGTTCATCCGAACAGCCTCGCACCGTCACCTGCCGGTCGACCACCCGGCGCGCGGAGATCGTCTCGCGGCGCGCCGGGCCCCACCTGCGGCGAAGGGGCCCGGCCCCCGGGCCTGGGCGTGTTGCGAAAGGAGCGCCGACCGCCCGAAGGGCGGGCCGGACGGCGTCTGGTGCGTGCGATCGCAAGGCGGAGGGTCGCCCCGATACTGGATGTATCGGGGTGATCCCGACAACGAGGCGAGCGTGCGTGCCAGGCGCCGTCCGGCAGGCGGGACTTTCGCAACACGCCCTAGACGTCGAGGTCGACGACGACCGGGGCGTGGTCCGAGGCGCCCTTGCCCTTGCGCTCCTCGCGGTCCACGTAGCTGTCCGAGACGGCCTCGGCGAAGGGCTTGTTGCCGTAGACGAGGTCGATCCGCATGCCCTTGTTCTTCGGGAAGCGGAGCTGGCGGTAGTCCCAGTAGGTGTAGGGGTGGTCGTACTTGAGGGGGCGCGGGACCACGTCGGTCAGTCCGGCCTCGCGCAGGCCCGCGAGGGCGGCCCGCTCCGGCTCCGTGACGTGGGTGAGGCCCTCGAAGACGGCGATGTCCCAGACGTCGTCGTCGGTCGGGGCGATGTTGTAGTCGCCGAGGACGGCGAAGGGGCGCTCCCCCGCCGCGTCGTCCGCGACGGCCAGCTTGAGCGCGTCCAGCCAGCGCAGCTTGTACGCGTAGTGGTCGTGGGCCACCTCGCGGCCGTTCGGCACGTAGACCGACCAGACGCGGACCGGGCCGCAGGTCGCGGAGATGGCCCGCGGCTCCTCCACGTCCTCGTACTCCGGGCCGCCGGGCAGGCCCGTGACGACGTCCGCGAGGCCGACGCGGGAGACCAGGGCCACGCCGTTCCACCGGCCCGTGGCGTTGACCGCCGACTCGTACCCCAGCGCGCGCAGCTCCTCGGTGGGGAACTGCTCGGCGGTGCACTTGGTCTCCTGGATGCACAGCACGTCGGTGCCGCTGCTCTCCAGCCAGGCCAGGAGGCGGGGCAGCCGGGCGGTGATCGAGTTGACGTTCCAGGTGGCGATGCGCATGGACGCAAGCCTACTGGCGGGGTGTGACAGTCGGCGGATTCAGAGCTCGGCGGAGGCGCCGGGGGCCAGGCGGGAGTGGTCGGTGCCGCCGAGGGCGCCGATCTGCCGGTCGTAGATCGGCCGGGCGAGGTCGGTGAGCAGGGCGTCGTGGATGTCGTACGCCCGGCGCGGCCGGACCTCTCGGACGTAGTCGATGACCTCGGAGATCTTGTTCCAGGGGGCCATGACGGGCAGCAGCAGGGTGTCGACCGGCCGGTCCGGGACGGTCAGCGCGTCGCCGGGGTGGAAGACGGTGCCGCCGTCGACGAGGAAGCCCACGTTGGTGATGCGCGGGATGTCGGGGTGGATCACCGCGTGCAGCTCGCCGTGGACCTGGACGTCGAAGCCGGCGGCCGTGAACGCGTCGCCGTGGCCGACGGTGTGCACGCGGCCGGGGAAGGCCGCCGAGAGCTGTTCGGCGACGCTCCGCAGCGTCCAGATCTCGGCGGCCGGGTCGGCCTCCAGGGCGGCCCGCAGCCGGCCCTCGTCGAAGTGGTCCGGGTGCTCGTGGGTGACGAGCAGGGCGTCGGCCCCGAGGACCGCGTCCTCCTCGGTGAACATCCCCGGGTCGAGGACGAGCGTCCGCCCGTCCTTCTCCAGCCGGACGCAGGCGTGGGACTTCTTCGTCAGCTTCACGCCGCCAGGTTACGCGGGCGGCGTCGTCTCCTCCCGGATGACGCGGGTGACCACGCGCAGGGCGGACTCGGCGGCCGGGAAGCCGCAGTACACGGAGGTGTGGAGCACGATCTCGCGGAGCTCGTCGGGCGAGAGGCCGTTGCGGAGGGCGGCCCTGGTGTGGTCGGCGAGCGCCTCGTGGTGGCCGCCGGCGATGAGGGCCGTGAGGGTGACGGCGCTGCGGGTGCGCCGGTCGAGGCCCTCGCGGCTCCAGACCTCGCCCCAGGCGTACCGGGTGACGAGCTCCTGGAGGGCGCTGTCGGGGTCGGCGGCGAGGGCCTGGTCCACATGGGCGTCGCCGAGGACCTCGCGGCGCAGGCCGAGGCCCGTCTCGTACGGGTCGGGCCGGGCGGCCTCGGCCTCGCCCTCGGCGGGCGGGTCCGCGGGGGCGGGCTCGGCGGCGGGGGCCGGGACGGCGGGCAGCGGCGGCACGGTGAGGGTGCCGCTGGACTCCTGGGCGGTGCCCGCGAAGTGCCCGGTGAGCAGGTCCGTGACGGCGGCGGGCTGCTCGACCGGGGCGAGGTGCGAGGCACCGGGGACGACGGCGAGCCGGGCGTCGGAGATGCCGGCGACCAGGGTGCGGGCCTCGGCGGGTCCGGTCACCTGGTCCTCGGAGCCGACGAGGACGAGGGCGGGGACGCCGACGCCGCCGAGCGCCTCACGGACGTCGAAGACCGCGAGGGCCTCGCAGGCGGCGACGTAGCAGGCGGGGTCGGTCGTGCGGACCATCTGGACGGCCCAGTCGACGATGGCCGGCTGGGCGCCCGCGAAGAGCGGGGTGAACCACTGCTCGGGAGCGGTGCGGGCCATCGGCTCCAGGCCGTTGGTCCGGACGATGACCCCGCGCTGGCGGAACTCGTCGGCGCTGCCGAACCGCGGCGAGGTGGCGACCAGCGCGAGCGAGGCGACCCGCTGGGGTGCGCGCAGCGCGAGGTCGAGGCCGACGGCGCCGCCGAGGGAGCAGCCCGCGTAGCCGAAGCGCTGGACGCCGATGGCGTCGAGGGTGGCGAGGAGCCGGTCGCCGAGTTCGGCGACGGAGGTGAAGGGCTCGGCCGGGGCGCCGCCGTGACCGGGGAGGTCGAAGCGCACGACCCGCCACTCGCGCGTGAGCTCGGGTATCTGCCGGTCCCACATGTGCCAGGTCGTCCCCAGCGAGGGCCCCAGGACCAGGACCGGAGCGTCCTCTCGTCCGTCAGAGCGGTACTGCAGGGTGTTCGGTGGTGTCTCGCTCATTCGCCAGACCCTCTCATATGACGGCGGCCTCCAAGGGGGCGGGGCGGTGCCGGCGCCGCGTGCGGACGCGCGTGGGCGGCCGTGACAGGCGGCGGAGCAGGAGGAATCCGGGCGTCGCGAGAAGGATGTGATTCCGGTGAGCACCTCCAGGTCATGCGTCGGCGTACGAGAATTCACGACCGCTTTTCCTGAAGGGGTTCGCGGTTTCGGTCGGGTGGATATCGGGGCGTGAATTCCAATGACGTGCCCATCCTGAACAGAGGTCCGATACGCGTTTCGATATGAATCCCTTACGGATCCCCCCTAAGATCCCCCTACCAATCCCCTATGGATTCGATACGCGCGCCGTACGCGAATGGCACGCGTACCACACGCGCACGGCGAAATCACGTGTCGTTCCGAGAATGCGTCACCTGTCGCCCGCGACTGACGGCCGAAGCCGAATACCATCGTTCTCCGCGAGCGCGGTCGTGGGGTTCCCGGACGTCAGGGGCGTCGTACCGCCGCGATGAACGCCGCTCCGAGGACGCAGGCGACGGCCGCCGTGAGGTAGGCCAGGTGGTAGCCCGAGAGCTGGTCGCCGCTCGTCGCCGCGACCAGGACCATGACCGCCACTCCGACGCTGGCGCCGATCTGCTGCGCCACGACGTTCACCGCGCCGGCGACGGCGTGGCGCTCCGGCGCGACGCCGGTGAGCGCGGCGGAGGTCATCGAGGGGAAGTTCAGTCCCTGGCCGATGCCGCTGACGACGAGGCCGGGGAGCACGTGGAGCAGGTAGTTCCCGTCGGCCGGGGTGCTCAGCCACAGTCCCGTGCCCAGGCCGATCAGGACGAGTCCCACGGCCATCAGGGTGCGCGGGGTGTACCGGGCGAGCAGGCGTCCGGTGGCGAAGTTGGCGGTGAGGAACACGGCCGCCGACATGGGCACGAGCGCGAGACCGGACTGGAGGGGCGTGTAGTCCAGCATGCCCTGGAGGTACAGCGGCGCGAAGAACAGCAGCCCGACCGAGCCCATGTACTGCAGGAACGCCGCCAGGCTCGCGGACCGGACGGAGGCGATCCGGAAGAGGCCGAGGGGCAGCACCGGGTCGGGGGTGCGGTGCTCACGCAGCACGAAGAGGACCAGGAGGGCCGCCGCGGCGAGGAGCGCGGTCCAGGCCACCGTGCCGCTGGTGCTCACGCCGACGATCAGCAGGGTGAGGCCGAGCGTGCCCGAGATCGCGCCGGGCAGGTCCAGGCTGCCGCCGCGTCCGGCGCCGCCGGGCAGTCCGGCGCGCGTCGCGGCCAGCACGAGGAGGCCCAGGAGCACCGAGAACCACAGCACGGACCGCCAGCCGAGGAACTGGGTCAGCACGCCGCCCAGGAGCACCCCGCCGCTGAAGCTCGCGGCGCCGACCGCGGCGTACACGCTGAGCGCCCGGTTGCGCGCCGGACCGGCCGGAAACACCTCGGTGAGCAGGGCCAGCGCGGCCGGGCCCGACAGGGCGGCGCCGATGCCCTGGACCGCCCGCGCGCCGAGCAGCACCCCGGTGTCGGGCGCCACGGCGCCGACCAGGGCGGCCACCGTGAACAGGGCGACTCCGTACTCGAACACCCGTCGGCGGCCGAGCACATCGGCCAGCCGGCCGCCCACGAGGAGGAAGCCGGCGAAGGTCACGGCGTAGGCGATCATGACCCACTGCAGCGTGGTGTCGTCGAGGCCGAAGCGCTCCCCGATGGACGGGAGCGCGGCGTTGAGGACCCCGAGTCCGCTCACGTCGAGGGCCAGCGCTCCGGCCAGCACGCCGAGCGCCAGGCCCGGCCTCTGGCGCGGCATCACGTCGATACCGGTCATGCGTCACCCGCGACCGTGACAGGCGTGCGCGGGGGACGCCCGGATAAAGCGATGCCGATGCCGGCCGACACCGGTGTGTGGTTCATGTATTTCATGGCGAGCAGCTTGCAAGGTCATTCGCCCGCTGTCCAGTCCGCCTCGAATTCCCAGCAGGTCCGCGGCACTTCACGGCCATTGAGCGAGTCGATCCGGTCACGACGGGTACAGATCACGCCAGCCGCCGTCCGACCTGACAACCGCCCTTGTCTCGCCATTCCCAGGATGGCATCGTGATGTTGGTCGGTCGGGGCAACTACTTCGTCATACGGGCCATGTCAGCCCGTCAGTTCAAGGCCTGGAATCGCAGTCGCGGAGCGACGCGGCCAGGAGACGCGTGATGCACGCCCGGCGGCCTGACCGCCGGGAAGAAGTCCTGAATCAGATCCCGATCCGAATCGGCCAGGATGACTCGACGGGAGTCATTTCGAGACCGCCGGCCCCGGCCGTGCCCACCGGCACGGCCTCAGGTGCGCCGCGGTCACCCCCACACACGCCCTGCTGAGGAGCCGTCATGCCCCAAGAGCGCGCAGAACCAGATCCACGTGCCGTAGCCGAGTTCCTTCTCTCCCACGTCGTCGAGCTGATGGACCTGCCCAGGGACGCGGTGGACCGCTGGACACCGATGCACCGGTACGGTCTCGACTCGCTCAAGTTCACCCGTCTCGCCACCTCGTTGTCCGAGTTCGTCGGCTGGAAGGTCCCTGTCACCTGGATGTGGCAGTACCCCTCCGTAGACGAGCTGTCCCGTGCGGTCGCCGCGGGTCGGCGTGGGGCGGAGAGCGGCCCCGGCCCCGCCGCGGGCCGGGAGCGCAAGGCCGCCTCGCACGAGCCCGTCGCGATCGTCGGCATCGGCTGCCGGTTCCCCGGCGGACCGGACCCCTCGGCGTTCTGGAAGCTGCTGTCCGAGGGCCGGGACGCCGTCGGACCGGTGCCGGCCGCGCGCCGTGAGCTGCTGCGCGGCTCGGCCCGCTGGGGCGGGTTCATCGACGGCATCGACCAGTTCGATCCGCTCTTCTTCGGCATCTCCCCCCGCGAAGCCGTCCAGATGGACCCCCAGCAGCGGCTGATACTCGAACTGGCCTGGGAGGCGCTGGAGGACGCGGGGGTCGCGCCCGACAGCCTCGTCGGCACCGAGACCGGTGTGTTCATGGCCTCCTGCTGGGGCGACTACGCCGCGCTGGCGCACTACCGCGGGCCCGACGTCCAGATCACCCCGCACACCGCGACCGGCATGCACGACGGCATCATCGCCAACCGCGTCTCGTACGTGCTCGGTCTCCAGGGCCCGAGCATGGCCATCGACGCCGCCTGCGCCGGTTCGCTGGTGTCCGTGCACGCGGGCTGTCAGTCGATCTGGCTGGGCGAGAGCGAGCTGGTGCTCGCCGGCGGCGTGAACCTGAGCTTCGTCTCCGACTACTACACCGCCATGGACGCGATGGGCGCGCTCGCCCCGGACGGCCGCTGCAAGTCCTTCGACGCCCGGGCGAACGGCTACGTGCGCGGCGAGGGAGCCGGCGTCGTCGTCCTCGCACCGCTGAGCGTGGCCCTCGAACGCGACCTGCCCGTGTACTGCGTCATCAAGGGCAGCTCCTCGCAGAACGACGGGCTGAGCAACGGCATGACCGCTCCGAACCCCCAGGCGCAGGAGCTGATGCTCCGCAACGCGTACCGACGGGCCGGCATCGCTCCCTCCCTCGTCGACTACATCGAGTGCCACGGCTCCGCGACGCCCCTCGGCGACCCGATCGAGGCCAACGCCATCGGCGCGGTCCTGGGCGGCGCCGACCGCGCCGAGCCGCTGCGGCTCGGCTCCGTCAAGTCCAACGTCGGGCATCTGGAGGCGGCGGCCGGCATCGTCGGCCTGGTCAAGCTCGCGATGTCGATCCGCAACGGCGTGCTGCCGCCGAGCCTGCACTATTCCTCCCCGAACCCCCAGATCCTGTTCGACGAGTACAACCTCACCGTCCAGGACCGGCTCACGCCCTGGCCCCGGCGCTCCGACGCCCGGCGGGGCGGCGTCAGCTCGTTCGGCTTCGGCGGCGCGATCTGTCATGTCGTCGTCGAGGAACTGCCGCGCTCCGAGGGCAGCCTGCTGCTGCTGGCCGCGGACTCCCGGGAGGCGCTGGCCGAGCGGGCCGCGGCGCTGACCGCCGAGAACGACCTGCGGGCGATCTGTCGGCGTACTCCCGGTGAAGGAACGTTCCGCCTCGCCGCCGCGGCCCGTGACCTGACCGAGCTCAGGACGCAGCTGGACGCCTTCGCCGCCGACACACCGGTCGCCGGGCTGAGCACCGGGGAGACGGCCGCGCGCAAGCCCCGGGTGGCCTTCCTCTTCTCGGGCAACGGCTCGCAGTGGGTCGGCATGGGCCGGCAGCTGCTCGCCGGCAATCCCGTGTTCCGCCGCTCCCTGACGCGCTCCGACAAGCGGATGCGGGAGCTGCTCGGCTTCTCGCTCGTCGAGCAGCTGACCTCGGCCGACGGCCGGATCGACGACATGGACGTCTTCCAGCCGCTCCTCTTCTCCCTCCAGGTCGCCCTGGCCGACACCTGGCGGTCCCTGGGCGTGGAGCCGGACGTCGTCGTGGGGCAGAGCGTCGGCGAGTTCGCCGCCTCCCACATCGCCGGCGCGCTCGACTTCGAGGACGCGTCCCGGCTGGCCGCCCACCACGGCCGTCTCCTCCAGCAGCTCGCCGTCGGGCGCGGCGACGGCATCGTTGTCACGACCGGTGCCGAGGCCGTCAGGCCGTACCTGACCGGCCGGCTCACGATCGCGGGCCACAACGGCCTGAACTCGACGCTGGTCACCGGCGGCCCGGAGGAGATCGACGCACTCGTCCAGCGGCTCACCGACGAGGGCGTCACGAGCCACCGGGTCCGGATGGGCCACGCCCCGCACTCGCCGCTGGTCGACCACGTCCTCGCCCCGCTGAAGGTCGAACTCGACGGCATCCGGCCCCGCACCACCCGCGTCCCGATGGTCTCGACGGTCACCGGCGAGCTCGTCGACGGCGCGGAGCTCGGGCCGGAGTACTGGGCGGACAACCTGCGCCGGGAGATCCGGGTGGTCGACGCCCTGACGGCCCTGCGGGACCACGACGTCGACGCGGTCGTCGAGATCAGCCCCCACCCCGTCCTGCTCAAGTCCGTGGCCGAGATCCTGCCGACGGCGGCCACGCTGCCCTCGATGCGGCGCGGCACCGACGAGGCCTGGACGCTGCTCGACTCGCTCGGCAGGCTGTACGCGGCGGGGCACCCCGTCACGGCCACCCCGTTCCTCGCGGGCGACCGGGGACGGCACGTCACGCCGAGCCGGGGCGACACCGCGCCCGACGAGCGGGTCCACCTCGTCCCCGTCACGGCACGCACCGAGGAGGCGCTGGCCGACACCTGCCGCGAGCTGTCCAACCACGTCGAGCGCGACCCGGGTCTGCGGGTCTCCGACCTCGCGTACACGCTCGCGACCAGGCGTACGCACCACGGCCGGCGGATCGCGCTGTTCGCCCGGAACCGGCAGGACGTCCTCGACGGACTCGCCCGCGTCGCCGCCGGCCAGTCGCACCCCGACGTCGTCACGGGCACGGTCTCCGGCAACGGCGACCGGCGGGTGGCGCTGGTGTTCTCCGGCGGCGGCACGCAGTGGGTCGGCATGGGCCGGGAGCTGCTGCGCACGCACACCGGGTTCCGTACGTGGATGACCGCCTGCGACGCCGCCGTGCGCGCGGCCGGCGGCTGCTCGGTCCTCGACCAGCTCGCCGCCCCGGCCGACGAGGCCCGGTACGAGGAGATGGACTTCCAGCAGCCCGTGCTGTTCGCACTCCAGGTCTCGCTGGCGAAGGTCTGGCTCGGCCTCGGCATCGAGCCGACGGCCGTCGTCGGGCACAGCCTGGGCGAGGTCGCCGCCGCCTGCGTCGCCGGTTCGCTGTCCCTGGAGGACGCCGCCCGTGTCGTGGTCGCCCGCTCGCACCTGCTCGAACGGAAGGCGGCGGCCGGGGCCATGATCTCGGTCGACCTGCCGGAGCAGGAGCTGCTGCCGAGGCTCGCCCCGTACGCGGAGCACGCGGCCGTCGCCGTGGTGAACAGCCCGACCAGCGCGGCGGTGTCCGGCTCGCCCGAGGCGATCGACGCCCTGGAGGCCGACCTCCGCGAGGCGGGGGTCTCGACCCGGAGGATCCGGGTCGAGCGGCCGGTGCACAGCCCCGGCATGGACCCGCTGATCGAGCCGCTGCGCGAACTCATCGACGGCATCAGCCCGTCGAGGAACTCGATCGAGTTCCGCTCCACCGCGCTCGCCGACACGGTGGACCCGGTGACGGACGTCGACTACTGGGTGCACAACCTGCGCAACCAGGTGCGGTTCGCCGAGACGATCGGCACGCTGGTCGACGAGGGCGTCGGCACCTTCATCGAGATCGGCCCGCACGAGACGCTGCGCGGCGCGGTCGAGGAGATCGCGCTGAACCGGGGCGCCCAGGTGCACGCGATCAACTCCCTGCGGCGCGGGGAGAGCGACGTCCGCTGCCTGCTGGGGGCCGCCGCCTCGCTGTACGTCAGGGGCCTGCCGCTGACCTTCGACCCGCTGTTCGCCGACGACGCCGAGGTCGTGGAGACCCCGCTCGTGCAGTGGCAGAAGGACCGCTACTGGCTGGACACCACGCCCCTCCCCCGCCTCGGGTCGACGGCGGCCGCCGGGACCGGGACGGAGTCCGTGGCCGCGGGAGTGGCCACGGCCGTCGCCGAGTCCGCCGTCGCGTCCTCCGACGTGTCCGCCGCGTCCCTCACCGCGCCGGTGCCGGACAGGCCGCTCGCCGAGGTCGTCCTCGACGAGCTCGCCGAGGCACTGGGCGTGCCGGCGGACAAGCTCGACGGCGGGGCCGGTCTGCGGGACTTCGGCCTCGACTCGATGCTCGCGATCCGCCTCGTCAACCGGCTCCAGTCGCTGTTCGGGCACCGGGTGTCGCCGGTGGTGTTCCTGGACGGCCGCTCCATCTCCGAGGTCGTCGCCCATGTCGTCGAGACCGTCGGGCCACCCGCCGCCGCGCGGACCGCTCCGGCGCCGGTCACCGGGGGGAAGCCGGAACCGGCCGCTCCGGAGGCCGGGCCGACCCGGTCGTTCCTGGACGACCTGTCCGAGCTGGACGCCGAGGAGCTCGTCGAGGAACTGGCCGCGCGCGGACTCCTGGAGCCCTCCGACGCCCCGGCCGCCGAACAGCTGCGCGCCGACGGCCTCGGGCTCGAAGTGGCGGCGGCCTCGCACGGCCAGGCCTCGCTGTGGTTCATGCAGCAGGTCTCGCCGGACGCCGTGCCGTACAACTTCATGGTCGCCGCCCGGATCCGTGCCGAGGTCGACGAGAAGACGCTCGACGCCGCCGTGCGGGCCGTGATGGAACGGCATCCCGCCCTGCGCACCCTCTTCGTCGAGGCCGGCGGGCGGCCGCACCAGGTCGTCCTGGACGAGCCGGTGTACGAGTTCCTCGTCGTGGACAGCTCCGAGCTGGACGACGAGGAGGCCCGCGAGGAGCTGGCCGAGTACGGGCACGAGCCGCTGGACCTGGACCACGGTCCGCTCGTGCGGGTGGTGCTGATGAGGCGCGGCCCGGCGGACCACTTCCTGCTGGTGCTCGTCCACCACATCGCCTCGGACGCGGCCTCGGCCGACGTGATGATCCGCGAACTCCAGGAGTTCTACGAGGGCGCCGACCCGGCCGACCGTGAACCGGTCCCCCCCTACACGGAGTTCGTGGCGTGGGAGCGGGAGTGGCTGGACGGCCCGGCGGCCGGGGCGGCGCTGGACTGGTGGTCCCGGAAGCTGGCCGACCCGCCCGCCCACCTCGACCTGTCCACCGGGGAGAGGCCCCCGGGCGTCACCTACGAGGGCCGTGACCTCACGCTCCGCTGGAGCGCGGAGGAGACGCGGCTGCTCCGGGAGTTCGCGGTCCGCGAGGGCGTGTCGATCAGCACCGTCGTGCTGGCCGGCTTCTTCGCCACGCTCAACCGCGCGGCCGGGGTCGAGGACTCCGTCCTCGCCACGGCCATCGCCCAACGTGCCGAATCCGGCTGGGAATCGGCCATCGGCTACTACCTCAACACCGTGCTGGTGAGGGCGGAGCCCTCCGGGGACCGCACCTTCCGCGACCTGCTGGGCGAGGTCCACGCCTTCTCGCTCGGCCTGGTCGAGCACATGAACTACCCGCTCGACCTGCTGGCCTCCCAGCTGAAGCCGCCGCGGGCCGAGGGCCGCTCCCCGTGGTTCGACGTGGTCGTGAACTGGCTCTCGTCCGAGGCGTTCCCCCGGTCCGTGAAGCTCTTCCACGGCATCGGCGACACCATCGCCCCCGACGGCGCCCTCCCGCTCGAACCGCTCCAGGTGCGCAGGCACCTCGCCAAGTTCGACCTGGAGATCTCGATGGCCGACATCGACGGCGAGGTCGTCGGCCACATCCAGTACAAACCCAGCTACCTGGAGAAGGAAACCGTGACGGCACTGCTCGCGCTCTACCGCACCGTGCTCTTCGACTCGATCGCCCGACCCGACCTGGCGCTGCGGGACATCGCAGCGAGCGGTCTCCCGGAGGCCGAGGAGACGAACCGGTGACCGAGACCCTGCACTCCGAGTTCGTCGAGCAGGCGGTCAAGAACCCGGGCGCGCCCGCGGTCTACTCCGAAGCCGGCGTCCTGAGCTACGGCGAACTGAACGATCGCTCGCGGGAGTTGGCCGAGCGACTGCTCGCCGACGGCGCGGGCCCCGGCGTCCCGGTCGGCATCTGCGTCGAGCGCACCCCCGACCTGCTCGTCGCCGTCCTGGCCGTGCTGCGCACCGGCTCCTGCTACCTGCCCCTGGACCCGAACTACCCCGCCGAGCGACTGGCCTTCATGGTCCGGGACAGCGGGACCCGCCTCCTGCTGACCACGCCCGCGTCCCGCGCCAACTGCCCGGCCGGGCCGACCGTGGTCGTGCTGGGCGACGGCGTGACGACCGAGCCCGGCGACCGGCCCGTGCCGGTCGTGCCCGAGGACACCGCGTACATCATCTACACCTCGGGCTCCACCGGCCTGCCGAAGGGCGTGGCAGTCCACCACGGCGGGTGCGTCGCCATGCTGTCCGAGATGGACCGGATCTTCGAGGGCCGCGACATGAGCGGCATCTCGGCGGCGAGCTCGATCTGCTTCGACATGTCGGTGATGGAGATCTTCCCCGCGCTGTGCCGCGGCGGCGCCGTCGTGCTCGTGCAGAGCTCCGTGCACCTGCCGGACAGCCCGTACGCCGACCGGATCACCCACCTCAACGTCGTCCCCTCGGTGATGAACGGCCTGCTCGACGCCGGCGGTCTGCCGCCGAACGTGCGGACGGTCGTGTTCGGCGGCGAGCCCCTGCGGCGCAAGCTGGTGGACCGGGCGTACCGGGAGACCGGCGCCGACCGGGTCTACAACGCCTACGGCCCGACCGAGGCGACCGTCTTCAGCTCGCACAAGTGGGTGCCGGAGGACGGGACCGACGAGCCCTCGATCGGTACGCCCTCGTCCAACGCGCGTGCCTACGTCCTCGACGAGAACCTGAAGCCGCTGCCGGCCGGTGTACCCGGCGAGCTCTACGTCGGCGGGGTCGGGCTCGCCCACGGCTACGTCAACCGGCCGCGCACCACGGCCGAGCGGTTCGTGCCGGACCCGTTCCTGGACGGCGAGCGCATGTACCGCACCGGTGACGTCGTCACGTTCACCGAGGACGGCGAGCTGCGGTTCGGCGGACGCTCGGACCACCAGGTCAAGCTGCGCGGCTTCCGCATCGAGCTGGAGGAGGTCGAGGCGCGGCTGACCGGGCGCCCCGGGGTCCGCGAGGCCGCCGCCGTCGTCCGCGGCAACAGGCTCGTCGGCTACGTGGTGCCGGAGGACGACCCGGACGGCGGGTCCCGGGACGGCGGGGCCGTGTGGCTCGACGCCGAGCGGCAGACCGCCCTCACCGGCGGGCTCGCCGCCGAGCTGCCCGACTACATGGTGCCGGGGACGATCGTCTTCCTGACCGCGCTCCCCCTGGCGCCGGGCGGGAAGCTCGACCGCGCCGCACTGCCCGATCCGCCGGCCGCCGCCACCGGTGCGCCGCTGCGGGCGGCCACGACGCCGACCGAGGTGGCGCTCGCGGAGATCTGGGGCCAGCTCCTGGACCTCGAACCGGCGGGCATCGACGTCCAGGCCGCCTTCTACGACCTGGGCGGCGACTCGCTGCTGCTCGTCCGCCTCGCCCGGCTGATGACCCGGCGGTTCGACCGCCGCGTCCGCGTGCCCGACCTCTTCAGCTTCCGGGACATCGCCTCGCTGGCCCGCTGGCTCGACGCCGAGAGCGGCGCCACTCCCGAGATCGTCGAGTCGGCCCGCCGCCGGGCCGGCGCCCGCCGCGCAGCACTGCGCGGCCGCGCCGCCACCCCCACCGACAGCTGATGCTGCGTCACCTGTCGTCCACCCACTCCCACTTGCCGCTCGGCAACCACCTCGAAGCAGGAGCTTCCTCATGACCGACAGCCCCGAGCAGGACTACGACCCGGGTGACGTGGCCGTCATCGGCATGTCCCTCCGGGCGCCCGGCGCCCGCACCAAGGAACAGTTCTGGGACAACCTCGTCCACGGCCGGGAGTCCGTGTCCTTCCTGGAGAAGGACGACATCCACGTCGACGAGACCCTGATCCACAGCCCGTTCTACGTCCGCGCCTGCGGCGTGCTCGACACGTACGACACGTTCGACCCCTCGGTGTTCGGCATCAGCGACCGCATGGCGGCCGCGATGACCCCGGAGAACCGGCTGTTCCTGGAGAGCGCCTGGGAGACGCTGGAGGACGGCGGCTACGACCCCGACCGGCTCAGGGCCGAGATCGGCATGTACGGCGCCAACAACCCGCAGACCGCCGCGCTCTACAGCTCGCCGCCGGACCGGGTGTCGGTCGGCCCCGAGGCGATCGAGGCGAGTCTGGCCTGGTCGCCGGACACCATGACGTCCAACGCCCTCTACTACATGGGGCTGACCGGTGAGGCCGTGACCGTCGCCGCCGTCTGCGCCGGCTTCCACTACGCGGTGCACCTGGCCTGTCAGTCGCTGCTGCTGGGCCAGACGGACATGGCCGTCGCGGGTGGCGCGATGGTCCGTCTGCCGCACCCCCGCGGCCACCTGTGGGAGGAGAACCGCATCCTCTCCAAGGACGGCCACTGCCGTCCCTTCGACGCCAACGGCACCGGCACGGCCCTGTCGAGCGGTGTCGTCACCGTCCTGCTCAAGCCGCTGGGACAGGCCGTCGCCGACCGGGACCACATCTACGCGGTCGTCAAGGGCTCGGCCGTCAACAACAACGGCGTCAGCGCGATGGCCTACGGCCTGGCCCAGCCCGAGCGGCTGAGCGCCTGCATCGCCAGTGCCATGGAGGTCGGGGGTGTCGACCCGGACACCGTGTCGATGTACGAGGCCAACGGCCTGGGCCTGCCCATGACCGACGAGCTGGAGGTGCACGCGGCGAGCATGGCGTTCGGCAAGCAGACCGGCACCGCCTCCATCGGCGGGGTCAAGGGCAACGTGGGCCACGGCGGTGTGGTCTCGGGCGGCTTCGGCGCGATGAAGGCCGCACTCGCCCTCTTCCACAAGAAGCTGCCGGCGACGATCAACCTGACCGAGGTCAACCAGGACCTCGACTTCCCCAGCACCCCGTTCGTTCCCCAGCTGGAGACCGCCGACTGGGAGTCGGAGTCCGGCATCCGCCGGGCCGGCATCACCTCGATCGGCGGCGGCGGCTACAACGCCCACCTCGTCCTGGAGGAGCCGCCCACGGTCGCCGACCGCGCCCCCGAGGCCGAGGGCAGGCCGCGGCTGGCCACGCTGTCCGCGCTGGACGACGAGGCGCTGGACCGGCAGCGGGCACGGCTGCGGGAGTGGCTGATCGCCCGCCCCGAGCTGCGTCTCGACGACGTCTGCTTCAGCCTCAACCTGGGCCGCAAGGTGATGGAGCGCCGGTGGGCGGCCGTCGTCCGCAGCCGCGCGGAGCTGATCGACGCCCTGGCCGCCGGCCCCGCCGGGGGTCCGGCCGTCACGACCGCCTCGGCGCCGCGCGTGGACGGGGACTCCTTCCGCCGCAACGACGAGGGGATCGTGCTGTCCGGGCGGGACGCGGAGGCGGTGCCCGAGCTGACCGCGCTGGCCGGGGCCTGGGTGACGGGACAGCGGGTGGACTTCGGCTCCCTGCACCTCGGGGAGGCGAGCCACCGCGTGCCGCTGCCCACCTACCCCTTCCGGCCGCGCCGCTTCTGGCGTACGGACTGGTGACCGTGACGACGACGGCACCGCACATCGGGACGGACACGGTGGACCTGGGCGACCCGGCCACCTTCGCGGAGCGCGACCTCGGCCCGTTCTGGCGCACCCTGCGGGACACCGCGCCGGTGCACTGGAACCCGCCGGCCGGCGGCCGCAAGGGCTTCTGGGTGCTCTCCCGCCACGAGGACATCATGGCCGCCTACCGGGACGACGTGAACTTCACGTCCGAGCGCGGGAACGTGCTGGTCACCCTGCTGGGCGGCGGGGACGCCGGCGCCGGCCGGATGCTGGCCGTCACCGACGGGCCACGCCACCACGAGCTGCGCAAGATCCTCCAGCGGGTGCTCTCGCCGAGGGTGCTCGACGAGGTCGCGCGTACGGTACGGCTCAACACTCGGCGCTGGATCCGCGAGGCGGTCGCGAGCGGCGGCTGCGAGTTCGCCGAGGAGATCGCCGGGCGGATCCCGATGACGACGATCTCCAGCCTGCTCGGCGTGCCCGAGGAGGACCGGGAGTTCCTGCTCTCCCTCACCAAGGCCGCGCTGTCGACCGAGGACGAGGGCGTCGGCGAGGTCGAGTCCGAGATGGCCCGCAACGAGATCCTCATGTACTTCATGGACATCGTCGAGGAGCGGCGCGAGTCGCCGGGCGACGACGTGATCAGCATGCTCGTCGGCAGTTCCGTCGACGGGGTGCCGCTGTCCGACGAGGACGTCGTGCTCAACTGCTACAGCCTGATCATCGGCGGCGACGAGACCAGCCGGCTCACGATGATCGACTGCGTACGCACGCTCGCGGCTCAGCCGGAGGAGTGGCGGCGGCTCAAGCACGGCGAGGTCGCGATCGACACCGCGGTGGACGAGGTGCTGCGCTGGGCCTCGCCCACGATGCACTTCGGGCGCAGCGTCGTCCGCGAGACCGAACTGCACGGCGTACGGCTGCGGCCGGGCGAGATCCTCACGCTCTGGCACGCCTCCGGGAACCGCGACGAGCGGGTCTTCGACCGGCCGGACACGTTCGACCTCGGCCGTACCCCCAACAAGCACCTGGCCTTCGGCTACGGCCCGCACTTCTGCGTCGGCTCGTACCTGGCCAAGGTGGAGATCGCCGAACTCCTCGTGGCATTACGGGACTTCACCACCGGATTCGAGCAGACGGCGGAGTCGCTGCCGATCCGGTCCAACTTCCTGACCGGGTTCTCCACACTGCCGGTGCGGTTCCTGCCCGATCACTCCGGACTGAAAGAGGTCGACTGATGAACGGTAGCCCCTTCGACGCCGGCGAGGGCGACTGGCAGGTCGTGGTGAACGCCGCCGGGCAGTACGCGCTGTGGCGGCCGCACCTGGACGTGCCGAAGGGCTGGCGGGTCGTGCACTCGGGCCCCGACCGCGAGGGCGCCCTCGACCATGTCGAGCGGCAGTTCGCGTCGGCGGTGGACGAGTGAACATCTTCATCTCCGGACGAGGGGGGTTCGCGGTCCAGGTCGCGGACGCCCTGCTGGACGAGGGACACAAGATCTCCGGTGTGTCCGCGCCCCGGCTGCGCAAGGGACAGTCCGACGAGGGCAACGCGATGTGCTGGGACCGTCTGCGGGCCTGGGCGTTCCCCCGGGGCATCCCCTGGACGGACTCGGCCGAGCTGCGGGCGATGCACGTCCCGGACGGGGTGGACGTGATCGTCGCCGCGCACTCGCACGCCTTCCTGGGCCGCAGGACCCGGGCCCGGGCCACGATCGCCACCATCGGCTACCACCCGAGCCTGCTGCCGCTGCACCGCGGCCGGGACGCGATCCGGTGGACGGTCCGTGACGGCGACAAGGTGACGGGCGGGAGCGTCTACCACCTCACCGAGCGGACCGACGGCGGCCCGCTCGCCGCCCAGCAGCACGTGTTCGTGCCCCCGGGTTCGACCGCGCGGAGCCTGTGGCGCGAGCACCTGGCCCCGCTCGGGGTCCGGTTGCTCGTGAAGGTGGTCGCCGACCTCGCCGAGGGCAGGCGGGTCGAGGTCCCGCAGGACGAGAAGCTGGCGACCTGGGAGCCGGCGATGGACTCGCCGCCGCTCTTCAAGCCCGAGCTGATCGCCCTGCCGGGCACGACGCCGGTCGACGGCAGCAGGTGGGCACTCCACTCGCCGTGACGGTCCCGGACCGAGGCGGTGTCACACCGGTACCCCCGGCGTGGCACCGCCTTCCGCCGTCGGGGACGACTCCCTAGGGAGTCGTGGTGGAGACGGCGTAGACGCGGGGGAAGGCCGGGTCGGTGAGGTCGACGGTGATGTCGGTGGTCGGGCGCGGTTCCTCGCGCTTGACGGTCGTGCCCGACCAGGTCGTGCCCTCGTGGAAGGTCCAGCCGACGATCTCGGAGTCCCGGTCGCCGATGGTGATCCGCCCCGGGGTGAGCTGGGAGCGGGAGGTGCCGGCGTTGAAGAGGAAGAAGTCGAGGCCGTAGGCGTCCGTCGTGAACTGGACGTAGAGGCGGCTGGTCTTCCAGTTGCTGGTCTCGTAGTACGCGACGTCCCAGGCTCCATAGGGAACGGGGACCTCGAAGACCCGGCGCTTCATCCAGGAGGGCGGGTTGGTCTGGAGGCCGGCCGCCGAGGACTCGCGCTCCTTGTCGCGGCCGCTCGCACGGCTCTGGCCCGCGGAGACGACGAGGTAGCCGGCGGGGATGCCGACGAGCAGCACGATGATGACGGCCGTGATCCAGCGGCGCCGGATCATGTGCCGGTGGTCCTCCGGGAGCTTCCCGTCGGACCGGTGGGGCAGCTGGGACTGCTGGGTCTCGTGGGACTGCTGGGACTGGTGGGGCAGGGTCATGAAGAGGGGTCCTCGGGAGTACGGGCGGTCCGGCCCGAGGTCCCGCTGCGCAGGGCCTGGGCGTAGCGCTCGTAGCGTTCGTACCGCTCGACGCGGCGCCGGTTGGCGCGGCGGAAGCGGCGGGCGACGAGACGGGCGAGGTCGGCGGCGCCGACCATGCCGGCCTCGGGGCCGAGCTGGGCGCGGGTGATACGGGCCTCGGGGCGGTAGCCGCGGCCGGTGAGATGGCGGCGGAAGGCGTCGCGGGCGGGGCCGATGAGGAGGTCGTCGGCGGCGGAGACACCACCGCCGATGACGAAGCAGGAGGGGTCGAGGGCGGCGGCGAGGTTGGCGATGCCGACGCCGAGCCACTGCCCGATGTCCTGGAGCAGCTCGATGCTCATGGCGTCGCCCTCGCGGGCCAGCTCGGTGATGAGCGGTCCGGTGATGTCGGGGATGCTGCCCTTGACCCGCTCGATGATCTCGTACGCCACCGGGGAGTCGGCGGCGGCGAGCTCGCGGGCCTCGCGCACGAGGGCGTTGCCCGAGCTGTACTGCTCCCAGCAGCCGCGGTTCCCGCAGGGGCAGCGGTGGCCGCCGGGGACGACCTGCATGTGCCCGAACTCGCCGGCGACGCCGTACTTGCCCCGCTTGACCTGGCCGTCCTCCAGGATAGCGCCGCCGATGCCCGTACCGAGGGTGATCATGACGAGGTGGTCCTCACCGCGTCCGGCGCCGAAGCGCCACTCGGCCCAGGCGGCGGTGTTGGCGTCGTTGTCGACCATGACGGGGACGGCGAGCCGGGCCTGGAGGGAGTCCCTGAGGGGCTCGTTGCGCCAGGCGAGGTGCGGGGCGAAGAGGACCCTGGCCCGGTCGGCGTCGACCCAGCCGGCGGCGCCGATGCCGACGGCGTGCACGTCGTGCCGGTCGGCGAGGTCGAGGACGAGCTCGACGATGGTGTCCTCGACGACCTTGGGGCTCTTGGACTTGTCCGGGGTCTCGGTGCGGAGCTTCTCCAGGATGTTGCCGTCCGCGTCGACGACCCCGGCCATGACCTTCGTACCGCCGATGTCGATGCCGACGGTCGGCACGCGGGGCGCCGTCAGGTGGGAGCGCCGCTCCCGGGTCCCGACGGTCCTCAACACCGTGCCCCGGGCAGATCTGGGGGTCCCCCCTGCTCGGAGAGCTTGGGGGAGGGTGCGGTCGCGGTAGGTACTCATCGGTTCCGATTCTGCCAGGTGGGGTGTGTGGCGGCCGTTACGTCTCGGACGGCCGTTCCAGCTCGTGGCGGAGGTCCTCCAGCTCGGTGCCGCCGGCCATCTGGCGGGTCAACTCGTCGAGCGTGACGGAGCTCTTGGTGTGGCTTCCGGCCATCACGCCCCGCTTGAGCAGGACGAACCGGTCGCCGACCAGGTAGGCGTGGTGGGGGTTGTGCGTGATGAGGACCACGCCGAGGCCCTGGTCACGCGCGGCGGCCACGTACTTCAGGACGACCCCGGACTGCTTGACGCCGAGGGCGGCGGTCGGCTCGTCGAGGACGAGGACCTTGGCCCCGAAGTGGACGGCGCGGGCGATGGCCACGCACTGGCGCTCGCCGCCGGAGAGGGTCCCGATGGGCTGGTCGACGTCGCGCAGGTCGATGCCCATGCGGAGCAGCGCCTCGCGGGTGGTGGTCCGCATGAGGTCGACGTCGAGCCGCTTGAAGGGGCCGGAGCCCTTGGTGGGCTCGGAGCCGAGGAAGAAGTTCCGCCAGACGGGCATGAGGGGGACGACGGCGAGGTCCTGGTAGACGGTGGCGATGCCCCGGTCGAGGGCTTCGCGCGGGTTGGCGAGGGTGACCTCCTCGCCCTCGATGCGGAAGCCGCCGGCGTCGTGCCGGTGGAGACCGGCGACGATCTTGATGAGGGTGGACTTGCCGGCGCCGTTGTCGCCGAGGACGCAGGTGATCTCGCCGGAGCGGACCTCCAGGGAGACCCCTTCGAGGGCCCGGATGTTGCCGTAGTACTTGCTGACGTCGTCGAGCTCGACGAGCGGCACGGACTCGGTCTTCGTCGCCGTCGTCACTTGGTGGCCTCCACGCGCTTGCGGATCCAGGCGTTGAGCAGGGTCGCCAGGAGGAGCATCGCTCCCAGGAAGAACTTGAACCAGTCGGGGTTCCATTCGGCGTACACGATGCCCTTGCTCGTCATGCCGAAGATGAGGGCGCCGACCGCCGCTCCGATGGCGGAGCCGTATCCGCCGGTGATCAGGCAGCCGCCGATGACGGCCGCGATGATGTAGATCAGCTCGTTGCCGACGCCTTCGCCCGACTGGACAACGTCGAAGGAGAAGAGCAGGTGCTGGCCGGAGATCCAGGCGCAGAAGGCCACGCCCATGTAGAGGCCGATCTTCGTCCGGTGGACCGGGACGCCGACCGCTCGGGCCGCGTCGGCGCCGCCTCCGACCGCGAAGATCCAGTTGCCGAAGCGGGTGCGGAGCAGGATCCAGGTGGCGAGGGCGACGAGGCCGAGCCACCACAGGATGGTGACCTTGAGCTCGACGCCGCCGACGGTGACCTGGGAGGCGAAGAGCTTGCGGGCGGACGGGAAGCCCTCCATGTCGGCGATGGTCTTGGTGGAGACGGTGCCGCTGATGAGCTTGGTGAGGCCGAGGTTCAGGCCGGTCAGCATGAGGAAGGTGCCGAGCGTGATGATGAAGCTGGGCAGCTTGGTGCGGGTCAGCATGAAGCCGTTGAAGACGCCGATGGCGAGGGTGACGAGCAGCGAGACGCCGACGCCGACCCAGACGTTCGCCGTCATCTGGTAGCTGAACATCGAGGAGACGAGCGCCGAGCTGGTGACGAGGACACCGGCGGAGAGGTCGAACTCGCCGCCGATCATCAGCAGGGCGACCGGGACGGCCATGATGCCGATGGTGGAGGCCGCGTAGAGCACGGTGCCGAGGCTCGCGGGGCGCAGGAAGCTGTCGGCCGCGACCGAGAAGAAGACGAACACGGCGAGCGCGCCGACGACCGAGCCCAGCTCGGGGCGGGCGAGGAGCTTCTTCAGCGGGGTGGTGCGCAGAAGCCGTTCGTCGACGTGGTCGATCCCGTCGGACGGTGGGGCGGTGGAGCTCATCGGGTACCCCGCTCCGCGTACTCCTTGAGCGCGCCCGCCTGGTCCTTGGTGATGATCTGGGGGCCGGTGAGGACCGGCTTGCCGCCGCCGAGGACGTCGGCGTTGTAGCGGTACAGCCAGAGCAGGTCGACGGCCTCGTACCCCTGGAGGTAGGGCTGCTGGTCGACGGCGAAGCCGAGCGTGCCGGCCTGGAGGGCGGTGGCGACCTTGGCGTTGAGGTCGAAGGTGTCGACCTCGGCCGTGCTCCCGGCGCTCTTCGCGGCCTGGACGGCGGCGTCGGCGAAGGGGGCGCCGAGGGTGACGACGGCGTCGACGGCCTTGTCGGACTGGAGCTTGGCCTCGATGGAGGCCTTGACGTCGGGCATGTTGGTGCCGTCGACGTAGAGGTTCACGAGCTCGCCGCCGAAGGTCTTCTTCGCTCCGGCGCAGCGCTGCTCGTGGCCGATGTTGCCCTGTTCGTGCAGGACGCACAGGGCCTTCTTCTTCCCGCGCGCGTCCAGCTCGTCGCCGACGGCCTCACCGGCGACGGCCTCGTCCTGGCCGATGTGGGTGAGGGCGCCGAAGGCCTTGGACTGCTCGGCCCCGGAGTTCACGGTGATCACCGGGATGCCGGCCTTGACGGCCTTCTCGACGGAGGCCTTCATCGCGTCGGGCTTGGCGAGGGTGACGATCAGGCCGTCGACGCCCTTGGCGACGTACGAGTCGACGAGCTGGGCCTGCTGCTGGGCCTCGTCGCTGTGCGCGTAGAGGAAGTTGATGTTGTCCTTGACGGCGGCCTGCTTGGCGCCGTTCTGGACGATGTCCCAGAAGGTGTCGCCGTCGCCGGAGTGGGTCACCATGGCGAAGGTCCAGCGGGGGGTGTCGACGGCCGCCCTGCCCTGTGCCGCCGCGGCCTTGCGGGCGTCCTCCGCCCGCTTCCCGCCGGTGCTGCTGCACCCCGCGAGCGCTCCTGTGAGCGCGAGCGCGAGCACGGCGCCGATGGCGGCCCGTACCCCTCCTGTCCGAAGCCTGGTCACGAGGCCGTGCCCTCCTTTGTGTCCTTCTGCGTGCATTGCAGTATCGGTCATGCGGGTCATGGCACTGGTCAGGGGGGCCGCGCCGGGTTACGGACGCACCATCAGCTGGAGCTCGAAGGAGTAGCGGGAGGCCCGGTAGAGATGGGATCCGTACTCGACGGCGCGGCCGGTGTCGTCGTACGTGACGCGTTCCGTCGTGAGCAGCGGGGCGCCCTCCGGCTCGTCGAGGAGCGCGGCCTCCTCCGGGGTCGCGGCGCGGGCGCCGATGGACTGGCGGGCACTGTGCAGGGTGAGCGCGGCGGACCGGAGCATCCGGTAGAGGCCGGTGGTCTCCAGCCGGCCGGTGTCCGGTTCGTCCGGGCCGAGGAGCCCGGCGGGCAGATGGTTGCGCAGGTACGCCATGGGCTCGCCGTAGGCGGTGCGCAGCCGCTCCAGGTAGTGGACGTCGCTGCCCTCGGGTACGCCGAGGGCGGCCGCGACCGGTGCGGTGGCGGGTTCGATGCGGTTGGCGAGGACCCGGGTGGCGGGACGGCGGCCCGCCGCCTCCAGGTCGTCGTAGAGGCTGCTGAGCTCCAGCGGGCGCCGGACCCTGCTGTGGACGACCTGGGTGCCGATGCCCCGGCGGCGGACGAGGAGGCCCTTGTCGACGAGGGACTGGATGGCCTGCCGGACGGTGGGGCGGGAGAGGCCGAGGCGGGCGGCGAGCTCGATCTCGTTGCCGAGGAGCGTCCCCGGGGGCAGCGTCCCGTCCTCCACCGCGGCCTCCAGCTGCTGGGCGAGCTGGAAGTAGAGCGGGACCGGACTGGTGCGGTCCACGGAGAGCGGGGGCAGGGGGGAACCGGACTGCTTGGCCACGGGGGGAGCGTAACCGGGCCCACCGGCGACCGGAAGCCGACGGCGGCGGGGGTGACATGACGTCCTGACGTCCGGTTGTCCGGACAATCCTTGACACCGGGGTCGTACGGCTCCACGGTGGGGCCATGCGCATCGGACTCATCGGTACGGGACGGATCGGGAGCTTCCACGCAGGGGTGCTGGCCCGGCATCCGGAGGTCGGGGCGCTGGTCGTGGCGGACGCGGACGCGACGCGGGCGGCCGGGGTCGCGGGGGCGCTCGGGGCGGAGGCCGCGCCCGATGTGACGGCGCTGCTCGGGCACGCCCTGGACGCGGTGGTGATCGCCTCGGCGACGGCCGCGCACGCGGAGCTGATCGCCCGGGCCGCCGGTGCGGGTCTGCCGGTCTTCTGCGAGAAGCCGATCGCCCTGGACGTGCCCGGCACCCGGACGGCGCTGCGGGCCGTGGCGGAGGCGGGCACCGAGCTCCAGATCGGGTTCATGCGCCGCTTCGACGCGGGGTACCGGGCGGCGCGGGAGGCGGTGCGGTCGGGGCGGCTCGGCCGGCTGCACACCGTACGGGCGGCGACGTCCGACCCGGAGCCGCCGCCCGCCGCGTACCTGCCGCTCTCCGGCGGGCTCTTCCGGGACTGTCTCGTGCACGACTTCGACATCGTGCGGTGGGTGACCGGGCGGGAGGTCGTCGAGGTGTACGCGACCGGTTCGGACGCGGGTCCCGCGATGTTCCGGGAGGCGGGGGACGTGGACACGGCCGCCGCGCTCCTCACCCTGGACGACGGCACGCTGGTGACGGTGACGGGGACCCGGTGCAACGGCGCCGGGTACGACGTGCGGCTGGAGCTGGCGGGCGAGCGGGACCAGATCGCGGTGGGCCTCGACGACCGGACCCCGCTGACCTCGGTGGAGCCGCAGGGGCCGCCGGCGCCGGGGAAGCCCTGGCCGGGGTTCCTGGAGCGGTTCGCCCCCGCGTACGAGGCGGAGCTCGCCGCCTTCGTCCGGCTGGTGCGCGGCGAGGCGCCCAACCCGTGCGACGGCCCCGAGGCCCTGGCGGCGCTCCGGATCGCCGAGGCCTGCGAACTGTCCCGCCGGGAGCGGCGCCCGGTCCGGCCGGCCGCGGGCGCTCCGTGAAGGCCGGTCCGGCCGTGACCGGCCGGGCCGGGGTCTGATCCTCCGCTTCCGGCGGCCGGACCGGGGTCTGATCCTCCGCTTCCGGCAGCCGGACCGGGGTCTGATCCTCCGCTTCCGGCAGCCGGACCGGGGTCTGATCCTCCGCTTCCGGCAGCCGGACCGGGGTCTGATCCGCCGCTTCCGGCAGCCGGACCGGGGTCTGATCCGCCGCTCCCCGCGACCGGGCCGGCGCTGATCCGCCGGACCGGCCGTAACGCGCCCTCCCCGCTCACCACCGCACCGGGAGGTGGCGGACGCCGCGGATGAGGAGGCCGGGCACCCACTCCCAGGGGTCGGCCTCGGGGTCCGGTTCGAGCCGGGGGAAGCGGTCCAGGAGGGTACGGAGGGCGATCCTGCCCTCCAGGCGGGCGAGCGGGGCGCCCAGGCAGTAGTGCATGCCGTGGCCGAAGGCGAGGTGGCCCCGGGTGTCGCGGCGGATGTCGAAGCGGTCGGGTTCGGGGAAGCGGACCGGGTCGCGGTCGAGCGCGCCGATCGCCACGAGGACGCTCGCGCCCGCCGGGATCTCGGTGCCGCCGATGGTGACGGGCTCGCGGGTGAAGCGGAAGGTGCTGGTCTCCACCGGCCCGTCGTACCGCAGGGACTCCTCGATCGCCCCGTCGAGGAGGCCGGGATCGGCGCGCAGGGCGGCCAGCTGCTCCGGGTGAGTGAGCAGGTTGCGGACGGTGTTCGAGATGAGGTTGACCGTGGTCTCGTGGCCCGCGATGAGCAACAGGTAGGCCATGGCACGGAGTTCGGGCCCGGAGAGCCGGTCGCCGTCCTCCGCGCGGGCGGCGATGAGACCGGAGAGAAGGTCGTCGGCGGGGCCCGCGGCGCGCTTGTCCTCGATGAGCGCGTCGAGGTAGCCGGCGAAGCCCTGCAGGGCGCCGAGGTAGCCGTCCTCGCCCGCGGGGGTGACGAGCTCGTTCGACCAGTCGCGGAAGGTGTCGCGGTCCTCGGCGGGGACCCCGAGGAGTTCGCAGATGACGGTGATCGGCACCGGGAAGGCGTAGGCGTCGACGAGGTCGGCGCGCCCGGCCGGTTCCATGGCGTCGGCGAGTTCCTCGGTGAGCCGCTCGATGCGGGGGCGCAGGGCCTCGACACGGCGGCCGGTGAAGACACCGGTGACCAGCCGGCGGAGGCGGGTGTGGTCGGGGGCGTCCGCCGCGAGGAGGTGGACGCCGATGACGTCCTCCTCCGGCGGCCGTACGCCCACGACGGAGGGGGACTTGGCGAGCCTCGGATCGGCGAACGCGGCGCGCCCCTCCTCGTGGCCGACGACCAGCCAGAACTGGTAGCCGTCGGGCATGCGTACCTCGTGGACGGGGCCGGAGGCGCGGAGCTTGGCGTAGTAGGGGTACGGGTTCGCGGTGAAGTCCGCGCCGTACTCCCCCAGTTCGATGACGGACATCTCAGCAGACTAACCGACCGGCGATCACTCCTCCTCGTCCAGGAGACCCGCGTCGTGGACGAGGAGCGCGATCTGGACACGGTTGTTGAGGCCGAGCTTGGCGAGGACGCGCGAGACGTGGGTCTTGACCGTGGGGACGCTCATGTACAGCTCGGCGGCGATCTCCGCGTTGGAGCGGCCCTTGCCGACGGCGACGGCCACCTCCCTCTCCCGTACGGCCAGTTCGGCGAGGCGCGCGGCGGTCGCGGCGCGCCGGGACTCCTCGCGCCGGTCCGGCCGGTCGGGTTCCTCCGCGACACGGTTCATCAGCTGGCGGGTGACGGCCGGCGAGAGCACCGGGTCCCCGGCGGCGACCCGGCGGACGGCGGCGAGGATCTCGACGGGCGGGGTGTCCTTGAGGACGAAGCCGGCGGCGCCGGCCCGCAGGGCGCGCAGCACCTGCTCGTCGGCGTGGAAGGTGGTGAGGACGACGACCTCGGGGGCGCCGGGGAGGGCGCGGAGGCGTTCGGTGGCGGTGAGCCCGTCGACGTGGGGCATGCGGATGTCCATGAGGACGACGTCCGGGGCGAGCCGGTCGACGAGTTCGGGGACCTCGCGGCCGTCGGCGCCCTCGCCGACGATCTCCAGGTCCTCGGAGCCGCCGAGCATGAAGGTGAGGCCCGCGCGGACCAGGGGGTCGTCGTCGACGATGAGCAGCCGGATGGTCATGAGGGCCACGGTAGCCAGGCGTGCAGGGCGAATCCGCCGCCGGGGGCGGGTCCGTGCTCCAGTCGGCCGCCGGCGAGGGCGGCGCGCTCGGTGAGCCCGATGAGGCCCTGGCCGGAGCCGGGGACGTGCGGGACGGGTCCGGCGGGCGCGGGGTTGTGGACGGTGACGTCGAGGCCCTCGCCGGGCCGGCCGGTGACGGTGACGGTGACCTTGGTGCCGGGGGCGTGCTTGCGGCAGTTGGTCAGGCCCTCCTGGGCGATGCGGTACGCGGTGCGGCCGGTGGAGGCGGGGACGGCGGGCGCACCCTCGGCGGTGTCGACGTCGAGTTCCAGGACGACGTCCGCGCCGGCCTCGCGGGACTCGGCGACGAGCGCGTCGAGCGTGGCGAGGGTCGGCTGGGGCCGGTCCCCGTCGCCGTTCTCGCCGGGCGCCCGCAGGACCCCGATGATCTCCCGCAGGTCCTGGAGCGCCTCGTGGGCGCTGTCGCGGATGACACCGGCGGCGCGGGCGATCTGCTCGGGCGGGGCGTCCGGCCGGAACTCCAGGGCTCCGGCGTGCACGCTGAGCAGGGTCAGCCGGTGGGCGAGGACGTCGTGCATCTCGCGGGCGATGGCCTCGCGGGCGAGCCGCTGGGCCTGGGCGGCGCGCAGTTCGGCCTCGGCCTCGGCGCGGCGGGCGCGCTCGCGGAGGGCCTCGACGAGCTGGCGCCGGGAGCGGACGAGCATGCCCCAGGCGGTCACGAGGAGGATGAGGACGAAGCCGAGGACGATCCCGATGCCGGCGTTGAGGGTGGGGTCGGGGCGGACGAAGACCTGGACGGTGGAGGCGGCGACGGCGAGCGCCCCGATCCAGGCGACCTCGCGGAACGGGCGGCGGACGGCGACGCTGAAGAGGCTCGCGAGGACGGCGCCGCCGGCGACCGGGGCGACGACGCTGACCAGGGAGAGGGCGACGGCGAGCCCGACGGGCCAGCGGCGGCGCAGCCAGAGGGCGCAGCAGGCGGCGGCGCCGGCGAGCTGGTCGAAGAGGATGACGGGCTCGCTGGTGTACGCGGAGGCGGCGTCGGCGGCGATGAGTCCGACGAGGGCCGCGAGGAGGAAGAGCGCGGTGTCGACGATCCAGTCGCGGACGGTACGGCGGGGCCTGGCCGCGCCGCTCTCGCCCGGTTCGACCAGGTGGGAGGGGAGCAGCCAGCTCTGTCGTTCCGTACGGGTCATATCGGCAATGTACGCAGACGGGGGCCCCGCGCGGGTGAGGGCGGAGGCCGGACGCTACTTAAGTCGCACGGGTCGATACTTCGGTAGGGGCGGCCGTGGACGGGAGGCGGACGCGGCCGGAGCGATCACCCGACCATGATCGGGTCATGAAGAGATTCCTTGAGGTGACCGGGTTCCTGCTCGTCGTGTTCGGGGTCTGCGGGGTGGTCCGGGAGCTGACCGACGGCTGGTTCAAGCTGATGGGGCTGACGCGCTTCCTGACCGAGAACGTGTGGTTCATGGAGGGCCGGGAGGTGTTCGTGAACATCGTGATCGCCGCGCTCGGCCTGGTCCTCATGATCGTGTCGGACCGGGTGCGGAAGTCCGCGTGACCGGTCCGCCGGCTGCGGGGACGCCCTACCGGGCGTCCTCGTCGGCCGCGCGGCGGCCCCAGCCGGTCCCCGCGAGCACGAGCACCGCGCCCGCGAGGCCGAGGAGCCCGGGGCGGTCGCCGGCGAGGGCGATGCCCGCGGCGGCGGCCCAGAGCGGCTCCGTGCCGAGGAGCAGGCTGACCCGGGACGGGGAGCTGCGGCGCACGGCCCACATCTGCACGAAGAAGGCGAAGAGCGTGCAGAAGACGGAAAGGAAGAGCAGCCCGGCCCACTCGCGGGGGCCGAAGTCGAGGGCCGTGGCCCAGGGCGAGGCGCCTGTCCCGGGGAAGGCCGCGATGACGGCGAAGACGGCGAAGACGGAGCCGAGCTGGACGGTGGTGAGGGAGAGCGGGTCGGCCGACCGGACGGCCTTGATCCGGGACACGGCCAGGACGTGGACGGTACGGGCGAGGGCGGCGAGCAGCATGAGGAGGTCGCCGAGGGAGGGCGCGGTGAAGCCGCCGCCCTGGGTGAGCAGGACGACGCCGGCTACGGACAGCCCGGCGGCGGCGAGGAAGGCGCGGGGCGGCCTGACCCTGGTGACGGCGGCCTCGGCGAGCGGGGTGAAGATCATGGTGAGGCTGATGATCAGGCCCGCGTTGGTGGCGGAGGTGTGGACGACCCCGTAGGTCTCCAGGAGGAAGATCCCGCTGAGGATCAGTCCGAGGGTGGCGGCGCCGCGCCACTGGGCCGCGGTGAGCGCGCGCAGCCTGCTCCACCCGGCGACGACGAGGACGGGCAGCACCACCGCGAAGCGCAGGACGAGGACCGCGACGACGGTGTGGGTGGTGGTGATGCCCTTGGCGGCGAGGTAGCTGGCGCCCCAGACGACGGCGACGAGCAGGACGGGCAGGTCGGTGAGCCAGGCGCGGCGGGGGGCGCCGAGGGACACGGGGGCGGCGAGGGAGGACATGACGGCCGTCTCTCCAACTGTCGGGACGAGGTGGAGACTTCGACGGCTCGCACATGGAGCGATCACGCTACCGGGACGGGCCCGTGGTGGCTACACCTTTCCGGGGCCTCGCCGGTCGGGGGCCTGTCCCGTCGGACGGGGAGGCGCGGTCACGCGCTCTCCAGGGCCTTGGCCACCAGGTCCAGCTCGTAGGGCATGACCGCGACCAGGACGACCCCGCCCGACGAGGCGTACTCCAGGATCCGGGATCCCGGATTGATGGACATCCCCTCGCGAGCGGAGGGCGAGCGCGTTCCGGTCCGGCGCAGGTCGGTCGGCAGCGCGAGCTCCCGCGAGCCCCAGGAGGCCCTCCAGACCGGAGGACCCTCTCCGATCAGCAGCCGTCCGGCCCGCCAGCGGGAGCCGTGCGCCGACCACTTGAGCATGCAGGGGACCCCGGCCGTCTCCCCGGCGGCGACGGCGGCCGACCGCTGCCGCTGCTTGCGTCTCATCAGCCACCCGACGAGAGCGGCGAACGCGGCGAAAAACGCTAGTTCGATCACGCTCGCATTCAAGCAGGCGGGGAACCCCGGGGAACGCGCCGCCCCGCCGCCCCTGAGCGACGACGGACGGCTGCGCCACGGGGTGACGGGACGTCGGCGACCGGGGCGGCGTCGGCGTCGGCGTCCGATTCCCGCCAGCGCCGGGACGGACGCCCGAGTTTCCTTGAAACCGCAACCACTTACGGCTTCTGACGGAGGTTTCGGGATGTCCACGATGAACGGCACGGCGGTACTGGTGACGGGCGGAAGCCGCGGGATCGGCGCGGCCACGGCGGTCCGGCTGGCCCGGGAGGGCGCCGATGTGGCCTTCACGTACGTACGGGACGAGGCGGCGGCCGAGCAGGTCGCCACGCGGATCGAGGCGGTCGGCGGCAAGGCGCTGCCGCTGCGCGCGGACGCGGCGGACGCCGGGGACGCGGCGGGCGCGGTGGAACGGGCGGCGGACGCCCTGGGCCGGCTCGACGTCCTGGTCAACAACGCGGGCGTCGGGGTCGTCGGCCCGCTGGAGTCGCTGACCCTGGCGGACGTGGACCGGGTCCTCGCGGTCAACGTCCGGGCGGCCTTCCTCGCCTCGCAGGCGGCGGCCGGGCGTCTGCCGGAGGGCGGACGGATCATCACGATCGGCAGCTGCATGGCCCAGCGGGTGCCGGGTCCGGGCGGCACGCTGTACGCGACGAGCAAGGCGGCGCTGATCGGCCTGACGAAGGCGCTCGCCCGGGAGCTGGGAGGCCGCGGCATCACGGCGAACCTGGTCCACCCGGGCCCGGTCGACACCGACATGAACCCGGCGGACGGGCCGTACGCGGAGGGCCAGGCGGCGCTGACGGCACTGGGCCGCTTCGGCACGGCGGAGGAGGTGGCCTCGATGGTCGCGTTCCTGGCGGGCCCGGAGGGCCGGTGGGTGACGGGGGCGGAGTTCGCGGTGGACGGGGGCCACGCGGCGTAGGGGACGAGCCGTCCGGATTGCAGGTATGGAGGACCCGTACGCGCCGGTGGCGAGTGAGCCGAAGGGGCGCGTCGGGGGAACAGCGCCGAGCGCGCGGAGCCCCCGACGGAGGAGGGGGCGAGCACGGTCGGCCCTGTGAGCCCGACCGAAGCGCCCCGGAGGCGATCCGAGCCCCGAAAAAAGAGGCGGAGGGCGCACCGGTGCTGTCGGGTCGGTGCGCCCTCGCGGGCCGGGCGGGGTGTCGTGCCCGCCCAGTCAGGGGAGGAGCCGGTGGCGTCAGCCGCCGAGCTCCTGGTGGCGGGCGGTCAGGCGGGCCGCGCCGGCCTCGGTGAGGGAGCCGAAGAGGCGCAGGCGGGAGATGCCGCCGTCGGGGTAGATGTCGATCCGGATGCGGGAGCCGACCGCCGGGGTGTCGAGCACGAAGCGGTGGTTGGTGTCGGGCTGGAGGCGGGTCCGGGGCAGGATCTCGGTCCAGTCCTCGGAGCCCTCGGCGGCGACCGAGAGGGCGGCCCAGCCGGCGCTGTTGCCCTTGAGGTAGGCGGTGTCGATCTCGACGGCGCGGATCTCGGACTCGGCGACGAGCTGGTAGCGGATCCAGTCGTTGCCCTTGTCGCGGCGGCGGCGGGTCTCCCAGCCGTCGTCCATCTTGCGGGAGCGGCCCGGCTGGATGGTATTGGTGGCCGGGGAGTAGAAGCGGTCGGAGGCGTCCTCGACCTGGCCGCCGTTCTCCAGCGCCGCGAGGTCGAAGGTGCCGAGGACGGCGAGCCAGCGCGGGTCGGGGGCGACCTCGCCGTAGACGCGGAGGCGGGCGATGCCGCCGTCGGGGTGCTGGTTGACGCGCAGGTGCGTGAAGCGCTGCTCGACGTCGACGGCGAAGCCGTTGGCGGCGTGGCCGCCGACGGCGGTGCGCGGGACGAGGGTCGTCCACTTCACGTCGTCGGCGAGGAGCTCCTCGGGGGAGGGCGAGCCGGCGACGGAGGTGGCCTCGACGGAGACGGCCTGCGGGTAGTTGCCGCGGAAGTGGGCGGTGTCGAGGACGATGCCGCGGACGACGCCGGGGGCGCCGAGGCGTACGAGCGCCCAGTCGTGGTCGTCCTGGGTGGGGTGCGGCTGCTGGGCGGAGACACCGCGGCGGCGGCGGGTCTCCCAGCCGTCCATGATCTTGCCCTTGTGGCCGAAGTGCTCGGGGTCGAACTCGGCGGGCTCGGGCTTGAGGAGGTTCTCGCGCTCGGCGAAGAACTCGTCGTTGGCCGCGATCACACCGGCGCCGAGCCGCCGGTCGGCGAGGTCGGCGTACTGGGTGAAGGGGAAGTCGGCGGTGCGGTAGTCGGCGTACGGGTCGCCGCCTCCGTAGGGGCTGGCGTCGCCGGTGAAGGAGGGTATGCCGGTGCTCACGGGTCAGTTGTTCCTTTCGAGGAGGCGGCCGGAGGGCTCGGCGAGGGTGCCGTTGTCGACGATGCGCTCTCCGCGCAGCCAGGTGGAGGCGACGACACCGCTGAGGGTCTTGCCCGCGTAGGCGGTGATCCGGTTGCGGTGCTGGAGCTGGTCCGGGTCGACGGTGAAGGTGGCGTCGGGGTCGATGACGGCGAAGTCGGCGTCACGGCCGGCCTCGATGGCGCCCTTCCGGGACAGGCCGGCGAGCCGGGCGGGGGCCTCGGACATCCAGCGGACCACGTCCTCCAGGGAGTGGCCGCGGCGCTTGGCCTCGGTCCAGATCGCGGGGAGGCCGAGCTGGAGGGAGGAGATGCCGCCCCAGGCGGAGGCGAAGTCGGGGGTCTTGAGGTCCGCGGTGGACGGGGAGTGGTCGGAGACGATGCAGTCGATCACGCCGTCGGCGAGCCCCTGCCAGAGGGCGTCCTGGTTGGAGGCCTCGCGGATGGGCGGGCAGCACTTGAACTCGGTCGCGCCGTCCGGGACCTCCTCCGCCGTGAGGGTGAGGAAGTGGGGACAGGACTCGACGGTGATCTTGACCCCCTCGGCCTTCGCGGCGGCGATCAGGGGCAGCGCGTCGGAGGAGGAGAGGTGCAGGACGTGGACGCGGGCGCCCAGTCGGCGGGCCTGGTTGACCAGGTTCTCGATGGCCGTGTTCTCGGCGTCCCGGGGGCGGGAGGCCAGGAAGTCGGCGTAGGCGAGCCCGGACTTCTGCGGGGCGGCGGCGAGGTGGTGCGGGTCCTCGGCGTGCACGATCATCAGGCCGTCGAAGCCGGCGATCTCGGCGAGCGAGGTGGCCAGCTGCTCCTGGTCGAGCGACGGGAACTCGTCCACACCGGAGGGCGAGAGGAAGCACTTGAAGCCGTAGACGCCGGCGTCGTGCAGGGGCCGCAGGTCCTTGACGTTGTCGGGCAGGGCGCCGCCCCAGAAGCCGACGTCGATGTGCGCCTTCGTGCGGGCGACCTCCTGCTTCACCCGCAGGTTCTCGACGGTGGTCGTCGGCGGGATGGAGTTCAGGGGCATGTCGAGCAGCGTGGTGATGCCGCCGGCCGCGGCCGCGCGGGTGGCGGTCCAGAAGCCCTCCCACTCGGTCCGGCCCGGATCGTTCACGTGCACGTGGGTGTCGACGAGGCCGGGCAGGACGACGTCGTCGCCGACGTCCTCCAGCCGGGCTCCGGCCGGTACCTCGGCGTCGTACGGCAGCACGGCCGCGATCGTCCCTCCGGAGACGGCGATCGACGCCGGGCGCGTCCCCTCGGGGGTGATGACGCGAGTCGAGCGCAGGACCAGGTTGACGTCCACCCGTACCCCTTCTTCACGTGCTCCGGCTTCGAGCACCTCGGCGAGAAATTCAACGAACTGTTGAAAAGGAGTCTTCACTTCCTGGCGACATGTCGTCAAGGGCACACTTCCAGCATCGGCCTTCAACGAACCCGACTTAGAGGTTTCCACAAAGTGGAATGGAAATTCCGTACAGTAGAACGTAGCTCCGCACATGTGGGGCAGACCAGGACCCCTCCGAGCCCTCCCCGACACCGGACAAACACCCCCTGACCGGCCCGTACGCCGATACCGGGACCAGGTGCCCCGGCCGGTGGCCCGGTAGGCTGCTGACTTGCCCGCCTGCCCCGAAAGGACCGTTGACGTGCCGACGTCCAGCGCCAGCACCACCGACGCCGCCAAGCCCGCCGCCGCGAGCGGCGGCGTCCAGTCCCTTGAGCGTGCCTTCGACCTCCTGGAGCGGATGGCCGACGCCGGGGGCGAGGTCGGGCTGAGCGAGCTCTCCGCCAGCAGCGGACTGCCGCTTCCCACCATCCACCGGCTGATGCGCACCCTCGTCGCCTGCGGCTACGTGCGCCAGCAGCCCAACCGGCGGTACGCCCTCGGCCCCCGCCTCATCCGGCTCGGCGAGTCCTCCGCCCGCCTCCTCGGCACCTGGGCCCGCCCCTACCTGGCGCGGCTCGTCGAGGAGACCGGCGAGACCGCCAACATGGCGCTGCTCGACGGCGACGAGATCGTGTACGTCGCCCAGGTGCCGTCGAAGCACTCGATGCGCATGTTCACCGAGGTCGGCCGGCGCGTCCTGCCGCACTCGACCGGTGTCGGCAAGGCGCTCCTCGCGCACACCCCGGCGGAGGAGGTCCGCGCGCTGCTCGCCCGTACGGGCATGCCGGCCGCGACCGAGAAGACCATCACCACGCCCGACGGCTTCCTCGACGCCCTCGAAGCGGTCCGCGCGACCGGTTACGCCGTCGACGACAACGAGCAGGAGATAGGAGTCCGCTGCCTCGCGGTGCCGGTCCCCGACTCCCCCACCGCCGCGGCGATCTCGATCTCGGGCCCGGCGGGCCGGGTCACCGAGGCGGCCACGGAGAAGATCGTCCCGATCCTCCAGCAGGTCGCCCGCGAACTGTCGGCGGCGCTCGCCAACACGACGGGCAACGGCGGCGCCTGACCCCGGAGCCGTACCGCGCACGCGCGAAGGCGCCCGGAACCCTGAGGGTTCCGGGCGCCTTCGCGCGTGCGCGGCATCGGGCCGGAACGCAGGCCCGCACCGGCGCCCCCGACCGCCTGCCCTCAGGCCCGCACCGCCTCCGTCAGCCGTCCGTCCTGGACCGTCGCCGTGCGGTCCGTGCGTGCCAGGTGGGTGCGGTCGTGGGTCACGAGCACCGTCGCCGTGCCCCGCTCGACCGTCAGGCCCGCGAGCAGGTCCATCACCGCCGCGCCCCGCTCGTGGTCCAGGGCGCTCGTCGGCTCGTCGACCAGGAGCACGGACGGCTCGTTCATCAGGGCCCGCGCGATGTTCACGCGCTGCCGCTGGCCGCCCGACAGCTGGTGCGGGCGGCGGTGCGCCTGGTCCGCGAGGCCCACCGCGTCGAGCAGGTCCATCGCCCGGCCCCGCACCTCCTTCGGCGCGCGCCCCGAGAGGTGCGCCATCACCTGGAGCTGTTCCACCGCGCTCAGCGAGGGCAGCAGGTTGGGCTGCTGGAAGACGACCCCGATGTGCCGGCGCCGCAGCTCGGCGCGGGCGGCCGGGGTGAGCGGCCCCGTCTCCGTACCGGCGACGACGACCCGGCCCCGGTCCGGGGTCACCAGGGTCGCGGCGACGGCGAGCAGGCTGGACTTGCCGGATCCCGAGGGGCCGACGACGGCGGTAAGGGTGCCGGCGGGGACGGTCAGGGAGACGGAGTCGAGGGCGGTGAGCCGGCCGTCTCCGTCGGGGTAGGTCAGGGTGACGGCGTCGAGGACGAGGCTCATCGGGCGCTCCCGAGGGCGGTGAGGGGGTCGACGGCGGTGATCCGCCGGATGGACAGGGCCGCGCCGAGCACCCCGAGCACGATGATCACGGCGGCGGGCCCGAGCACGGTGAGCGGCTCCAGGACGAAGGGCACATTCCCGCCGCTGACGAGGGCGCCGATGCCGACCGCGAGGGCGGTGCCGAGCAGGGTGCCCGCGGTGAGCATGAGCACGGCCTGGCCGAGGGCGTCCTTGAGGAGGTACGGCGTGGAGGCGCCGAGCGCCTTGAGGACGGCGACGTCGCCGCTGCGCTGGATCGTCCAGACGGTGAAGAAGGCTCCTATGACGAGCGCGGAGATCGCGAAGAGGAAGCCGCGCATGAGCTGGAGCGAGCCGTTCTCGGCCTGGTAGGACCCTATGGCGGTGAGCGCCCCGTCGACGGTCCGCGCCTCGGTGCCGGCGGCCTCGTCGCCGGCCGTCCAGTCGGCCCCGTCGCCGCTGAGCGCGATGACGGTGGCCTGCTCCTCGGGGGTGGTGCCGTTGTGCCCGAGCCGCTGCCAGTCGTCGAGGGAGGTCCACACGACCGGGGTGTGGCTGTACGAGGCGTCGCCGGAGACGGCCGTGACGGTGGCCTCCAGGGGGCCGAGGCGCAGCGCGTCGCCGACGCCGACGCCCAGTTCCTCGGCGGCGGACTCGGACAGGACGGCCCTCCCCGCACCGACGGTCCCGGGGGCGAGCCCGGACCCCGGCTCCGTGCCGAAGGCGGAGACGGCGGCCGTGCGGTCGCCGGCGGCGGCGTTGAGCGTACGGATGCCGAGCGGCTCGGCCCCGGTCACCCCGGGGCGCCCGGCCCAGCCGTTCCACTGCTCCTCCGTCACCGTCGAGTTGGTGAAGGAGACCGACTGCCCGGACGGCGGCGCGGCGAAGGCGATCCGGTCGGCGGGCAGGCCGGTGATCGCGGAGATGTTCTCTCGCGCGAGTCCGGCGGTCAGCCCGGACAGCAGGCCCACGAGCAGGGTGATCAGGACGATCACGGTGCCCATGAGGGCGAACCGCCCCTTGGCGAATCTCAGGTCTCTCCATGCCACGAACATGGTGACCAGGGTGGTCCGGGGAGGGCCGTCCGGGCATCGCGCCACGGATGGCTCCACAATCAAACTTTCGATGGAGTCCGAATTGTCCGTTCCCTCTGCTCCCGCTGTCTACGCTGGAGGGGACATGGAACCGAGCTCCTCCCCCCACCCCGTCCTGCCTGCCTCCCGGCGGTCCCTCACCCCCGTCCTGCGCGCGTTGCGCCTCTGTCTCCACCTCCTGATGGCGGGCCTGCTCGTCCTCGCTGCGGTACGGGCCGGCTCGGCCGCCGGGACCGTCATGGCGGCGGTCGTGGGCGCGGTGTACGCGGCCGGCTCGCTGGTGCCGTCCGTCGCGACCTCGCAGCGGGCCGCCGCCGTCTGGCTGGGTGTCCTGGGCGCGTCCTGGCTGGGGCTGCTCTGGCTGACGCCCGACGCGCTGTGGGTCGCCTTCCCGCTGTACTTCCTCCAGCTGCACCTGCTGCCCACGCGCTGGTCGCTGCCGGCCGTCGCCCTGACGGCGGGCGCGGCGATCCTCTCGTACGTGGGCCACGGCGCCGCGCTGAACCCGGGGGTCTTCATCGGGCCGCTGCTCGGCGGGGCGGTCGCGGTGGCGACGGTCCTCGGCTACCAGGCCCTGTACCGGGAGAGCGAGCGGCGGCGCCGGCTCATCGAGGAGCTGATCGAGACCCGGGCGGAGCTGGCGGCGGCCGAGCGGCACGCGGGGACGCTCGCCGAGCGCGAGCGGCTCGCGCGGGAGATCCACGACACGCTCGCGCAGGGCCTGTCCTCGATCCAGCTGCTGCTGCGCGCCGCCGAGCGGGCGCTGCCGCCGGGCTCCCCGGCCGCCGCGCACATCGACCGGGCGCGGCGGGCGGCGCAGGACAACCTGGCGGAGGCGCGGCGCTTCGTCCGCGCGCTGACGCCGCCGGACCTGGAGCACGGCTCGCTGGCGGCGGCCCTGGAGCGGCTGTGCGAGCCGGGGGCCGGTTCGGGGGCGTACGGCTCAGGGCCGTCGGGGCCGCGGGTGCGGTTCTCGGTGAGCGGTACGCCGGCAGCGCTGCCGACTCCGTACGAGGTGGCGCTGCTGCGGATCGCGCAGTCGGCGCTCGCGAACACGGTGCGGCACGCCTCGGCCTCCCGGGCCGAGATCACGCTCTCGTTCATGGACGCCTCGGTGACGCTGGACGTGGTCGACGACGGCGGCGGCTTCGACCCCGGCTCCGTACGGCAGTCCTCGGAGGGCGGCTTCGGGCTGCCGGCGATGCGCTCGCGGGCCGAGTCGCTGGGCGGCACGTTCACCGTCGAATCCGCACCCGGGCAGGGCACGGCGGTGGCCGTCTCCCTCCCCCTCCCCGCAGGAGTCCCCGCATGACGACCGTCCCGACCATCAGGCTCCTCCTCGCCGACGACCACCCGGTGGTACGGGCGGGGCTGCGCGCGGTCCTCGACACGGAGCCGGACTTCACCGTGGTCGGCGAGGCCGCGACGGCCGAGCGGGCGGTGGAGCTGGCCGCCGCCGGCGGCGTGGACGTGGTCCTGATGGACCTGCAGTTCGGCGCCGGGATGCACGGCTCGGAGGCGACGGCGGCGATCACGGCGGCGCCGGGCGGGCCGAAGGTGCTGGTCCTGACGACGTACGACACGGACGCGGACATCCTGGCGGCGGTGGAGGCGGGCGCCTCCGGCTACCTCCTGAAGGACGCGCCGCCCGAGGAGCTGGCGGCGGCGGTCCGGACGGCGGCGGCCGGCCAGTCGGCGCTCGCCCCGGCGGTGGCCCACCGGCTGATGGACCGGATGCGGACACCGGCCGAGGCGCTGACGAAGCGGGAGCTGGAGGTGCTCCAGCTGGTGGGCGAGGGCCTGTCGAACCAGCAGATCAGCAAGGCGCTGTTCCTCAGCCAGGCGACGGTGAAATCGCACCTCGTGCACATCTTCGCGAAGCTGGGCGTGGACTCGCGGACGGCCGCGGTGGCGGCGGCGACGGCCCGGCGGCTGATCAGGCGGTGACGCCGTCGGGCCGGTCCGCGGCCGACGCGTCGGTTCGGGCGCCCATCAGGTCCTGGAAGGACCGCATGCACGGCAGGCAGTGCCGGTCCGTCCGCGCGCCGTCCGCGCCGCGGTCGACGGCCCGGCCGCAGAGGCTGTTGCCCGCCTCCTTGGCGATCACGTGCCAGACCAGCAGGCCGCTGGAGTCGTCGGGTGCGATGTGCATCTCGTACATGGCAGGTTCCGTTCTCCGGGTGTCCTGGTTCCAGCCAACGCGTGCCGGGCGGCCCCGGCACGGCGGCCCCGGCCATGTGGGTGAACGGGTCACGGGCCACCGAGGTCGGAGCACGGCCGGCTCCGGCGGGCTCCTGCAGGTCGGGGCGGGCCCGGCCGGGTCCGGTCGTGCCAACGGGCCGGCGGGTCCGGTCGGGTCGGCGGGTCAGGTCAGGTCAGGTCAGGTCAGGTCAGGTCAGGTCAGGGTTCCGCCGGGTCCGGTCGGGTCAGGGCTCCGGGGTGGGGCCGGGATCCGGCGGGTCGGTACCCGCGGCGCCCGGCTCTCGGCGCGCTCCTCCGGCCTCACCCGCTCCGGGCCCGCCCGCTCCGGCTCCTCCCGCTCCCGCTCCGGCCCCGGCCGCTCCGGGCAGCCCGCGGGTCACCAGGAAGCTCGCCAGGACGATGCCGCCGGTCGCGAGGACGGCGGCCTTGAGGCCGTCGAGCTGGGCGGAGGCGTAGGACTCGGTGACGGCGTCCACCTCCCGGGGCGGGAGCCCCGCGCTCTCCGCCGCCGCGCGGACCTGGTCGGTGGGGACGAAGCTGACCCCGGCCTCCAGGGCGACGCTCGTCTGCGCGCGCGCCTCGTCCGAGAGTCTCGGGTCGTCCTCCACCTGGGTGGTGAAGGCCTGGGCCAGGGCGCCGATCAGCAGGGATCCGATGAGGGCCGTGCCGAGCGAGGACCCCAGGTTCTGCGCGGTGAACTGCAGCCCGCCGACCTCGCTGCGTTCCTTCTCGCCGACGCTGGACTGCACGACGTTGCCGAGCTGCGAGGCGAGCAGGCCCATGCCCAGGCCGAGGAGTGCCATGGCCCAGAAGAACTGGGCGTCGTCGATGACCGGGTCGATGGTGGCGAGGAGCCAGACGACGGCGGCGAGGAGCAGCGCCAGGGCCGCCCGGACGATCCTGCGCGGGCCCGCCCGGCGTCCGAGCCGAGCCCCGCCCATGGAGGCGACGAGCATGGTGACGGAGACCGGCAGGAGCCGCAGTCCCGTCTCGAAGGCATCGAGGCCCTGCACCACCTGGAGGTAGAGCGGGATGGTGAAGAACAACCCCAGCAGGATGAGGTTCTGGCTCAACAGGGTCATCAGCCCCGCGCTCAGGACGGGTCTGCGGAACAGGGCCAGATGGACCAGGGGGTCCTCGCCGCGGCCCTCTCGCCGTTCCTCCCAGACCCGGAAGAGGAAGAGGACCACCACGCCGGCGCCGATCACGAACAGCGTGGGGGCGAAGCCGAGGACGGTGAAGGGCGGGTTGCGCGGCTGCACCCATCCCCAGGTGCCGCTCTGCAGCACGCCGAGCACGCCGAGGCCCAGGCCCGCGGCCGAGAGCACGGCGCCGACGACGTCCAGCCCGGGAGGCCGGCTCGCCGAGGGGTGCACCGGGATCGCCTTCCGCAGCAGCAGGACGGCGAGCACGACGACGACCTCGCCCGCGAAGACCAGGCGCCAGGTGAGGTACGTCGTCACCCAGCCGCCGAGCAGCGGTCCGACCGCGATGCCGGCGCCGGCCAGACCGCCGATGACGCCGTACGCGACGGAGCGGTCGCGGCCGCGGTAGGACTCGGCGACGAGCGCCGCCATCGACGGCAGCACCAGGGCGGCGCCGAGGCCCTCGATGATCGACCAGCCGAGGGTCAGGACCCACAGGGTGGGCGCGACGGCGGTCAGGGCCGAGCCCACGCCGTAGACCGCCATGCCGATCAGGAAGATGCGCCGGCGTCCGAAGATGTCCCCGAACCTGCCACCGACGATCATGAATGCGGCCATGACCAGGGCGTAGAGGGTGATGACGGCCTGGATCGCCGTCACCTCGGTGTCGAAGTCCTCGACCAGCTGACTGATCGAGACGTTCATGACGGAGGTGTCGAGCACCATCAGGAACTGGGCCGCGCCCAGCACGATCAGAGCACGCCAACGTCCCATGGCCGCCGCCTCGTCGAACCCGGCTGCCGGAGTCACCGGCAGCGGAGGGGTGGACCCCTCCTCGGCCATCACATCCGATGGCGGGCGCCCGAGCCACCGGAAGACGCCTGGGCGGGCGGGCCTACTGTCCCGGGGGCGGCGGAGGCCCGAAGAGCTCGACGGCCCGGCGGACGCCCGCGAGGCCCTCGGCCAGCGCACTGACGGAGCCGACCGAGCCGGCGACGAGCAGCAGCGAGCGGCGCAGCCGCCGTACCTCGGGGTCGCCGCTGAGCGCCATGGCGTCCAGCGCGGCGAGCTCGTCCTCGGCGATCCCCCGGTCGGCGAACTCGACCCGGTGCGCGGCCAGCTCACGCCGGAGCCGGGACACGGCGAACCGCAGTTCGGCCACCCTGGGGTCCACACCCTCGCCGGTCACTCGCCTCTGCCCCACGCTTCGCAACACGGTTCTCCCCCTCGCACGACACTGTGCGCAGAACTCCACTCCGAACACTCCGAGCCCGGGCCGAACCCCCTCGTACGGCGGCCGGGCGCCGTGAGTCGCGGGCCAGTTAACTCCTTCGCCACCCCGGCGCGCCACCCTTGGTGGCCGGAATTCAGGCGACCGTGTGATTCCACCCATGAGGTATGCAGTCCCCATGACAACCGCAGAAGATCGAAGCCCCGTCGTCGCCGGACTGCTGCTCGCCGCCGGAGGCGGGAGGCGCCTCGGCGGGCGCCCCAAGGCCTTGCTGACGCACCGGGGACGGCCGCTGGTCGAGCATGCCGTGGGGGTGCTGCGCGGGGCCGGGTGCGAGGTGGTGCACGTGGTGCTCGGGGCGGCGGCCGAGACCGTACGGGAGCGGGCGGAGCTGCCCGGGTGCGTGCTGGTGGACAACCCGGAGTGGGCGGAGGGGATGGGGTCCTCGCTGCGGGCCGGGCTCGCCTCGCTGGCGGCCGACGCGCGGGGGGTGGACGCGGCGCTCGTCCTGCTGGTCGACCAGCCGGGGATCGGGGTGGCGGCGGTGGCCCGGGTCCGGGCCGCGTACGACTCGCGGGACTCACTGGCGGCCGCCTCGTACGACGGGCAGCGGGGCCATCCGGTGCTGTTCGGCGCCGGGCACTGGGCGGGCATCGAGGAGACGGCGGTGGGCGACCGGGGCGCGCGGGACTATCTGGCGGCGCACCGGGATGCGATCACCCCGGTGGACTGCTCGGATGTGGCCGAGCCCTACGACATCGACACGGAGGCGGATCTGGCCCACCTGGAGTGAGCGGTGGGGCACGGGGCGTGGCACGCAGCGCCACGTTGTGTCGATCCGGAGAATCTCGACATCAACAAACCATTGAACTTCCACCATGAGGAAACTAGTATCCACTGTTCAGAAGCGCCTGCCAGTTCCGGAGGCGCTCGCGGCCGTATCTCGGCGCCTGCGGCACTCCGTGCCATGACACGACGCCCGGCGGCCGCCTGGCACCGCCCGTGAAGTTCGCTGAAGGAAGTGACAGTTCATGTCCGCACCAGCGCCGTCCCCCCTGGCCGTCGTCGATGCCGAGCCCCTGCCGCGTCAGGAGGAGGTGCTCACCGAGGCCGCCCTGGCCTTTGTCGCCGAACTGCACCGGCGGTTCACTCCGCGCCGGGACGAGCTCCTCGCCCGCCGGGCGGAGCGTCGCGCCGAAATCGCCCGCACGTCCACCCTGGACTTCCTCCCGGAGACCGCCGCGATCCGCGCGGACGACTCCTGGAAGGTCGCGCCGGCCCCGGCGGCCCTGAACGACCGCCGCGTCGAGATCACCGGTCCGACCGACCGCAAGATGACGATCAACGCGCTCAACTCCGGCGCCCGCGTCTGGCTCGCCGACTTCGAGGACGCCTCTGCGCCGACCTGGGAGAACGTGGTCCTGGGCCAGGTCAACCTGATCGACGCGTACACCCGGAACATCGACTTCACGGACGCGCGCTCGGGCAAGTCGTACGCCCTCAAGCCCGCCGACGAGCTCGCCACGGTCGTCATGCGCCCGCGCGGCTGGCACCTGGAGGAGCGTCACCTCACCTTCGACGGACGCCCGGTCCCCGGCGCGCTCGTCGACTTCGGCCTGTACTTCTTCCACAACGCCCAGCGTCTGATCGACCTCGGCAAGGGCCCGTACTTCTACCTCCCGAAGACGGAGTCGCACCTGGAGGCCCGCCTCTGGAACGACATCTTCGTCTTCGCCCAGGACTACGTCGGCATCCCGCAGGGCACCGTCCGCGCCACGGTCCTCATCGAGACCATCACGGCCGCGTACGAGATGGAGGAGATCCTCTACGAGCTCCGCGACCACGCCGCCGGCCTGAACGCGGGCCGCTGGGACTACCTCTTCTCCATCGTCAAGAACTTCCGTGACGGCGGGCAGAAGTTCGTCCTCCCGGACCGCAACGCGGTCACGATGACGGCCCCGTTCATGCGCGCGTACACCGAACTCCTCGTCCGCACCTGCCACAAGCGCGGCGCGCACGCGATCGGCGGCATGGCGGCCTTCATCCCGTCCCGCAAGGACGCCGAGGTCAACAAGGTCGCCTTCGAGAAGGTCAAGGCCGACAAGGACCGCGAGGCCGGCGACGGCTTCGACGGCTCCTGGGTCGCCCACCCCGACCTGGTCCCGATCGCGATGGCCTCCTTCGACGCCGTCCTCGGTGAGAAGCCGAACCAGAAGGACCGCCTTCGCGAGGACGTCTCCGTGGCGCCCGGCGACCTGATCGCGATCGACTCGCTCGATGCCCGGCCCACCTACGAGGGCCTGGTCAGCGCCGTGCAGGTCGGCATCCGCTACATCGAGGCCTGGCTGCGCGGCCTCGGCGCCGTCGCCATCTTCAACCTGATGGAGGACGCCGCCACGGCCGAGATCTCGCGCTCGCAGATCTGGCAGTGGATCAACGCCGGAGTCGTCTTCGAGAACGGGCAGACGGCCACCCCCGAGCTCGCCCGCGAGGTCGCCGCCGAGGTGCTCGCCGAGATCCGCTCCGAGATCGGCGAGGAGGCCTTCGCGGCCGGCAAGTGGCAGCAGGCGCACGACCTGCTCCTGCACGTCTCCCTCGACGCGGACTACGCGGACTTCCTGACGCTCCCCGCCTACGAGCAGCTGGTCGGCTGACCGCGTAGCAGCACCGGCTGATCCGGCTGCCCGCACAGCTGCCGAACAGCTCCGCACGACGTACCGAACAGGGCTCGGCCCCGGTGTCCGCACGGACACCGGGGCCGAGCCCTGTCGCGCTCCGGGCCGCCTGGCGCCTCACAGGGGACGTGACGCAACCGAGATATGCAGCTACCTAGCGGTAACAAGCCAGAGCGTGCGAGATTCCGCCATGCCACCGGCCGGCGGCTGTCCCCCACGTCACTGCGTACCGCATACCGCAGGAGCACAGCCATGTCTTCGACCCCCCACCGTGCGCTGCGCGGATTCCTGGCTCTGTGTACCGCCGCCGGGCTCGCCTCCGTCGCCGTTCCGTCCGCCCACGCCTCCCCCGGCAGCGGCCCCACCGCCGTCGTCGCCATGGGCGACAGCTACATCTCCGGCGAGGCCGGACGCTGGCTGGGCAACAGCCTGACCAACTCCGGCAGCCGCACCGGCACCGACCGGGCCTGGACCGGGAGCGGCTACGACCCGTCCCGGGTGTACGGAGCCACCGCCGGCGGCTGCCACCGCTCGGACGTCTCCGAGGTGAAGAGCGCCGGGCCGATCGCGAGCTCCCTGATCAACCTCGCCTGCTCCGGGGCGACCACGAAGAACGTCGTCCGGGCCTCCCAGGGCGGCCAGGCCTACAAGGGCGAGGCCCCGCAGGCCGACCAGCTGGCCGCGGTGGCCGCCTCGCACGACGTCGAGCTCATCACCCTCTCCATCGGCGGCAACGACCTGGGCTTCGCCGACATCATCGCCACCTGCGCGAAGGACTACATCGTCTGGTACTCGTACTGCCACGACGACCAGCAGGTCGAGGTCGACGCGAAGATCGACGGCGTCATGGCGGACGTCGGTCGCTCGGTCGACGAGATCCGTGCCGTGATGACGGGCGCGGGCTACTCCTCGTCGGACTACCGGATCGTCCTCCAGTCGTACCCCTCCCCCATCCCCCGCTCCTCCGAGAACCGGTACGCGGAGAGCGGCTGGACCCGCACCAACACCGGCGGCTGCCCGTTCTGGAACGCGGACTCGGACTGGGCGCGGGACTCCCTGGTGCCGCAGCTCGCGAACCGGCTGAAGGGCGTCGCGACGGCGAAGGGCGTGCAGTTCCTGGACCTGCGGGACGCGCTCCAGGGACGCGAGGTCTGCGCGAAGGCCAGCAAGCAGGTCACGACGACCGTGCCGGCGTCCGCGACGACGAGCGAGTGGGCGCGCTGGATCGACAGCCAGAGCACGCAGGGCCTGGTCCAGGAGTCGATGCACCCGAACGCCTACGGCCAGCAGGCCCTGGGCCGCTGCCTCGCCCTCGTCCACGCCCGGCCCACCGGGAACCACAGCTGCAAGAACACGGCGGGGTCGGGGGCCTCCGGGATGTACCTCACCGCGGGGTGAGGCCCGGGCCCCGTCTCACGGCGGAGTGAGGCCCGGGCCCCGTCTCACGGCGGAGTGAGGCCCGGGCCCCGTCTCACGGCGGAGTGGGGTCCGAGGATCGCCTCACGGCGGGCGGAGTGGGGTCCGAGCATCGCCTCACGGAGGGGTGACGCCGACGATGCCGAGGGGGCCGAGGACCCGGGCCGTCTCGTGGCGGTCCGCCTCGGTCATCGCCCGGACCAGGGTGGCCGAGCCGCCGGGCCAGGCCGCCGCCGCCGCGTCGAAGGCGGCGCGGCGGGTCTCCAGGGGCCCCTTCTTGCCGGGCAGTCCGTCGAGGACGTGCAGCGCCCGCGCCGAGGTGGGGACCTGGAGGTGGTCGGCCCGCTCGCCCCTGGCACGCAGGATCTCGTACGCGTACTGGCCGACGACGGGGTCGCGCAGGGCGCCGCGCAGGGCCTCGGCCGGGGCCGCGGTCGTGTCGAGGACGGCGAGGAGGCCCCGGGCGGCGGCCGCGTCGGAGGTGCCCGCGTGTGCGGCGCCGAGGGCGGCGAGGAGCTGGGACCAGGCCTCCTCGGTGTCCACGCGCGCGTGGAGCCAGTCGTCGAGGACGCGCGCGGCGGACGGCACGGGCCAGCCGGTGGCGGCGGTGACCACGGCCCGGGCGGACCAGGCGGCGGCCTCGGCCGCGTCGGGGGCGGCGATGCCGCGGACGCTCAGCAGGTAGCGCAGGACGCCGGCCCCTCGCGGGGTCAGGCCGAAGGCGTCGCCGGTGCGGAAGAGGAGGCCGGTGGCGGCGAGCCGGTCGACGAGCGCGGCGAGGTCGCCGGCGGGTCCGGTGAGGCGCTCGCGGTCGGCCTCCGTCAGCTCGGGCGCGCCCAGGAGCCGTACGAGCTCCTCCGGCGGCGGGGTCGTGTACGCGGCGGGTGACTCGTCCGGGACCCGCACCGGCAGGTCCTCGACGGCCGGGTCGACGGTCCAGTCCTCGTACTCGGCGGCCTTGCGGGCGACGGACTCGGCGGAGCAGCCGCGTTGGTAGACCACGTACAGCAGGTGCGGCGCCTCGCCGCTGTAGGGGCCGCCCTCCTCGGTGACGGTCTCGACGGCGGCGGCGAGGGCGTCGGCGTCCTCCTCGACGGTCCCGGACCCGCTCGGCGTCTCGACGGCGGGCGGCGGGGGGACGGGGGCGGTGGGGTCGCCGTAGTAGTCGAGGTGCTCGCCGAGGAGGGCGTCGGCGAGGACGAGGTGGGGGAAGGCGTCGGGTCCGGGGGCGAAGCGGGCGTACGGCCCGGCGAGCTGTTCGGCGAGGCCGGCGGCGGTCCACCGGTCGAGGAGCGCGGCGGCGACCTGCCCGATGCCGGTGGCGACGGCGTGGTCGCTGAGCAGCGGTCCGGCGGTCGGGGCGGTCTCGGCGTCGCGTACGTACGCCCGGGTGAGGGCCTCGGAGAGCAGGACGTCGGCGAGGGCCGTACGGCCCATCAGGTCGGCCCGTCGCACGCCGGGCGGGAGGGGGGCGCCGTCGAGGGCGGCGAGGCGGCGGCGTACGTCGTCGGGGTCGGCCAGGTCGGTGCCGCAGGCCCGCAGCAGGGAGGCGTACCAGCGGTGCCAGGTGAGGTTTCCGGGGTCGTTCATGGCGCGCTCGAAGTCGGGTCCGGCCTCCGCGACGACGGCGACGACCTGCTCGCCCCGGCCGCCGTCGAACCGGGCGGCGAGCGCCCCGAGCACGGCCGGATAGGCGCCGAGGTCGCCGGGTGCCGCGTACACGAACGCCGGGAGGTCCTCGACGAGGAGGTGCCGCACGAGCCTCGGCGTCGGCTCGGGCACCCCGGTCCCCCGGTCCGCCCCGCGCAGGGCGAGCAGTCCCAGGACCACTTCGGCGGCACGCGTGAAGGCGGGGTCGCGGCGCTCGGGCGTTCCGTCGAGGAAGCTGTCGAGCCCGGTGTTGGAGAGAACGGTCTCGGCCACGCTTCCCAGGGTAGTTCCGGGGAGGCGAATGCGGGCAAGCGAGACATGCCGGTCAGCGGACCACCACCACGCGGGGCGCGGAGAAGTCGCCCCAGGTGCCGTCGGGAAGTTGGGCGCGGAGGGTGACGGTGTAGCGGGTGCCCGGGGGGTCCTGGACGGGGAAGGTGTAGGTGGCGCGGGCCGGGGGCGGGGTGGTGCCCCAGACGACGGTGGTGGCGAAGCGGCCGTTCAGGTGGAGTTGGTGGTGGGTGACGGGGGCTCCGGTGTCCGGCGGGGTCCAGGTGAGGGTGATCTCGCCCCGGGCGGAGGTGGCGGTGAGGTCCTCGGGTGCGGTGTTCGGGGGTGCGCCGGGCGCGGGGGTGGTGGTGAGCTCGACGCGGGGGCTGTCCGGGGAGGAGTTCTCGGCGGCGTCGCGGGCGCGGACGGTGAACGCGTAGGCGGTGCCGGGGCGCAGGCCGGTGACGTGGGCGGTGGTGGCGGTGCCGGGGGCGGTGTGGACGCGGGTGTCGGCCTGGTAGACGTCGTACGCGGTGACGCGGGTGTCGTCGCGGGACGGGGTCCAGGTGAGGGTGGCGGCGCGGCTGCCGTCGGCGGTGGCGCGGAGCGTCCTCGGGGCGGTGGGGGGCGTGCGGTCCTCGGTGTCGGCGGGGAAGGTGGTCGCGGTGACGGTGGCACTGGGGGGTGAGGTGTGGCCGGCGGTGTCGCGGGCGCGGACGGTGAAGGTGTGCCGGGTGGCGGGCGCGAGGCCGACGACGTCGGTCATCAGGGTGGCGGCGGGGAGGTCCCTGACCTTGCGGCCCTCGCGGTAGACCGTGTAGCCGGTGACGGCCCGGTCGTCGGTGGCGGCGCTCCACATGACGTGGACGGTGCTCGCGCTGCCCGCGGTGGCGGTGACGCCGGTGGGGGCGGTCGGGGCGGTGGTGTCCTTCGGCGGGGGCTCCGGGGCGCCCGAGCAGGCGGAGAGCGTGAGCATCAGTATGGCCAACAGGCTTGCGGCGAGCGGGCGTTGCACGGAGGCCCTCCGTCCGTCGAAAAGGTCCAGACCTATATCGCACAGCCGGGCCGACCCCGGCAAGAGGGTGTGCCGGAGGGCGTTGTCAGTGGCGTCCGCTTCACTGGAATCGTCACGCTCCGTAGTCGACCCAGGGGGAATCATGACGGACCGTACGACCTATGTGACGCTCACCGGGGTGCGCCGGCGCGGCTGGACCGACGCGATGATCCGGGACCTGCTCGGCTCGCCCGACGTGCAGGGCCGAGATCCGCGCCGCTGGTCCCTCGCGCCCGTGCGGCTCTACCTCCTGGTGCGGGTCGAGACGGTGGAGCGGACCGCCGAGTTCGCCGCGGCCTCCCTGCTGTCGAAGGCCCGGTCCGCGGCGGCCGGACTCTACGCGGAGCGGCGGCGGGCCGCCGTGCTCACCGCGATCCGGGCCGCGCCGATCGACGTGCCCCTGCTCCCCGGCCCCGAGCTGGAGCGCAGGGCCGTCCGCCACCGGCACCTCCTGGGCGCACGGGGCCCCGGCGAGGTCCCGCGGGGCGCGCTCGTCCGGTGGCAGGTGAGCTACCTGCGACAGGCCCTCGCACGGTACGAGTCGCTGCTCGACGGGCTGTACGGGGAGGCCGGCCGCCAAGACGCCGAGCGGTTGCTGCGGCACCGCCTGTACGAGGCGATCGCCGAGGCCTACCCGGCACTGGCCCAGGAGTGCCTGCGCCGGATCGCGGTGGAGAGGTGAGGAGGTGTCAGGCCGTCGACAGGAGGCCGGTGAGGGCGCGGCAGGCGGCCGGGACCGGGGCGACGAGCTCGACCGCGCAGCGGGCGCGCAGCGCCTCGGCGGCCTCGCCGAGCGGGCCGCCGCCGATGACGACGGCGCGCGCCCCGTCCCGTTCGGCGCAGGCCCGGACCGCCCGCTCCAGCCGGTCGTGGAGCAGCACCGGGTCGGCGGAGAGGCGTTCGGGGGCGCCGGCGGTGAGCCGGATGCCCGTGTACCGGTCGGCGAGGCCCAGGGCCGCCACCCGCTCGGCGATCGCGTCGGCCAGGAGCGGCGTGGTGGTGGCGACGCCGAAGGGCCTGCCGCCGGCGGCGGCCTCCAGGAGGGCGGCCTCGCCGAGTCCCGCCACGGGCAGACCGGTCGCGGCGCGCAGCGCGTCGAGGCCGGGGTCGCCGAAGGCGCCGACGAGGAGCGCCGCGCAGTCGCCCTCGGCGGCGGCCCGGAGCCCGGCGGCGAGTACCTCGGGTGCGGCGGCGCGCAGGGCGGCGGGGTCGGTCAGCATGAGCGGGCCCCGGGCGACGGTGACGCCGCGGACGGCCCGGACGCCGAGGGCCGCACGGCCGGCGCCCGCACCCGCGCCCGCACCCCCCTCGGTCCCCAGGGCCGCCAGGGTCCGCCGGGCTATCGCGGTCATCATCGCAGTCGTCGCCGTGGAGGTGTTGGGGTTGATCAGCACGACGGCCCCGGGCCCCGCGGCGTGCGCGGGGACCGGGGCGGTCGGTGGGGCGACGAGCGGGTTCAGTGGACGTGCGCCGCCTTCGCCGTGGCGCTGCCGGAGATCTCCTCGCCCGGCTCCATCGGCGCGGTGACCTGGTCGTCGTCCTTGCCGCTGCCCAGGTGGTTGAAGACCACGTTGAGCAGGACGGCCGCGACACAGCCGGTGGAGATGCCGGAGTCCAGGATGATCTTCGCGGTCTCCGGGAAGGCGTGGTAGAACTCCGGCGCCGTGATCGGGATGATGCCGACGGCCAGCGAGACGGCCACGATCAGCACGTTGTTGTCCTTCTCCAGGCCGGCCTTGACCAGGGTCTGGATGCCGCTGGCGGCGACCGAGCCGAAGAGGACGACGCCCGCGCCGCCGAGGACCGGCCGGGGCACGACCGAGATCAGCGAGGCGGCCACCGGGGACAGCCCCATCAGGACCAGGAAGCCACCGCCGCAGGCCACGACGAAGCGGCTGCGGATCCTGGTCATGGCGACCAGGCCGATGTTCTGGGCGAAGGCGCTGCACATGAAGCCGTTGAAGAGCGGGCTGATGGCGGAGCCGAGGGTGTCGGCGCGCAGGCCGGCCGCGATGGTCTTCTCGTCTGCGGGCCGCTCGACGATCTCGCCGAGCGCCAGCATGTCGGCGGTCGACTCGGTCATGGAGACGAGCATGACCACGCACATGGAGATGATCGCGGCGAGCGCGAACTGCGGGGCACCGAAGTGGAACGGGGACGGGAAGCCGACGATGTCCGCCTCGGTCACCGGGGAGAAGTCGGTGACCCCGAAGGGTATGGCGATGAGCGTGCCGATGACGAGGCCGACCAGGACGGCGACCTGCTTGAGGAAGCCGCGGGTGAAGCGGCGCAGCAGCAGCACCACGACGAGCGTGATGGCGGCGAGGGAGAGGAAGGTCGTCGAACCGTAGTCCTCGGCCTTGGGGTTGGGCCCCTGGGCCCAGCCGAAGGCGACCGGGAGGAGGGAGACACCGATGAGGGTGATGACCGTGCCGGTGACGACCGGCGGGAAGAACCGCACGAGCCGGGAGAACCACGGGGCGGCGAGGAAGCCGAGGAGTCCGGCGACGATGATCGCGCCGAAGATGACGGGCAGGGCGTCGGACTTGTCGTCGGTCGTGTCGACGATCGCGAGCATCGGGGCGACACCGGCGAACGTGACTCCGTTGACGAACGGGAGCCGGGCGCCGATCTTCCAGACCCCGAGCGTCTGGAGGAAGGTCGCGAGACCGGCGGTGAAGAGGCTCGCGCCGGTCAGGAAGGTGAGTTCGGTACCGGAGAGGCCTACGGCCGCTCCGACGATCAGGGGCGGGGCGACGACGCCCGCGTACATGGCGGCCACGTGCTGGAGGCCGCTGGTGGCCATCTTCAGTGGGGGCAGCGTCTCGTCGACCGGATGCTTCTCACGGTCTTCGGGGGCGGAGCCTGCGTCTTGTGCATTGCGAACCTGGGGCTTGGCGGCCACGGCGGTTCCTCCGGTCGGTTACACGTCGGCGGTGACGCGGGGTTCAGGGAGGTGGTGCGATGCGGTGCTCGGTGCAGGAGGTACGGCTCGTTGCGAGGTGCTGGGGTGGAGCGGGTGCGCGTGGGGAGGAGGCGCTGCGCGGGGACGGGTGCCCGTCGGGGGGCGGGCGGGGTTCACCTTCCCGGGAGGTGCCGTACGTCTTCTTCGTACGGCACCTCCCGGTCGGGCTGCCGCGGGCCCCGCTCGGGTCCGCGGCGACCGACCGAGGGCCGTCCCCCTCGGTCGGACTCCATGGGGAGGGTCAGCTCTGGGCCGTGATCCGGGCCAGGCGCTGCGCCTCCGCGCGCGCGTCGCGCGCGATCTGCTCCTCGTCGGCGAACAGCAGTCGGTTGTTCTCGACGATCTGCTTGCCGTTGACGAAGGAGGCGGTGACCGGGGCCGCGGCGCCGAAGACGATCGCGGTGACCGGGTCGGCGATCGAGGAGTGGCCGAGGCCGTCGATCTTCCAGAGGACGAAGTCGGCGAGCTTGCCGGCTTCGAGGGAGCCGATGTTGTCGGCGCGGCCGAGGACCTGCGCGCCGCCGTAGGTGCCGAGGCGCAGGGCCTGGCGGGCGTTGAGCGCGGCCTCGCGGTGGGCGCCGAGGCGGTTGATGAGGAGGGCGTTCCGCAGCTCGGTGTGGAGTTCGCCGGACTCGTTGGACGCGGTGCCGTCGACGCCGAGGCCGACCGGCACGCCCGCCTTCAGCATGTCCGGTACGCGGGCGATGCCGGCGGCGAGGCGCGCGTTGGAGGACGGGCAGTGCGCCACACCGGTGCCGGTGCGGGCGAAGGCGGCGATGTCGGAGTCGTTCATGTGGACGCAGTGCGCCATCCACACGTCCTGGCCGAGGAAGCCGGTGGACTCGAAGTAGTCCGTCGGGCCCATGCCGAAGAGCTCGTGGCAGAACTTCTCCTCCTCCACGGTCTCCGAGCCGTGGGTGTGCATGCGCACCCCGAGCCGGCGGGCCAGCTCGGCACCCTGCTTGAGGAGCTGGGTGGAGATGGAGAAGGGGGAACAGGGGGCGACGGCGACCTGGGTCATCGCGTCGAAGGAGGCGTCGTGGAACTTCTTGACGGTCTCCTCGGTCGCGGCGAGCGCGCCCTCGGTGGTCTCGACGGCGAAGTCGGGCGGCAGGAAGCCGTCCTTCTCGCTCATGTCCATCGAGCCGCGGGCGAGGGTGAAGCGGACGCCCATGTCGGAGGCGGCGCCGATGATGGCACCGGACAGGTCGCCCGAGTTCTTCGGGTAGACGTAGTGGTGGTCCATGGCGGTGGTGACACCGCCGCGGGCCATCATCGCCAGGGAGCCCTGGGCGGCCACCCGGACCATCGACTCGTCGATGCGCGACCAGGTCGGGTAGAGCGCGACCAGCCAGTTGAAGAGGTTGTGGTCGGTGGCCAGGCCACGGGTGATCCACTGGTAGAAGTGGTGGTGGGTGTTGACCAGACCGGGCGTCACCAGATGACCGGTGGCGTCGATCCGCCGGACCACGTTCTCCAGCCCCTCGGGCGCCTTGCCGGCACCGATGGACTCGATCTTGTTGTCGGCGACGACCAGGTAGCCGGAGGCGTACTCGGTGTCGTTCGCGTCGACGGTCGCGATCGCCGCGTTCTCGATGACGATGCGCTGGGCTGCCGAAGGTGCTGCCATGGCGGTGCTTCCTTCATTCCTCGGGGGTGGTGTGGGCACGGCAGGACCCTAGGAGGATTTGAGTGCCGGAGCCGCGTGACGGCTCCGGGTGCCGAGATGGTGGAAGAACAGGTTGAGCAGGACGGCGACGAGCGCGCCCGCGCTGATCCCGGAGCCGAGCACGGTCTGCGCCCAGGCGGGGAAGTCGGCGTAGAAGGTGGGGGCGGCGAGCGGGATGATGCCCGCTCCGAGCGCCACGGCCACCAGGATGATGTTGGAGCTGTCGTCGAGTCCGGCTTCCGACAGGGTGCGGATGCCGCTGACGGCGATCGAGCCGAAGAGGACGATGCCGGCGCCGCCAAGGACGGGCATCGGGACCATCGAGACGACGGCGCCGAGGACCGGGAAGGTGCCGAGGACCAGGAGGGCTCCGCCGGCGACGGCGACGACGTACCGGGAGCGGACCCGGGTCAGCGAGACGACGCCGACGTTCTGGGCGAAGGCCGAGGTCGGGAAGCCGCCGAAGACGGAGCCGATCAGGGTCGCGATGCCGTCGGTGCGCAGGCCCCGGGTGATGGTCTGCCCGTCGCTGCGGCGGTCGCAGATCTCGCCGAGGGCCAGCATGCCGGCGCTGGACTCGGTCATGAGCACCAGCATCACGATGCACAGGGAGAGGATCGCGGCCGGCTGGAACTCGGGGGCGCCGAAGGCGAAGGGTGTGGGCAGGGCCGCGACGGGCGCCTCGCGCAGGGCCGTGAAGTCGGCCATCCCGAAGGGGATCGCGGCGAGCGTGCCGATGAAGAGGCCGAGCAGGAGGGCGATCTGCTTGACGAAGCCCTTGCCGAAGCGCTGGAAGAGCAGGACGACGACGAGGGTGAAGCCGGCGAGCGCCAGGTACTTCATGGCGCCGAAGTCGGCGGCGTGCTTGTCGCCGCCCTGGGCCCAGCCGACGGGCACGGGCATCAGGGTGACCCCGATGAGGGTGATGACGACGCCGGTGACGAGCGGCGGGAAGAAGCGCAGGAGCCTGCCGAAGAAGGGTCCGACGGCGAGGCAGAAGACTCCGGCGACCATCACGGCGCCGTATATGGCGGGGAGTTGGTGCCCGGGAGAGCTGGTCTCCGCGATGGCGAGCATCGGGGTGATGCCTGCCGAGGAGGCGGCGTTGACGAACGGGAGCCGGTTGCCGGCGAAGGTCCGGATGCCGAGGGTCTGCAGGATCGTGGCGCAGCCGGCGATCAGCAGGCTGGCGGCGATGAGCCGGGTCATCCCGGCCGTGTCCAGGCCGACGGCCTGGCCGATGATCAGCGGAGGGGTGACGACGCCCGCGTACATGGCGGCGATGTGCTGGAGTGCCGCGGGGACGAGCCGCGAGGCGGGGAGCTTTTCGTCCACCGGGTGGACCTGGTGGGTCGTGTCCGGCGGGGTGGAACACGGGCCTTCGGCGTGCGCCGGCCCCTTTGCGGGCTGTGCCATGAGAATCCCTCCGGTCCGGTTCACCTGCCCCGCCCGACTGCGGGCGGGCGGGGCAGGTGACGCGGATGCCGCTTAGAGGTTGGTCATGTCGACCGGGATCTGCGCCGTCGCTCCGTCGCGGAGGACGGTGGCCTCGATGAGGCCGTACATGCGGTCGGCGGCGTAGTAGACCTCGTTGTCGTTCTTGAGGCCGAAGGGCTCGAGGTCGACCAGGAAGTGGTGCTTGTTCGGGAGCGAGAAGCGGACCTCGTCGATCTCCGAGCGGTGGTTGATGATGCGCGTGGCCATCTGGTACAGCGTCTGCTGGAGGGAGTACGAGTACGTCTCCGAGAAGGCTTCGAGCATGTGCTTCTTGGTCTGCTCGTAGGACCGCTCGAAGTTCGGCAGGCGCTGCTCGTCGGAGGTCCAGTTGAACCGCCAGCGGGCCGAGACCTGGGTGGCCAGGATGCGGTCGTACGCCTCCTGGAGCGTCGTGTACTGGTCCTTGATGTAGCCCCAGAACTCCGAGTTGGTGGAGTTCATGACGACGAGGTCCTTGAGGCCGGAGATGACCTCCCACTTCTCGCCGTCGTAGGTGACCTGGGTGACCCGGGTCTCCTGGCCCTTGCGGGCGAAGGAGTGGTTGACCTCGTCGGCGCCGATGAACTTGGAGTTGGCGTCCGAGGAGGCGATGCGCTCCCAGGCGTACTCCTCGATCCGGATGCGCGCCCGCTTGATCGGCTCCTGGCTCGTCACGAAGTGGCGGGCGAGGTGGATGCCGAACTGCTCGGCGGACTCGATGCCGTACTCCTTGGCGAACGCGAAGACGGTGTTCTTCGTCGTGTCGGTGGGGAGGCAGTGGGCGTTGGAGCCGGTGAGGTGGACGTCGTCGAGGTCGCCGGAGAGGGCGACGGAGACGTTCAGGTCCTTGATGTGGTGGGTGTCGCCGTCCCGCGTGATCTTGACGACGCGGTTCTCTGCTTTGCCGTACTGGTTCTGGCCGAGAATCGTGGGCATGTCTGCTAGCTCCCTCGGTAAACGGAGTAGCCGAACGGGTTGAGCAGCAGCGGTACGTGATAGTGCTCGCCCGGCTGGACGGCGAACGTGATCGCCACCTCCGGGAAGAACGCACCGCTGTCCCTTACGCGGGGGGCGTCCTGCTGCGCCTCGGCTTGCTTCTTCTTGGCGAAGTACGTCTCGGTCTCGAAGTCGAGACGCACGTGGGTGGTTTCTTCCGGCAGGGCCGGCAGGTCCTTGCAGCGCCCGTCGGCGTCCGTGGCGGAGCCTCCGAGCGCGACCCACTCGGCGTCGGAGCCGCTGCGGGCGGCGAGCGTGATGGTCACGCCCTCGGCCGGGCGGCCGATGCTGGTGTCCAGGATGTGGGTGGACACCGAGGCCGTGGTGTCGGTGCTCATGCGGAGTTCTCCTCGGAGGTCTCTACGAGACGGGTCAGCCGGATGCGGTTGATCTTGCCCAGTTCGGTGCGGACGATCTCCCGCTCCGTCTCGGGCGAGTTGCCGATCCGCTCACGGACCGCGTCGCGCATCTGCTCGCCGGTCCTGCCGGTGGCGCAGATGAGGAAGACATGACCGAACTTGTCCTGGTAGGCCAGGTTGAGTTCGAGCATCTCGGCCTTGAGCTCCGCGGAGGCTCCGGCCATCCCGCTCTGTTCGCGGGAGGAGGTCGGGTCCCCGGCCTTCGGACGACCGATCGGCGGGTGGCCCGCCATCGCGTCGGCCAGGTCCTCGGTGGTCAGCTCGGCCATGGCGGCGTCGCTGGCGAGGAAGAGGGCTTCGGCGGTGGCGTACGGGCGCTGGGCGAGCAGTTTGCTCCCCCACGCCGAGCTGGAGCACACCTCGTGGAGCGCGGCGAGGGCCTCGCTGTCCGCCGAGGTGTTGAACCGGTTGAGGCCCGGTGTCGTACCTGAAGTCACGGGAAGCCTCCGTGGCTGTTTTTCGCTGTGCGTCGGACGGGCTGCGGATAGCTAACGCCCTCCGCAACACGACGTCAACACTTTGTTGAAAAGTCGGCCACACAAAAGCCGTCGTCCCGACATCTGGACGACGGCTTCCGGCCAAACAAGATCAACTAGCTGCCCTCGGCGGCCTTTTCCCTGCTCAGGGCGGTCTCCCTGTTCAAGTAGTTGTACACGGTGAAGCGGCTGACACCCAGCGCCCCCGCCACGGTCTCCACCCCGTGGCGCACCGAGAAGGCACCGCGTGCCTCCAGGAGACGCACCGCTTCCTGCTTCGCCTTGCGGTCGAGTTCGGCCAACGGCATCCCGTGCCGTCTTTCCATCGCCGCGAGGATGTGGTCCAGCGAGTCCGAGAGCTGCGGCAGCCGCACGGCGAGCACGTCCTCGCCCTCCCAGGAGAGGACGACGTCGTCGGCCTCCGCCTGCGCGGGGCCCAGCAGCTCCGCGCCCATGGCGTCGACCAGCGGCTTCACTGCCGCGACCAGCGGGTGTTCGGTCACTTCTCGCCCTCCCCGATCACATTCACCTGGAGCGAGACCCGGGTGGCACCGGCCGCGAGCGACCTGCGCAGCAGCGCGTCGACCGCGCCGAGCACCTCGTCGGCACCGCCTTCCGCCGTATTGCCGAAGGGGCCGACGTCGACCGCGTCCAGTTCGGCCGACTGGATGACCTCACGGGCCACGACCGCGTGCGCCGGCGCCTCGTCGAGGTCGAACGGCTCGGTCGTGAACTCCACTCTCAAACGCACCATGGACCCAAAGTACGGCCCCGCTCCGGCGCGCGGGAGCCCCGGACCTGCGGGGACCTCTTGACAACTGAGGCAACCCCCTTGCAACATTCCGTCAGACAGAAACTTACTTCCGCGATACGGAAGGAGCGCCGCCCCTCATGGGATACACGGACCAGCGCTTCGATGTGAACCTGTCGATCCTCTTCACGGAACTCCCGCTCCTGGAGCGCCCCGCGGCCGCCGCCGCGGCGGGCTTCACCGCGGTCGAGCTGTGGTGGCCCTGGATCGACACCGCCACCCCCGAGCAGAGCGAGCTCGACGCCCTCAGGAAAGCCCTTGAGGACGCCGGCACCCAGCTGGTGGGTCTGAACTTCTACGCCGGACAGCTCCCCGGCCCGGACCGCGGCGCGGTCTCGGTGCCCGGTGAGGAGTCCGAGCGATTCCGGGCCAACATCGACGTCGCCGCGGACTTCGCCGCCTCGGTCGGCTGCAAGGCGCTCAACGCCCTCTACGGCAACCGCGTCGAGGGCGTGGACCCGGCTGTCCAGGACACCCTCGCCCTGGAGAACCTGGTCCTGGCCGCCCGGGCCGCCGACCGCGTCGGCGCGATCCTGCTGATCGAGACCCTCAACAAGCCGGAGTCGCCGCTCTACCCGCTGGTGAGCGCCCCCTCCGCGATCGAGATCGTCGACAAGGTCAACGAGGCGACCGGGCTCGGCAACGCCAAGTTCCTCCTCGACATCTACCACCTGTCGATGAACGGCGAGGACGTCAGCCAGGTCATCGCGGAGTACGCGGCCAAGACCGGCCACGTGCAGATCGCGGACAACCCGGGCCGCGGCGCTCCGGGCACCGGCGAGCTCCCCCTGGAGCAGCTCCTCGACGAGCTCAAGAAGGCCGGTTACGACGGCTGGGTCGGCCTGGAGTACAAGGCCGCCGACGCCGCCGCGTCCTTCGAGTGGCTCCCCGCAGAGGCCCGCCCGGCCCGCTGACGCGCGGCCCCGCCGTCCCCCTCCCCACGTACCACCAGTTTTTGAGAGGCACCCTCATGAGCAACCTTCCCAAGATTGCCTGGATCGGCCTCGGCATCATGGGCTCGCCCATGTCCGAGAACCTGCTGAAGGCCGGCTACTCGGTCACCGGCTTCACGCTGGAGCAGGACAAGCTGGACCGGCTCGCCAAGGCCGGCGGCACCTCCGCCTCCTCGATCGCCGAGGCCGTGAAGGACGCCGACGTCATCATCACGATGGTGCCCGCCTCCCCGCAGGTCGAGGCCATCTCCTACGGCCCCGAGGGCATCCTGGAGAACGCCAGGCAGGGCGCGCTGATCGTCGACATGTCGTCGATCACCCCGCAGACCTCGGTCGACCTCGCCAAGAACGCCGCCGAGAAGGGCATCCGCGTCATCGACGCCCCGGTGTCCGGCGGCGAGGCCGGCGCGATCGAGGCCGTGCTCTCGATCATGGTCGGTGGCGAGCAGGCCGACTTCGACGAGGCCCTCCCGATCCTGGAGACCCTCGGCAAGACCATCGTCCTCTGTGGCCCGCACGGCTCCGGCCAGACGGTGAAGGCCGCCAACCAGCTCATCGTCGCGGTCAACATCCAGGCCTGCGCCGAGGCCGTCGTCTTCCTCGAGAAGTCCGGCGTGAACCTCCAGGCCGCCCTGGACGTCCTCAACGGCGGTCTGGCCGGCTCCACGGTCCTGACCCGCAAGAAGGACAACTTCCTGAACCGGGACTTCAAGCCCGGCTTCCGGATCGACCTGCACCACAAGGACATGGGCATCGTCACCGACGCCGCCCGCAACGTCGGTGCCGCCCTCCCGGTCGGCGCGGTCGTCGCCCAGCTCGTCGCCTCCCTGCGCGCTCAGGGTGACGGCGGCCTGGACCACTCGGCCCTGCTGCGCGCCGTCGAGCGTCTCTCCGGCCAGCAGGTCTGATCCCTGGGGCCACGCCCCCCGGGGCCGGCCCCAGCCCCTTCCACGGGGCCCCTGAATTCCGGCCGGCGGTGGCGCTGACACCTGTCCTGTCGCGCCCAGGCGTCACCGCCGGCCGGAACACCACACTTCATTTTCAACAAACTGTTGACGTTACGTTCGAGCCGAATTTACGCTCCTCGGACCGTCAGCAGAGCTCCCGTACGGAAGGTCACGATGTCGAAGCGCGTGCTTACGACCGAGTCCGGCGCCCCCGTCGCCGACAACCAGAACTCCGCCACCGCCGGCGTCGGTGGCCCCATCCTGCTCCAGGACCAGCACCTGCTGGAGAAGCTCGCGCGCTTCAACCGTGAGCGGATCCCGGAGCGCGTGGTGCACGCCCGCGGTTCCGGTGCGTACGGCTACTTCGAGGTGACCGACGACGTCACCGCGTACACCAAGGCGGACTTCCTCGGCGAGGTCGGCAAGAAGACCGAGACGTTCATCCGCTTCTCCACCGTGGCCGACTCGCTCGGCGGCGCGGACGCGGTGCGCGACCCCCGCGGCTTCGCCCTGAAGTTCTACACCGAAGAGGGCAACTACGACCTCGTCGGCAACAACACCCCGGTGTTCTTCATCAAGGACCCGATCAAGTTCCCCGACTTCATCCACTCCCAGAAGCGCGACCCCTTCACGGGCAAGCAGGAGGCGGACAACGTCTGGGACTTCTGGGCGCACGCCCCCGAGGCGACGCACCAGATCACCTGGCTCATGGGCGACCGCGGCATCCCCGCCTCGTACCGCCACATGAACGGCTACGGCTCGCACACCTACCAGTGGACCAACGAGGCGGGCGAGGCCTTCTTCGTCAAGTACCACTTCAAGACGAACCAGGGCATCCGCAGCCTCTCCGCCGACCAGGCCGCCGAGCTCGTCGGCAAGGACGCGAACTCGCACCAGACCGACCTGCTCCAGGCCATCGAGCGCGGTGTGAACCCGAGCTGGACCCTCTACGTCCAGGTCATGCCCGCCGCCGAGGCCGCGGAGTACCGCTTCAACCCGTTCGACCTCACCAAGGTGTGGCCGCACAGCGACTACCCGCTCCAGCGCGTGGGCCGCCTGGTCCTCGACCGCAACCCGGAGAACGTCTTCGCAGAGGTCGAGCAGGCCGCCTTCTCCCCGAACAACTTCGTCCCCGGCATCGGTCCCTCCCCGGACAAGATGCTCCAGGGCCGTCTCTTCGCCTACGCGGACGCGCACCGCTACCGCCTGGGCGTGAACCACACCCTGCTGCCGGTCAACGCCCCCAAGGCCACGACCGCCCAGAACTACGGCCGCGACGGCGCCATGGCGCTCCGCAACGGCTCGCGCCACGACAAGAACTACGAGCCCAACTCGTACCAGGGCCCGGCCCAGACCGACGCCGCGCTCTCCGCGCCGCTCGCGATCCACGGCTGGACCGGCACCCACGAGGCGCCCGCCCACACCAAGGACGACGACTTCTTCCAGGCCGGTGAGCTCTACCGCCTGATGTCCGAGGACGAGAAGAAGCGTCTGATCGCCAACATCGCCGGCGGTCTCTCCCAGGTGTCCCGCGAGGACGTCATCGAGAAGAACCTCGCGCACTTCGCCGCCGCCGACGCGGACTACGGCAAGCGCGTGGAAGAGGCGGTCCGCGCCCTGCGCGAGGACTGATCCTCCAGCACCACCCAGACTGCGTAAGGCACCTGACGGGAGGTCAGTGCCCTACGCGGTCCGGATCGCCGGCCCGGATGAGGGGTGGTCGGCGGACCGGACAAGCGTGAGGACCGCGGCGGCGTCGAGCCAGTGCGGTGGTAAGGGCGTCGGGCCCTCTTCTTGACCTGAAGGAAGAGGACAACCGGCACGCCCGTCGCCGCCGCCGCGGTCCCAACGCCCAGCCCTTTCCCCCAGGGGCCCCACAGACTCCGTCCGGCGGCGCGAACGTCCTGTCGCGCCAGCCTCGTGCCGTCGGACGGGTACAACGGGAGAGCGTGGAACCAGGTTTACGGTCCCTGGTTCCGCGCTCTTCTTCGTGTGTACGGACGTGTCATACGAGCGCGCTCTCCGGACGGACGGGCGCACGGACCCCCAGCCCATCGTTTCTGCGGTGAAGATCCGCACCCGCTCGGGGGAGCGCGCCGCGATTCTCCGCCCGCGCGCCCCGCGACCGGCGCTATCCACTGGTACATGATCAAGAACCTGATGCGCGGTCTCGCACCGCTCGCCCTGATCCTGTCCCCGCTCGTCGCCCCCTCCCCCGCGCTCTCCGCCGGCGTCGTCCTCTTCCCCGACGCGCTCGCCGAACTGACCGAGGCCTCCGAGGACCCGGACGGCTACCAGGAGTCGGCGTTCCGCCACTGGAACCAGGGGCTCGACGCGGCGGACGGCTGCGACACCCGCTCCGAGGTCCTCATCGCCGAGGCGGAGGACGCCCCGAAGGCCGGGACGGACTGCACGCTGACCGGTGGCCGGTGGACCTCCTCCTACGACGGCCAGAGCGTCACCGACCCGGCCTCGCTCCGCGTCGACCACGTCGTCGCCCTGGAGGAGGCCTGGCAGTCGGGCGCCTCCGGCTGGACGGCCGCCCGGCGCGAGCAGTACGCCAACGACCAGGGTGCCGCCGCGACGCTCGTCGCCGTCACCGCCCGCAGCCAGAAGGAGAAGGCGGGACGCGACCCCGCCGAGTGGGTGCCCGCCGACGACTCCCTCTACTGCCGCTACGTCGGCGACTGGGTGAGCACCAAGCTGCGCTGGGGACTCTCCGTCGACAAGGACGAGATGGAGGCGCTCAAGCTGTTCGCCGACGGCCCGTGCGAGCAGACGGTCGTGATGCGCTCGACGGCACCTCGGTAGAGGGCTCCGGGCCGTCGATCGGGAGTTCCGGCCCATGGGTGGGGGGTTCCGGGCCGTCGGGCCTGCGCTCCGCCCGGACGTGTGCCAGGGTCACGGCGAGCGAGGCGAGGGCGAGCAGCACCATCCCCGTGCGCGGTGACGTGAACTGGGCGACGGTGCCCGCGAGCGCCGCGCTCACCCCCTGGAGGGCGAGCATCCCGGAGGTGTGGAGCCCGAGCGCGTGACCGCTCAGCTCCGCCGGCACCAGGGCCATCAGCCGCTCCTGGTGCAGCAGGCTCGCCGCGTACCCGACGGCCGAGACGGCCACGAGCGCGAGCGCGAGCGGCAGCCCGGGGTCGAGGGCGAAGAGCAGGAACGGGGCCGCGAGCAGGGCCTGGAGCGGGAAGCGGAGCCGTTCGCGCAGCCGTGACGGTACGAAGCGGCCGACGGCCGCGTCCCCGGCCAGCATCCCGAGCGCGCCGCAGGCGAAGAGGAGCCCGGCGCGCTCGGGGGCGTACGGCACGAAGAGCGACTCACAGCCGACGACCAGCCCGTTGGGCACCCACAGCGCGAGGTAGGAGCGGCGGCGGGCGGGCGAGGAGAGCAGGAGCCGGTTGGTGCGCCAGGTCTCGCCGACCGAGGCCCGGCCGGCCGCGCGGGGCGGCCGCGCCCCGAGGCCGAGGCGGGCGAGGAGGGCGGCGGCGAGGTAGAGCCCCGCGCCCACGAGGACCGTGCCGCGCGGCGAGAGCTGGGCGACCAGGACGCCGCCGGTGGCGAAGCCGGCGATCTGGCAGACGCCGACGGCCATGTTCATCACCGAGCGGCCCAGGAGGTGGTCCTCGCGGGCGAGGATCTCGTTCAGGAGCCCGTAGCGCACCCCTCCTCCGAGCGAGGCCACGAGCCCCTGGGCGAGCAGGACCGCGAAGAGGGCCCAGGTCGGCATCCCGGCGACCGCGAGCACCGCGGTGCTCAGGGCGAAGAAGGCCGCGATCCCGGCGAGCGTGGCGCGCGGCGGGAGCCGGTCGGCCGCCGAGAGCAGGGTGGTGGCGCCGGCCAGCTGGGCGAGCGAGGGCCCGAAGAGCGCCAGGGCGGACAGGAGCGGGGAGCCGGTCGCGCGGAAGACGAGGGTGGCGAGCCCGAGTCCGGCGACGGTCTGGGCGGCGATCTGGGCGGAGCCGGTGAGGAAGAGCGGGGTGAACTCGGGGGTGCGGAAGAGGCCGCGGTAGCGGGGCATGCGGGGAGTCTCGGCGAGCTCCCCGACCGCCGGTAATGTTTCGCGGGGAGGCGAAACATGGGCTGGTGGCAGATCGGGACGGACACCCTCGCGGGGAGTGGGTTCGTGTTCTCGCCGCTCGCCGAGACGGTCGCCTCGCTCAAGACGCTGCACGCGGGGGTGTCGACGCATCCGGGCGAGCGCGGCTGGCTCGACCGGCATCTGCCCGTCTACCGCGAGCGGCTCGCGGCCGAGCCGCTCGACGCGCTGCTGGTGCGGGCGGCCATCGGCCCCACCTGGAACGCGGACTTCCTCACCCCCACGCCGGTGGGCGACCGCGAGCGGAGCTTCGAGGAGGAGGTCGAGGCGGTCCTCGCGACCGAACCCGCGGACGCCGTCGACCAGTTGGCGGTGGCGATCGGCGGACCGGTGCCGGAGCCGCTGCGCTCGGCGCGCGATCTGCCGGAACGGCTCGCGGGGGTGCTCGGCTGGGTGTGGCGGGAGACGGTGCGGCCGGAGTGGGCGCGGCGGCGGCGCATCCTGGAGGCGGACGTGACGGCGCGGACGGCCCGGCTGAGCCGGGACGGCTGGGCGGCGGCGCTCGACGAGCTGTGCCCGGGCAGGATGCGCTGGCTCGGCGACGGGCGGCTCCAGGTCAACACCCGTGACTATCCGGCGCGTTCGTTCGTGCAGGGGCGACTGCTGCTCGTCCCGGTGACGCCGGTCACCGGCTGGGTGTCCTGGGAGGGGACGGAGCGGAGCGCAATCGTCTATCCCTGCGCGGGGGTTCTGGCCGACACCTCTGGCCCTGCCGTGCCCGAGGCGCTCGGGGCGCTGCTCGGGCCGGCGCGCGCCGGTGTGCTCGTACGCCTCGGATCGCCGCTGTCCACCAGCCAGTTGGTGGCGCTGACCGGGCAGGGGCTCGGCTCGGTGGGCCGGCACCTCAAGGTGCTGCGGGACGCCGGGCTCGTGCGGCGGGGGCGGGCGGGCCGCTCGGTCCTGTACGAGTGGACGGAGGCGGGCGCGGTGCTCGTACGGGCACAGAAGGGGTGAGGCCCCCGCCCCGGTGCTCCTCGGGGCGGGGGCCGGTCAATTCTCCCGCGGCGCGTCGAGGCCCGCCCAGGCGCGGAGGCGGTCGCCGAGGACGACGGTGTGGGTGAGCCGGGAGAGCTCGGCCGCGTCCGCCCGTACCCCTTGCGCACGCGCCTCGACGAGAGCGGCGAGAGCCGCCCAGTGGGCGGCCTGCGCCTGCTCGCGCGTCTCGTCGCCGAAGGGTTCGTCGGGGCCGACGACCGTGCGGGCGCTGTCCTCGATGTCCTCGGCGGTGAGGAAGGCCCGGATGTCCCCGTCGCCCACGACGCTCTCGCTCCAGCCCCGGTCGTCGAGGAGGACCAGGGTCCGCCCGTCGGAGAGTTCGGCGTCCAGGCGGGCCGAGACCGACAGCTGCGCGGGGGTCGTCCACGCCTCGTCCAGCTCGACGTGGGTGACGAGTCGGGTCACGACGGGCATGGGGTGTGTCCTCTCGGAACGGCACGCGGAACGACGCTCGAAAACGGCGCTCGGGGCATTGCCCCGAGCGCCGTTCGGTGAGGTCGCAGCCTATCCGGCCGCGAGGCCCCGGCGAGGTCCCTGCGAGACCCTCCTCCGGAGGATCAGACCTTGAGGGCCTTGATCGCGGTCGGCGCGTGGCCGGGCTCGGTCGCGAGCTCCTCGAACTCGGTGACGTCGCTCATGTCGACCGTCTTGCTCATCGCGATGTTGGTGATGCGCTCCAGGATCGCCTCGACGACGACCGGGACCTGGAACTCGACGGCCAGCTTCTTGGCCTCCTCCAGCGCCTCGCCCAGCTTGTCCGGGTCGGTGACGCGGATCGCCTTGACGCCCAGGCCCTCGGCGACCTTGACGTGGTCGACGCCGTAGACGCCGATCTCCGGGGTGTTGATGTTCTCGAACTCGAGGTTGACCTCGAAGTTGATGCCGAGGCCGCCCTGCGCCTGGCGGATCAGGCCGAGGTAGGCGTTGTTCACGAGGACGTGGACGTAGGGGACCTTGTGCTGGGCGGCGACCGCCAGCTCCTCGATCATGAACTGGAAGTCGTAGTCGCCGGAGAGCGCGACGACCGGGACGTCCGGCTGCGCGGTGGCGGCACCGATGGCGGCCGGGATGGTCCAGCCGAGCGGGCCGGCCTGGCCGCAGTTGATCCAGTGGCGCGGCTTGTAGACGTGCAGGAACTGCGCGGCCGCGATCTGGGAGAGACCGATGGTGGTGACGTAACGGGTCTCCGGGCCGAAGGCCTTGTTCATCTCCTCGTAGACGCGCTGCGGCTTCATCGGGATGTTGTCGAAGTGCGTGCGGCGCTGGAGGGTGGCCTTGCGCTCCTGCGCGGAGGCGGCCCAGGCGGAGAAGTCGGGCAGCTTGCCCGCGGCCTTCCACTCCTTGGCGATCTCGACGAAGAGCTCCAGGGCGACCTTGGCGTCGGAGGCGATGCCGTAGTCGGGGGCGAAGATCTTGCCGAGCTGGGTGGGCTCGATGTCGACGTGGACGAACTTGCGGCCCTTGGTGTACGCCTCCAGGTTGTAGCCCGTGTGGCGGTTGGCCCAGCGGTTGCCGATGCCGATGACGGTGTCGGACTCCAGGAAGGTCGCGTTGCCGTAGCGGTGCGCGGTCTGGACGCCGACCATGCCGGCGGCGAGCTCGTGGTCGTCCGGGATGGTGCCCCAGCCCATGAGGGTGGAGATGACCGGGATGTTGGTCAGCTCGGCGAACTCGACGAGGAGGTCGGAGGCGTCGGCGTTGATGATGCCGCCACCGGCGACGATCAGCGGGCGCTCGGCCTCCAGGAGGAAGCTCAGGGCCTTCTCGGCCTGGGCGCGGGTCGCGGACGGCTTGTAGACCGGCAGCGGCTCGTAGGTCTCCGGGTCGAACTCGATCTCGGTCAGCTGGACGTCGATCGGGAGGTCGATGAGGACCGGGCCGGGACGGCCGGAGCGCATCAGGTGGAAGGCCTGCTGGAAGACGCCCGGGACCTGCGCGGCCTCCAGGACGGTCGTCGCGGCCTTCGTGACCGGCTTGGCGATCGTGGCGATGTCGACGGCCTGGAAGTCCTCCTTGTGGAGCTTCGAGACCGGGGCCTGGCCGGTGATGCAGAGGATCGGGATCGAGTCCGCGATGGCCGAGTACAGGCCGGTGATCATGTCGGTGCCGGCGGGGCCGGACGTACCGATGCAGACGCCGATGTTGCCGGCCTGGGCACGGGTGTAGCCCTCGGCCATGTGGGACGCGCCCTCGACGTGGCGGGCGAGCGTGTGGCCGACGCCGCCGACGTTCTTGAGCTCGCGGTAGAAGGGGTTGATCGCCGCGCCGGGGACGCCGAACGCCTGGGTGACGCCTTCGCGCTTGAGGATCTCAACGGCCGCTGCGGCGGCGGTCATACGAGGCATGGGAGTGCTCCTGCTTCGGCCGGTCGGAGGCAGGCGCACCCGGCTGTTCGACGAACCCGGGAGGCCTGTTTCCGTAATGCGGAAATACTGTTCTGCTATACGGAAGCAATGTAGGTCGGCTCGCGGAGAACCGTCAAGAGAGGTCCGGCCCGCGGAATCGGCGAAGTGGCCGAACTCCTCCCCCGAGGTGGCCGATGGGTGGACGATGGGACCGAACGACAGGGGGTAGGGGTTGTGGCTGAGTCGGTACCGGTGCGCTGCCCGGAGTGCCAGCGGACGCAGGCGTACGCGGCGCCTGTCTTCCCCTGCGCGTGCGGAAGCCCGGTCGCGCCGCCGGTGACGGCCGGCGCGACGGCGGAACCGATCACGCACCGGAACTGGACGGACGAGTGGGTCACCGTCCGCTGCGGCGCCTGCGGCCGCGAGGACGACTGGCCCCACCCGGAGCTCGGCTGCGCCTGCGGCACGGTCCTCCGGGTCCCGGTCCGGTCGGTGGACGCGGAGCCCGGTACGGAGCCCGGAGCGGGCGGCGGGGCGGAGGACTCGCGGGCCGTCGGTGGCCGGGGCCACGCCCCGGCGCGGACGCCCGCCCCGCAGTACCCGCCCGCCCCACGGCCCCCGCTGACCCCGCCCGACCCGGAGGGGCTCTTCACCGGCCGCACCGGCCGGCCGTCCGGGCACGGGGGCACGGCGGGAGGGCCCGACCGCTCAGGACCGCCCTCCGGGACGGCCTGGGGTACGACTCCGCAGGCCGACCCCCGGGGCGGCCCCGGTACGGCCCCCCGCGACCCGGGCGGCCCCGGGCTCGCGCCGCCGCCGGCCACGGCCGGCACCTTCGGCGGCGACCGGCCCGACGCGGCACCCGTCCGCCCCGGCACGAGCGGACTCGACACGGGGGGACCCGGCGCGGGCGGACCCGGCGCGGGCGGACCCGGCGCGGACACGTTCGGTACGGGTGGACCCGGGGCGGACGGACCCGGCGCGGGCGGGTTCGGTGCCGGTGGGCCTGGTGAGGGTGGGGCCGGTGCGGGCGGGCACGGTGCCGGTGGACCCGGATCCGGACCCGGCGCCGGCGAATTCGATGCGAGTGGACCCGGCACGGGCGGACCCGGCGAGGCCGGTACCGGGCCGGGTGGGCCTCGGGCGGTCGAGCCCGGCTCGGAGTGGTTCGGTACGGGCCCCGCCGGGCGGGACGGCCAGGGCTCCGACGCCCTGGACGTGCCGCCCGGGTCCTGCGGGCACCGCACGTTCGCCGAGCGGTACCCCGCGCACATCCCGCTGCCGCCCACGGCCCCGCGCCCGGAGCCGGTGCGCGGCGCCTTCCGGCCGGTGACGATCCGTACCGCCCGGGACGCGGTGGCCGCCGCCGCCGGGTACCTCCGCTGGCTCGGCTTCCGGGACGTGGTCCAGCCCGAGGACCGCCCCGCCTCCGGCGTGGACCTGCGGGCGCCCGGGCTCGTCGCCCAGGTGGACCCGAGCACCCGGCCCGCCGGGCTGCGGGCCGTCGAATGCCTGTGGCTCAACGGCCTGAGCACCCCCAGCACGAGCGTCAGCGTGTTCTTCTCGCTGGCCGGCTACACCCCGGAGGCGCGTGAACGCGCCGCCGAGATAGGCCTCCCTCTCTTCGTCCTCGACCTGACCGGCACCCCGCAGCCCGTCAACCACGCGGCCGACGAACTGGCCGCCGCCGGAGCCTGACCGGGCCACGGGTCGCCCGGTGGCCCGTACACGACGCCTCACCGTCCGATCGTCATCCGAAACCGGCCATTCACGCGTGACGATCACGCTCCCCCGGGCACAACACCCTCGGGGGTGGCGTCAATGACGACGGCAATGTGGTGGTTCATCGGGGTGGCCTGCGCGGAACTGGTGCTCGCCGTCGTGCTGTTGCGAACCCGCAGCCAGGAAAGCGGGGCGTGGACCGCGGACGCCGAGCCGCCGCCGCAGGCCCTCGCGCTGCTGCGGGGCGGGCGCCGGGCGGCCGTCACGGTCGCGCTCGTGGCCCTGCACCAGCGAGGGGCGGTCGCCGCGGGCCGCAAACGTACGATTCGGGCCAACGGCGGACCGGGCCGGACCCGTGACCCCATACAGCTCGGGGTGCACGGCTCGCTGCACCGGGCGCTGGCCCTGCGGGCGCTCGCCCTGCGCCCGGAGGCGCGCCGGGCCGTGGACGCCCTGGGCGGCGAGCTCGGCCGGGCCGGTCTGCTGCGGCCGCCCGCCCGGCTGCGGGCCGCCCGCGTCCTGCTCGTCTGCGTACCGCTGACGGTCGGCACCGGCCTGCTCCTCACCTGGGCACGCCACGGGCACGGCGGAGGGTACGCGGACGGGTACGGCGGCGCCGGCCTCGTCGCGGCCTTCACCGTGCCGCCGGTCCTCGCGGCGACGGTGCTGCTGCTGCGGCTGCGGCCGGTCACACCCGCCGCCCGGGACCTGCTCGACGGCCTGCGGGACCGGCATCCGCTGCCCGCGCACCGGCGCGAGGTGACGGACGGCCGCCTCGTCCAGCTGTACGTGGCGCTGTACGGGGATCCGGCGCTCGCCCTGTTCCTGCCCCGCTTCTCCCGGGACGGCGGGCTGCTCGACCGGCCCGGCGAGGCGGACGAGAACCGGCCTCCTCCGGAGCCGGGCGGGAGGACGGGCCGCACCGCCCTCTGACGCCGCGCCATACTGTCGTATGCGCATCAGAGCGGCCGCTCCGGCCGAACTCCCGCTGCTCCAGGACATCGAACGGGCGGCGGGCGAGCCGTTCCGCACTCTCGGCATGGCGGCGATCGCCGACGACGACCCGCTGCCCCTGGACGTCCTGGAGGCGTACCGCCGCGAGGGCCGGGCCTGGGTCGCGGTGGACCCCGCCGACCGTCCCGTCGCCTATCTGCTCACCGACACCGTCGACGGCTCCGCCCACATCGAGCAGGTGTCGGTGCACCCGGACGCCGCCCGCCGGGGCGTCGGCAAGGAGCTGATCGAGCACCTGGCGGCGGCCGCCAGGGAGCAGGGGCTGACGGCCCTGACCCTGACGACGTTCACCGAGGTCCCGTGGAACGCCCCGTACTACGCCCGGCTCGGCTTCCGCCCGCTCACCGAGTCCGACCCGGCGCTGACGGAGGGGCTGCGTGCGATCAGCCGCGCGGAGGCGGCCCACGGCCTCTCGGTCTGGCCCCGGGTGTGCATGCGCCGAGAGGTCTGCTGACGGTCCGCCGAAGGGCCGCGGACCGGCCTGACCGGCCGGCCCGGTCACCCCGTCCCGTACCGATCCCGCAGCTCCACCTTCCGCACCTTGCCGCTGACCGTCATCGGGAACTCGGAGAGGATCTCCACCCGGCGCGGGATCTTGTAGTGGGCGAGCCGGTCGCGGCAGAAGGCGGTGATCTCCTCCAGGCCGGGCGGGTCGGCCGGGTCGCGGGGGATCACACAGGCCAGGATCTCCTCGCCGTACCGCACGTCGGGCACGCCGACGACCTGGACGTCGGCGATCTTGGCGTGCCCGTAGAGGAACTCCTCGATCTCGCGGGGGTACACGTTCTCCCCGCCCCGGATGATCATGTCCTTGATGCGGCCGACGATCTGGACGTAGCCGTCGTCCCGCATCACCGCCAGGTCCCCGGTGTGCATCCAGCGGCCCGCGTCGATCACCTCGGCGGTCTTCTCCGGCTCGTCCCAGTAGCCGAGCATCACGCTGTAGCCGCGGGTGCACAGCTCCCCCGCGGTGCCCCGCTCCACGGTCAGCCCGGTCGCCGGGTCGACGATCTTGACCTCGACGTGCGGCAGGACCCGGCCGACCGTGCCGGTGCGACGGTCCAGGTCGTCGTCGCGGCGGGTCTGGGTGGAGACGGGCGAGGTCTCGGTCATGCCGTAACAGATCGACACCTCCGCCATGTTCATCTCGGCGACGACCCGTTTCATCACCTCCACCGGGCACGGCGATCCGGCCATGATGCCGGTGCGGAGGGAGGAGAGGTCGTACTCGGCGAAGTCGGGCAGGCCCAGCTCGGCGATGAACATCGTCGGCACCCCGTACAGCGAGGTGCAGCGCTCCTCCTGCACGGCCCTGAGGGTGGCGGCGGGCTCGAAGGACGGCGCCGGGATCACCATGCAGGCGCCGTGCGAAGTGGCCGCCAGATTGGCCATCACCATGCCGAAACAGTGATAAAAGGGAACGGGGATGCAGATCCTGTCCTGCTCGGTGTAGGCGATCATCTCCCCGACGAAATAACCGTTGTTGAGGATGTTGTGGTGCGAGAGGGTGGCCCCCTTCGGGAAGCCCGTGGTCCCCGAGGTGTACTGGATGTTGACCGGCTCGTCGCAGGAGAGCGGCTCGGGCCGCAGACCTCCCGCCGTACGGGCGAGGAAGACGTCCCAGCCGGGGTCTCCGAAGTGCACGACCTCCCTCAACTCCGGGCAGTCCTCCCGCACTTCCTCGACCATGGCGCGGTAGTCGCTCGTCTTGTGGGCGAGCGAGGCGAAGAGCAGGGAGATGCCCGCCTGGTTGAGCACGTACGCCAACTCGTGCGAGCGGTAAGCAGGGTTGATGGTGACCATGACCGCACCGATGCGGGCGGTGGCGTACTGGACGAGGACCCACTCGGCACAGTTCACCGCCCAGATCCCGACCCGGTCGCCCTTCCGGACGCCGCTGCCCAGCAGCGCCCCGGCCAACCGGTCGACGTCGGCGCCGAATTGCGCGTACGTCCAGCGCCGCCCACCGGGGACGTCGACGAGCGCCTCGCGGTCGGGCCAGGTGGCGACGGCCCGGTCGAGGTTGGCGCCGACGGTGTCGCCGAGGAGCGGGGTGCCGGACAGCCCGTGGGCGTAGGAGAGTTCCGTCGTCGTCATGCGAGGTCCCCTTCCGTGTACTCCTTGCCGCCGCCCTCGGCGGTGAGCCGGCGCAGTTCGACCCGGCGGATCTTGCCGGAGACGGTCTTGGGCAGCTCGGCGAACTCGATGCGCCGGATCCGCTTGTACGGGGCGAGGACCGCGCGCGAGTGGCCGAAGAGGACCCGCGCCGTCTCCTCGCCCGGCTCCCAGCCGGCCGCGAGCACGACGTACGCCTTGGGGACGGCCAGCCGGAGCGGGTCGGGGGCGGGGACGACGGCCGCCTCGGCGACGGCCTCGTGCTCCAGGAGCGCGCTCTCCAGCTCGAAGGGGCTGATCTTGTAGTCGGAGGCCTTGAAGACGTCGTCGGCGCGCCCGATGTACGTGATGTACCCGTCGGCGTCTTGCGAGCCGATGTCGCCGGTGCGGTAGTAGCCGCCCGCCATCGCCTCGGCCGTACGCTCCGGGTCGCCGTGGTAGCCGGTCATCAGACCCACCGGGTTCGCGGACAGGTCGAGACAGATCTCGCCCTCCTCCACGCCCGCCCGGCCGGTCACGGGATCGACGAGGGTGACGCGGAAGCCGGGGCTCGGGCGGCCCATGGAGCCCTCCTTGAGCCGCTGGCCGGGGCTGTTGGAGACCTGCACGGCGGTCTCCGTCTGGCCGAAGCCGTCCCGGATGGTGACGCCCCAGGCGCGCCGCACCGACTCGATGACCTCGGGGTTGAGGGGTTCGCCGGCGGCGACGACCTCACGCGGCGGGGCCTTGAGCCGGCCCAGGTCGGACTGGATCAGCATCCGCCACACCGTCGGCGGGGCGCAGAAGCTGGTGACCCCGTTCCGGTCCATCTCGCTCATCAGCCGGGCCGGGTCGAAGCGCGTGTAGTTGTGGATGAAGACGGTCGCCTCCGCGTTCCACGGCGCGAAGAGGTTGGACCAGGCGTGCTTGGCCCAGCCGGGCGAGGAGATGTTGAGGTGCACGTCGCCGGGCTTGAGCCCGATCCAGTACATCGTCGCGAGGTGGCCGATGGGGTACGAGGTGTGGGTCTGCTCGACGAGCTTCGGCCGGGCCGTCGTGCCGGAGGTGAAGTACAGCATCAGCGTGTCCTCGGCGAAGGTCACGCCGTCGGGCTCGAAGTCGGCGGACTCCTGGGCGGCGTGCTCGTAGCCGAGCCAGGTCACCCCGTCCCCGCCGATCGCGATGCGGGTGTAGTCGCCGGGCACGTCGTCGAACTTGGCGGTGTCCTCGGAGCGGACGAGGACATGGCGGGCGCGGCCCCGCTCGACGCGGTCGCGGAGGTCGGCGGGGCCGAGGAGGGGGGTGGCGGGGATGACGACGGCGCGCAGCTTCATCGCGGCGAGCATCGTCTCCCACAGCTCGGCCTGGTTGCCGAGCATGACGATGATCCGGTCCCCGGCGCGGACGCCCTGGGCGCGCAGCCAGTTGGCGACGCGGTTCGAGCGGGCGGACATCTCGGCGAAGCTCAGCCTCGTCTCGGAGCCGTCCTCCTCGACGATGTGCAGGGCGGTCCTGTCGTTGCCGGCGGCGATGACGTCGAACCAGTCGAGCGCCCAGTTGAAACGGTCGGGCCGGGGCCAGGCGAAGCCCTCGTACGCCGTCTCGTAGTCCTCGCGATGGTGGAGCAGGAAGTCCCGGGCGGCCCGGAACCTCTCCGTCGCGCTGGTCGCGCTCGCATCCGTCATGTGTCCTCCTCGTTGCGGGACCGGTCCCGGACATCGTGTAATCGGTGACCCAGGTCTCACTACCCCCGTTCGGGGGTGAACCAGGCACCTTGCCGACGGACAGCGGGGAGAGAACGGTGCGCGAGCACGTCGAATCGGTGGAGCTGCGCGGCGCGCTGCTGCGGCTGCGCCGCACCACCGGTCTCCCGGTGGTCTTCGGGGGGCTGTTCCAGGACGGCCGGGCGCTGCGGATCGCCGAGCTGAGCGGGGCGGTGACCCCGGCGCTGCGCGGGCTCGCGATCTCGGCCGGCTCGGGACTCGGCGGCAAGTGCCTGGCCCTGTCGCGGCCGTGCGCCGTGACCGACTACCCGTCGGCGCGGCACATCACCCACGAGTACGACGTGCCGGTCTCCGCGGAGGGGCTGCGGTCGGTGGTGGCGGTGCCGGTCGTGGTCCGCCGGAAGGTGCGCGGGGTGCTGTACGGGGCGCTGCGCGACGCGCTGCCGATCGGTGAGCGGGTCTTCGACGCGGCGGTGGCGGCGGCCCGGGACGTCGAGCAGGCGCTCGCGGTACGGGACGAGGTCCAGCGGCTGCTGGTCCCGCCGCCCTCGGCGCCGTCCTGGGAGGAGGTGCGGCAGGCGTACGGGGAGCTGCGGGCGCTGGCACCCCGGGTCGAGGACGCGGAGCTGCGGAATCGGCTGCTCGCGGTGTGCGGACGTCTGGAGGCGGCGTCCGGCACGGGGACGGCGGTCCCGGGGCAGTCCGCGCCGGCGGTGCCGCTGACCCCGCGCGAGACGGACGTCCTGGCGGCGGTGGCCTCGGGGGCGACGAACGCGGTGGCGGCGGAGCGGCTCGGGCTGCGGCCGGAGACGGTGAAGGGCTACCTGCGTTCGGCGATGCGGAAGCTCGGGGCGCACACCCGCCTGGAGGCGGTGGTGGCGGCCCGCCGGGCGGGGGCGCTGCCGTGACCGGCGGCGGGGGCGGCGTCCCGCGGGGCGTCACGCCGCCGTCTCGCGCGGTTCCTTGTGGACGATGTCGTACGGGGTGCCCGGCGGCGTCATGATCCGGAGGGTCCGCTCGGCCTCGGCGGCGAGTTCGGCGCGCTGGGCGCGCGTCACGCGCGCGAAGGGCTCGACGGTGAGGGTGGTGGTGCCGTCCTCGGCCTCGTCGAGGCGCCAGAGCCCGGCGAGGAGGCCGTCGAGGAGGAACACGGAGAAGGCCCGGTTGCCCTGCCAGGTGCGGGAGCGGATCTCGGGGGTGACGACCCGGGTGCGGTCGGCGTGCGACAGGAGCAGGTTGTCGAACTCGGGCAGGAACCGGGGCGGGGCGGGGGTGTCCTCGTCGGGGCGGGGCGCGTCGGGCACGTCGAAGAGCTCGGTGCCGCGCTCGTCCTGGAAGACGAGGAGGCCGGGCCGGAGGCGTTCGAAGGCCTCGCCGAGCCGGGTCAGGCCGCACCAGGTCTGCATGTCCTTGACGGAGGCGGGCCCGAAGGCGCGCAGATAGCGCAGCACGGTCGCGTCGAGCTCACCACGCCCCGCAGCCGCCTGGCTGTGAACGGTGTCCCCGAACCACTCGTCGACGGTGGTGAGGGCGACCTGCCCGCCGCGTCCCCAGAGACCGCGCGGGGTGACCTGGACAAGGGGCAGCAGGCAGCGGGCGGCGAGGGAGAGGGACTGCGGGTCGGCGTGCGGCCACTCCTTGAGGAGCTCCTCGCGGAGCTGCTTGGGGGTGCGGGGCCGTTCCTCGACGAGGTCGCGGGAGAGGGCGGCGAGCCGCTCCAGGTCGACGCCGTCGAGGCCCTTGCGGCCGACGAAGACGGCGAGCTCCCGGTCGATGGCCCCGGGCTGCACGAGCCGGCGCAGGGCGACGGCGTCCTCGGCGGTGTGGGTGTGGACGGTGGAGCGCATGGTGACGATGCGGGCGACGGCGCGGGACTCCATGAGGCCGGACAGCTGCTCGGGCCGGAAGCCGTCGAGGCGGGCGGCGAGCGCGTAGTACGGGGGCTTGGTGTTCTGTGCCTGGAGGCCGAGGAGGTGCGCCACGGCCTCCTCGGCACCGAGCGGGGCGCGACGGAGGAGGAGCTGACGGTCGAGGGTGGCGCGGTTGAGCGCGCGGCGGCTGAGGACCGGGTGCTTCGTCGTGGAGGCCATACGAGGAAGCTACTGGCCTTTGCGGACAGATCCTTTCCGCAATCCCGAGCCCGACGACCGAAAGCCATGACACACCCGAGATCGCACCACCGGATACCATCCCCAAAGACACTGATAGCACCGAAAACCCCCAGTCACCCAATAATCCCCCGAATCCCTCCGAAAGGTGAAGGCCGGTGCCCGACCGTCGTCCCCGCGCGGCCTGGCGCCGCCGTCCGGAACCACAGCCCGAGCCCGCGTCGACGCCGCACCCCGCCGACCGGCCGAGCGTGGTGCAGGCGAGCGTCTACCGCGACGGCCGGCGGGTCTCCTCCCCCGCCACGCTCGCGGACACGTTCCGCCGGCTGCGCGAGCACCCGGACGGCATGGCGTGGATCGGCCTGCAGCGCCCGACGGAGGAGGAACTGCACTCCCTGGCAGCGGAGTTCGACCTGCACGAACTGGCGGTGGAGGACGCCCTCGAAGCCCACCAGCGCCCCAAGCTGGAGCGGTACGGCGAGACGCTCTTCGTGGTCCTGCGCGCGGCCCGCTACCTCGACGCCCAGGAGGAGGTCGAGTTCGGCGAGCTGCACATCTTCGTGGGCCCGGACTTCCTCATCACGGTCCGCCACGGCGCGGCCCCGGACCTCTCCACGGTCCGCCACCGCATGGAGGGGAACCCGGACCTCCTCTCCCTCGGCCCCGAAGCGGTCCTGTACGCGATCCTCGACGCGGTGGTCGACGGCTACGCCCCGGTGGTGGCGGGCGTCCAGAACGACATCGACGAGATCGAGACGGAGGTCTTCGGCGGCGACCCGGCGGTCTCCCGCCGCATCTACGAACTCTCCCGCGAGATGGTCGAGTTCCAGCGCGCCACCCGCCCCCTGGTGGGCATGCTCCACGGCCTGATGGCGGGCTTCGCCAAGTACGGCACGGACGAGGAACTCCAGCGCTACCTCCGCGACGTCGCCGACCACGTCACCCACACCAGCGAACGCGTCGACGGCTTCCGCCAGGCCCTGACGGACATCCTCACGGTCAACGCCACCCTCGTCACCCAACAACAGAACGCCGAGATGCGCACACTGGCGGAAGCCGGCTTCGAACAGAACGAGGAGATCAAGAAGATCTCCTCCTGGGCCGCCATCCTCTTCGCCCCCACCCTGGTCGGCACGATCTACGGCATGAACTTCGACAACATGCCGGAGCTGCACTGGGCGGGCGGCTACCCGTTCGCGGTGCTGCTGATGGCCGTGGTGTGCACCGGCCTGTACGTGGTCTTCAAGAAGAAGGACTGGCTGTAGGGGTCACTCGTACCGGTACTTCAACGGGTGCCGTCATGGAATTCCACCCTTCCGGGAATACCCCGGGGGGGTATATGGTTGTGATCAACGTCCAGCGCGGACGACGCCACGGCGGATCACATCCGGGGAGACATGCCATGAACAACCACAGCGGTCACAACGGTCACAGCGGTCACGGAGACCACGGCGGAGGGCGGCCCGGCGGGCTGGCGGTCTCGGCGGACGGCTACACCCTCGAAGTCGACTCCACGATCCTCACCGCCGGCCGGCGGCAGCACGTCGGATTCAGGGTGACCGGCCCCGACGGGCGGCCGGTGACCGAGTTCGTCGCCGAACACGAGAAGGACCTGCACTTCATCGCCGTCCGGCGGGACACGTCCGGGTTCCAGCACGTGCACCCGATGCGGGACGAGAAGGGCGACTGGAGCACCGAGCTGGACCTGGAACCCGGGGACTGGCGGTTCTTCACCGACATCCACCCGGTCGGCCACGACGGGACCCTGACCCTGGGGATCGACGTCGCGGTCGCCGGACCGTACGCCCCGCGCCCGCTCCCCGAGGCCACCCGTACCGCGCGGACCGGCGAGTACACCGTCGCCCTCGACGGCGCGCTCGTGCCCGGCGAGGCGAGCGAGCTGACCCTCACCGTCAGCCGGAACGACCGGCCCGTCACCGACCTGGAGCCCTACCTGGCCGCCTACGGACACCTCGTGGCCCTGCGCGTCGGCGACCTGGGCTACCTCCACGTCCACCCGGAGGGCCACCCCGGCGACGGCGCCACCGCGCCCGGGCCCGGGATCAGCTTCATGGCGGTCGCGCCCTCGGCCGGCACCTACCGCCTCTACCTGGACTTCCAGCACGACGGCGTCGTCCGGACGGCCGAGTTCACGGTGCACACCACCGAGGCCGCACCGGCGCACGGCGACCACCACCACGGGCACCACTGACCCGCCCGACGGAGAGCGACACCCATGCCTGAGAACCCCCCGCCTGTACCCGCGGGGCGCGGCCCCCGCCACGGGACCACGCCCCGCCGCACGGACACGGAAGGACCCCGCCATGCGACTGTTCGGCATCCGCGACTACCGCCACCTGTTCGGCGCCCAGGTCATCGCCCTGTTCGGGACCGGGCTGACCACGGTGGCCCTCGGCCTCCTCGCCTACGACCTCGCCGGCCCGCGCGCCGGCGCGGTGCTCAGCACGGCCCTGACCATCAAGATGGTCATGTACGTGGCCATCGCACCCCTGGCCGCCGCGTACGTCGACCGGCTCCCCAGAAGAACCTTCCTCTTCCTCCTCGACGCGATCCGCGGCGCGGTGGTCCTGGCCCTGCCCCTGGTCACCGAGGTCTGGCACATCTACCTGCTGATCGGCCTGCTCCAGGCCGCCTCCGCGGCGTTCACCCCGACGTTCCAGGCCGTGATCCCCGACATCGTCACCGACGAGGCCGACTACACGCGCGCCCTGTCCGCCTCCCAGGTCGCCTCCACCATGGAGAGCCTGCTCAGCCCCGTACTGGCGGCCGTCGCCCTGACGTTCCTGAGCTTCGACCGACTGTTCCTGGGCACCTCCGCGGGATTCCTGCTCTCCGCCGCGCTCGTCCTGTCGACCCGTATCCCCGAAGCCCGCCCCAGCGGCCGCACCGGAACGTGGGACAGGGCGGCGGCCGGGATCAGGACGTTCCTCGGGACGCCACGGCTGCGCGGCGTCATGGCGCTCAACCTCGTGGTCGCGGCGGCCGGATCGATCGTCGTCGTGAACACCGTCAACCACGTCCGTGACGAACTCGGCGGTACGCAGTCGGACGTCGCCTGGATGCTCGCAGCCTCCGGCACCGGCACCCTCCTGGCCGCCCTCGTACTGCCCCGCGTCCTCGACCGGGTCGCCGCCCGCACCGTCATGACGACCGGCGCCGGGGTCCTCGCCGGCAGCACGGTCGCCGCCGTCGTGCTCACCGCGACCGGTCTGCTCACCTGGACCGGCACGGCGATCCTCTGGAGCGTGATCGGGGTCGGCATGGCCCTGGTCATCACACCGACCGGCAAGGTCCTGCGCGCCTCCGTGGCGCGGAACGCGATCCCCGAGGCGTTCGCGGCCCAGTTCTCCCTGTCGCACCTGGCCTGGCTGATCACCTATCCCGTCGCGGGATGGCTCGGCACCGCCGCCGGTTTCACCCTCACCTGGTCCGTCCTCGCGGTCCTCGCCGGGGCGGGGACGGTCGGCGCCCTCCTCCTGTGGCCGCGCCACGACGGACGGCGGACCCCGGCGGGCGTCATGGCGCCCACCCGGCACACGCACAACGGGGACCGGTCCACCCTGGCCAAGGCCGCGTGAGGTTCCGCGCCCGGCGCGGAACCTCAGCGGCCTCCGCCGGTGTCAGCGCTGATCGGCGGGGCGCAGTTCGCGTTCGAGGGCGGCCAGGGCGAACGCGTGGGGGGAGGTGTGCTGCCAGCGGGACCGGCCGAACATCACGTCCTCGGAGAGCCCGCTCAGCATCGCCACGGCCCGGACGGTGAACTCGTCGAGGTCCACGGCGGCGAAGTGTCCCCGCTCCCTGCCCTCGCGGAGGATGGCCTCCAGGCGCTCGTCCCAGCCGTCCAGCAGCTCGGTGAGGATCTTCCGCCCCGCTTCGTCGTGGCGCTGGGCCAGTACCTGCGTCCACAGTGCGTAGCGTTCGTCGCCCTGGTGACTGGGCAGGTAGAAGCGGACGAACAGGTCCAGCTTCTCGGCAGGCGACGCGGCCTGGTCGGCGGCCTGCTGGAACCGGGTCCAGAGGTCCGCCTGGCTCCAGGCGAGGACCTCCAGCAGGAGCCGGTCCTTCTTCCCGAAGTGGTAGAGGATGTGCCCGGTGCTCATCCCGGCCCGCGCGGCGATGTCCGACATCCGCAGGGCCGCGGTGCCCTTCTCCGCGATGACGCTGACCGCCGCCCGCATGGCCCGCTCCCGCGCCTCGTCCCCGCTGGGCTGACGCTTCCTGTCGATCGGGACCCGGGCCGTGGGCCGCGCGGGCCCGGTCTCTGACGTCGACATGAGCTCACCTTCGGTTCCGGGATTCCAGACCTCAAGTCTAGGTTTCGGGAATCTAGAGCGCTACTCTAGACTGAAGATCTAGTCAGTGCGATGGGGTGTGTGACGACCGGCTGTCCGCGGTCGCCCCGAAGGCCAGCGGCCCGCCTGCCCGACCCACCCCCAGGAGAGACCCACATGACGCGCGGATTCGATGTCGTGGAGACCTGTATCGCCGACCTGCGCGCAGCGCTGGAGAAGGGCGAGACGACCTCGGTCGAGCTGCTCGACGCCTACCTCGCGCGGATCGACGCCTACGACCGGCCCGGTACGGCCACCGCCCTGAACGCGATGGTCGTGATGAACCCGCGCGCCCGGGCGGAGGCGGAGGCCTCCGACGCCCGCCGCGCCCGCGGCGAGACGCTGGGCCCGCTGGACGGCATCCCCTACACCGCCAAGGACAGCTACCTCGCCGAGGGGCTCACGGCCGCGTCCGGCTCCCCCGCCTTCGAGCACCTCGTCGCCCAGCGCGACGCCTTCGCCGTCGAGCGCCTGCGCGCGGGCGGCGCGGTCCTCATCGGCCTGACCAACATGCCGCCGATGGCCAACGGCGGCATGCAGCGCGGCGTGTACGGCCGCGCGGAGAGCCCGTACAGCGCCGACTGGCTGACCAGCGCGTACGGCTCCGGCTCCTCCAACGGCTCCGGCACGGCGACGGCGGCGTCCTTCGGCGCCTTCGGCCTCGGGGAGGAGACCTGGTCCTCCGGCCGCGCCCCCGCCTCGAACAACGCGCTGTGCGCCTACACCCCCAGCCGCGGTGTGATCTCGGTCCGCGGCAACTGGCCGCTCGTACCGACCATGGACGTCGTGGTCCCGCACACCCGCACCATGGCCGACCTGCTCGAACTGCTCGACGTCGTCGTCGCCGACGACCCGCACACGCGCGGGGACCTCTGGCGCGCACAGCCGTGGGTGGAGCTGCCCGCCGCTTCGCAGGTCCGCCCCGCCTCCTACCCGGCCCTCGCCCCGGCCGACGCCGGAGCCGCGTCCGCCGCGCTCGCCGGCAAGCGCGTCGGCGTGCCCCGGATGTACATCAACGCCGACCCCGCCGCCGGTACGAACCCCGACGGAGGCATCGGCGGCCAGACCGGGCAGCCCGTCGACACCCGCCCCTCGGTGATCGCCCTGTGGGAAGCCGCCCGCCGCGACCTGGAGGCCGCCGGCGCCGAGGTGGTCGAGGTCGACTTCCCCGTGGTGTCGAACTACGAGTCCGACCGTCCCGGAGCGCCCTCGCTGCTCACCCGCGGACTGGTCAGCCGCGAGTACCTCGCCTTCGAGATCGAGGACCTGTCCGCCTGGGCCTGGGACGACTTCCTGCGGGCCAACGGCGACCCGGCGCTCTCCTCCCTGGCCGACGTCGACGGCGCCCGCATCTGGCCCAAGCGGGAGGGCGAGCTGCCCGACCGGTACGAGGGCTTCGACGACACGATCGGCGACTACCCGCGATTCGTGCGCGAGCGCCCGTACGCGTCCCTCACCGACATGCCGCTCCTGGAGCAGGGGCTGCGCGGCCTCGAGGAGACGCGCCGCGTCGACCTGGAGCTGTGGATGGACGGCCTGGGCCTGGACGCGGTGGTCTTCCCCGCTGTGGCCGACGTGGGCCCCGCGGACATGGACGTCGACGTGGCCTCCGCCGACCTCGGCTGGCGCAACGGCGTCTGGGTCGCCAACGGCAACCTGGTCCCCCGCCACCTCGGCATCCCGACCGTGACCGTGCCCATGGGCACCATGACGGACACCGGCATGCCCGTCGGACTGACCTTCGCGGGCCGCGCCTACGACGACAACGCCCTGCTGTCCCTCGCGGCGGCCTTCGAGAAGACCGGCACCCGGCGCACGGAGCCGCAGCGCACGCCGCGCCTGTCGGCGGAGTGACCTGACGGCGGAGCGACCTGGCGGTCGTGACCGCGACGAAGGGCGGACCTCCCGAGCCCGACGGGAGGTCCGCCCTTCGTCACGCCGTCCCGCCCGTCACACCGTCGCCCCCGTCCGGGCCGTGGCCCGGGAGAAGACCAGTTCCGGGTCGGCGATGCTGCCGGAGCCCAGCAGCCCGACGTCGTCGTGGTAGTTCATCGAGGTCAGCCACGGTGTCCGGTCCCCCTGCCGGGGCAGCGAGTCGACGCCACGCCGGACGTAGCCGGCGCCGAAGTCGAGGAACGGACGGGTCGCCATCCCGGGGTCCGCCGGCTCGGGCCGGCAGCTGTCGTGGCCGTGGGCGTCCAGATGGGCCAGGAGTCGGCAGAAGTACCGGCTCAGCAGGTCGATCTTCAGGGTCCAGGAGGAATTGGTGTAGCCGATGGCGAAGGCGAAGTTCGGCACGCCCGAGAGCATCACGCCCTTGTACGCGAGGGTGTCCGAGGGCCGCACCTCGCGGCCGTCGACGGTGAGGCGGAGGCCGCCGAACGCCTGCAGGTTCAGCCCGGTGGCGGTGACGACGACGTCCGCCGCCAGCTCCCGGCCGGACTCCAGGAGGACACCCCGTTCGGTGAACGTGGTGATCCGGTCGGTGACCACCGAGGCCCGGCCCTCGCGGATCGCCCGGAACAGATCGCCGTCGGGGACGGCGCACAGCCGCTGGTCCCACGGGTCGTACGGCGGGTTGAAGTGCTCGTCGACGGGATAACCGGCGGGAAGCTGACGGGTGTTGACCCAGCGGATCACGCGTCGCGCCGTCTTCGGGAACCGCCGGCAGAAGCCCCAGCCGAGGCGCTGCCGGGTGATGTTCTTGCGCCGGGACAGGGCGTGTCCGCGCCGCCCGCCGAGGTACTTCTTGAGCGCGTCGGCGACCACGTCGGTGCGCGCGATCGGCATGACGTAGGTCGGCGTGCGCTGCAGCATGGTCACGTGCGCGGCGGTCCCGGCCATCGCCGGGACGAGCGTGACCGCGGTCGCCCCGCTGCCGATCACCACGACGCGCTTGCCGGCGTGGTCCAGCTCCTCCGGCCAGTGCTGCGGGTGCACGACGGGCCCCGCGAACCGGTCCAGGCCCTCGAAGCGGGGCGTGAAGCCCTCGTCGTAGCGGTAGTAGCCCCCGGCGCAGAAGAGCCAGCCGCAGGTCAGCGTGGTGCGCTCGCCCGTGTCGGTGCGCTCGACGTCGACGGTCCAGCGCGCCTCGTCGGTCGACCAGGACGCACCGAGCACCTTGTGGTGGTACCGGATGTGCGCGTCGATGCCGTTCTCGGCGGCGGTCTGCCGCAGGTAGTCGAGGATCCGGGGCCCGTCGGCGATGGACTGCTCGCCGCGCCAGGGCTTGAACGCGTATCCGAAGGTGTGCAGGTCCGAGTCGGACCGGATGCCCGGGTAGCGGAACAGGTCCCAGGTCCCGCCGGACGCCTGGCGTGCCTCGAGGATCGCGAAGCTCTTCGACGGGAGCTCGGTCCTCAGGTAGCGCGCGGCGCCGATGCCCGAGAGCCCGGCTCCGACGACGAGGACGTCGAGGTGCTCGGCGGCGGACCTGGCGGGGGACGGGGACACGGGCGGCTCCGGGCGGTGTCGAGGGGCGGGCGCGTCCGTGCTGCGGGCGCCGCCACACGGTAACAACGCGCAAACCGCACCATCCGGGCCGTACGGAGTGACAATCCGCACCCCTACGGTGGACGCGTGCCGTGGACGCCGCCTTCCCCGCGCGTACGGGAACCGATCAGGCGGTCCCAGGCGGCGGGCCGCCCGGGACGTGGACGATCGCGTCCAGTTCCCGGCGCAGGGGCGCGTCGATGCCTCCCCTGCTCCAGTACCAGCGGCACAGCCGCGGTACCTCCGCCGTGTCCGCGTCGTACCAGGTGAAGGCGGTGCGGTGGGCGGCGTGGGCGTGGGCGCCCAGGACGTTGAACTCGGAGAAGCCCCGGGGCGGCCGCCCCGCCACGTAGCGGGCCAGGGGGGTTCCGTGGCGCTCCCGGCACAGGGCGCGTACCTCCGCGTACAGCCCGCGCGGGTACGTGAAGGGCGGCTGCTGCATGAAGTCGTGGGCGACCGGACGCCCCAGGAACTCCTCCGTCGGGGCGAGCCAGGGCCGGTGCCGGCCGAGCAGGGTGACCGCCTTGCGGACGATCCAGGGCCGGCCGGCGGCCAGCAGGTCGGCGGGCGAGACGGGGCGGTCGAAGACGACGTCCGAGTCGAGGTGGCAGATGAGGTCGGCGTCCGTGAACTCGTCCGCGTACAACTTGGTCACCTGCTGTCCCAGGTAGTCGTCCCGGTAGTCCGGGCACACCGTGAGCCGTACGTCGCCGCGGACCGCCCGGCGCACCGCGGCGGCTCCGGTGCGCGGGGTCACGACGACCACGTCCGCGAAGCCGTGGCACCACTTCTCGACGGCCGCCAGCGCGTAGCGCAACCAGGCGACATCCCGGTGGTAGGTGCGGACGAGAAGCGCGGTCCGCTCGCTACAGTGACGGACGTGTCCGAGTCCGTCCCCGCCTTCTGGTGCCGGGTGCCCAGTCAGGGCAATGTCGGTGACCGGCTCACTCCCTGGCTGATCCGCCGGATCTCCGGCGCGCCGGCCCGGTGGGTCGCTCCGCACGCCCCGGGCCGCAAGCACTTCGTCACGGGCAGCGTGGCCGCGCTCGCGGGCCCCGGCGCCGTGGTGTGGGGGGCGGGTGTGATGGAGGCCGGCGAGCGCGTCGACCCGCGGGCCGAACTGCTCGCCGTCCGGGGGCCGCTCACCCGGGAGGCGGCCCTGCGCTCGGGCGCCGTCTGTCCTCCGGTCTACGGAGACCCCGGGCTGCTGGTGCCGAGGTTCCTGCCCGTGCGCGCGGTCCGGGCGGGCGGACGGCCCGCGGTCGTCCCGCACTTCGCGGACAAGGCCCGGGCGCGGCGCGGAATTCCGGCGGGCTGGCGGATCGTCGACGTCCAGGGCGGGGTCGAGGACGTCGTCGAGCAGCTGGCGGGGGCCGGTCTGGTCGCCTCGTCGAGCCTGCACGGCATCGTCCTCAGTCACGCGTACGGGATCCCGGCCGTCTGGGTCCGGTTCCGGCCCCTGCCCGGCGGCGACGACAGCAAGTTCCACGACTACTTCCTCTCCGTCGGTGTGCCGGTGCCTCCGGCGGTGCCCGTCGGCGCCGACGGTGCCGGTCTCGACCCGGTCGCGCTGGCCGATTTCGCGACGCTCCCGGGGGCACTCCCCGACCTGGACCTCCTCCTGGAGAGGTGTCCCTTCCGATGACGACGACCCGCCACGATCCGCTGGCGCTCCTGCGCGGCATCCGGGACGCCAACTACCACCGCCCCGGGATCCGTTGCCTGCGGCTGTTCTCCGCCGACGCCCCGACCCTGCGGGACCTCACGGCGGAGGCGGAGGCGCTGCGTGCCGGGCACGTCCCCTCGCTGGCGGGCGATCCCGGCCACGTCACGGCCTGGACCGGTCCTCGCGGCCGGGTGGAGCAGTTCAGCCTGCTCAACGCCTCGGGCCGCTGCGACGACTTCTCCCGGGACCACGACCTGTCCTGCTTCGGCAAGCGGTTCCACGACCGCGCACGCTACCCCGCCCTGTCCGCGCTGGCGGAGGCGCTGCCGCACCTGGTCAACTTCCGGATCAACGTGCTCGGCCCCGGGGCCGCGCTCGCGCCGCACGAGGAGCACAGCGTCGTACGGTCGCGCACCGGCGACGTGGGCGTGCGGGCCCGCTTCCACCTCCCGCTCGTCACCGGCCCCGGGGCCACCCTGCTGCTGGACGGCGACCTCCACCATCTGACGGCCGGGACCGTCTACCTGGTCAACCACGGGTGCGTCCACGCGGCCGAGAACACCGGGGCCGCCGACCGGATCCACCTCGTGTGGGACATGCTGCTGACCGCCCCCGCCGCCGAGGCGATGTTCGGGACGGGACCGGCGCCGACGGGCTTCACCCGTGTCGAGGCCCGTGCCGACGCCGGTACCGGTGGCCTTGCCGATGCCCGTGTCGTGCGCGCCGTGGGCCGGCGGGCGGTCGCCCGGTGGGAGCGGATCGCGCCCCGGGTCTCGGAGGCCGAGGCCCGGCACATCGGCTTCCTCGATCCGCAGTAGCCGGCTCAGTACAGGGTCCGGGTGAACTCGGCCGGGACGTAGTGGAACAGCAGCGACGTGTGGGTGCTCCCGTCGGGCAGCGGCGGGCGCCAGTGCGGTACGCGGGTGCCCCGGAAGAGCACCGCCTCACCGGGGCGCTGGACCAGGGAGACCGGCCCCTCGGCCGTGTCCAGGAGCAGCGGCCAGCCGCCCTCGATGCCCGGTCCCGACTCCCCGAGGAGCAGGGACACCGTGTACTCGCACTGCTCGCGGTCGACGTGCCGGTCGAGGACGGCGCCCGCGCGGTACGCGGAGACGTACGAGTACGAGGGCCTCACCGGCCGTCCCGCGAGGCGGCCCACCAGGGGGCCGAACTGGTGGTGGAAGAAGCGCGACAACGACTCGTTGTACCAGCCGTAGCGGCCCTCGACCTGTGCGTCGCCGAGGGGCCACGAGCCGGTCGCGATGAGCCTCTCGTAGTAGTCGAGCAGCGCCGCGCGGTGCCCGGGGCGCACCAGTCGGCCCGTCCCGCAGACGTCCGTACGCGCGAACTCCTCGGCGGCCTCGGCGACGGCGGCATCGGCCAGGGCCGTACGGCGCGCGCGCTGCTCCGCCGTCCCGAGCGCGCCGGCCCCGGCGAGCGCGGCGCGCAGTCCGGGCGGGAAGCCGGGCGGCAGGGGGCGTCCCGGGGCGAGCGCGCGGAGCGCCCAGAAGTCCTCGAAGCGCACCCAGAAGGGGACGAGCGCCGCCGTCCCGGGGTCGTCGGTCCACAGGAGGGGACGGCCGGTCAGGAAGCGGTCCCGGAAACGGGCCCTGCGCGCCATGCCGAGGGGGATGGTGACCCCGGTCTGGAGCACCGCGGCCGGGTCGAGCACCGCCTCCGATGCGGTGGGGTCCGATGCTGTGGGGTCCGTCTCGTGGAGCCAGCAGGCGAAGGCGGGGCGGCTGCCGATGGGCTCCGGGCCGGCACGGCCTGCGCGGGAGACCGGGGAGGGCGAGGCGGAAGGGGTGGACGGGGAGGGCGGTGTGGACGGGGGCATCGTCGGGTGTCCGTTCGTGAGGCGCCGCAGGGTGGGCCGCACGGCGTCGAGCGCCGCCGGGTCGAAGCCCGGGGTGTCGCGCCACTTGCCGGGGCGCGGCGGGCTGATCGTCGTGGCCGACAGGGGCAGCTCCCTGCCTGCCGTCGCGGCGGGCAGGCCCAGTTCGGCCTCCAGCCGTCGCAGCGTCCGCCCCGGTGCGGCGCGCAGCGCGGCGTAGTCGACGTCCACCCAGGGGACGGCCGGGCGCAGGTCTCGGGCGTCGAGGATCGCGTCCACGGCGGCGGCCCACTGCCGGGCCGCGATCCGTGCGAGGTCCTCGCCCGCCCAGCCGCGCCAGCCCGGCGGCAGCAGCAGGTGCCAGTCCCGCCGTGGCCAGCCGGGCAGGTCCGGGATGTTGACGAAGCCGGGGTGGGTCCAGGCCCGCACCATGCTGGCCACCGTGTCACGGGCGTCGCGGTGCAGCCGGACGACCGTGGCGTCGGGGAACAGCCGCAGCAGGAAGGGGAGCCGCAGGCTGTTCTCCGGGGTCTTCTCCAGCAGCCTGGGTGGCCCGCCCCCGCTCGCGTACGGACCTCCGTGCCGTCGGCGCGCGTCGCGGAGATCGGCGAGGAAGCCCGCCCGTACCGCGTGCCCCCAGGTGTCGGCGTCCTCGGCGTCCAGCGCGTGCGAGGCGTAGCCGCGGGCGGCCGGGTGGAGTCCGGGTACGCCCTCGATCACCCCCTCGCTCTCTCCGCCGGCCGTCCACAGGGCGGGGCCGCGGGCCAGCGCGTCGAACAGCGCGGTGCTGCCGGAGCGCGGCGGGGAGACGATGATCACGGGCGCGGCGAGCGGGGCGTCGGGGACGGCGGCCACCGGTCCGGTGCGGGCCGTCCCGAGCCGGTGCAGGGCGGGGTCCCCGGCGGCGGCGAAACCGGCGGCCTCCTCGGCCGAGGCGAAGAGGTAGCGGGCGCGTACGCCGTGGGCGTCGGCCCGCACCGCGCGGGACAGCAGCCCCGGCGCGTCGGGGAAGGGGCCGTGGTGGGTCTCGCGCACGGCCCGCCGCACGCGGCCGGAGGGGAGCGCGACGTGGCCCTCGACGGACCACGCCACGCACTCCCGGGACTCCGGCACGGCCGGCGCGTCGGTGACTCCCTGCTCCTCACGCCGCGCGCCGGTCACTCCCGGTTCCTGACGCGACGCGCCGGTCGCCTCCGGTTCTTCACGCACGCGCCGGTCACTTCCGGTGGATCCAGCCGGTCACGCTGAACCGGCTGTCGGCGAACGCCTTGCCCGGTACGCGTACGGGCAGCACCTCGTGGTCGTGGCGGCTCGGGAAGAACACCGCGAGGTTGGCGCGCGGCACGATCGTCTGGCTGCGGTCCGTGGGGACGATCCGCCCGTCCTCGACGACCGTCTCGAAGACGCGCAGCTCCCCGCCGGAGAAGCGGCGCGGCTCGGCGGAGAAGAAGTGGACGAAGGTGAGCTCGCGGGTGTCTCCGTCGTCGCTGTCACGGTGCATGCCGAAGTAGTCCCGGTCGCCGTTGGCCGTGACCTGGAGCTCGATGCGGCCCAGCGGGAACGCCGGGTGGCCCAGCCGGGCGCGTACCGTCTCCAGCTGCTCCTTGATGCGCTCGGTGAACAGGGCCTCGAAGCGGCCGAGGTCGTACAGGACCTTGCTGCTGCGGACCCGCTCGTCCACCACCGCCGCCCCCGGCCCGTGCGGCTGGATCGTGGCCGGCCGGAACGAGGACTCGCTGTCGAGGGCGTACCGGAGGAGGTCGTCCTGCTCGGCTTCGGTGAGGAACTCCCGTACGCCCTGCGCGACCTCGGCGAGCACGTCCCGCTCGAACCGGCCCGTCCCCGTGGGCACCCCGGCCGGCTTGCTGTAGTGGCCGCCGCGGACCAGGCGGGCGATCTCGGAGGGGACGGTGACGCGGTCGGCGGTCCATTCCGCGCGCGATCCCAGGTACACCGTGCCGTGGAAGCTCGCGTTGCGCGCGTACACCTCGTCGTCGACCGCGCCGGCGAGCAGGTCGACCGGGTCGGCCCCGGCCAGGCCGAGGTTCTTGAGGAGCTCGCGGGCCGGGGCCCGGTAGGTGAGGTACCGCGCCGCCTCGGTGAGGAAGACGTCCTCCGTGCGCTCGAAGCCGGTCCGGCGCATGACCAGGTCGGCGAGTCGCGACTCCTCGGCGAGGAGGTAGTGCACCTCGGCGCCGGGGTCGACGGCCAGCGTCTCCAGGGCCTCCTTGTAGAGGGCGGCGCACAGGCCGGTGTTGGTGAGGTCCTCGTCGGCGACGTGCACCGGGCTCAGCCCCCAGCATCCGTCGGAGACCAGGTGCGTCTGCAGGACTCCGACGATGTTGCGCGCGCCCAGTCCCCAGGGCGGCCACGGCCGGTCGCGGACGGCGGCGAAGATCTGCGAGTCGCCGTCGCGGAACAGCGGCAGGACCACCTCGTCCATCAGGTGGGGTGAGCCCGTCCGCCGGAAGAAGGCGTGTAGGGCGGCCTTCGCGGTGTCACCGAGTTCGTCGAAGATCTCGATGCGCGTGGCGCCGTTGCGCTCCGTGAAGAAGTCGCGTCTGATGGGCTCGGTCATGGCCTCTCCTGTCATGGCCTCTCCTGTGATGTCGCTGTGTCGATCCCCGTGGGGAGGACGACGGGTGGATCTCGCGGCGGGTGCGCCGTTCCTGCGGGTGAGCGGGCCGGGCGGCGAGGTGCTGCCGTGGGCGGTGGTCCGGGCTCCCGTCGTCACCCGCGCCCAGCACGTGCGGCTGAACGAGCTCGCGGACGAGGGCTGTCGCTTCGTCGGTGCCACCAGCTACCTGGGTTTCCCGGGGGCCGGTTTCCGTGACGAGCGCGACTACGGGCTGCTCTGCGAGGCGTGGCTGCACTGCTTCCGTGAACCGGACCGGTTCCTGCCGGCGAACGGGCCGCGTCTCCTGGTGAGCGAGTCCGACTTCATCGACCCGCTCCGGGTCGACCCGCGCCGGGTCCGTCGCACCCCGGCGGCACGGGCCCTGACGACGGAGCCGGTCGCGGACGTGGTCCACGTCTCCGGTGCGGAGCCCTGGCGGCAGCGGGCGAAGAACTGGCCGCTCGCCGCCCGCTGCCTGCGCCGACTGGCCGCGGAGACGGGTCTGCGCGTCCTGGTCGTCGACGCCCCGCCCGGCGCCGGGTCGCTGCCGGGGGTCAGGACGTCCGGCCCGCTGGAGTGGTCCGCGCTGCTCGCGGTGATCGCCGCCGCGCGCTGCCTGTTCGTTCCGGCCGTTCTCGACGCCTCGCCGAGGGTGCTCGCCGAGGCCCTCTGCCTCGACGTGCCCGTCGTCGTCAACCGGTCGATCCTCGGCGGATGGCAGTACGTCAACGCCTTCACCGGGACCTTCTTCGACGGCGTGGACGACGTGGTGCCGGCCGTGCTGGGGGCGGTCGGCACGACGGTCGGGCCGAGGTCCTGGTTCACGGCACATCACGGGCCGGCCCGGGCGGGCGCCCGGGTGCTGCGGCTGCTGCGCTCTCTCGACCCCTCGCTGCCCGCCCTCAGCCATGTGCTGCTGGTCCCCGACCGGGGCGTGTCCGGGCACGCTGTGCCGGGGACACGTTGAGGACCAGCCTCGGCGGGCCCTGCATGGGCGAGCGGTGGATCCAGGCGTCCGCCACGGGATGCGGCGACCAGTGACGCCGTACGTCGATGTGCTTGAAGTAGACGGTCGCGTCCGGCGGCACCCGGTGGACGGGGGCGTGGGGCCGCAGGAACGACGGGGTCTCGTCCAGGTCGGTCAGCGGATCTGCCCCGGCACGGTCCGGGCCGGGCGCCGTCTCCCTCGACACCCGCTCCCGGCGTGACAGGTAGGCGTAGAAGTCCTTCATGCTCCGGACGTCGTCGCCGGAGACGTACTCCGTCGTCGGGCCGTTGTAGACCCGCACGGCACCGGTCGTGGGGGCCTGCGGCGGGACCGTGTCGACGTGGAACCCGCAGCGCCGGGTGGGCGCCTCGGTGAACACCCGCACCATCACGCGGCGGACGTCCGCCGTGGCCGTCACCTGCTCGACGATCCCCGTCATGTCGTCCAGGAGCGCACGCGCGACCGCCCTGTCCGTGCCGGCCAGGGCGGTGCGGGACCAGTCGGCGAACTCGTCGGGGGAGACCGCGGCCAGTGTCGTACGCGGGATGACGAGCCGCCGCGAGACCACGAGCTCGGCCAACTCGTCCAGCCAGCCGGGGCGTTCGCGCCGGGCCAGGACGACGGCGGTCAGCCCGGGGTCGGTCAGCCGTGCGATGTCCCGTGCCGTGTCTCCGTGGAGGACACCGCCGGGGAAGCTCTCCTCGTCGATGGGGACCACGGACGGCACCGTAACCGTCGGCCGCCCCCGGCCCCGGCCCGACAGGCGGGGCCGGGGCCGTGAGAACCCGTTCGGCTCAGACCTGGTACCGGCTCCCGGCGCCGGTCACATCGTCGGTGCGGTACCGGCCGCAAGGTCGGTACCGGTCGACGTCGGATCGGTCGCGTACGGCTGGTCGGTGGAGGGCAGCGACTGCCCGGGGGAGGTGGACGGCTGGCCCGTGGGTCCACCGGAGTTCGGGGCAGGTCCCATGTCCACTCCCGACACAGGCTCGGGCCGCGGCACCGGAGGGGTGCAGTCCGGGGAGGACGGCTGCTCGCCGGCGCCGTCGATCTCGATCGTGATGCGCATGGCTCGGTCCTTCCGTGTACGGGTGGGGCGGGTCAGTTGAGGACGGCGTACCGGGCCTCGTAGGTCATCGTGGCCGCGGTGAGGTTCTTCACGGTGATCCAGTACGTCACGTAGCCGGCCTCGTAGCGCTCGACCGCAACGTCCCAGTCCACCTGCGGAGCACCGGACTGCGGATTCGTCGGCACCAGGTACCAGACGACGTGCCAGGACGCCGGCCACCCGTAGGTGAAGAGCCGTGTGCTCGCGTTGGCCCCGAGCGTTCCGGTGTAATGAACGTTGGTCCACATCGCGCTTCTCCCGGTTCAGTAGCGGCTGAGGATGGCGAACCGGCCCTCGAATGCGACCGGGACGGGTGTGAGGTTGGTGACGGAGACCCAGTACGTGACGTACTCGGCGTCTCCTCGTTCCACCTGGACCTTCCAGGTCAGCTCCTCGGCACCTGGGCGGATCGTGGTGGGCATGACCGTCCACAGGACGTGCCAGGTGGCGGGCCAGCCCCAGGTGAAGAAGCGGCGGGTCGAGTTGGCCGCGACGGTGCCCGTCCACTGGACGCCGCACACGGGCTGGGTCATCCAGCCGTCCACCGGGATCTCCCAGACGCCCCGGTTGCGCAGCCCGGCCCGGAGCACCCTGGCGTGCCGCTGGTAGAGCAGGTCGCCGACGAAGGCGTTGGGCAGGCCGTTGGAGAACATCTGCCAGGACGCGCCGCCGTCCAGCGTCTGGTAGACGCCCAGGTCGGCGGCGACCCAGACGCGGTCGCGGTTCCCCGGGTGCACCTCGACGGCGTTCAGCGGCAGGTTGGGCAGGGCGGCCGTGCGGTCGGCCCACGTCGTGCCGCCGTCGGTCGACCGCCAGACACGGCCTCCGTCGCGCGTCGTGTGGGTGACCCAGACGCGGTTCGTGTCGGTCGGGTCGACGTGGATGTCGCTGATCCAGGCGTTGGCCCGGGGCGTGGTGAGCGCGGTGAGCGCGCCCCACGCGGTGCCGTTCCACCGGGTCACGTAGAGCCGGCCGGCGATGGTTCCGACGTACACCTGGTCCGCCGTCGGGATGTACATCGCGGAGGCGGTGTCGGCCGTGGGGAAACCCAGCCGCGTCCAGTTGGTGCAGTTGTCGCGGGAGACGTAGAGGGCTCCGCCGGCCTGGGCGACCGTGTTGCCGTTGGTGGCGCTGGACTCGAACGGCGGATAGAAGAGAGATTGCTCTCCGGCCACGACCGGCGGCGGCAGCCACGCCCAGCTGCCCCAGTCGCCCCGGGACGTGGAGCGCTCCACGCCCATGTTGTAGAAGCTGTGGAACACCGTGCGCGGGTCGGTGCGGTTGACCCCGCAGTCACCGCCGTCTCCGTCCTGCGAGTGCAGCCAGCTGGGCGAACCGGTCCACCGTTCGGTGCCGTTGTCCTGGGTGCCGCCCATGAGCCAGCGCGAGGAGCCCAGGTCCTGCGCGAGGTACTCGAACTCGGTGATCTCCAGTCCGTTGTTGAGGTGCTGCCAGGTGACGCCCCGGTCCGGGCTGCGGTAGAGCCCGCCGTCGTTGCCGATGTAGACGACCTGGGGCTGGCCCGGTTCGAAGGCGATGGCGTGCTGGTCGGGGTGGATCGACTGGCCGGGCGAGGGCCTGCTGGCGATGTCCGTCCAGGTCCAGGTGGTACCGGAGAGGTCACCCCGGTGGGCGCTGATGGCTCCGCAGTAGATCTGGCCGGCGTTGTCCGGCGAGACGGCCAGGAACCAGTCGTACCAGGCCTGGAGGATGCTCACTCCGGTGGGCGCCCCGATCGCCGTCCAGGTGCCGGCGGCGCGCCGGGCCAGGTAGGGGGACGCGCCGGCGCCGAAGACGTAGGCGACCGTCGGGTCCGACGGGGCGATGGCAACGGCGAGCCTGCTCCAGGTCGCGGGGGGCGTGCCCGGCAGGGTGACGGCGTTCCACGTGGTGCCGCCGTCGGTGGACCGGAACAGGCCGTCCCGGCAGGCGGCGAACGCCTCGGCGCCGGACGGGGCGACCGCGACCGACCAGGTCCACGCGGTGCGCCGCTGTGTCCACGTCGCTCCGGTGTCGTTGGAGACGTAGAGGCCGCCCGTCGTCGCCGCGTAGACGCGGGTGGGGGTGGCCCGGTCGAACTCCAGGTCGTGGAAGCCCTGGCCGACGAACGGCGCGGTGACCAGGCTCGTCCAGGTGGATCCGCCGTTGGTGGACCGGAGGATGCCGGTCCCGAAGCCCCGCCACCAGTCGCCTTCGCCCGTGCCCGCGAGGACGGTGGCCGGGGCCGTCGGGTGGAAGGCGATGGCCCCTGTGGTGAGGGTCGCCGCGTGGTCGGTGCGCGGGGCCCAGGACTGTCCGCGGTTGTAGCTCTCCCAGATGCCGCCGTGCGCCGCTCCGGCCAGCAGGTGACTGGCGTTGCCGGGGTCCACGGCCACGGACGAGACGCGTCCGGAGGCGTTGATCCGGGCGGCGCCGTAGGTCTGTCCGTTGGGTATCGTCCACGGGCCGAGCGAGCGCCAGTTGGGGCCGGTGGGGCTCGGCTGGGTCATCGACAGTCTCTCGGCCACGGCCATGTAGTTCGCGGCGACCTGTTCCATCTCCTCGCCGGGGTCGGCGCCACCCGCGGACGGTGGCTTGGCGGACTGCGTGCCGCCCTCTCCCGGACCGGCTCCCCCGGCGTCTCCGTCGCCTCCGTCGCCTCCGTCGTCGTCTCCCCCGCCGTCGTCGTCATGGCCGTCGGGGGGACGGCCCGCCACGCTCTCCAGCAGGGCCTGGGCCGCCTCCTCGTCCATGTCCGGGCGGGCGTGCAGGGCCGCCTCCACGGCCGCGTCCGCGTGGCCGGTGCGGGCCAGTTCGAGCATGAGGCGCGCCAACGCCTTGCCGCCGGGGATGCCTTGGCGTTCGCCCTTCACGACTGCTGTGTCCTGAGGATTCCCACGCATCGCTGATCTCCTCGTACCGTCGAGGTCCCGCGTCACGGCTCGGCCGACCGGCCCTCGGGGGTGCCGGAGCCGGCCTCGTCGTCCGGCTCGGCCGTCTCGTCGGACTCGGCCGTCTCGTCGGATTCGGCTGTTTCGCCGGACTCGGCCGCGGTCTCATCGGGGTCGGCCGTCTCATCCGACTCATCAGGCCCGTCCTTCTCGTCCGGCTCGTCCTTCTCATCAGGCTCGTCCGGCTCGTCGGTTTCGGCGCCCTTGAGCCCTCGGGCTCGCAGGAATTCCTCCAGCCGACGCGCCGCGCGGTCGTCTTCCGATTCGTCCGGGAAACCGGGCTGCCGACGTATCAACTCGACCTCCCCGCTCTGGTGCGGATGAAGGTGCAGGAGGCCTTGCAGAGAACGTCCCGGAGCACACCGAATCGGTTTTCGCAGGCGGGACATTCCAGGGGACGGAGGCGCGAACGCGGACGGAAGGGCCGTCACTCAGCGCCGTATGGCCTCGCGGTCGTCCACATCCAGTCTTCCTCCCGGCGCGTACTCTGCCTAGGGCCTATTCGCCCCGTGCCGGGTGGGTATATCTACCCAGGCCCGGGGTGGGCGGAACGAGGCTGTGCTCGATGGCGAAGCGGGTGAGGTCGGCCCTCCGCCGACCACCGACCTTGTCCCGGAGGCGGTCCAGGTGGGAGTGCACCGTGTGTTCGCTGATGCCGAGCAGGAGGGCGATCTCCCGGTCGGTGTCACCGCTGGCGACGCGTCCCAGGATCTCCCGTTCCCGGTCCGTCAGGTGGAGGGGCGTCACGATCAGATGAACGGCGAGCGGCCCCGGCACGTAGGTCTCGCCCGCGGCCACGGACCGCACGGCGGCGAGCACCTCCGCCTGTTCGGCCTGGCTGTCCAGACAGCCGCGCGCTCCGGCGCGGATCGCCGGCGCCAGGTCGATGTGCGCCGCGGCCGAGACGACGACGACCCCGTGGCCGCGGGTGCAGAGCCGGGACACGGCACGGGCCAGTTCGAAGGTCGAGAGCCGGAGGTTGAGCACCGCTGTTCCGGCGTCGACGGGATGCTCGTCCAGCTCGTCGACGGAGGACACGGCCGCGACCAGGCGGAGATCCGGTTCGCCGGTGATCAGTTGGACGATGCCGAGCCGTATGAGCGGGCAGTCTCCTACGACGACGACACGCCTTGGTTCAGCGTCCATCTGGAACCTTCGGTCGCGGGACGGCAGGAGCCATGCGTCGGAATCCCTCGCTGCGGAGCCATTCGCCGATGGGACATGTCTGCCCCGGATCGCTCGGTTCGGTACGTGTTCGGGGTGACGGATCACCCGTGCGGGGACATCAGAAACGATTCATCAGGACCGAGTGGAGGACACGTGCGGGCGGAACAGGGCACGTCCGGAAGGGAATTGGTTGCCTCAGACGAATAAACCACGGGATGTCCGCCCCCTGTGGCGCGCCGGCGCGGACGGTTCCATCGTGGAGGAAGAAGGTCACACCGCTCCGGCCGCCGACGACGGCGCCGACGAGGGGGCGGGCGGCGTCGGGGGGCCGGCCGACTGAGGAGCACACCGATGGATCCGTATCTGGTTCCGGTCGTGTTCGTGGCGGTCTTCGCCGCGTTCGCGCTGTCCGCCTCCGCCGGGTTCGGAGGCAGTCTCGTCCTGGTGCCGACGCTGGCCCTCGCCCTCGGAACGAAGTCCGGCGTGGCCCTGGCGGCACTGCTGCTCGCCGCCAACAACCTGGTGAAGGTCGCCGCGTACCGCAAGACCCTGCCCTACCGGGCGGCGGTTCCGGTGGTCGTCCTGGTCGCGGCCGGAACGTTCCTGGGCGCGAAACTGTTCGTCTCGGCGCCGGAGACGTGGGTGACGATCGCGGTCATCCTGGGCTTCGGACTGGCGTTCCTGGTGGAGACCCTCGACCTCCAGCGCTTCCGGCGGATCGGATCCCCGATCCTGGCGTTCGCCTCCGGCGCGACCTCCGGGTTCAGCGGTACGTCAGGCCCCCTGAAGGGACTCGCCGTCCGGGCACTGGACCTGGACCGCATGCACCTCGTCGGGGCCCTGTCCCTGGTCTCGCTCGTCGGGGACGTGACCAAGACGGCGGTCTGGACGGACGCGGCCCTGCTCGACGGCGGGGACTACCTCGTCGCCCTCGCGTGCGTGCCGCTCATGCTGGTCGCGACGTTCCTGGGCCGGCGGTTCAACTACAAGATCGGTGAGCGCGGCTACACCGGTCTGTTCTGGACCGTGATGCTCGGCTACACCGGGCGTCTCCTCGCGGGGCTGTGAGCTGGAGGCCGGCGGAGCCGATGCCCTCGGCGCCCGGGGAGGGCCGCGGGCACCGGACACGTGTGCCGTCGGCGGGCGGTGCGCTCTCCCCCATGACCGGGATCGGGCCGGGCCCGCCCGCCCGATCCATCGCCGTGCCCGTGCCGATCTCGTCCCGCCGGGGCGGCCGCTACGACCACCACGTCCAGTTCAGGAGCCCCTCCTCGGTGTCGGAGATCACCTCGACCTGTCCGGGGATCCGGCAGACGGCGGCCACCGTCCGGCCACCCGAGTCCTCGCCGGAGGCCTCGGCCGATCCCCCGTCCGGCCCCTTGCCCGGGCCCGGTACGCGCCCCACCGGCCGCCAGATGCCGTCCGTCACCGAGGCCGACCGCACCGTCCCGTCGGTCCCGGCGGCGAGGGCCCAGGCCACCCCAGGCTCCGGCAAGGCCCACGTCACCTCGGCATCCGGGCGGGGCCGCCAGCCGTCCTCGGCCCGTGCGGGCATCCAGCGCAGAGGCTCGCCGCCGCGGCGCCGTCCGAGGCTGACCCGGCCCGCCGCCCCGGAGGCCGCGATCAGCACCTCGCCCCCGCCACCCGCGACGACGCACCGCGTCACCGTGTGTCCCGGTCCCTCCAGTTCCTGCCAGGGTCCGCCGAGGAGGACCAGCGCGCCGGGGTCCCTCAGCCACAGGCCGCCCTGCGCCGAACGCGCGACGAGGCACTCACCGGCCACGCCCACCGGGGAACCCGGCGCGAGGTCGAACCCGGTGGTTTCCACCCGTTCCCACAGACCGTCCTCGCCCGGGTTCCACCCGTGGTGGAGATAGACCTCGCCGTCCGCGCCGGTCAGACAGAGGACGGCCGTCGCGGACAGCAGGCCGTCTCCCGGTACGGCGCTCAGGGCGCTGCCCGGCCCGAGGGGCACCGTCTTCACGGTGAGTCCGCTCAGCACCTTCGGCCGAAGGTCGGACCACCCCTCTCCCCAGTGACCCTGTGCGTCGCTGACCCGTGCCAGCAGACGCCCCTCGCTGAGCGCCCACACGATCGCCCGGCCTGCGGCGTCCGAGGCTGCGGCCCACGAGCGGACGCGCCGCCACTCCGGCGCCTCCCCGTCCGGCCGCACCCGCTTCCACACGCCGACGCTCATGCCGCACGAGGCCCGCTTGTGCCACAACTCCCCGTCGTCGTCGACGAGGAACAGATCGAGGTGGGCCTGCCAGACCGATCCGGCCGCCGGTTGCCGGCCCGCCAGCCAGCGGCGGGCCCGAACCGCTCCCGGCACCTGCACCCACTCGTCCCACGCCCCGACGCGCACGGCGAACGGACGCGGCCCGGTGCCGCGGCGGTCCCCCGACACGTCCACCTGCCCGAAGGGCACCGAGCAGTCCCGGAGCCGCCGGTCGCCCATGAGCGCCTTGAGGGAGTACGTGGCCTGCCACTCGGGGTCGCCCGCCTCGCCGAAGAGCGCCAGGGGGCCGAGCAGCAGGACCGGGTCGAACGCCGGCAGGTCCAGGGGGTCGGACAGGTCCGGGAGCTCCGGCTCCCGCAGTCCGAGCAGGCCCGGGTCGAAGGGGTCGCCGCCGGAGGCGGGATGGGTGAGGGCCAGGGTCATGTCGGGGCTGCGGCGCACGGGCCGGTCCAGGAAGATCCACTCGGCGTCGTGGGTGGTGTCCTCGCCGATCGGGCCGGCCGCGACCACCTGGTCGCTCGTGAGGCGTGCGCAGCCGACCTCCACCGTCGCCGTCGCCACCGTGAACGCTTCCATGGCCGCGTCCCCGGTGCGCAGATGGATCACGAGGGCGATGATCGTGTCGGCGTCCCGCGGCTCCTCCTCCGGCTGCTCCTCGCGGACCGGGTCCCGGAAGTCGCCGAAGTCGTGCACCAGCGTGCTGCCGTTCCACTCCAGGCAGTAGGCCCGCTGCCCCCACTCCACGAGCCCGCCCCGGACGAACGGGTTCTCGAAGCGCGGGAACAGATCGGTGCCCAGTGGCCGGCCGTTGAGCTCGAACTCCCCGCCGTCCCCGTTGGTGAGGCGCAGCCGGTCCGACCCTCCACCGGGCCGGGGCACGTCGTAGGTGCACTCCAGGTCGCCGGTGTCGTCCACGTGCACGCGGGCGGCCGAGACCCGGTCCATGAACTCCTCGAAGCCGCCGAACTCGCTCTTGGAGCCGACCTGCACGATCCACACGTTCTTGCCGTTGACGTACCAGTCCTTGTCCGCGAAGAGGTCCGGCGGGTCCTTCCAGATCCCCTCCGTGCCCTGCTTCTCCAGGCGCCCCGCGTAGGGGTCGGACTCCTTCGTCAGCCACTCGGGACGCTTGTTGGAGAAGACTCCGACGTACCCCTCCTCGGGTTCGGCGGTGGAGCCCTCGGGTGCCGGGTGCACCACCTTGCCGAAGAGCCAGAATCCCTTGGGTCCGATGTGGCCGATGTCGAGCAGCGGGAAGTTGGCGTCGTCGTACGCGGACGTGCGCCGTTCCGTCACCTGGTCGAACCCGGCCTTGGGGAACCAGGCGTGCGAGCCTGTCTCGGCCAGGAAGTCCTGGATGTCGTGGAACTCGGAGAGCATGATCGCGGCGCCACCGTGCTGGAGCACGCGGGGCATCGCCCAGTACCCCGTCCACCAGTCGGGGCCGTCCGTGTCGTCGATGACCTCGCCCTGGACGAGTTCGTTGTTGGCGACGACCGCGGCGATGCCGCCGCCGATGGCGCCGACGGGTCCGAGCACCAGTCCGCCGATCAGGGCGCCCGCGCCGAAGGCGGCCGTGCCGGGGATGTCGAGTCCGCCGAATCCGGTGGTGACGAACACGTTGACCGCGCCGTTGAGCGTGGCCTGCTGGACGCTGCTCTGGAAGTTGAGCTGGCCGTAGCGGAAGTTCTGGGTGGTGGAGAGCATCGCCCCGGGTGAGCGGTAGGTGACGATGTTGGCGCGGCTGCGGGTCGATCCTTCGAGGAGCAGGGAGAGGTCGTCGGCCGTCTTCTCGTCCAGCTCGTCGGGGCCCTGGCCGCCCGTGAAGGGCGCCGCGACGAGTGCCGGCAGGTCGAGGAGGCCGTCGGCGGGCGCCCGGAGCAGCGGGATGATCGTCTCGACCAGCCACCGGATCGCGCCGAAGGCCTTGGACTTCTCCAGGCCGAAGCGATGGACCACGTGCAGCGAGTTCCGGACGACCTGCTTGTTGAAGAACGCGGACATGCCCCAGAAGAAGACGGTGTCGTCCTCGACCGCGCCGTACCCCTCGTGCGTGCGGGCGATGTCGCGGTTCACCTCCGCGACGTGGGGGAAGTGGCGGGCGCGTTTGGCGGCGTATCCCCGCAGCAGCGAGTCCTTCACGACGGACTTCTGGGACCACGTGATGCCGTACTTGGGGGCCTCGTCGAAGGTGACCGAGACACGGGAGCGGTCCGTGAAGGCGAACCCGGGGGGATGGGCGCCGATCTCCAGGAGCACCCGGGGGACGGCCCGGGCGTACGTGGAGGAGGCGAAGCTGGCGCCGACCTGGGCGTTGCCCTCGTTGTAGACGCCCTTCTCACCGAAGAGCATCTCCGCGACGTCGGTGAGCCCGTTGTCGTAACCGTGGCTCTTCGACTTGAACTGGCTGCGTCCGCCGGCCGCTCCCATGGATCCGCGGTGCGAGAACCGTGCGACGTCGAAGAGCATCAGGTCGACCGCCATCTCGGCCTTCTTACGCACCTCCTCGTCGAGTGCGAAGTCGACCAGATTGAGCAGGGCCCAGAGGTGTTCGCGGTAGTAGCCCGACGAGTTGTACTCCATCCAACCGAACATCAGCCGGTTGTTGAGCCATTTCAGCACGCGGGCTCGTCCGCGCTCGCGCCGCTGGGCCCCGGTCTTCGCACCGGTGCGGTCGCCCGGGTCGGCGAACAGTCCGCACGGCTGGAAGGTGTCGTCCGCCCAGAGCTGTCCGAGGAGGTACTCGGAGGAGGCGAACATGATGTAGTGGTTCTCCGACCAGAACTCCATCTCCTGGTCGGCCGCGTCCCCTTGCCCCAGTCCGGTCTTGACCTTGTTCAGCCGGTCGTTGTCCTGGGCGCGGGGTTTCTCGTCCATCCAGTACTTGTAGGACAGGAGGCCCTGTTTGAGGATCTCGCCCGCGAGGGGGGACCAACTCGGGTCCTGGGCCCTTGGATTGGCCGTGACCGCCTCCAGGATGGACCGGAGTCGGATCTCGGCGGAGCGGAACCGGGCGGACAGTTCGGGGTCGGCGGCGACGTCGGCGGCGCGGGCTTCCATGAAGGCGTCGAACTTCTCGCCGGGTGCCGTGCGGACGCGCCAGCGGGGGGTCGTCCCGGGGGCGAGGCCGGCCGGCACGGGACCGTACCGGTAGAGGAGCCGGACCAGCTGGCACAGGCCCATGTCCGAGTTGGCCTTGAGGCAGAGGCACTCACCGAGCGGCGCATGGATGACGCCGCTCCAGTAGGCCACGCGCCGGGAGAACGGGAACGCCGCGACCGGGCCCATCGGTGCGCCGTTGGTCGCCACGGAGTGCCGATGCTGGTAGGTCGGCTCCGCGTCCTCGGGCTTCAGCTTGACGAGGTCGAGCAGCCGGACCTTCACCGCCTCGCCGGTGGGGCGTTCGGTGCCGGCGGCCAGCATGGCGGCGAGGAAGGCCCGGTACGCCGCGGGCGCGTCCGGGTCGAAGGGCGGCCGGACGCCGCCGATGCCGCCCACGGCCAGCCCGAGCTCGGCCTCGAACTCGTCGACGTAGCGCTCCAGGCTGCCGACCCAGCCCGGCGCCTTGCTCGTGTCCTCGCCCGCGGCCTTGTACAGCTCGGGGATCAGCCAGGGTTTCTCGGCGGCGAGTTCGGCACGGGCGATCGCGTAGGCGATCCGCTCGCCGCCCGGTTGCGCCTCGGTGGGCAGGGCCGCGTGCTCGCGCTTGAACGGGTCCAGGACGGAGGGCGACTCCCAGTCCGATCCGTAGGCGCTCGCCTCGTACGCGGTACGCAGCGCACTGAGGCGCTCGGTGACCCGCCGGGGCTCGTGGGCCCCGAGCCAGTCGCCCATCCTGCCGACGAGCGAGGCGCCGAAGGCGCCGTGGCGGGCCTCCTCGTCCTGGGTCCACACGGGCTGTCCGCTGTCGAGGTAGACCCGGCCGGCCTCCTTGAGCCGGCCGCTCGGGCCGCCACCGAAGGTAGCCGTGAACTGCTGCTCCGAGATCAGGTCCAGCCGCGGGTCGTCGGAGTCGGGCCGCAGGGACCGGAACTTGTCGTAGTTGAGGAGGCGGAGCTGGGTCTCGTAGAACCAGAGCGCCCGGCGCCGCACCTCCTCGCGCAGGTCCTCCGCCACGGCGTCAGGACTCCGGCCCGCAGGTCGTGGCCGGCCAGGCCGGCAGGGTGGCGTCCTCCTTGAGGAGGACCAGCGTCGTGGGCAGGGCGACCTCCCACTGCTCCACGCACACCTCCTCGCCGGGGGCCCGGTTGGCGGCCTTGATCTCCTCGATGATCGACAGGTAGTGGTCGCCGTACATGTCGGGGATCTCCTCACCCATCCACACGTCCCCCGTCTCGTGGAAGTGGGCCAGGGCGGCCTCGAAGCCGGGCCGGACGGGGACGACGACGCGCGCCGCACCGGCCTTGAGGAAGGCCTCGAACTGCGGGTCGGCGTCCTGCGTGAGCAGCAGCTCCTGCCACCGCGGGGGGCGGCCCCAGTAGTAGGGGTAGCAGGTGTGCATGAGGTTCTCCCACTCGAAGGCGCGCTCGAAGAACGCCACGACGGAACCCCATTCCCGCACGGCGAGGGGATCGGGGAGCGCCGCGCCCGGTGGCGCGGGTGCCGGTGCGGGTGTCGGCAGCCAGGTCTGCGGGTGCTCGCCGAGCAGCAGGAACACGAAGGCCCGCTTGAGCTCCTGGAGGGTGACGGCCGGGTCGTGGCCCAGTCCGCCGGCGGCGGCGAGCTGGGCGCGCGTGGCGGCGACGTAGCGGGCGAGCTTCTCCTCGTACTCCGCGAGCTTGCGCTGGTAGCCGCCGACGATGGTCGCGTGGGTCTTCAGCTGCCACTGGGCATAGGCCTCGTCGGTGCGCTGGCAGACCAGCGCGACGGCGTAGGCGACGGAGACGACCTGCGCGAAGGAGCGGACGCCGACCGGGACTTCACCGGTCTCCCCCGCCATCGTGAACGGGGCGTTGAGGAAGGGGTTGCCGCCTCCGGACTCCTGCACACGGCGGTGGATGCTCTCGCCGACGACGACTTCGAGGGCTGCTCCCGGGGGCGGTGCCAGGTAGTCCATGTTGGTGGTCTGCACATAGCCGGCGACCGCCTTGTACCCCTCGGGTACGGGCAGTTTGAAGGAGGCCTGCTGGGCGACGTGGGACTCCCCTCCGTACGCCGCGACCTTCTTGCTGCCCTCGATCACCTGAGTCTGCGAGATCGTCTTGGCGTAGACCGCGGGCGGCGGGGTGACGGAGCCGGTGACGCCGTACTGCGTGGCGTACCACATGTAGTTGGAGGCGTTGATCTGGTCGGGGTACAGCCCGGGGTCGAGGGGCTTGACCAGCTGGAAGTGCTCGGGCTTGGCGGCGTCCTTGAGTGCCTGGACGAGCACGGCGGCGGGTTCGGGCACGACGACGTCGTACATCAGGCGCTTGCCGTAGTTGAGAGTCCGCAGGTTGTAGACCTTGTCGACCCATTGGTAGATCCCGCGGATCTTCTCCACGCCCTGGTGGTTGTCGAGGACGTGTCCGACCCGCTCGACATAGCTGCGGCTCTCCCGGCTCACCCTCTGCCGGCGCACTTCCGAGGTGCGTCGCTCGACCGACCTGGCGACGACGCTCTGGGCGAAGTTGCTCTTGTTGTTCTCCACCAGCCGCCCGTAGTCGGAGGAGGTCATGCCGTCGCCGGAGGTGCTGCTCTGCCGGCCCGACTCCCGCTGGGTCTCGGCGGCGAGCTCGTTGCGCTGGGTGGACTGCTGGTCGCGCTCGTCGGTCTGCGAGGTCAGCGTCTCCTCGGTCTCGATGATCTCCGAGCTCTCGGATCGGCGGGTCCAGCGGCGGAGCTGTTCGTGCTCCAGGACGTTCTCGATGTGGGAGATCTCGCCCGCCCGGTATCCGACGGTCTCCTGGCGCACGACGAACAGGTTGCCCACGCCGGCCGGGCGGGTGACCGCCTTGCTGAAGTCCGGGGCGCGGGCCTGGTCCACCTCGGCCGTGGGGACGACCGGCGTGGTCTCGGCGAACAGCTGCCCACCGACCCGGTAGACCTTGGCCGTCGTGGGCGCCTCCTCGGGCAGCAGTTCCTCGTTGAGCGACACGAGTCGCTGCCCGATGCGGTCGAGCGCCACGGGGACGGCGGTCCGGTCGACCTTGACGTCCAGCTTCGCCATGGCGGCGCGCTCGTCCTCGCCGAACCGCCTGCGCGCCGTCTCGGCCAGCAGGATCGTCGAAGGCCCGGCGGCGACCGCGGCTGAATCGCCGATCTCGGAGCGCCCCTCCTCCACCGCGACGCCTCCCGAGTCCGTGGCCGTGGCGACGGCCTGCGGTGGCGGTGGCTCGGAGGCGGTGACCTCCAACTCTTCTGGGCGCACGGCGAGAAGCTTGTCGTAGGCGGCCTGCAGCCGGTCCCGCTCCCGCCGCAGCGTGTGGGTCCGCTCGTGCCGCGCGGCCGTCTCCGCGGCGGCGCCCTCCTCGGACGCTCGGACGGTTCGCCCTTCGGCCGACGGGTGTGCCACCGCCGCGAGCGGGCCGGGCGGGATCCTCAGGGGCCGTGCAAGCAGGCGCCGCACCTCCTCGCGGTTCAGCTTGTCCGGCGGCGGGTTCGGGGCGGCGGGCGCGGCGGAGCCGCCGGGCGGGGCCGCGGCTGAGACGGACCCGGACGGAGACGCGGAGGCGGAGGCGGGGGTGGCGAGGTGTCGCAGGAAGGACGCGGCGCGGAGTTGCCGTACGACGGTCGCGGTGTCGACCGCCGCGTATCCGGTGGCGAGCTTCACCGCCACGACCGCGTTCTGCAGGAGCTCCAGGTCGCTCTTGAAGGCCGCACCGGCGACCACCTGCGCGACGGGCGCGCCGAAAACGTCCTGGACGAGCTGCTGGACCTTCTGGGTGTTGACCGTGGGCAGTTGCTCCAGCGCGGCCTCCAGCCCGCCGAGCTTCTGGCCCAGTTTCGTCGGATCGGCCGTGGGCGAGGAGAACCGCTCGGACAGGAACTTCTCGGCAAGGGCTCGCACTTGAGCGGCCGGCGAGGGCGGCGGATCGTCCACTGCGGAGTCCGGCCCCGCGTCCGCGCCGCCCCCGCCGCCGCCCGCGGCCTCCTCCAGGTCCTGCTGGAACGTGGACTGGTTCGTGGCGTCGATCGCGTCGGTCCGCGCCGGTACCGCGAAGTCGTGCTCGATGTATCGGAAGAGGTCAACCATCACTCGTCTCCCCTGGACCGGGGCGGCCGTGGGCACTCCCGCCCGATGCCGCCCGTCATCTGCGAAGTGACTCAACGTTACCAGTGGATTACATCACGTGACCGATACTTCACTCGATCAGGTGAGACCCCGTCACCTCGCCCTGACGCCTGACCCCTGTGGTAGCTTGCCCGGGCCAGTCGTACCTCTGTACATATCGACGCGGTATGTGCACGGGTCAGGGAATCCGGTGGGAATCCGGAGCTGACGCGCAGCGGTGAGGGTGACGGGCGGAGCAACTGCCACTGGGTCCCGAGGGGTCCGGGAAGGCGTTCCGTCCGGACGACCCCGAGTCCGAAGACCTGCTGGCGGCCCCGGTCGGCACACCGTCGCCCGGGGAGCACCGTACGACAGGCTCCGCGCATGAGCCGTGACGCAGAGGACTCCTCCGTGCCGCTCGCACACCCCGTCCGTTCCACCGTGCTCCTCGTGGCCGGTGCCCTCCTCGTGGCCGGCTGCGGCTCCGGCGGTCCGGCACCCGCCGGTCCGGCGGCGAAGGGGGCGGCCTCCGGCTACCCCGTCTCCCTCGACAACTGCGGGCAGCGGGTCGAGGTCGACCGCGCCCCGCGCCGTGCCGTCGCCCTCGACCAGGGTTCGGCCGAGATCATGCTGTCGCTCGGTCTGGCCGACCGCATGGTGGGGACCGCCACGTGGACGGACCCGGTCCTCAAGGGGCTGGAGAAGGCGAACGCGAAGGTCCCCCGACTCGCCGACCGTTACCCGTCGTTCGAGAAGGTGCTCGACACCGAGCCCGACTTCGTCAGCGCCTCCTTCCTCTACACCCTGGGCAAGGGCGGGGTGGCGCCCCGCGAGCGGTTCGCGAAGCTCGGCGTCCCCACCTACCTCTCCCCCACCGACTGTGTCGGCAAGGACAACAGCGGCGACGGCGACGGCGTGCGCACCCGGCCGCTGACGATGGACGCCGTGTACGGCGAGATCCATGACCTGGCGCGGGTGTTCGGCGTCCCGGAGCGCGGCGAGAAGCTCGTGCGCGAGCTCCGTGCGCGGGTGGAGAAGGCCAGGGCCGGTGCCGACTTCGGCGACGCCTCCGTCCTCTACTGGTTCTCCGACTCGCAGGGGCCGTACATGGCCGGGTGCTGCGGCGCCCCGGGGATCGTCAGCGGGACGCTCGGCGTGAGGAACGTCTTCGACGACACCAAGGAGGAGTGGCCGCAGATCAATTGGGAGACCGTCGCCGACCGCGACCCCGACGTGCTGGTGATCGCCGACCTGACGCGTAAGGCGCAGTCGGCCGAGAGCGCCGCGAAGAAGATCGAGTTCCTGGAGTCCCACCCCGTCACCCGGAACATGACGGCGGTGAAGGGCAAGCGGTACGTGATCCTCAGCGGCCAGGCCATGAACCCGACCGTCCGCACCGTGGAAGGCATCGAGAAGGTGGCCGCGGCCCTGCGGACGTACGGGCTCGCGAAGTGATCCCGTCCCGTACGGAGACGCAGACGGAGACGGAGACGCAGACGCAGACGCAGACGCAGACGGGTATATGCGTCGGTGCCGGTGCGGTCCTCGGGGTCGTCCTCCTGTGCGTCTCCGTCGCCCTCGCCGTCACCTTCGGGCCGGCCGACATCCGCGTCGCCGACACCTGGTCCGTGGTCGCCTCCCACCTCGGCGGGAAGCCGTCCGGGCTGAGTGCGATCCGCGACGGCATCGTCTGGGACCTGCGGCTGCCCCGCACGCTCCTCGCCGCCGTGTGCGGGGCCGGACTCGCGGTCTGCGGCGCGGTGATGCAGTCCCTCCTGCGCAATCCGCTCGCCGACCCGTTCGTCCTCGGCGTCTCCTCCGGCGCCTCGACCGGCGCCGTCGCGGTGGTCGTGCTCGGCGTCGGCGGCGGCGTGGTGTCCGTCACCGGCGGCGCGTTCCTCGGCGCGCTCTGCTCCTTCGCCCTGGTCCTCCTGCTCAGTCACACGCTGGGCGGGTCGACGGACCGCGTGGTCCTGGCGGGGGTCGCCGCGATGCAGCTCTTCTCCGCCCTCACCTCCTTCGTGGTGATGACCGCCGCCGACGCCGAGACGACCCGGGGCATCCTCTTCTGGCTGCTCGGCTCGCTCGCCGGCGCCGGCTGGACCGACGTCGGCGTGTGCGCCGCCGTCCTGGCCGGGGCGCTGCTGGTCTGCGGCGGGCACGCCCGGACCCTCGACGCCTTCGCCTTCGGCGAGGACGCGGCGGCGACGCTCGGCGTCTCCGTGGCCCGGACCCGTCTCGTGCTCCTGTCGGTCACCGCCCTGCTCACCGCCGTCCTGGTCTCCTCCGCGGGCGCGATCGGCTTCGTCGGCCTGGTCCTGCCGCACGCGGTACGGGCCCTCGCCGGCCCCGGTCACGCCCGGCTGCTGCCGCTGACCGCACTGGCCGGGGCGGTGTTCCTGGTGTGGGCCGACACCCTCGCCCGTACCGTGCTCGACCCGCAGGAGGTGCCGGTCGGCGTGGTGACGTCGATCGTCGGCGTCCCCGCGTTCGTCCTCGTCCTGTACCGCACCAGGAGCACCCGATGACCCGCACTCCGACGCGTACCGAGGGCGCCGCCCCGGGCCTGCGGGCCGAGCGCGTCTCCCGTACGGCCGGCGGCGCCCTCGTCCTGGACGGGGTGACCCTCGCACCGCGCCCCGGCACGCTGACCGGGCTGCTGGGCCCGAACGGTTCGGGCAAGTCCACCCTCCTGCGGGTCCTGGCGGGCGTGCTGGCGCCCGACGCCGGGGTCGTGACCCTGGACGGCGACCCGCTGGGCACCGTCCCGCGCCGCACGCTCGCCCGGCGCGTCGCGGTCGTCGAGCAGCACGCCGACACCCAGGTCGACCTCACCGTGGCCGACGCCGTACGCCTCGGCCGGATCCCGCACCGGCGGGCGTGGTCGCCCGCGACGGCCGCCGACGAGGCCGCCGTCCGGTCCGCCCTCGCCCGGACCGGGCTGACCGGCCGGGCCGGGCGGAGCTGGCGCACGCTCTCCGGCGGTGAACGCCAGCGCGTCCAGATCGCCCGCGCCCTCGCCCAGGAGCCGCGCGAGCTGCTGCTCGACGAGCCGACCAACCACCTCGACATCCAGCACCAGCTGGACCTGCTGGGCCTGGTCGCCGGGCTGCGCCTCACCTGCGTCGTCGCGCTGCACGACCTCAACCTCGCGGCGATGTACTGCGATCACGTCGTCGTCCTGCGCGAGGGCGGGGTGGTGGCCGCCGGGCCGGTCGAGGAGGTGCTGACCGCGCGGCTCATCGAGGACGTGTACGGCGTCCGGGCCTCCGTGACCCGCCCGGAGCCGGGCGGCCGCCCCCACATCCGCTTCCTCGGCACGGCGCAGGCCGGGGAATGAGGGCCCCGAGGCCGGCGGCCGCGAGGAGGGAGTGAGGGCCCCGAGGCGGGAGTGAGGGCCCCGAGGCCGGCGGCGCCGAGGCGGACCTGACGGACTTCGGCACCCGGCCCTGGGCGGAGAGGACGAGCGGCGCCGACGGCCTCGCCGACGCCCGATTCATGATCGCCACCGGCCTCCGCCGCGGCCGTCCGCAGGTCCGGGGCATCACGCCGGGCGCGTCATGGGCAAGGCCGATCTGGAGAGGTCAAGGTCACAGTCGATCACTCTGCTGTCACTCAAGGGGCTTCACCTAGCATCCGAGGCATGACTGTGCTGCCTGACGATGGCCTCTCCCTGGCCGCCGAGTTCCCCGCAGCGACCCACGACCAGTGGCGTCGCCTCGTCGCGGGCGTGCTGAGCAGGTCGGGCAAGGACGTGCCGGACGCCGAGGCCGAGGACGCCCTGTCCACGGCCCTCGAGGACGGCCTGCGCGCCCGCCCCCTGTACACGTCCGCCGACGACGCTCCCGATCCCGGCCTCCCCGGCTTCGCCCCGTTCGTACGGGGCGGCCGTGCGGAGGGCAACACCGCGAGCGGCTGGGACGTGCGCCAGCGGCACGTGGCGGCCGATCCCGAGGCGGTCCTCACCGACCTGGAGAACGGCGTCACCTCGCTGTGGCTGGCCGTCGGGCCGAACGGCGTGCCCGTCGCCGAGCTCGACCGGGTCCTCCAGGGCGTCTACCTCGATCTTGCCCCGGTCGTCCTCGACGCCGGACCGGAGACCCAGGCCGCCGCGGACGAACTCCTCGCGCTCTACGAGCGGCGTGGCGTGGCGCCCGAGGCCGCCGCCGGCAACCTCGGCGCCGACCCGCTCGGCACCGAGGCCCGGACCGGACAGGCCTACGACGGTGACGACCTCGCCGGGACCGTCGCACTGGCGCGGCGCTGCGCGGAGACGTACCCGCAGGTGCGGGCCGTGACCGTGGACGCGCTGCCGTACCACGAGGCCGGCGGGTCCACCGCGCAGGAGCTGGGCTGCGCCCTCGCCGGCGGTGTCGCCTATCTGCGGGCGCTCACCGAGGGCGGCCTGACCGTCGAACAGGCCCTCGGTCAGCTGGAGTTCCGCTTCGCGGCCACCGCCGACCAGTTCCTGACCGTCGCCAAGCTCCGCGCCGCCCGTCGGCTGTGGGCGCGGGTGGCGGAGGCCTGCGGCGCGCCGGCCGCGGGGGCGCAGCGCCAGCACGCGGTGACGTCCTCGGTCATGATGACGAGCCGCGACCCGTGGGTGAACATGCTGCGGACGACGATCGCCACGCTGGCGGCCGGTGTCGGCGGCGCCGACTCGGTCAGTGTGCTCCCCTTCGACCACGCCCTGGGCCTGCCGGACGCCTTCTCCCGCCGGATCGCCCGGAACACCTCGACGATCCTCATCGAGGAGTCGCACCTGTCCCGGGTCATCGACCCGGCCGGCGGTTCCTGGTACGTGGAGTCGCTCACCGACGAACTCGCTCAGGCCGCCTGGGAGTTCTTCCAGGAGATCGAGCGTGCCGGAGGCCTGGCGGCCGCCCTGCGCTCGGGCCTGGTCGGCCGGGAGCTCGCCGCCAACTGGGCGGAGCGGAGCAAGCGGCTCGCCAAGCGCCGCGAACCGGTCACCGGCGTCAGCGAGTTCCCGCACCTGGCGGAGAAGCCCGTGGTGCGCGAGCCGGCGCCCGCCGTGCCGGGCGGCGGCCTGCCGCGCGTCCGCCGCGACGAGGCGTACGAGGCACTGCGCGCCCGTTCCGACGCCCACCTCGCGGCGACGGGTGCCCGGCCGCGCGTCTACCTGGCGGCCCTCGGGTCCGCCGCCGCGCACACGGCGCGCCTCACCTTCACCGCCAACCTCCTCCAGGCGGGCGGCATCGAGCCCGTCACCGAGGGTTCGTTCGAGGAGAGCGGCGCGACCGAGGCCTGTCTCTGCTCCAGCGACGCCGTGTACGAGGAGCAGGCCGAGTCCGCCGCCGCGACGCTGCGGGAGGCCGGCGCCGGGCATGTGGCGCTGGCCGGCCGGCCGGGCTCGTACGCCGGTGTCGACACGTACGTCTTCGCGGGGTGCGACGCGGTCGCCGTGCTCACCGCCGCCCTCGACCGCATGGGAGTGTCCTGATGGGAATGATGGGGATCCCGGACTTCACCGGGATCGATCTGGGGTCGCCGTCCGCCGCCGGCAGCACCGAGGAGTGGCGCGCCGCCGCCAAGCGGGCCTCGGACGGTGACGGCTCGCTCTGGGAGACGCCCGAGGGCATCGCGGTCCAGCCGCTGTACACCGGGCAGGACCTGGAGGACGTCGACTTCCTCGGTACGTTCCCGGGCACGGCGCCGTACCTGCGGGGCCCGTACCCGACGATGTACGTGAACCAGCCGTGGACGATCCGGCAGTACGCGGGCTTCTCGACCGCCGAGGAGTCCAACGCCTTCTACCGGCGGAACCTGGCAGCCGGCCAGAAGGGCCTGTCGGTCGCCTTCGACCTGCCGACGCACCGCGGTTACGACAGCGACCACCCGCGCGTCACCGGCGACGTCGGCATGGCGGGCGTGGCCATCGACTCGATCTACGACATGCGGCAGCTCTTCGACGGCATCCCGCTGGACAAGATGTCGGTGTCGATGACGATGAACGGCGCCGTGCTGCCGGTCCTCGCCCTGTACATCGTCGCGGCCGAGGAACAGGGGGTGTCGGCGGAAAAGCTCACGGGGACCATCCAGAACGACATCCTCAAGGAGTTCATGGTCCGCAACACGTACATCTACCCGCCGAAGCCGTCGATGCGGATCATCTCCGACATCTTCGCCTTCACCTCGCAGAACATGCCGCGGTACAACTCCATCTCGATCTCCGGTTACCACATCCAGGAGGCGGGGGCGACGGCCGACCTGGAGCTGGCGTACACGCTGGCGGACGGGGTCGAGTACATCCGGGCGGGCCGCGAGGCCGGTCTCGACGTGGACGCGTTCGCGCCGCGCCTGTCGTTCTTCTGGGCGATCGGCATGAACTTCTTCATGGAGGTGGCCAAGCTGCGCGCGGCCCGTCTCCTGTGGGCCAAGCTGGTCAAGGAGTTCGACCCGAAGAACGCCAAGTCCCTTTCGCTGCGCACCCATTCGCAGACCTCCGGCTGGTCGCTGACCGCGCAGGACGTCTTCAACAACGTCACCCGCACCTGTGTGGAGGCGATGGCTGCCACGCAGGGCCACACGCAGTCGCTGCACACCAACGCCCTCGACGAGGCGCTCGCGCTGCCGACCGACTTCTCGGCCCGCATCGCCCGCAACACCCAGCTGCTGATCCAGCAGGAGTCGGGGACGACCCGGGTCATCGACCCGTGGGGCGGCAGCGCCTACGTGGAGCGGCTGACCTACGACCTGGCCCGCCGCGCCTGGCAGCACATCCAGGAGGTCGAGGCGGCCGGCGGCATGGCGAAGGCCATCGACGCGGGCATCCCCAAGCTCCGCATCGAGGAGGCCGCCGCCCGTACGCAGGCGCGGATCGACTCGGGGCGTCAGCCGGTCATCGGCGTGAACAAGTACCGGGTCGACGGGGACGAGCAGATCGACGTCCTCAAGGTCGACAACTCCTCCGTCCGGGCCCAGCAGATCGAGAAGCTGCGGCGGCTGCGCGCGGAGCGCGACGAGCGGGCCTGCCAGGACGCGCTCGACGACCTCACCCGGGCCGCCGGCGGCGACGGGAACCTCCTGGAGCTGGCCGTCCGCGCGGCGCGCGCCAAGGCCACCGTCGGGGAGATCTCCGACGCCCTGGAGAAGGTGTACGGGCGGCACGCGGGCCAGATCCGTACGATCTCCGGCGTGTACCGCAACGAGGCAGGAGAGTCCCCGAGCGTGGACAGCACCCGCGCGCTCGTCGACGCGTTCGAGGAGGCCGAGGGCCGGCGTCCCCGCATCCTGGTCGCCAAGATGGGCCAGGACGGTCATGACCGGGGCCAGAAGGTGATCTCCACCGCCTTCGCCGACCTGGGCTTCGACGTCGACGTGGGCCCCCTCTTCCAGACCCCGGCCGAGGTGGCCCGGCAGGCCGTCGAGGCGGACGTCCACATCGTGGGCGTGTCGTCGCTGGCGGCCGGTCACCTCACGCTCGTCCCGGCACTCCGGGAGGAGCTCGCCGCCGAGGGCCGGGAGGACATCATGATCGTGGTCGGCGGGGTCATCCCGCCCCAGGACGTGCCGACGCTCCTCGACATGGGGGCGGCCGCGGTCTTCCCGCCGGGCACGGTGATCCCGGACGCGGCCGCGGACCTGGTGCGCCGGCTCGCCGCCGACCTGGGACACGATCTCTGATCCCATGGCCATCGACATCGACACGTACGTGAAGGGCGTGCGCGAGGGGAAGCGCGCGCTCGTGGCGCGCGCCATCACCCTCGTGGAGTCCACCCGGCCCGCTCACCGGGTGCTCGCCCAGGAGTTGCTCACCCGGCTGCTGCCGCACAGCGGCCGGGCGCGGCGGATCGGCATCAGCGGTGTGCCGGGCGTGGGGAAGTCGACCTTCATCGACGCCTTCGGCACGATGCTGACCGGTCTCGGGCACCGGGTCGCGGTGCTCGCCGTCGACCCGTCCTCCACGCGGACCGGTGGTTCGATCCTGGGCGACAAGACGCGGATGGAGCGGCTCGCGGTGGATCCGTCGGCCTTCATCCGCCCTTCTCCCAGCGCGGGCACGCTCGGTGGCGTCGCGAAGGCGACGCGGGAGTCGATCGTGGTCATGGAGGCGGCCGGCTACGACGTGATCCTGGTGGAGACGGTCGGCGTCGGCCAGTCGGAGACGGCCGTGGCCAACATGGTCGACTCCTTCCTTCTGCTGTCGCTGGCGCGCACGGGCGACCAGCTGCAGGGCATCAAGAAGGGTGTCCTGGAGCTGGCGGACGTCGTGGCGGTGAACAAGGCGGACGGTCCGCACGCGGCCGACGCCCGCGCGGCGGCCAGGGAACTGGCGGGCGCGCTGCGGCTGATGCACGGCCGGGAGGCGGTGTGGACCCCGCCGGTGCTCAGCTGCAGCGCGAGGGAGTCGAGCGGTCTGGACGAGGTGTGGGAGCGGCTGGAGAACCACCGCTCGATCCTCGACGCGGCGGGCCGTCTCGACGCCCGGCGGCGGGACCAGCAGGTCGACTGGGCCTGGACGATGGTCAGGGACGAGCTGCTGGGCCGGCTGAACTCCCATCCGGCGGTGCGGGAGCTCGCCCCGGACGTCGAGCGGCTGGTCAGGAACGGCGAGCTGACCGCGACGCTCGCGGCGGAGCGCATCCTCGGCGCGTTCGGGGAGCGGACCGACTGACGAGGTGGGCGGAGCACGAGAGACGGACCGAGGCGCTCTGCCCCGGTCCGTCTTTTTGTGTGCCCGGTGGGGTCACTCCGTCGTCCAGTACTGCGCGAGGGCTCCTTCCCGGTACGGGGCGGGGCTCACGCTGAGCTCGCCGGCGAACGGGCGGTCGAGGACGAAGACCAGGAGCAGGCTGAAGCCGATGAGGGCGGCGACGGAGCCGACGAAGAGGATCTGGATCCGCAGCTTGCGCATGCCGTAGAGGAAGGTGAGCGGGATCAGGACGAGCGCGCCTCCGAAGGCCAGGGCCTGGAGCAGCGGCGGCAGTTCCTGCTCGGCCATGGTCAGCCGGGCGCGGCGCTGGGCGGCGACGTCGTTCAGGTGGCCGACGGCCTCCTCGTAGAAGACCTCCTCGCGGGCGGTCTTCGGCTCGTACGCCTGAAGCACCTCGAAGACGGCCTGGAACCGGGTCGCGGTGGCTCCGTAGCTCGGCTTCCCCTCGCGCATCTGCGGCCACTGGTCCTCCACGATCCCGTGGACGTAGGCGCTCAGGGCGGTGTCGAGGCGGGCGCGGACGTCGGGCGGGAAGGCGGCGGCGTCACGGGCGATGAGGGCCATGTCGGTGGCCTCGGAGGCGACGATGGTCTGGGTGCTCTCCAGTTGCGTCCAGAGGGTGACGATGACGAAGGCAAGGATGATCCCGTAGATCGCGCCGAACATCCCCAGGGTCACCCCGACCATGTCGTTGTGCTCCCCCTGGATCAGCGAGGGGTACCTGCGGCGGAGCAGCACGCTGCCGGTGACGGCCAGGAGGACGGTTCCGCCGACGGTGACCACGGCCAGGGTGGTGGTACTGAAGTGATTGAGCAGCCAGAGCGACATGTGCGGGGAGTGTAGGGACCGGGAGCGCGCGCCGGAGCCGCCCCCGGCGGGGGCGCTCGGGGCGCACGCCTGCCGCGGCCGTGTGTACGCCGTTGATCACCGGGCGCGCGCCCGGCCCCTGTCGTGCGCCGGTGCCCGGCGCATTCCACACGGACGAGTGACGGACGGGCGGCGGCCGGCCGCTCCGGCGGGGGGCGGCCGACCGCCCGCCTCCCCGTCGGAGCCCGGGTCACCTCAGGTGATCGTCCACTGCTGCAACGCCGAGCCGTTGCCGGGCTGTTGGGTGACCGGGGCGCCGTTGGCGGTGGACGTGGCGGTGAGCAGCAGTCCGCTCTTCACGGACGTGACCGTGTAGGCGCCGCTCGCGAGCCGCGTCACGGTCCAGCGCTGGTTCGCGCCGCCCGTGCAGTTCCACTGGATCACCTTGGCACCGGCTGTCGTCGAACCCCCGTCGACGTCGGCGCAGAGCCCCGACTCGGCGTTGGCGAGCTGATAGGAGCCGTCGGCGCCGCGGGTGAAGCGCCAGGTCTGGTTGGCGCCGCCGTTCGGGGTCCAGGTGACGAGCTGGGTCCCGGGGGTGGTGCTGTGGCCGGGGTTGTCCAGCGCCTTGCCGCTCGCGGTGAGCGTGTGGTCGCCGTCGGCGATCACGACGGGGGCCTGGCCGACGGCGGTGAGCGTCAGGGTCTGCTCCCCCGCCTTTCGCGCCCCGCCCACCGCGCTGCCCGTGGTGTCGGTCCAGCTGCGGGTGGGGGTCGTCTCCACCAGGCGGTTCGCGGTGCCGGACAGGCCGATCACGAGGCCGCTGTAGCGGTTGACGAGGCGGTACGTGCCGTCGGACGAGCCGTCCGCGGCGGAGGTGCCGGGGATCACGAACCACTGCTGGCCCACGGTGGGGCCGCCGGCCGGGGCGGGGGTGACCGTCGGCCTGGTGCCCCAGGCGCGGCTGCCCGTGGTGGCGGAGTCGACGCCGAGGAGGTGTCCGGTGGCGGCGTTGGCGATGCGGTGCGAGCCGTCGCCGTTGGCGGTGAAGATCCACGACTCCAGGGCGGCGCCGGTGGCCGCCGGTACGGAGGTGGTGGCCGGGCCGCCGGCGGCCTGGGCGAGGACACGACCGCCCGCGGCGGCGATCCGGTACGCCTTGCTCGTGTCGACGGGGGCGGCGGGCGCGGAGGAGTCGACGGAGAGGTTGACGTACTCGCCGGACGCGCCGCCCGAGCAGCCGAAGGAGCAGTAGGAGCGGAAGTTCCTGCCGACGATCCCGGAGCCGGTCTTGTTCACACCGTCGAGGAACCAGCGGTACCAGGACGCGTTCCGGTAACTGCCCGTGTCGCCGAGGCGGAACCACTTCTGAGCGCTGAGGTCGTCGGTGGCGTAGATCTCCTGGGGCGCGTTGCCGCTCTGGTCGACGGCCTGCGGCTCGCCGATGTACAGCCCCAGGTGGGCGTTGTAGGTGATGTCCATGACGAAGAGGGGCGAGGTGGGAGGCATCTTGCCGGACGCGACCTGCTGGCTCACGGTGCCGGAGTTGGCCGGGTCGTACTCGCCGCCGACGGGGGTGTACCCGCCGGGGTCGGTCCCCGTCACCGGCGTCATGTTGCTCTCGCGGCCACCGACACCGGGCTCGGTCCAGGCCCCGTCGTACCACTTGCGCCAGGAACCGGGCGCCATCTTCGCGGAGATGGGGGCGCGTGCCACGTGTGCGTGGAAGGCCTTCCAGCCGCCGCCCTTCTCCACGATCCGCGAGCCGTAGAAGGCGTAGAAGTAGCCGGAGGCGGTGTCGACGAACAGGCGCTGGTCGCCGTCGCCGTAGTGGTACGTCTGCTGCGGGAAGGCCGCCGTGTCGCCGCGCCGGGTGCTGAACGGGGAGGTGATGACGTGGTCCCTGATGGTCCACGTCCTGCCCTGGTCGGTGGAGACCGCGTAGTCGATGCCGTCGAAGTGGACGCCGTCGCCGAAGGGTTGGGGGGTGAACTCGTTGTGGACGAGGCCGTACCAGTCACCGGTGTCCGGGTCGACCCACACTCCCGCCAGGTCGCAGAAGTTCCGCTGGGAGTACGACGATCCGGTCGGCGCGTAGGTGGAATCCCGTCCGGTCGGGCTGTTGTTGCACCGCCATGTCGTGTCGTTGTTGCGGTCGTTGGCGTTCGCCGGGTTCACGGCGTCGCTGAGGGCGCTCGACCGGGTGGCGGTGTCGAAGTTCGTCCCGGTGTAGAAGGTCCACCTGCGCTGCTGCGTCGATCCGTAGAGCGCGTGGGCCTGCTGGAAGTAGAAGGTGCCGTCCTTGTCGATGTAGGTGGCGGCCGGGGTGTCGTCGGGCTGGGACCACGATCCCTTCGCGCCGACGGTGACGGTGTAGGCGGCGGCGCTCGCGGACGGCTGCGCCGACGCCTGCACGGGTGCGGGAGCGGGTGCCGTGGCTTCGGCGCCGCCCGCGGTCACCGCGAGGGTGACGGCGGCGACGACCGTACCGATCAGGCTTCTTCGAGGAGTTGGCATGGGGGGACTCCTTGGCTGGTCTCCGTACGCGGCCCTTCATGGCGGCTGCGTACACAGAAGCGCGCCGCTCGGGCCCTGCACATGGACGCTCGCCCGCGGCCGCTTGGACTTTGTGCGGAGCGGAGCCACGAGCGGGAGCGGGCGGCCACGAGCGGGAGCGGGCGGCCGGGAGCCGGGGCGGGAGGCCGGAGCGGGACCGGTGCCGGGACACCGGGAGCCGAGGAAAAGGGAAGGCGGAGGCGAGGGGCCGGGAGCCGGGAGCCGGATTTATGCCCGCCGCAGCCGGGCCAGTTCCACCTCGACGGCCTCCGCCATCAGCGTCCGTGCGTGGTCGATCGTGATGCCGCCGCTCAGCCAGCGCATGCTCAGGCCCTCCAGCAGGGCCGTGAGCCGCTCGGCGGACGCGGTGAGTCCGACCGCCGGGGCCAGGGGCTCCACCTGGCCGAGGAGTCCGGCCACCTCCTGCACCCACACCAGGGTCGCCCGCGCGAGGTCCTCGCGCAGGACCGGGTCGAAGACGGCGCTGGCCCGGAGTTCGCCCCAGGCCGTGCTGTTCTCCCGCACCTCCGGTGTGTCCTGGAGCTCCAGGATCAGCACCTCGTCGAGTTCCTCGCGGGGGGTCAGCGGCTCCGCCGCCGCGTCCTGCGCCGCGGTGTACCGCTCGGCGCGGCTGTTGATGAACTCCAGCGTGTGGCGCAGGATTCCGGTGCGGTCCTTGAAGTGGTAGTAGATCAGACCGGTGGAGACCCCGGCCTCCTCGGCGAGTTCCTCCACGCGGAGCCCGCGGACCCCGCGCCGGGCGATCACCCGGGCGGCCGCTTCCAGGATCTGAGTACTACGAGATGCCATGTCACGAACCCTATCCGGACCTCCGGGCGGCACCCCCTCCCGGTCCCGCCCACGTCGTCAGCCGTTCCGTCGGTACTGGCTCAGCACGACGGTGACGGGACCGGTTCCGTCACCCCCCTCGACCAGTCGCGCCACGACGAGCCGCTCGCCGTCGGAGCTGCGCACGCAGAACGGCCGCTCGTCGGCGAGTTCCGCGAACGGCAGGCTCGTCACCGGCTCCGCGTCGACCCCCCGCTCGCAGTCGGCCGGGCCGAGCGAGTACCCCGCGGCGACGAAGGCGTCGGCGTCCTCCGGGAGCAGGAAGCCGTTCTTGTCCCGGGCGAGGTACCAGACGGCGGTCTCGGCGGGCGCCACCTTCCCGGTGCGGAGGTCGAACTCGTAGCCGTCGTCCGGAGCGGTCAGTTCCACGTCCGCGTAGCCGGGCGTGTACCCGCCGGCCGGCCCCTCGCCGCCCCCGTCCTGCTCGCCCGTCATCCAGTACACGGCACCGGCCGCCGCCACGAGCCCGGCGACGACGGCGGCACCGCCGGCCACCAGAGCCGTACGGCCACGACGCCTGCCACGGCGTGCGGCCGAGCCGCTCTTCCGCGCGGGCGCCGCGTCCCGCTCTCCGTCCGGTCCGCCCGTCGCGGCGCCGCCCGTCGTTCCGCCGCCCGGCACACGGCCGTCCGTCGCGACCCGTTCCGTGGGCACGTGGACCGCCGGCGGCGGCGTGGGGACGGCGGGCGCCGCCGCCCGTGTGGGACGGTCGTGCGGCGAGAAGCCGCCGAGGACCGGCGGCCGGTGCCCGCCGGAGGGCAGGAGTCCGCCGAGGTCGTGACCGGGGCCGGCCGCGAGGTGCGTCCGGACGGCGACGATCAGCTCTGCCGGGGTGGGGCGCAGCTCCGGGGACTTGGTCAGGCAGTGCCCGACGAGCTCGCGCAGCTCCCCCGGGACGTGCGAGAGGTCGGCGGGCTCGTGGACGACCCGGTAGAGGGCGGCCGACTCGGGCCCCGACCCGAAGGGCAGGACGCCGCCGGCCACGTACGCGGCCGTGGCGCCGAGCGCGAAGACGTCGGTCGCGGGCGTCACGGCGTGTCCGAGGGCCTGCTCGGGCGCCATGAACGCGGCGGTGCCGATCCGCAGGCCGGTGCCCGTGAGTCCGGTGGAGTCGGCCGCGCGCGCGATGCCGAAGTCGATGACGCGCGGGCCGTCCTCGGCGATCAGGACGTTGGCGGGCTTGAGGTCGCGATGGATCACGCCCGCGCCGTGGATGGCCTGGAGGGCCTCGGCGATCCCGGCGACGAGACGCAGCACCTCGGCTGCCGGGAGCGGGCCGTGGCGCTCGACGACCTGCTGGAGCGAGGGGCCGGGGACGTAGGCGGTGGCCAGCCAGGGGACGACGTCGTCGGCACCGGCGTCCACGACCTGCGCGGTGTACAGGCCGTGGATGCGGCGCGCGCTCGCGACCTCCTGGGCGAACCGTCTGCGGAACTCCGGGTCGGCGGCGAAGTCCTCGCGGACCGCCTTCAGGGCGATCGGCCGGCCGCCCGGGGTGTGGGCGAGGTAGACGACCCCCATGCCGCCCGAGCCGAGCCGGGCGTGGATCCGGTAGCCGCCGATCTCGCGGGGGTCGTCGGGCGTCAGGGGCAGGTGGGCCGACTGGACCACGGGCTGAGGGGAGGACATGGGCGGCTCTTTCGGCGGTACGGAACGGCAGGGCCGATGGGGTGCACGGCGCGCCCCGCGCCGAGAGTGCCTCTTAACTAAAGTTTCAGTCAATATCGACACCAACACCCTACCGCGATCCCAGCAGGGCACTCTCGGGCCCCTCGGAGCGCTCCCCGGGCCCTCGGAGCGCTCCCCGGGCCCCCTCGGACCCCTCCCTCGCCTATTTGACTGAAAATCCAGTCAGTGTCACAGTGGGATCACGGCCCACCCCCACTCACGCCGCCGAGCCGCCGTCCTCACGGCCGCTGTAGCGTGAAGCCAAGGCCCGCGATTCCGTCACCGCGCCGCGTCCCCGCGCTCCCACGGCCACCGCCGGATACTCTCGCCAGCCCACGATCGGAGCACTCTGTGTCCCACTTCCTCCCCACCCGTCGCACCGCCCTGCGCGCCTTCGCCGGCATCGGCGCCGCACTCGGCCTCGGTGCCACCGCCTGCGGTCCGGAAGACCCCTCGCTCGGCGGCACGGCCGGCGCCCCCTCCCGTACCCCCGTCGGCGAGCGCCGCTTCGGCGCCGAGTGGGACAGCCACACCCGTACGTTCATGTCCTGGCCCGCGCTCGCCTCCGTCTGGGAGGACGACCTCCCCTACGTACGGGAGGACATCGCCCGTATCGCCCGCGCGATCGGGGAGTACGAGGAGGTCGTCATGATGGCCCGCCCGGAGCAGGTGGCCGCGGCGCAGCGGGCCTGCGGCAGGCAGGTCGAGGTCATCCCGCTCGCCGTCGACGACCTGTGGGCGCGTGACACCGTGCCCGTCTTCGTGGAGGACGACGGCAAGCTCGTCGGGGTCGACTTCAACTTCAACGGCTGGGGCAACAAGCAGGAGCACACGAACGACGGGCAGGTCGGCCGCAAGCTGCTCACCCGGTACGGCATCCCCCGCGAGCAGGCGCCGCTCGTCGCCGAGGGCGGCTCCTTCGAGACCGACGGCGAGGGCACCCTCCTCGTCACGGAGAGCTCGATCGTCAACGACAACCGCAACCGCGGGAAGACCCGGGACCAGATCGAGGACGAGCTGATCGAGACCCTCGGGGTGGAGAAGGTGGTGTGGCTCGCGGGCGTCCGCGGCGAGGACATCACGGACGCGCACGTGGACAGCCTCGTACGGTTCACCGCGCCCGGCGTGGTCCTGCTCGACCAGGCCTTCCCCGGCACTCCCCCGGACTCCTGGTCCCGCTCGGCCGACCAGGCCCGCGCCGTGCTCGGCAAGGCGACCGACGCGCGCGGCCGGCGCTTCGAGATCGTCGACCTGCCGCAGCCCGACCTGGACAGGATCACCGGCGAGGGCGACGACTTCGTGTCCACGTACGCGAACTTCTACGTCGCCAACGACTCGGTGTTCATGCCCAAGTTCGGCGACAGGAAGGCCGACGCGCGGGCGAAGGCCATCCTGGGCGAGCACTTCCCCGACCGGGACGTCGTGCAGGTGCAGATCGACACCATCGCCTCCGGCGGTGGCGGCATCCACTGCGCCACCCACGACCAGCCCGGCAAGCCCGCGGCCTGACCCGCGTCCCGGCCTTCCGGCCGGGTCAGCGGGCCCCGTGCCCCTTCCGCAGGTCGGCGAGGAGGAGGTTCGGGTCCTTCACCTCGGTGAAGAAGGACGCGCTGGGTACGTAGACGGTCTTCCCCCGCACGGCCACGGAGGTCGGGTTGGAGAGGCCGTCCTGCGCGTCGAGGACGTCCTTGTGCGTGCCGTCGGGGCGTACGAGCGCGAGGGCGTTGTCCATGATCCGCGCCGCCAGGACCGTGTCGTCGTGGCCGGTGAAGGCGAAGTCGTCGATCCAGGCGAGCCCGGTCGCCCTCGTCTCGATCGGGCCCGCGCCCCCGTCGGCCTCCACGGGGATGCGCAGCAGCGTCCGACGGTCGGTGTTGGAGACCCAGACGGCGCCGTTGTGGACCTTGAGGCCGTTGGCGCCGACGAGGCCGTCGGGGGCGGGCAGGGGCTGGAGCGCGGTGCCGGTGGCCCAGGCCGTGGGCGCCCCGCCCTCCGCCGGGACCCGCCACACCGTCCCGAGCACCGAGTCGGCGACGTAGAGCGCCCCGCACTTCTCGTCGAGGGCCAGGCTGTTGGGGAAGCCGTTCGGCGGCAGCTGCGCGATCTGGACGGGCGCGCCGCCGTCGGTCCCGATGCGCCAGACGCCGTTCTCGGCCGTCCCGGTCGCGTAGGTGACGTAGAGCGTGCCGTCGTGGGCGCGCGCGATGCCCATGGCGGCGGCCACGCCGATGACGGGGGTGTTCGGGTTCTCGACGGCGGGCAGCGTGGCGACGGTCCGCTTCCCGCCCTTCTTGTCGACGTTGACGACCTGCCGGGCGAAGGCCAGGGTCAGGTTCGCGGAGCCGTCGGGTTCGAGGGCGATGTTCTCGGGCGTCTGGCCGAGGGCGAAGTCGAAGCGGGCGACGATGCGCGGGTCGGTCACGACCGGTTCGACGGCCGCGCCGGGGCCTGAGGCGAGCACGGTGAGGGCGAGGGCGGCCGCGACGGTGGCGGCCAGGCGTGGGACTCGGGACACGGGATTCTCCTTGACGGACGGCCTCACGGCCGGTCGTGGCGACACGGCCGCGAGACGACCTTGACGACCCGTCGGCCCGGGCCTGCCGAAGCCCGGGCCGACGGGTCGCCCGCGTGGCTCATGTCCTGGGGCCGGTTGCCCCGCACTCGGGTGACCTCCCCGCCCGATGTAACGCGTGCTACATTCTCCGCCGTGACAGACATCGAACGCCGCGTCCGCTGGCTCGTCCTCCTCGTCCGGCTCCCCGCCTCCCCCTCCCGGCACCGCGTCGCCGTCTGGCGCGAGCTGCGGAAGGTCGGCGCGCTCTCCCTCGGGCAGGGCGTCTGGGCCGTGCCCGACGTGCCGGCCTTCGCGGACGGTGTCGCCCGGGCCGTCGAGCTGGCCGGGGCCGTCGACGGCGGAGAGGCCGTCACGCTGGAGGCCGGGGGCCGGAGCGAGGCCGACGCGGCCCGCCTCCAGGCGATGTTCACCGCCGCCCGGTCCGCGGACTGGGCCGAATTCCTCGCGGACTGCGGGAAGTTCGAGGAGGAGATCGCCAAGGAGATCCGCATCGCCAAGTTCACCCTGGCGGAGCTGGAGGAAGAGGAGCAGAGCCTGGAGCGGCTGCGCCGCTGGCACCGCGACCTGACCGCCCGGGACGTCTTCGGCGCCCCGGAGGCGGCCGGGGCGGCCGAGCGCCTGAAGCGGTGCGCCGCCGCCTGCGAGGGGTACGCCGAGCTGGTCTTCGCCGCCCTGCACGGCGTCGACGAGGAGGTCACGCCGTGACCGCGACGCCGCCCCCGAACCCCGCCGCTCCCCCGGTCTCCCCGGAGACCCGGCGCGCCATGTGGCCTTTGTACGCCGCCGGGTTCACCACCGCCTTCGGTGCCCACGGCATCGCCGCCAACCTCGGCGGCTTCTCCGAGGACGCCGTCACCTCCCTCCTCGTCCTCGGCGGGCTGCTCGCCCTGTACGACGGCGCCGAGGTGCTGCTCAAGCCCGTGTTCGGCACGCTCGCGGACCGGATCGGCGGCAAGCCCGTCCTCCTGGGCGGCCTGCTCGCCTTCGCCGCGGCGTCCGCGCTGTACGCGGCGGCCGACAGCCCCGGCTGGCTGTGGGCCGCCCGCCTCGGCCAGGGCGCCGCCGCCTCCGCCTTCTCCCCGTCCGCCTCCGCGCTCGTGGCCCGCCTCAACCCGGCGGCCAAGCACGGCCGGGCGTTCGGGAGTTACGGCTTCTACAAGTCGATCGGCTACACCCTGGGCCCGCTGCTCGGCGGCGTCCTCGTCTGGGCCGGGGGGCTGCGGCTGCTGTTCGTCGTCATGGCCGTGTGCGGTGCGGCCGTCGCCCTCTGGGCGGCCCTCGCCGTGCCCTCCGTACCGCCGCTCCCCCGCAGGCGGCAGACCGTGGCCGACCTGGCGCGCCGCCTGGCCGACCGGTCCTTCCTCGCCCCGACGGCCGCGCTCGCCGCCGCCACCGCCGCGCTCTCCGTCGGGGTCGGCTTCCTGCCGGTCTCCGGCGCAGCCGCCGGTCTCGGGACCGTCGCCACCGGCGCGGCCGTGTCCGTCCTCGCCGCGACGGCCGCCTTCGTCCAGCCGAAGGCCGGACGCGCCCTCGACGCGGGCCGTCTGACCACGCGTACGGGACTCCTCACCGGCCTCGCCGTCACCGGGGCGGGGCTCGCGGCGGCCATGCTCCCGGGCCTGGCCGGCATCCTGCTCGCCGCTGCCCTCATCGGCTCGGGCACGGGCCTGATCACCCCGCTCGGCTTCGCCGCGCTCGCCGCCTCCACCCCTGAGGAGCGGCTCGGCCAGACCATGGGCTCCGCCGAGCTCGGCCGCGAACTCGGCGACGCCGGCGGTCCGTTGCTCGTCGCCGGCGTCGCCACGCTGTCGACCCTCACGTACGGCTACGGGGCCCTAGCTCTGCTCATCGCCGCCGCGCCGGTCCTGGCCCTCGGCCCGGCGCGCCGACGGGCGCCGGTCAGCGATCCCGGGGGTCCGGCCTGAGCCGGCGCAGGGTGTAGCCGTCGCGGGCCGGGTCCAGGGGGACGGTGGCCTGCTTGAAGAGGTACTCGGCCCGCTCGTAGGAGAGCCTGCGGCGGCCCGTGTCCGGGCAGAGGTCGGCCGCCTCGGGGGTACGGGCCGGGCCGGGGCGGCGGTCGGAGAGGAAGACCGGGCCGCGGGTCCGGCCGGCGAGCAGCCGGGGCAGGAGCCGGGCCGTTCCGGACCGCCAGCCCACCCAGTCGCCACGGGAGCGGGCGGGGGCCGGGGTACCGGCAGGTGTACGGCTCCTCGTACGCGTCCGGGCACGTCGGTCGTCCAGGTCCAGGTCCTCGACGTTCAGGGCGAGCACCGCCGTCACCCCGGCGCCCGACTCGTGCAGCAGCCGCCACAGCGTCTCCTCACGCAGCGGCAGGTCCGGGAGGCTCCAGACCGCGTCGAGCTGCGCGGGGTCGAGGGGCCGCGCGCGGGGGCGGGTCCCGGTGCGGCGGTCGAGCCCGGTGGTGAGGTCGTCCAGGGAGGCCCAGGCCCCGAAGGAGCGGACGGCCGCACGGTGCCGGTTCCAGGTCGCGGGCGCCGCCTCGCCCCAGGCCGTCGCGAACACCCGCGCCACCTGGTCCGCCGTGAGCGACGCCAGCGGCTGCTGGTCGCCGAGGGTGCGGCGGAGGCGGCGCAGCGTCTGCCCGTACGAGCGGCTCGTCGCGGGGTCCAGCTCGTCGCGGCCCAGGAACTCCTCGGCCGCCCGCCCCAGGACGGGGCCGGCCGGAGCGGCGGTGCCGAGCTCGTCCGCGCGCCGCTCCAGGAAGGACCGCTCGGCGGCGTTCCGTGCGAGGGAGGCCGCCCGCCGGAACTCGACGCGGGCCTCGTCGAAGCGGTCGAGCCCGGCCAGCAGGTCGCCCCTGACGCCGGGCAGGAGGTGGTAGTCGCGCAGCACCGGATCGGTGAGGAGGGCGTCGGCCAGGTCGAGACCCGCCTGCGGGCCGTACGCCTTGCCGACCGCGACGGCGCGGTTCAGCCGGACGACGGGGGTCGGCAGGACGCTGGTCAGGGCCTCGTACAGGGCGGCGATCCGCGCCCAGTCGGTGTCCTCCGCGCTCCTCGCCTGCGCGTGGCACACGGCGATCGCCGCCTGGAGCGTGTACGGGCCGGGGGCGCCGCCCGCGTCCCGGGCCTTCAGCATCGCGGTGAAGCCGCGGCGGATGAGCAGCTGGTCCCAGCGGCCCCGGTTCTGCTCGTGCAGGGGGACGGGCTCGCCGGAGGGCCCGGTGCGCGCGGCGGCGCGGGAGGCCTGGATCTCCATCAGTGCGACCAGCCCGTGCACTTCGGGTTCCCGTGGGGCCAGTTCGGCGAGGAGGCGGCCGAGGCGGAGGGCCTCCAGGCAGAGTCCGGGGCGCATCAGGTCGTCGCCCGAGGTGGCCGAGTACCCCTCGTTGAAGATCAGGTAGACGACTTCGAGGACCGAGGAGAGCCGTTCGGCCAGGTGGTCGCCGTCGGGCAGCTCGAAGGAGAGGTTCTCCTCGGCCAGTGTCCGCTTGGCCGTGGCGACGCGCTGGGTGATCACCGTCTCGGTGACGAGGAAGGCGCGCGCGATCTCCTCGGTTGTCAGGCCGCCGAGCAGGCGGAGCGTGAGGGCGGCGCGGGCCTCGGTGGGCAGGACGGGGTGGCAGGAGAGGAAGAGGAGGCGGAGGACGTCGTCCGGCTCGTCGTCGGGCCGTGCGTCGGGGCCCTGTTGCCGGTCCTGACGCTGCCCCAGCTCGTGGGCGAGCTGCTCCTGCTTGCGTTCGAGGCGCTGGGCGCGGCGGAGGTGGTCGAGGGCGCGCCGCTTGGCTGTGGTCGTCAGCCAGGCGCCGGGGTTGTCGGGGACGCCGGAGACGGGCCACTGTTCGAGGGCGGCGACGAGGGCGTCCTGAGCCAGCTCCTCGGCGAGACCGACGTCGCGCACCATGCGGGTGAGCGAGGCGACGATCTTCGCCGACTCCAGTTTCCAGGCCGCATCGACCGTGCGGTGAACGTCCGGCAGCACAGGAACGATCACAGCACCCGGCGCGGCTCGCTCGCAAGCCGTGCCGGGCGCCGACCGTGGTCAGGGGCCGAAGACCTGCTGGACCACGCTCTCGCCGTCCCCGACGATCCGGCGGAAGCGGCGGGCCAGTTCGATGGCCTCCTCCTGGGAGCGGACCTCGATCAGCGCGAAGCCGGCGACGGCCTCCTTGGCCTCGGCGAAGGGCCCGTCCGTCACGGTGATCTCGTCCCCGGAGGACGTCACCCGGACGCCGCCCGGCTCCAGACCGCCGGTCGCCAGCAGCACGCCGGCTGCCGTCAGTTCCTCGACGAAGCGGCCCATCTCCGCGAACAGCTTCTCGTCGGGGGCGGTGTCGGACGGCTTGGTCGTCATCAGGTAGCGCATGGGATCTCGTGCCTCTCGGTCGGTGACGTGCTTCGTCGGTGAAGCGCTTCGCGGTCGGTGAAGCACTTCGCGGTCGATGACGTGCTTCTCGCTCGGTGAAGTGCTTCTGCCCAAGCGTCGAACAGCATCATGTGACAGGGAATAGCAGCGTTCCCTGTCACATGCCTGGTTCGACGTGTCAGCGAGAAGCAACCGCCCCGCCCACCGGAAGAGAGTCCCCGCCATGGCCACCACCGCCACGCAGCCCGCCCCCGGCACGACGACCACCGTCGCCCCCGCCCTCTCCCGTACCACCACCCGCTCCCTGCTCACGGTGGCCGCGGTGGCGCAGCCGCTGTGGGCCCTCGTGTCGCTCACCCAGGCGGCCACCCGCGACGGGTACGACATCACCCGCCACCCGCTGAGCGCCCTCAGCAACGGGTCCCTCGGGTGGATCCAGATCACCAACTTCGTCCTTGCAGGCGTCCTGACCGTCATCGGGGCCGGCGGTCTGCGCCGGGCCCTGCGGGGCACGCCCGGCGGCACGTGGGCGCCCCGGCTCGTACGGATCAGCGGCTTCGGCATGATCGCGGCGGGCGTGTTCGTGATGGACCCGGCCGACGGCTTCCCCGTGGGTACGCCCGAGGGGATGCCCGCCGCCCTGTCGTGGCAGAGCTACGCCCACTTCGTCGCCGGTTCGGTCACGTTCACGGCGCTGATCGCCGCCTGCTACGTCCTGGGCCGCCACTTCGGCCGTGCCGGGCTGCGGAGGCACGCCGTCGGCTCCCGGATCGCCGGTACGGCGCTGCTGCTCGGGAACGGCTGGGCGATGGGCGGCGGCACGGCCGGCACGCTCACCCTCGCCGTCGGAGCGATCACGGCGATGGCGTGGATCGCCTCGGTCGCCGCGAGGTGCCGCCGCGCCCTCTGAGGCCGCCTCGGCGCCCGCTCCTAACTCGACGTCAGCTCCTTGAGGGCGACGTTGAGTCGGAGCACGTTGACCCGCGGCTCGCCGATGAAGCCGAGGACGCGGCCGTCCGTGTGGTCGGCGACGAGCCGGTCGACCCGGGCGACGGTCAGGTGGTTCCGCTCGGCGATCCGATGGACCTGGAGGCTCGCGTACTCCGGCGAGATGTGCGGGTCCAGGCCGGAGCCGGAGGAGGTCACCGCGTCCGCCGGGACGTCCGACGGCCGCACGGTGTACGAGGCCGTCGAGTTGTCCTTGATCACGGCGGCCTTGGCGTCCTTGACCCACTGGATCAGGTCCTCGTTGTCGCCCGAGCGGTTGGTGGCGCCGGAGAGGATCAGCTTGTACTGGGTGTTGACGCTGTTGGTGCCCAGGCCGTTCGACGGGCGGGGCTGGAACCAGCGGAGGTCCGGCGCCGCCGTCTCCTCCCCTTCCTTCAGCGGCAGGTCGTACCTCTGGCCGATGAGTTCCGAGCCGACGACCCGGCCGCTCGCGTCCTTGATCTCGGAGCCGTTCGCCTTTCCGGGGAAGGCGAGTTGGGCGATGCCGGTGACGGCGAGCGGGTAGAGGACGCCGGTGATCACGGTGAGGACGAGGAGGGCGCGCAGGCCCGCCCACAGGACACGGCCCGTGTTTCCTACGGAGTTGTTCATGATCGGTCAGCCGATTCCGGGGATGAGGGTGAGGAGCATGTCGATGAGCTTGATGCCGAGGAACGGGGCGACGAGGCCGCCGAGTCCGTAGACCCCGAGGTTGCGGCGGAGCATCGAGTCGGCGCTGGACGGCCGGTAGCGGACGCCCTTCAACGCCAGCGGCACGAGGGCGACGATGATCAGGGCGTTGAAGATGACCGCCGAGAGGATCGCGGACTCGGGCGAGGCCAGGCCCATGATGTTGAGCTTGTCGAGGGACGGGTAGGCGACGGCGAACATGGCGGGGATGATCGCGAAGTACTTGGCCACGTCGTTGGCGATCGAGAAGGTCGTCAGAGCGCCTCGGGTGATGAGGAGTTGCTTGCCGATCTCGACGATCTCGATGAGCTTGGTCGGGTCGGAGTCGAGGTCGACCATGTTGCCGGCCTCCTTCGCGGCCGACGTGCCCGTGTTCATCGCGACGCCGACGTCGGCCTGGGCCAGGGCGGGGGCGTCGTTGGTGCCGTCGCCGGTCATCGCGACGAGCTTGCCGCCGGCCTGCTCGCGCTTGATGAGGGCCATCTTGTCCTCGGGGGTGGCCTCGGCGAGGAAGTCGTCGACACCCGCCTCCTCGGCGATGGCCTTCGCGGTCAGCGGGTTGTCGCCCGTGATCATGACCGTCCTGATGCCCATGCGGCGCAGTTCGTCGAACCGCTCCCGCATGCCCTCCTTGACCACGTCCTTCAGGTGGATGACGCCGAGGACGCGCGCGCCCCTGCCGTCCTCCACGGCCACGAGGAGCGGGGTGCCGCCGGCCTCGGAGATCCGGTCCGTGAGCGCCTGCGCGTCCTCGGCGACGGTGCCGCCCTGCTCCCGCACCCAGGCGACGACCGAACCCGTCGCACCCTTGCGGATCTTCCGGCCCTCGACGTCCACACCCGACATCCGGGTCTGGGCGGTGAACTCGATCCACCCGGCGCCGGCGAGCTCGCCCTGGTGGCGCTCCCGGAGGCCGTACCGCTCCTTGGCGAGGACCACGATCGAGCGGCCCTCGGGCGTCTCGTCGGCGAGGGAGGACAGCTGGGCCGCGTCGGCCAGTTCGGCCTCCGTCGTCCCGGCGACCGGGGCGAACTCGGCGGCCTGGCGGTTGCCGAGGGTAATCGTGCCCGTCTTGTCGAGCAGCAGCGTCGACACGTCTCCGGCCGCCTCCACGGCACGGCCGGACATCGCGAGGACGTTCCGCTGCACGAGCCGGTCCATGCCCGCGATGCCGATCGCGGAGAGCAGCGCGCCGATCGTCGTGGGGATCAGGCACACCAGCAGGGCCGTGAGGACGATGAGCGAGGTCTGCTCGTCGGCGCCCGCGTAGATCGCGAACGGCTTGAGCGTCACGACCGCGAGCAGGAAGACGATCGTGAGGGAGGCGAGCAGGATGTTGAGGGCGATCTCGTTGGGGGTCTTCTGCCGGGCCGCGCCCTCGACCAGGTTGATCATCCGGTCGATGAAGGTCTCGCCGGGCTTCGTCGTGATCTTCACGACGATCCTGTCCGACAGCACCTTCGTCCCGCCCGTCACCGCGCACCGGTCGCCGCCGGACTCGCGGATGACGGGGGCGGACTCTCCGGTGATGGCGGACTCGTCGACGGAGGCGACGCCCTCGACGACGTCACCGTCACCGGGGATGACGTCGCCTGCCTCGCAGACCACCAGGTCGCCGATGCGCAGCTCGGTGCCGGGCACCTCCTCCTCGCCCGTCTTCGTCAGGCGGCGGGCGACGGTGTCGGTCTTGGCCCTGCGCAGGGTGTCCGCCTGGGCCTTGCCGCGGCCCTCGGCGACCGCCTCCGCCAGGTTGGCGAAGACCGTGGTCAGCCACAGCCACGCGGTGATCGCCCAGCCGAACCAGTCGCCCGGGTTCGCGGCGGCGAGGGCGGTGGTGACGACGGAGCCGACGAGGACGACGAACATGACCGGGGACTTGACCATGACCCGGGGGTCGAGCTTGCGCAGCGCGTCCGGGAAGGACGTCACCAGCTGCTTCGGGTCGAACAGTCCGCCGCCGACGCGTCCGGCCCCGGCCGGTCCGTCGGTCGGCGCCTCCGGTCGCGGGGGCCGGGTGGGGGTGATGGTGCTCATGCTGCGAGCCCTTCGGCGAGCGGTCCCAGCGCGAGGGCCGGGAAGTAGGTGAGACCGGTGATGATCATGATCGTGCCGACCAGGAGGCCCGTGAACAGCGGCTTCTCGGTCCGGAGCGTGCCGGCCGTCTCGGGCACCGGCGTCTGCTCGGCGAGCGAGCCGGCCAGGGCGAGGACGAAAGCCATCGGCAGGAAGCGGCCGAGGAGCATCGCGATGCCGATGGTCGAGTTGAACCACTGTGTGTCGGCGTTGAGGCCCGCGAACGCGGAGCCGTTGTTGTTGGCGCCGGAGGTGTAGGCGTACAGGATCTCGGAGAAGCCGTGCGCGCCGGAGTTCGTCATCGAGTTCGCCGGGGTGTCCAGGGCCATCGCGGCGGCGGTGAAGCCGAGGACGAGCGCCGGGGTGATCAGGATGTAGCAGGCAGCGAACGTGATCTGGCGGGTGCCGATCTTCTTGCCCAGGTACTCGGGGGTGCGGCCGACCATCAGACCGGCGATGAACACGGCGATGACCGCCATGATCAGCATGCCGTAGAGGCCGGAGCCGACACCGCCGGGCGCGATCTCGCCGAGCTGCATGCCCAGCATCGTGATGCCGCCGCCGAATCCGGTGTACGAGGAGTGGAAGGAGTTCACCGCACCGGTGGAGGTGAGCGTGGTCGCCACGGCGAAGATCGACGAGCCGCCGATCCCGAACCGGGTCTCCTTGCCCTCCATCGCCCCACCGGCGAGGTCGAACGCCGGGCCGTTGTGGGCGAACTCGGTCCACATCATCAGGCCCGTGAAGGCGAGCCAGATGGTGGCCATCGTGCCGAGGATCGCGTACCCCTGCCGGAGCGAGCCGACCATGCGGCCGAAGGTCCGGGTCAGGGCGAACGGGATGAGCAGGATCAGGTAGACCTCGAAGAGGTTGGAGAGGCCGTCGGGGTTCTCGAAGGGGTGGGCCGAGTTGGCGTTGAAGTAGCCGCCGCCGTTCGTACCCAGCTCCTTGACGACCTCCTGCGAGGCCACCGCACCGCCGTTCCACTGCTGGGTGCCGCCGGTGAACTGGCCGACCTCGTGGATGCCCGAGAAGTTCTGGATCGCGCCGCAGGCGACGAGCACCAGCGCACCGATCACGGAGATCGGGAGCAGGATGCGGACCGTGCCGCGGACCAGGTCGGCCCAGAAGTTGCCCAGCTCGCCGGTGCGGGACCGGGCGAAGCCGCGCACCAGGGCCACCGCGACCGCGATGCCGACGGCCGCGGAGACGAAGTTCTGCACCGCGAGGCCGCCGGTCTGCACGACGTGGCCCATGGCCTGCTCGCCGTAGTAAGACTGCCAGTTGGTGTTCGCCACGAACGAGGCGGCCGTGTTGAACGCCTGGTCCGGGTCGATGGAGACGAAGCCGAGCGAGCCGGGCAGCGAGCCCTGGACCCGCTGGAGCAGGTAGAGGAAGAGGACGCTCACCGCGGAGAACGCGAGGACGCCGCGCAGGTACGCGGGCCAGCGCATCTCGACGTTCGGGTTCGCGCCGATGGCCTTGTAGATCCACTTCTCGGGGCGGTGGTGCTTCTCCGAGGAGTAGACCCGCGCCATGTGGTCGCCCAGCGGGCGGTACGAGAGGCCCAGCGCGACGATCAGGGCGAGGAGCTGGAGGACCCCAGCAAGGACGGGACTCATCTCCGTACTCAGAACCTCTCCGGCTTGACGAGCGCGAGGACGAGATAACCGAGGAGGGCGGCGGCGACCAGCAGCCCGACGATGTTCTCGGCGGTCACAGCTTGGCCACCCCCTTGGCGATGAAGGCCACCAGCGCGAAGACCGCGAGCGTGGTGACGACGAAGGCCACGTCGGCCATCGTGAGCTCCTGAGTGAAGAACGGATTCTCTGACGAGATGAGCAAACCCCTGTTCAGACGGGGTGCGGCCGCCGTTAACGCCCCCCATACGCCCCGCGGCGCGCTCTTGACGCGTCCCCTACGCGCCGCGGCCTTCCCGATACGCGCCCGCGGCTTTCCCGATCCGCGCCGCGGCTTTCCCGAGCGACGGACGCGGGCCTGTGCGCGCCGGCGCGGGTCGGCGCGCGCGTCTCAGAGGCCGACGTCGCGGGCCCGGAGGTCGGCCAGGGTCTCCCGGCGGACGAGGAGCCGGGCACGTCCGTCGCGGACGGCGACCACCGGAGGACGGCCCACGAGGTTGTACGGGGAGGCCATCGACAGGTGGTACGCGCCCGCCACCGGCAGGGCGAGGAGGTCCCCGGGGCGGGTGTCGGCGGGCAGCGGGACGTCCTCGGCCAGGATGTCGCCGGCCTCGCAGTGGCGGCCGACGACCGTCACGCGCTCGGGCCCGGTGGCCGAGCCGCGGCCGACCAGGCGGGGCGCGTACCGCACGCCGTACAGCGCGGGGCGCGGGTTGTCGCTCATCCCGCCGTCCACGGCCACGAAGGTGCGGCCGGGTGTGCGCTTCACCGCGAGGACCCGGTAGACCGCGACCCCGGCGGGGCCGACGACCGCCCGCCCCGGTTCGACGACGAGGCGGGGGACGGGGAGCCCGGCCGCCGCGCAGCTCGCGGCGAGTTCGGCGCGCACCCTCCGCGCGAGGGCGGTGAGGTCGAGGGCGGGCTCGCCGGGGCGGTAGGCGATGCCGTGGCCGCCGCCGAGGTCGAGCTCGGGGAGCGTGACCCCGTGGGCGTCTCGGACCCGGGCCAAGAGGCCGACGAGTCGGCGCACGGCCAGCAGGTACGGCTTGACGTCGGTGATCTGCGAGCCCAGGTGGCAGTGGATCCCGGTCAGTTCGAGACGCGGCTGGCCGAGGACCCGGGCGATGGCGTGCTGGGCGTGGCCGTCCCGGACGGAGAGGCCGAACTTCTGGTCGTCCGAGCCGGTGCGGATCTTCCGGTGGCCCCCCGCGCTGATGCCCGGGGTCACCCGGACCATGACCTTCTGCCGGCCTCCGGTGCCGACCGCCGCGGCGATCCGGGCGATCTCGGCGGGGCTGTCGATGACGATCCGGCCCACACCGAGGCGGAGCGCGGTCGCCAGGTCGTGCGGGGACTTGGCGTTGCCGTGGAGCAGGATCCGCTCCGGCGGGAAGCCGGCGGTGACGGCGAGCTCCAGTTCACCGGCGGAGCACACGTCGAGGCCGAGGCCCTCCTCCTCGACCCAGTGCGCCAGGGCGCGGCACAGGAAGGCCTTGGCCGCGTAGTGGATCTCGGCGCCGGGGAAGGCCGTGCGGTAGGTGCGGCAGCGCTCCCGGACCTCGGCCTCGTCGAGGACGTAGACGGGCGTGCCGTGGCCCTCGGCGATCTCGGTGAGCGGTACGCCTCCGACGAGGAGCTGTCCGTGGGGCAGCTCGGCGGTGGTGGCGGGCCAGACGGAGAGGGCGCCGGCTCCGGCGTCGGCGGGGCGGGGACCCGCGGGGGCCTGGGCGGGCAGGGGCAGGGTGGTCATCTCCGGGGTTCCCTTCAGCTCGCGAGCGCGGTGAGCGGGCGCGGCCCGGCCACGGGGGTGGTGGTGGAGGGGGCCGGCGTCGCCGTGGCGACCGGAGCCGGTGCGGTGAAGGCGGGGTCGATCCTCAGCTCGTGGACGCCCAGCGGCTCGGTGAGCGCGCGCAGCGCCGGTTCGGAGAGGAGGATCCACGGCTGGGCGGCTCCCAGGACCGTCCTCAGCCGTGCGGGATCGGTGAAAGCGACGGCGGTCCTGCCGCCGACCGGCGTCCGGAAGAGGCGGGTGGCCCAGCCGCCGGCGCTCGGCCGGACCGGGACGCAGAGCCGTCCGGCCGCCGGGGGCAGATCGAAGGGTTCGGCGTCGTCCCCGAACAGAGCGTCTGTCATCGGTTCCTCCCGAGGAACGGAACAGGGTCCCCGGCGCGGCGCCGAGGGGCTCTTCGACGCTATTCCCGGGGCCCGCCGGTCCCGGGTCTCCCCTGACGCGGCCCTGACGGATCGGGCCGTGACGCATACGCGTCGCTGACGCCGCGCACACCCGGGAACCTTCGCCCGCACCACCACGTTCTACAGAGGCGTAGAAACAACCGACGACGACTGGAGTGACGGAACATGGCCCTGTGGGACCGCATCAAGGAATCCGCATCGGGGATGCAGACCCAGCTGGTGGCGAGGAAGAACGACCTGAAGAGCGGCGCCTTCCGGGACGCGAGCATGGCGATGTGCGCGCTCGTGGCCGCCGCCGACGGGACGATCGACCCGTCCGAGCGCCGGCGGGTCGCCCAGCTCATCTCGACCAACGAGGTCCTGCAGAACTTCGACGCGACGGACCTCCAGCGCCGGTTCGACGAGAACCTGGACAAGCTGACGGCCGACTTCGACTTCGGCAGGGTCGGCGTGCTCCAGGAGATCGCCAAGGCGAGGAAGAAGCCCGCCGAGGCCCGCGCCGTCGTCCAGATAGGCATCGTCATCGGCGGCGCCGACGGCGACTTCGACAAGACGGAGCAGGCCGTCGTCCGCGAGGCCTGCTTCGCGCTCGGCCTGCCGCCGCACGAGTTCGATCTCTGAGGGGCCTCTTCCGGGTCGTGCCCGAGAAGTGGTCCGCGGCGGGGGCTACAGAGGGGTGACCGCGCGGAGGGTGAGGAAGAGGGCGACGGCCGAGTTCGCCGAGGAGAGGGCCGAGGCCGTCGCGCCGAAGGCGGCGACCCAGGCCGCGAGGCCGACGGCGGTGAAGAGCGGCGGCCAGGTGCGGGCCGCCGGGGCGGGGCGCAGCAGCGCCGCCACCCGGCGGGGCACGGGGCCGGGGCCGGTGACCGCCGGGAGCAGTGGGGTGGTCGTGGGCGGGGCCAGGAGGGCGGCCGTGCCGATCGCCCGGGCCACGCAGCGGCGGCTGCCGACCGCCGCCGCGGCCTCCTCGTCGGCCCAGCGCTCGGCGGTGTAGGCGACGGCGGTACGGAGCGGGCGCAGGAACGGGTTGGCGTGGGCCGCCAGATGGACCGTCAGGAGGTGTCGGTGGTGGCGCCCCGCCAGGTGGGCCCGCTCGTGGGCGAACAGCGCCCTGCGTTCGCGGGAGGTCAGTCCGGCGAGCATGCCGGTGCTGACGACGACCCGGTCGCGGCGACGGCCGGGCAGTGCGTACGCGTAGGGGGCGCCGTCCGGCAGGACGGTCACGGAGGTCTCGGGCAGACCGGCGAGTGCGGCCTCGGCCCGTCGGCGCGCGCGGAACTGGCGCCGGACCGCCGCGGCGCAGGAGACGAGCACCGCGAGCAGGGCCGGGATCGCCACTCGGCCCGCCACCTCGTCGTAGGGCAGGGCTGCGCGCACCTCGGGGTCCGACCAGGCGTCGGGCAGCGGGTTGCCGGGCAGCTGGGCCGTGCCGACGATCATGAGCAGGCCGAGGCAGAGGGTGCTGCACACGGCGAGGACGCCGGCGACGACGGAGAGGAGACGCGTGGCGGTACGGGGATGGAGCCGGCTCTCGGCGAGCCGGGCGACGGGCCAGGCCGTGAGCGGGAGGACGAGCGGGAGGAAGACGAAGAACCCCATGGACGTGTCAGCCGGCTTCCCCGGAGGCATCCGAGGGGTCCGGGGGCGCGGCGGGGCCGGAGGGCGCGGCGGAGTCGGACGGCGCTGCAGGGTCGGAGGGCTCCGGGTCGGCGGCCAGGAGTTCACGGAGGAGCAGTTCGTCGTTCTTCGAGAGCGTGGTGACGAAGCTGGCGAGCACCGCCTGACGGTCCGCCTCCGCGTCCAGCACCTTGCGCATCCGGAGCGCGGCGAGCCCGGCCTCGTCTGACACGGCCGTCCAGACGAAGGAGCGCCCGGCGCGCTCGCGCTCCACGGCGCCCTTGCCGTGCAGCCGGGTCAGGATCGTGATCACCGTGGTGTAGGCGAGGTCGCCGCCGAGGCGCTCCTGCACCCAGGCCACGGGCACCGGTTCGGTGGCGCCCTTGAGCACGGAGAGGACGTGTGCCTCCAGCTTCCCCTGGCCGCGCCTGCTCGGCGAGGTGCCCGAATCGTTTCCGCTCCGGTCGATCATGCCGCCCCCTCCCTCCGGTCTCCGCCCGTACCCGCATCCGTACGCGCACGGTCATTTTAGGGCGTGTTGCGAAAGTAGCGCCGGCCGCCCGAAGGGCGGGCCCGACGGCGTCTGGTGCGTGCGATCGCAAGGCGGAGGGTCGCCCCGACACTGGATGTATCGGGGTGATCCCGATAACGCGGCGAGCGTGCGTGCCAGGCGCCGTCGGGCAGGCGGGACTTTCGCAACACGCCCTAGAAGACGGACAGGCCCGTGATGGTGGTGAAGCGGTCCAGGGCGGCCACTCCGGCGACCGAGTTGCCGCGGTCGTCGAGTCCCGGGCTCCAGACGCAGAGCGTGCAGCGGCCCGGGACGACGGCGATGATGGCGCCGCCCACGCCGCTCTTGCCGGGGAGCCCGACCCGGTAGGCGAAGTCGCCGGCCGCGTCGTAGGTGCCGCAGGTCATCATCACGGCGTTGACCTGCTTGGCCTGGCTGCGGGTGAGCAGGCGGGAGCCGTCGGCGCGGATGCCGTGCCGGGCGAGGAAGCCGGTGGCGACGGCGAGGTCGGCGCAGGACGCCTCGATCGCGCACTGCCGGAAGTACTCGCGGAGCAGGGTCGGCACGGGGGTGGTGATGTTGCCGTACGAGGCCATGAAGTGGGCGAGGGCGGCGTTGCGGTCGCCGTGGGCGGTCTCGGACGCGGCCACGTCCCGGTCGAAGTCGAGGTCCTGGTTGGTCGACTCGGCGCGCAGGAAGTCGCGGAGGCTGCCGGAGGCGTCTCCGGTCAGCCGGTGCAGCCGGTCGGTGACGACGAGGGCGCCGGCGTTGATGAAGGGGTTGCGGGGGATGCCGTGCTCGTACTCCAGCTGGACCAGCGAGTTGAAGGGGTTGCCCGAGGGTTCGCGGCCGACGTGCTCCCAGAGCTCCTCGCCTTCCCGGGACAGGGCGAGGGCGAGCGTGAAGACCTTGGTGACGGACTGGGTGGAGAAGGGCTGCTGCCACTCCCCCACCCCGTACACCGTGCCGTCGAGCTCCGCCACGGCCATCCCGAAGCGGTTCGGGTCGACGGCGGCGAGAGCCGGGATGTAGTCGGCGGGGCGGCCCCGGCCGGCGAGGCCCTCGATCTCCTCGCCGATGCGTTCGAGTACGGGCAGGAAGGACTGCCGGAAGGACTGGGCCATGAGCGCATTGTGCCGGGCCTCGGGCGGCTCAGTTCTCCGCCGTGTCGGGGACGCCGGTCTCCGGCGTCTCGTCGAGGGCGTACGGGTGGACGTACCGCGCGTCGTCGAAGGGCGTGAACCACGTGCCGAAGCCGATCGCCGCCCCGGCGGCACCGCGTCCGTCGGGGCCGTGGCCGTGGGCGCCGTGGCCGTGGGTGCCGTGGCCGTGGGTGCCGTCCTCCGCCCCGTCCTGGAGCCACGCGAAGTCCATGTCCTCGTAGACCTCCCCGGCGAAGCGCCCGAGGGCCGCCGCGACCTCCTCGTCCAGGAGTCCGTGCAGGTCGAGGGTGACGTGGGCCTGTTCGAGGAGGAGCTTCAGCACGAGCTCCTCGGCGAGGCAGCCGAGCCGCCGGAAGCTGCCGTCGGTGAACCGGGTGGTGAGGGCGATCGCGGTCACCAGGAAGCGGCGCGCGAAGAGCTCGTTGTACTGGTGGGCGTGGCGCGAGGGCAGCTGGTCCAGGTGCCACAGGTGCCCCTGGCACTCGGCGACGGTGGTGTCCTCCTCGGCGAGCGCCTGCACGTCGTCGTACAGCTCGTCGATGAGGACCTCCGCGCCGTAGACCAGCGAACCGGCGGCGAGTTCGGCGCTGCCGGGGCTGACCCGCGGGAGTTCGTCCCCCTCGCCCGGATGTCCCGGGCCTCCCGGACCTCCCGAGCCTTCGCCCACTTCCGCTGCCGGCCCCGCCCCCGGCTCCGTCCCCCACTCCGTCTCCGGCTCCGTGGCGCCGAAGACCGCCGGGCCGAAGGAGCGGAGCTGGGCCGCCAGCGTGCGGAACGCGGCTTCGTGGTCCTGCGCCTCCCGCTCCGCCTCGTCGGCGGTGTCGGGCTTCGCCGTGTGGTGGGCCCGGCGGGCCTGCGGGTCGCTGGGCGGGGCGCCGGGCCCGTCGGCCGCTTCGAGGCTCTCGCGCGCCGCGTCGGTGTGGAGCTGCACCTCGCTGCTCTCGACCGTCCACTCGGCCAGCAGCTCCGAGCGCTCCAGGACCTCCTCGCTCACGGAGCCGACCGCCTCCTCGGCGAACTCCAGTGACGGCGCCGCGACCATCACCTTCAGGATCGCCCCGCCCGGATGGACGGCCACGGCGACGTCGAACAGGTCCATCTCCATGCCGTCGGCGCCTTCGATCCCGGCCACCGACGCGAAGCCCTGCTCCAGCAGGGCGGTGGCTCCCACGCGGTGGAGCCCGTCCAGCTCCGGAGCACCCTCCGGAACGCGTATTTCCACGGTTACGACATAGGTCACGGACGAAAGCGTGCCAGGCGGGGGCGGGTGGACGCGGCTGTTCGCGGAAGCTTTTCGCCGTACGACGGGAGCCGGCGCCCCCGAGGGGGTACCGGCTCCGGTCGTCGGGGCGGATCAGATCGCGAGCCCGGACTTCTCCCTGCCCGCGGCGTCCTGACCGTCCTGCCCGTCCGTCCGGTCCGTCCCGTCCGCCTCGACCGTCCCGTCCGCCTCGACCGTCCCGTCCGCCTCGACCGTCCCGCCTGTCTCGGCCGTCCCGTCCGCCTCGGCCGCCTCGCCTGTCTCGGCCGCCTCGTCCGTCTTGGCCGCCTCGGCCTCACCGGCGGTCTTCCTGGTGTCCCGCATGACCAGGGTGGCGAGGACGGCGGCCGCGAGGACGCCGATCGCGCTGATCGTGAAGGTGGTGGACATCGAGGTGGTGAAGGCCTCGCGGGCCGATTCGATCATCACCGGGTCGCCCTTGGCGGCGGCCAGCGCCCCACCGATCGACTGCTTGGCCTGCTCGGGGGCGTCCGCCGGCATCTCACGGGAGAAGGTGCTGGTGAGGAGCGAGCCGAGGATCGCGATGCCGAGCGCGGTGCCGGCCTGCTGGATCGTGTCGTTCAGGGCGGAGCCGACGCCCGCCTTCTCCTCGGGGATGGTGCTCATCAGGGCGCCGACGGCGGCCGGCATCGCGAGGCCGGCGCCGAGGCCGAGCAGGCTCAGGGCGATGGCGGGGACGGTGAAGCCGGTGCCGGCGTCGACCGTGGTCAGCAGGGCGAAGGAACCGGCCATGACGAGCATGCCCGCGAGGATGAGGACGCGGTGGCCGACCTTGGCCGCGAGTCCGGCGCCGGCGCCGTTGCCGACGAGGGCGGCGACGGCGAGCGGGACGAAGGCGAGGCCCGCCTTGACCGGCGAGTAGCCGAGGACGAACTGCAGGTACTGGGTGAGGACGAGGAGCAGGCCGCCGTTGCCGATCTGCACGAGGGTCAGCGAGAGCGAACCGCCGCTGAAGTTGCGGTGCTTGAAGAGGACCAGCGGCACCATCGGCTCGGGGGTGACGTTCTCCCAGATCACGAAGCCGGCGAGGGCGACGACCGCGACGGCCAGGGTGACGAGCGAGCGGCCCTCGAAGGCGCCGTGCTGCGGGATCTCGATGATCCACCAGATCAGCGCGGTCATGCCGACGGCGGAGAGGATCGCGCCGAGCGGGTCGGGCTTCTGCCAGGGCCCCTTGGACTCCGGCATGAGGGTGAGGGCGGCGACGACCGCGAGGACGACGACCGGGACGTTGATGAAGAAGATCGACTGCCAGGAGAACCGGTCGATCAGGACCCCGCCGAGGACGGGGCTGCCGACGAGGCCGAGCATCGACACGGAACCCCAGGCCGCCATCGCCTTGGGCCGCTCGTCCTCGTCGAAGACGGTGATGAGGATGGAGAGCGTCGAGGGCATGATCAGCGCGCCGCCGATGCCCATCGTGATCCGCGCGGCGATGACCTCGCCGGGGCTGGTGCAGACCGTCGCGGCCAGTGACGCCGCGCCGAAGAGCAGCAGACCGATGACCATGATCTTCCGCCTGCCGAACCGGTCGCCGAGGCTTCCGGAGGTGAGGAGGAGTCCCGCGAAGACCAGGATGTAGGAGTCCAGGATCCACTGGATGTCCTGGGCGCTCGCGCCGATGTCCTCCGTCATCGAGGGGACCGCGACGGTCAGCGCCATGCTGTCGACCACCAGGACCAGGGTGCTGAGGCACAGCACGACCAGGATCCACCAGCGGCGTGGGTTGCGGGTATCCATCGGACTTCCCCCTCGACTTCCGTCTCTCGCTTGCCGATCTCCTTCGGTGCGAACACTGTACGCAGGCGCGCACAGTGTTCGCAACCCCATCACCTGTACGCTGGATGCGAACGCCGTACGCAGTGAAGGAGGGCCCATGGCCGCCAAGGCGCACCCCGTCCCGTCCGTGTGGACGCGGCAGCAGTCCGCACCCGATCAGCCCGCGCTCAGCCGCACCGCGATCGTCCGCGAGGCGGTCGTCATGCTGGACGCCGACGGCATCGAGGCGCTCAGCATGCGCAAGCTCGGCGCCCGTCTGAACGCCGGCGCCACCTCGCTCTACCGCCACGTCGCGACCAAGGACGAGCTCATGGAGCTCGCCGTGGACGAGGTCGCCGCCGAGATCACCGTCCCTCCGGCGGACGCCGCCCGCGGCGGAGCCGGCTGGCGCGCCGCCGCGACCGAGGCCGCGGGCTCGTTCCGCGCGACGGCCCTGCGCCACCCCTGGCTCTCGTCCGTCCTCGGCCAGGCGGGCCTCGCCTATCTGGGACCGAACCTGATGTCGTACTCGGAGCGGCTCGCCGCCCTCTTCACGGCGGCCGGCTTCCCGGAGCCGAGCCGGGCGATCGACACGCTCCTGTCGTACGTCATCGGGATGAGCACGACGGAGGCCGCCTGGCTCACCACGGTCGCCCGCTCCGGCGACACCGAGGGCGAGTTCATCGCTCGGCTGATGCCCGCCGCCCAGCAGGCCGCGGCCGGCCACGACCACCTCACCGAGGCGTACGCCGACGCCGCCGTCCATGCGCCCGTCGACCCCGTCGCACTCCGCGACACGAAGTTCGCCTACGGCCTGGACGTCGTCCTCGACGGCCTGGAGATGCGCCTCCCCCGCTGAGACCTGTCTCTAGGGCGTGTTGCGAAAGTAGCGCCGGCCGCCCGAAGGGCCGTCGGGCAGGCGGGACTTTCGCAACACGCCCTAGGCCGCCTCCCGGCGGGGCCAGCGGCGGTGGAGTTCGTCGATGTGGAAGTCGTGCGCGTGGCGGCCTCCGCCGCCCGCCGCCGTGAGGTGGGGGTGGCCCGCGGGGAGCTCGGGGTGGGTGTGTTCGAGCGCGGCCGGGTCGGTACGGGGCCACAGGCGGGCCGCGGCCAGGGCACCGAGCAGCGCGACCCCGGCGAGTACGGCGGCCGAGGTCGCGAGCCCGGCGCCCGCGGCGAGCCCGCCGGCCAGGGGGTAGGTGAGCAGCCAGCAGGCGTGCGAGAGGGAGAACCGGGCGGCGAAGGCGGCCGGCAGGTCGGCGCTCCGTGCGGAGCGCCGCAGCAGCCTGCCGCCGGGCGTCAGGATCGCCGAGGTCGCCGCGCCGAGGACCGCCCAGAGCACGAGCAGCGCGGGCCAGGACCACGGCCCGCCGCCCCACCCGGGCCCGGCTCCCGCCCCGGCTCCCGCTCCACCCCCGGCCCCGACCCCGACCCCTAGCGTGAGTCCGAGTGCGAGCGCCCCGAGGGCCGTGGGCAGGGCGAAGGCGGCGCGCAGCATGAGCGCCCGTTCCCCTGCGGGGCGGAGGAGGCACCCAAGTGGGCGCGGCCGGTCGGCGGGCGGGCCGTCCAGCAGGCGCGGGAGGAGGAGTGCCACCGTCATCGAGCCCGCGCCGTACGCGCCGAGCGCGAGCGGGACGTCACCGGGGGCGCGGCCGAGGGTGTCGCGGACCAGGACGACGGTGTTGACGAGGACCGTCGCGCCCGCCGCGGCCACCGCGAGGTCGAGGGCGAGCAGGGCCCGGAGGCGCGGGGTGCCGAGGAGGAGCCGCGTGCCGAAGGCGGCGCCGGCCCGGAGGCCTCCCGCGCGGGCGGCCGGCGCGGACGGGGGCAGGGCGGTCGCGCGGACCAGGAGGCCCGAGACGAGGAAGCCCGCGGCGGTGCCGGTGAAGAGCCGGTCGTACGGGACGAGGACGAGCAGCGCGGCGGCGAGCACCGGGCTGAGCAGGCTCTCCAGGTCGTAGGCGAGCCGGGAGAGGGAGAGCGCCCGGGTGTAGTCGCGCTCCTCGGGCAGCAGCTCGGGGATCGTCGCCTGGAAGGTCGGCGTGAAGGCGGCGGAGGCGGCCTGGAGGAGCAGGATCAGGACGTAGACCTGCCACACCTGGGTGACGAACGGCAGGGACAGGGCGACCCCGGCCCGTACGAGGTCCATGGTGACGAGCAGGGTCCGGCGGGGCAGCCGGCCGACGAGGGCGCCGACGACGGGGCCCATGCCGACGTACGCGGCCATCTTGATCGCGAGGGCGGTGCCGAGTACGGCGGAGGCGTCCGTCCCGGCGAGGTCGTAGGCGAGGAGGCTCAGCGCCACGGTCGCGAGGCCGGTGCCGACGAGGGCGACGACCTGGGCGGTGAAGAGGCGCCGGTAGGCGCGGTTGCGCAGCACGGACAGCATGAGGACGCCCCCGGGTCGGCCACGGCGGTCGGCGGACTTCTCCGTCTCCTCACCGTAGCCGACGTGTGCACAAGTGCGCACATGTTCACGTGAACGGGCCCCGGCGGAACGGCCTCAGTCGTGCCAGGGCTCGCCGCTCACCACGTGGTCGGCGCGGCTGATCGCCTCGACGACCAGCCGCTTCAGGTGCCCGTCCGGCATCGCGTACACGACACGGCGCCCGTCCTTGCGGGACTGCACAAGCCCGCCGAGGCGCAGCTTGGCCAGGTGCTGGCTCACGGCGGGGCGCGCGGCCCCGCACGCCTCGGTCAGGGCGCCGACGTCGGCCTCGCCGTGCGTGAGCAGCCAGAGGAGGTGGAGCCGGGTGGGGTCGGAGAGGAGCGCGAACACCTCGGCCGCCGCGGCGAGTTCCCGCGCCCCGGGCGTCCGCTCGTGCGGACGGGGGACGGCGCCGGCGACGGCCACGGCATCCGCCGTAGGACCGGTCGCGCGATCCGCCGCGGGATCCGTCGTGGGGTCTTCGGGGCCCGCGGTGTCTGGCGGGTCTGCGCGCTCGGACATGGGGTCATCGTAGGCAGCCCCGCGCACGGCACGGCCGGGCCTGTGCCCACGCACCGAACGCGGAGCCGCCGCTCGCCCGTCCGGGTGACTCAGAGACGCAGCTCCTTCGCCTCGAAGCGGCCGTCGCCGAGGACGAGGACGAAGGTGACCTGCTGGCCCTCGGAGACCGTCCGGACGTCCCCCTCGATGTCCTCCGCGTTGAACCAGACCTGCTCCTCGGAGCCCACGGGGACGACGAAGCCGTACCCGCCGAGACGGTTGAAGGAGTGCACGAACCCTTTGCTTCTGCCTTCCACGGCGGCCTCCCTGTCGTCGCCGGCGACATGTCTCTCAGCTGAGATCTACCCCGTCGCCCCGCGCTTCGCCCGTCACGGACATGGCCGGGCACTGCCGGGCGGCGCCACCGGTGGGCGACCGGGACGGTCCCGGTGTGCGGGCCGGCCCCGACCATCTCGTAGAATCTTCAACAGAGGCCCGCTGCCGGAGATCCCCCGTGTCCGGCAGCGGGCCTCGTCGACCTTCCGGGCCGCCCTCCCCACACCCGCCGCCGGGGCCGCGCCTCAGCGGCCGCCGGGGTACGCGGTACGTGCCGTGATCCGGGCGATGCGCCGCGCGGACTCCTCCGGGGAGGCCACCGGCTGGACGATGTGGCTGACCGTGAGCCGGACGATCGTCTCGACCGCGAGACCCCGCGACTCCTCGTCCACATCGGGCCAGGCCTCGGTCGCGTACGCGTCGAGCATCGTCATCGCCGTCCCGAAGACCGGCTCCGGTCGCGTGGTCAGATAGGCGAGGAGATCGTCCTCGCCGCCCCGCGCGGCCACCAGGACCCCCTTGATCAGGGGGTTGTCCGCGGCCTGCTGGAGCGCGTAGCCGACCCCGGCGGCGGCCGCGGCCTCCAGTTCGCCCCGGTGGGCGTCGAGTTCGCGCTGGATCCCGAGCAGGAAGCCCTCCAGCTCGCGCTGCACCAGGGCCTTGCCGATGGCCTCCTTCGAGCCGAACTCGTTGTAGAGCGTCTGGCGGCTGATCCCGGCTGCCCGCGCGATGGCGGTCATACGCAGCCCGCCCCAGCCCTCGGCTGCGACGAGGCGGTAGGCGGCGTCGAGCACCTGCTCGCGCAGCAGGGAACGGACGCTCTCGCGGAAACGTGTCATCGTGGCCCCACTTTATCCGTGGGAGCGCGACCGCCCGTCCGGACCGGAACGCCTGCCCGTACGCCGCCACCGACGGACCGACAAACCTTCCTCTCGGTTTGTTCACGAACCCCGCTCCGCGACCCGGCCCGCACCGGACACCCCTGCGGAGGGCTCGCCAACACCCGCCCGGGGTAGGCAAATCCGACAACCGGGATACGCCTTTGGACTACGACGAAACCTCGTAGAATACCAATCAGTCGGTTTGAGGTCGTCGGGTGGTTCGGTGTGACGGGGCGCAGGTCCGTGCCGCCGCGACGCATGGGTGCTACGGGAGCCGTGGGTGACCAAACAAGAGCGGGGAACACGAACGCGCGACGCGCTGATCCGGTCGGCGGCCGGGGAGTTCGATCTGCGCGGCTTCGCCCAGGCCACGCTGTCCGCGATCAGCGTGGGCGCCGGCGTCAGCCCCGGCGCGCTCCACTTCCACTTCGAGAACAAGGCGGCCGTCGCCGAGGCGGTCGAGGACGCGGCCTGTACGACACTGCGACGGACCGCCAGGATCGCCTACCGCCACCGGTCGGACGCCCTCCAGAACCTCGTCGACACCACGCACGCACTCGCCGGCCTGTTCCGCGAGGACATCGTCGTACGGGCCGGCTTCCGGCTCAGCTGCGCGAACGACTGCCGTACGGAGCTCAATCTGCGCCAGGAGTGGCAGAGCTGCGTGCAGCAGCGGCTCGCCGAGGCCGCCGACGAGGGCCTCCTCGCCACCGGCGGCCTGCGTCAGGTGGACCTCGCCCGCACGATCGTCGCCGCCACCATCGGGCTCGTGACCCTGTCCCAGGACAGCGGCGAGTGGCTCTCGCCCCACGCCGTCACCGGCTTATGGCGCACCCTGCTGCCCACCATGACCACCCCGGAGGCCCTCGCGGCCCTGGAACCGGCGGGCACGCCGGCCGTACTCCTCCGCTCCCTCACCCCGGTCGGCTGACCGTGGCTCAGAGCGCGCTTCCTCCCGTGGCGTCCACGTACTGGCCGGTGATCCAGCGGGCGTCGTCGGAGACGAGGAACCCCACGACGTCCGCGATGTCGGCCGGTGTCCCGAGCCGGTTGAAGACCGAGTAGGCGGCGAGGGCGGCGCTCGCCTCCGGTGTCGCCCTGCGGCGCGCGTTCATGTCCGTCGCCACGAAGCCGGGGGCGACCGCGTTGACCGTGATCCCCCGGGGCCCCAGCTCCTTGGCGAGGGCGAGCGTCATCGTGTCGACGGCGCCCTTCGTCATCGCGTACGTGACGGAGTCCGGGAAGGCGATCCGCGTCGCCGCCGAGGAGACGTTGACGATCCGGCCGCCGTCGCGCAGCCGGCCGAGACCCCGCTGGATCAGGAACAGCGGGGCCTTCACGTTGATCGCGAACAGCCGGTCGAAGACCTCGGTGGTCAGCTCGTGGATGCGGCCGGAGCCGCTGGCACCCGCGTTGTTCACGAGGATGTCGAAGCCGGGCTCCGCCCCGCACTCCGCGAGACCCGCGTCCAGCGCCGCGTAGAACGTGTCCACGGCGTCCGGCGCCTCCAGCTCCGCGCGGAAGGCGAAGGCCCGGCCGCCGTGCTCCTCGATGCGCCGCACGGTCTCGCGCGCGGCGTCGCCGTTGCTGCCGTAGTGCACCGCGACGAAGGCGCCGTCCCTCGCCAGGCGCTCCGCGATGCCTCGTCCGATGCCGCGGCTCGCACCCGTGACGATCGCGGTCCTGCCGGCCAGCGGGGACATGTCGGTGGTGCCTTCTTTCGGTTCGTCCCGCGGTCGTGCGGGGCGGTTCGGTCGGGGTTCGGGTCCTGCTTCAGGAAGGGTCGAGAAGATTCTGGTACCACCGCGCGTGGGCCGCGAACCCGGCGGTGAAGCCCGGTCCCGGGTCGCAGCCGAGTTCCCGCCACGGACGGTCGTCGGCGAACCAGTGGTCGGTGGCGAGCATGGCCAGGTGGTGCCGGCCGAAGGGATGACCGGCGAGCAGCTCGTGAGCCTCGGCGAGGTCCACCGCCGCGGCCCGGGACCGCCCCGCACGCCCGGCCAGGAGCGCCTCGCAGGGCGCGAGCAGTTCCGCCACCGGTACGGGCTCGGGGTGGTTGACGTAGTACGCGCCCGGCTCCGTCCGCGGCGAGAGCGCCGCACCGAGCAGGGCGCCCGCCAGGCTCTCCACGTCGATCAGGGAGTGCAGCGAGGCCCCGGCGTCGAGCGGGCCCGGCAGCAGTTCGAGCAGCCGGACCAGGCCGGGAACCAGCTGCCGGTCGCCGGAGCCGTACACGAGATGGGGTCGCAGGACGGCCCCGCCGGCCTCGACGACGTACCGCTCGCCTGCCGCCCGCGTACGGCTGGTCGCCGAGCCGGGAGCGAGCGGCAGGGAACCGGGGGCGGCGGCCCGGAAGGGTCCGCGGCCGTGGACGGAGGCGGTGCTCAGGGAGACGATCCGGGTCACGCCGGCGCGTACGGCCGCGTCGACGAGGGCGCGGGTGCCCTCGTCGTTGACGCTGCGGGCCAGCTCCTCGTCCCCGCCGATCGCCGAGGCGCAGTGGATCAGCACGTCGACGCCCTCGCAGGCCCGGCGCAGGGAGTCGGCGTCGCGGAGGTCACCCGTGACGGTCTCGGGAGCGGGCACGCGGTCGGGCGTCGTCCCGTACGTCGTCCCGGGCGACTGCGGGCGACGGGTGAGCAGCCGCAGTCGGCCGGGGTCCGGACGGACGGCGGCCAGCGCGGCGACCCGGCTCCCGACGAAGCCGGTCGTGCCGGTGATCAGTACGCGAGGCCCCACGGCGCCGGGCCCGCTCAACCCGCCAGCCGGCCGCGGAGGCCGCCTCCGGCGACCGCGAGGTCACGTGCCGGCGAGGTGAGCACGGAGCGGAAGACCTCGTGGCCGTCCTGCCGGCCGACGACCACGACGGGGGTCGTCGAGGGGTCCGAGGACGGCATGACGCGGGCCTCTATCCAGCAGGGGCTGTCGAGCTCGGCGTACCGCGAGAAGGAGGACTCCATGGCGACCGGCAGGAACGCGGTGCTCCCGGTCGTCAGCGTCGCCGCCTGACGGGCGGCCTCCAGGAGCACCATGCCCGGCACGTGGTCGTTCGGGCGGCGGAAGAGGGTGGTGTGTCCGGTGTTGATCCGCAGCTGCCACTGTCCGGGCCTGGCACCCACGCCGAGGACGACGTCCTTGGGGCTCTCGCGGCCGACCAGCTGCGGCGCCACGCCCTGTATGAGCGGGACCGGCCTGCCGAGCGCGGCCAGACGCTCGCCGCGGATCCGGCGGTACGCCCTGGCCGAGGTGCAGCGGGTCAGGGCGCTGCCGGTGGCGAGGTGCCGGCCGTCGCGCGTGAGCACCAGGGCGACGCGCATGTTCCGGATGCTGCCGCCGCGGCGGATCAGCTCGGAGCAGACGAGGTCGACGGTGACGTCCGAGGAGAGGCCGTCCACGGCGAGCGCCTCGGGGTCGGTGGTGTAGCCGAGACCCCACATGACGAACTGCTCGTCCAGGGGTACCCCCAGTTCGGCATGAGCGACGAGCATGGTGGCCTGGCGTATCGTCTCGGCCACCAGTACAGGGTCGTGCCGGTCCCCTGTCACCGGAGAGAAGAAGGGATGCGCAGCAGGCCAGCGGGCGGATACCGAGAACCGGTCTTCGGCCAGCCGCGTCCAGTCCGTGGGGAAGATGTCCGCGGGGTCGGCACGGTGGACGAACTCCCCGGGGACGCGCGTCATCGCTCCTCGCCACTCCTGGTCCATGGATCCCCCTTGCGTCCTACACCCCTGAGCGGATGTGTCCGCCAAACATAGAATACGTACAGTCCGGTTTTCTTTTCAACGCATCACGTCACACGGTGAGCACAGACAGCGAGACAGCAGGAGGCGGCGCCTTGGCGCAGCAAGCGCGTGCAATCAAGACCCGACGGGCGATTCTGGAGGCGGCCGCCACGGTCTTCGCCGAGCGCGGCTACGAGCGGACGACCATCGGCGAGATCCTGGTGCGCGCCGGGGTGACCAAGGGAGCTCTGTATTTCCACTTCGCTTCCAAGGAAGACCTCGCCCTGGGTGTGCTGGACGCCCAGATGCTCGACGAGCCGATGTCCCCGCAGCCGATCAAGCTCCAGGAGCTCGCGGACCAGGCCTTTCTGCTCGGCCACCGGCTTCAGCGCGACCCGCTCGTCCGGGCGAGCGTCGCGCTGGCCCTGGACAGCGGTGCCACCGGGGTCGACCGGGCCGCGCCCTTCACGGCGTGGATCGACCAGGTGACGGAGATCCTGACGGTCGCGAGGACCAGGGGCGAGATCCTGAGCCACGTGGACGTGTCCGACGTGGCCGAGCTCTTCTCGGGCGCATACGCCGGCATCCAGACGATGTCCCAGATCCTGCGCAATCGCAACGACTTGAACCACCGGGTCTCGGTGCTGCTCAAGTACCTCCTGCCGAGCATCTGCACGCCGGCGCTGCTGACGGGTCTCCAGTTGAACGAGGACCGCGCCGACCAGCTGGCCGCGGAGTACGACGCGAGCCAGCGGCGCCGCGAGGAGCAGTAGGGCTCGCGTCCACACTCCGTCGAACAAAACCGACCACACGGTCTCATGATCGCCCCGACGCGGAACAGCGTCGGGGCGCTCTGGCGTCATGGCACTGAGTGTGTTTTGCTGAGGGTACTCAGTGCCACAAGCGTCTAGGGGAGCTCCACATCATGGGCAAGGACTTCGACCTGTATCGGCCCTCCGAGGAGCACGACATGCTCCGTGAGTCGGTGCGTGCGCTGGCGGAGGCGAAGATCGTTCCGTTCGCGGCGGCGGT